>NZ_JALKFZ020000140.1 GCF_023243075.1 Frankia sp. AiPa1 | reverse complement strand
GATACGTCAGCGGCCCCGAGGCTTACATGAGCCTGGGCGAGGCCGCCGTGCCGGGGCCGGGTCTGGTGTTCGGGGACGGGTGCGGCGCCGGCGCGCCCGCCGCCGCGGCGGCGGCCGCGGCCATCGGGGCACCGGAGACGACCGTCCCGACCGGCGCGGGCGCGGGCGCGGCGGTCGAGGGCGACGGCGAGGTGACGATCATTCTGGGCCGCAAGCGGGTGACCGTTGCCCGGCGAACCGGCGAGACGCTCCTGGAGAGCGCCCGCCGGGCGGGGCTTTCCCCGCCGTTCTCCTGCGAGTCCGGTTCCTGCGCCACCTGCATCGCCGTGCTGGAGGAGGGCGCGGCGACGATGCACGTCAACGACGCGCTGACCGAGGACGAGGTCGCCGAGGGCTACGTGCTCACCTGCCAGGGCGTCCCGAGCACGCCGACCGCCCGCGTCCGCTACGAGTGACCCAGGCCAGGCGAGCCTGCGCCGCGCCGGGCCTGGGATCCGCATCCCGGTCAGCGCAGGCTCGCCACCAGCTCGGCGATGACCTGGCGGGTCCGGTGCTTCGAGGCGACCAGCTCGTCCCGATTGTCGCCGATCGGCAGCAGCCGGAACGACAGGTCGGTGACCCCGGCGTCGGCGTACCGCTTGAATCCGGCGACCAGGGCCGTCTCGTCGCCGACGATGCACAGGTCGCCGACGTTGTCGGCGTCGCCGTGGTCGAGCAGCCGCTGGTAGTTGGGGGAGACCTCGGCCTCGCCGAGGATCCGGTTGGCCCGCTCCCGGGCGACGTCGACCTCGTCCGGCCGGCACAGGCAGACCGGAATGCCGGCGACGATCCGCGGCGCCGGCCGCCCCGCCTGCTCGGCCGCCCGGGTGATCCGCGGTGCGATGTGCTCGGCGATCGCGCGGTCGTCGGCCAGCCACAGCACGGTGCCGTCGGCACGCTCGCCGGCCAGGCGCAGCATCACCGGGCCCAGCGCGGCCACCAGCAGCGGCAGCGGTGCCACCGGGCCGATCTCCAGCGGGTTGTGCACGGTGTACGTCTCGTTCTCGACGTCCACTGGCCCGGGGCCGTGCAGGGCGCTGGCCAGCACCTCCAGGTAGTCGCGGGTGAGCGCGGCGGGCCGCTCGTAGGGCAGCCCGAGCATGTCCCGCACGATCCAGTGATGTGACGGGCCGACGCCGAGTGCCAGCCGGCCGCCCGTCGCCGCCTGAGCGGACAATGTCTGACGGGCAAGCGCGATCGGATGCTGGGCCGGAAGCGGCACGACCGCCGTGCCCAGCTCGATCCGCTCGGTGTTCGCCCCCATCAGCGCCACCGCGATCAGCGCGTCGAAGTCGGAGGGAACCTGCGGGACCCACGCCGTGTCCATCCCCGCCTGCTCGGCCCAGCGGACATCGTCGATCATCCGTCCGACCTTGCGCGCCGTGTCACCCCGCTCGGGGCCGATCATCACGCCGAACCGCACGTACCCTCCCAGTGATCGCCATCCAGGCTGGCCGGCCTGGTCATCAGGGCCGGCCGGCTCCGACGTCCGGCCGCCTGGTCCCGCCGACGCCGGGCTCAGCGCAGGCGGTCCTTCATCACCTTGCCGCTGGCGTTCAGCGGCAGGGCCTCGAGGAACACCACGGAGCGCGGCACCTTGTAACCGGCGAGCCGCTGCTTGCTCCAGGCCGTCAGCTCGCTGGCCGACAACGGAGCGCGGGCGACCACGAACGCCCGGCCCACCTCGCCCAGGCGGTCGTCGGGCACCCCGATGACGGCGGCCTGGGCGATGGCCGGATGCTCGAGCAGTACGCCCTCGATCTCGGCCGGGTAGGCGTTGAAACCGCCGACGATGAACATGTCCTTCTTGCGCCCGACGATGCGCAGGCGGCCCCGCTCGTCGAGAGTGCCGGTGTCACCGGTGCGCAGCCAGCCGTCGGCGTCGATCGCCTCGGCGGTGGCGACCGGGTCGTCGAGATAGCCCTGCATGACCGAGTAGCCGCGCACCAGCACCTCACCGTCATCGGCGATGCTGACCTCGACGCCGTCGCAGGCGGTACCGACCGTGGTCGCGATGTCCTCGAACGAGTCCCCGGGCCGGGACGCGGTGGCCGTGCCGGCCTCCGTGAGCCCGTACCCCGTCATAATCGACTGGAACGGCAGCTCGGCCTTCATCCGCCGGATCAGCTCGACCGGAATGTCGGCGGAGCCCGTCACCGCGCAGCGCAGCGACGACAGATCGTGCTTCCCGGCGCCCTCGAGCAGCGAGTGGTACAGCGTCGGCGGACCGGGCAGCATGGTGACCCGCTCGCGCGCCACCACCTCGCGGACCCGGTCGACGTCGAAGACCGCCATCGGCAGCATGGTGGCGCCACGGGTCAGCGACGCCACCAGGCCGGCCTTGTAGCCGAAGGTGTGAAAGAAGGGATTGACCAGCAGGTAGCGGTCGCCCTGGCGCAGATCCGCGAGGTCGCACCATTCGTCATACAGCCGCAGCGTCTGCCGATGGTTCATCATCACGCCCTTGGGGCGCCCGGTGGTCCCCGAGGTGAACAGGATGTCGGCGACGGCGTCGCCGTCGACCTCGCGCTCGAGCGGGCGACCGCCGGCCAGGGCGTCCGACGTGATGTCGATCGCGCGGATGCCGGGCGGGGCGGTGTAGTCGCGCCCGAGGAAGCCCGGCGAGACCAGCACCGCCGCCGCGGCGCTGCGGGTCAGGACGTCGGCCGCCTCCCGCGCCGTCCACCGGGTGTTCACCGGGACGAGCACACCCCCCGCGGTGAGCACACCGAAGGCGGCGACGATCCACTGCGCGCTGTTGGGCGCCCAGATCCCCACCCGGTCGCCGGGGCGCACGCCCATCGCGTCCAGAGCGCCCGCCGCCCGGCGGACCCGCTCGGCAAGCTCGGCGAAGGTGATCCGCTCAGCCCCGTCGACGACCGCCTCGGCGGAGCCGAACCGCTCGCCGGCGCTCCGCACCAGCTCGGGGATCGTGTTCCAGCTGCCCTGCACATCCGCTCCTCGGTCATGGTGGCGAACGCGACCACGGGGTCTGGCGCTCGCCGCGGTACGCGCGCCAGCGGAGCCGACCGGGGTTCGCCCCGGCATCCACCCACCCCTCGACTACTGGAAACTACATTCTCGATATACGATAATCAACCTGCATCTAGCGAGAGCACTGGCCTTGCCCGTGGGAGAACGGGAGGCGCAGCCCGGTCGCGGCCGGCCCGGACTCGACCGGCCTGGCCAGCACGGCCCACTCACCCCGGAGGGTTCCATGGCCGTGACCCGTGGTCACAGACCTCGCATTTTTGGCGCCGCGAGTCCACCAGCAGGCATGATCTACGGATCACGGTGGCCCTGTACCGGGGCAACCGTGATCCGCCAGGCACCGCGTGGCGACGACGAGCGCGAGGGGTTATGTCCGAAAGCACCAGAGAATATAGTTTCCATCGCTAGAAGGGAGGTTCCCATGGCCGAGACCAGGGCGCTCAGCCCGCACCTGGGAGTGGAGGTCACGGATGCCCGGGACCTGCTCGATGACACCGTGATCGCCCGCTGCCTCGAGGCACTGAAATGGCGGGGGGTTCTCCTCGTCCGGGGCGCGGACCTGGACGACGCCGGTCAGCTCGTGCTCAGTCACCGGCTGGGTGAGGTCGTGGCGCCGGGCGGCCGGGAGATCTTCACGATCACGCTCGACCCGGCGAAGAACCCTTCGGCCGAATACCTCAAGGGCACCTTCCACTGGCACATCGACGGCACCACCGACCCGATCCCGGCGAAGGCCACCACGCTGACCGCCCGGCACGTGGCGACCTCCGGCGGCGGCACGCAGTTCGCCAGCACGTACGCCGCCTTCGAGAGCCTTCCGGCGAAGGAGCAGGAGCGCTACGAGCAGCTCCGGGTCGTGCACAGCTTCGCCGCCTCGCAGCGGCTGGTGAACCCGAACCCCACCGAGAAGCAGGAGGCCGGCTGGAAGACCGTGCCGGCCCGCGAGACCGCGCTGGTCTGGCGCCGCCATGACGGCCGGCGGTCGCTGGTGATCGGCGCCACCGCCGACCACATCGTGGGGATGGATCCGGACGACAGTCGCGCGGTACTGGACGAACTGCTCGACTGGTCCACCCAGGAGCGGTTCCGGTACCACCACGACTGGCAGGTCGGTGACCTGGTGATCTGGGACAATACGGGTATTCTGCACCGTGCCATGCCCTACGATCCGGCGTCCGAGCGGCTGATGCACCGCACCACGATCGAAGGCGAGGAAACCCTCCAGTGAGGACCACACCGATACCCACCCTCAGGGAAAAGGCACCGATGCCGCGTATTCCCGGTCAGAGCACCCGCTTACCCGAGGGAAGGTCACCTATGACACGCGTTCCCGGTCGAACCACCCGCTTATCCGCCGTGGTGGCGACCCACCGCGCTGCCGTGCTGCCGGGACGCGCGGACACCCTGCCCCGCCACGGCCACGGCCACGGCCCCTGCTGACCGGGACGGCACTCGCCATGGGATCCGAATCCAACTCGATCGGGCATGACTTCTTCCAGGCGATCCTGCAGGGCACCCCACCGGGTGCCGTGTACGCACTGGTCGCGCTGGGATTTGTCCTCACCTACAAGACGTCCGGCGTGTTCAACCTGGCCTTCGGGTCGCAGGCGTACATCTCGGCGGCGATGTACTTCAAGGCGCGGCAGGAATGGAACTGGCCCACCGTCCCGGCGGTCATCGTGTCCGTCTTCCTGCTGGCGCCCGCGATCGGACTGATACTCGAACGGCTGATCTTCCGGCCGCTGCGCACGGCGCCGCCGCTGTCGAAACTCGTGGTGGCGATTGGCCTGGCGGTGGCCATGCCCTACCTGTTCGACATCATCGCCGACTTCCATCCGCAGTCGGGCGCGACTCCGGTGGGCGTGGTCCCCAACGGCGCGGGGGTCTTCTACGATCCCTTCGGAGTGTACGCGTTCAGCCGCAATGAGTTGGTGGACATGGGTGTGGCGGTGATCGCACTCGTCGGGCTCGGTGCGCTGTTCCGCTTCGGCGGGATCGGGTTGCGGATGCGTGCGGTGGTCGAAAGCCCCCGGATGACCGAGCTGAACGGCATCGCCGCGGACCGGGTCTCCGCGCTGTCCTGGGCGCTGTCCTCGCTGTTCGCCGGCATCTCCGGAGTTCTGATCGCGCCGCGGTTCAACACGCTGGCCGCGGCGGACTTCTTCAGCCTGATGGTGGTCGCGATCGCGGCGGCGGCGGTGGGCCGGCTCGTCAGCCTGCCCAGGGCGCTGGCCGGCGGCCTCGGCCTCGGCATCGTCATCGCCCTGCTGAACACCTACCTCCCGCGCTGGTCGGACACCCACGCCTGGGTGAAGACGGTGCAGGACAACCTCACCCCGTCGGTGCCGTTCGTAGCGCTGTTCGCCGTGGTCGTCCTGGTGCCCAGCATCCGCCGGTCCCGGGAGGCCGGCGACCCACTGGCCGGCGTCGAACCGCCGCCGCCGTCACAGCGCGGCGCTCGTCGCGACCCGCGGAGCAAGCTGATCAGCGGGGTCATCGGCGCGGTGCTGCTCGTCATCGTGGCGTCGGTGGTCCTCAGCCGCGGCGACCAGCTCTGGGTCTATCTGGTCACCCAGGCCGTCGTGGTGAGCATCATCTTCCTGTCCATCACAGTGATCACTGGAATGGCGGGGCAGATCTCGCTGTGCCAGGGTGCCTTCGCCGCCATCGGCGGGTTCACCGTGTTCCAGATGGCGAACCGGTACGACCTGCCGGGCACGCTGAGCATGCTGATCGGCGCGGCCATCGCCGCCGTCGTCGGGGCGATCCTGTCGCTGCCGGTCCGCCGGCTCGGCGGAATCTGGACGGCTATCGCCACCCTGGCGTTCGCGTTCTTCGTTGACGCCGTCGTGGTGAAGCTGCCGTTCGTGGGCGGTGGCAACACCTCGCTGCTCCAGGGCACCGTCGTGCCGCGCCCGGTGATCGGTCCCTGGAACCTGGAGAACGACAAGAACTTCCTGGTGTTCGTCACGGTGCTGCTCGCGATCGTGGCGACCGTGGTCATCCAGCTGCGCCGCGGCACGTTCGGGCGGACACTGATCGCGCTGCGCGGCAGCGAGGTCGGTGCGGGCTCCATCGGCATCTCAGCCGGGCAGGTTCGCCTGGTCGCCTTCGCGGTCTCGGGCTTCATCGCGGGGCTCGGCGGCGCGGTGATGGCGATGTCGCAGCGCAACGTCAACTACAGCAACAACTTCGTGCCGTTCTCCGCCCTGTTCTGGATGGTCATCGTCGTCACCCTGGGCGCCCGGACGGTTCCGGGGGCGCTGAACGCGGCGGCCGCGTTCACCCTGTTCGACCAGCTGATCCTCAAGGGCTCGCTGTTCGCCTGGATCCTGCGCGGCCAGAGCAACCTGCCGGGCTTCTTCCCGATCTCGTCGAAGTGGACCTTCGTGCTGTTCGGGCTGGCCGCCATCCAGTACGCCCGACATCCCGAGGGGCTCCTCGAGCACGGCATGTCCGGACGGCTGATCCCGAACCGGCTGTCCCCAGGACGGCTGATCCCGGGCCGCGGGTCGAGCCCAGGCGTCGCGGCACCCGCCACGGCCGCGGGACCGACAGAGCCGACAGGGTCGGCACGGTCGGCGGAGACAGCAGAGACGGCAGAGACGGCACCGGCCTCCGCCAGAGCCGAGCGCCGGCAGCACGCCGCCGCGAGCGGCGCCGCGGAGACGACGGGAACGGCGGCGACAGGCACGGCGGCGGCGGACCGGGGCGAGCCGGCCGGCGAGGCGGCTCCCGACTCGCCATCGGCATCGGCATCGGTGGGATCGGAGGACTGGATCTCATGAAGCACGTGTTGAAGGCAAGCGGCGTCACCAAGAAATTCGCCGGAATCACCGCTCTCTCGAACGTCAGTATGCAGATCAGTGAGGGTGAGCGGGTCGGCCTGATCGGCCCGAACGGCGCCGGCAAGACGACCTTCTTCAACTGCCTGCTGGGCGTGCTGCCCACGGACGAGGGCAGCGTCGAGATCGTCGGGTCGGACGCGACCGGGCTGCCCGCCTTCAAGCGGGCCCGCCTCGGTCTCGGCCGGACGTTCCAGCGCATCGAGCTGTTCCCGGACTGCACCGTCCGTGATCATCTCTTCATCGCCGAACGGATCCGCCGGGGAACCGGCCGGTTCTGGAAGGATCTCATCGGCCTCGGCGGGCCGTCGTCGCAGGAGATCGCCCGCTGCGACGAGGTCCTTGAGCTGCTCGGGCTGCGCGACCTCGCCGAGAGCCCGGTCGGGACGCTCAGCCTCGGGCAGGGGCGCCTGGTCGAGGTGGGCCGTGCCCTGATGACCGAGCCCCGGATGCTGCTGCTCGACGAGCCCTCCTCCGGGCTCGACCGCGTGGAGACCGCGGCGCTCGCGAAGACACTCGAGGACGTGCAGTCCCGCGAGGGCTTCGCCATCCTGCTGGTCGAACACGACGTGGAGCTGGTCACCGGTTTCACGTCACGCTCCTACGTCCTGGATTTCGGCCGGCTGATCGCCGAGGGGCCGACCCGCGAGGTCATGGCCAGCTCCGAGGTCCGCGCCGCCTACCTGGGCGACTTCGAGCTGCCCGAATCCGAGTCGGACGAGTCCACGCTGGTGGAGACCGGCCCACGGTCCAAGGAGGCCCAGTGACACCCGTGCTCGAGCTGCGGTCGGTGTCAGCCGCCTACGGACCGTTCCGGGCCCTGTTCGACGTCTCGCTCACCGTGAACCCGGGCGAGGTACTGGCCCTGGTGGGGTCGAACGGCGTGGGAAAAACGACGGTCGCCCGCGTCGCGTCCGGTCTCGTCGCGCCGACCAGCGGATCGGTGTTCCTCGGCGGGGTGGACATGACGGGCCGCAAGCCCTACCGGTTCGCACGGGCGGGCGTGGCCCACGCCACGGAGGGGCGGTCGGTCTTCGCGACCCTGTCCGTCGAGGACAACCTCACCCTCTCCTTCGCCCGGGCTCGCGGTCGCAAGGGGGTGCGCAGCGGCCTGGAGATCGCCTATGAGCTGTTCCCCGTGTTGGAACGACGGCGTCGGCAGGCCGCCGGCACCCTGTCCGGCGGCGAGCAGCGGATGCTGTCGATGGCGCGGGTCATGGTGGAGGTGCCGAAGATCCTCATCGCCGACGAGCTCTCCCTCGGGCTGGCTCCGAAGATAACCATGGAGCTCTACGCGAGCCTGGAACGGCTGCGCGCCGAGGGCACCGCGCTGCTCATCGTGGAGCAGCACGTCGCGCACGCGCTGCGGCTGTGCGACCGGGTGGCCATGCTCGACCACGGGACGGTCTCCTGGACCGGTAGCGGCACGGAGGCGACCAGCGTCGTCGCCCAGTTCCTCGAGCCGTCCCATTGACCGCGGGCGATGATCGCGCCAGCTCACCCGGGCCGGTCACGAGCATCGCCGGCCGGGGAACCACGGTTGCGACCGGGGCCCGCCACCCGCTGCGGGTGGTGCAGTGGGCCACCGGGAACATCGGGAGCCGATCCCTGCGGGCCGTGATCGATCACCCCGACCTGTCGCTGGTCGGCCTGTACGTCCACTCGCCGGACAAGGTCGGCCGCGACGCCGGCGAGCTGTGCGACCGCGCTCGCACGGGGGTTCGGGCGACCCGGGACATCGGGGAGATCCTCGCGCTCGGCGCCGCCTGTGTCCTCTATATGCCGCGCGCCTGCGACGTCGACGAGGTCTGCCGGATCCTCGCGTCCGGGGCCAACGTCGTCACGACCCGCGGCGAGTTCCATCATCCGGCCAGCCTGGACGCCGAGGACCGCCGGCGGGTCGAGGCGGCGTGCGAGCGCGGCGGCACCTCGGTGCACAGCACCGGCAGCAGCCCGGGGTTCATCACCGAGGCCGTGCCGCTGGTGCTGGCCTCGATCCAGCGACGGCTGGACCGGCTCACCATCGAGGAGTACGCGAACCTGTCGAAACGCGACTCGCCCGGGCTGCTGTTCGACGTGATGGGGTTCGGCAAGCTGCCCGCGGCCATCGGCGAGGCACGTCTCAACCACGGGCGGACGAGCTTCGGCCCGTCCCTGCGGGTGCTCGCCGAGGCACTGTCGATGCCGCTCGATGGGGTGGTGGCCAGCGGCGAGGTCGCGGTGTCGCCGCGGGACGTCGTGATCGCGGCCGGGGTGCTGCCGGCCGGGACCGTCGCCGCCCAGCGGATCACCGTGTCCGGGATCCGGGCGGGCCGGGAGGTGTTGGCCTTCCACGCCACCTGGTACTGCACGACCGCGCTGGAGCAGGCATGGGACCTGCGGGAGACCGGGTGGCGGGTCCGGGTCGAGGGTGACGCCCCGCTCGATGTGGGCCTGCGGTTCGACGTGCCGCTCGAGCGGATGGCCGAGACCTCCCCCGGCTTCACGGCGAACCGGGCTGTCAACGCCGTCGCCGCGGTCTGCGCCGCCGACCCCGGCATCCGGACCTCGGTCGACCTGCCGCAGATCACCGCCGTACTCGCGTGAACACCCTGCCCCCGTGAACACCGGGCCGTCGTGAACACCGGCCCGCCGGCACGACCCGAGCCTCTCGCACTATACTTATTTCGTACTTATTTCGTCACCAGGAGTTATAGATCATAAGCGTAGCGTAGTTTGTATGCATGAGATTTTCGCGTCGTAGCATGTCGAACGTCATCACTGTCACATCTGTCACATCAGGCATGGCCGGGGCCTCGCCCCGTGGTGAGTGTGGAGGTCCACATGGCGGGTGTGCCCGGACGACGGCGCTGGACGGCGGCCGATGTTCCCGACCAGCGGGGTAGGACGGCCGTCATCACCGGGGCGAACACCGGGATCGGCTTCGAGGCGACCAAGGTGCTCGCCGCGCGCGGTGCCACCGTCGTCATGGCGTGCCGCAACCCGGCGAAGGCGCAGGCCGCCCGGGACCTCGTGCTCGCCGAGACGCCCGCTGCCGACATCTCGCTGCTGGAACTGGACCTGAGCTCGCTCGCGAGCGTCCGCAAGGCCGCCGACGCCCTGCTCGCCGAACGACCCGTCATCGACGTCCTCGTCAACAACGCCGGGGTGATCCTGCTGCCCCACAGCCTCACCGAGGACGGCTTCGAGCAGCATTTCGGCGTGAATCACCTGGCCCACTTCGCGTTCACCGGGCTGGTACTGCCCGCCGTGCTCGCCGCTGGCGCCGGGCGCGTCGTGACGGTCGGCAGCAACGGCCACCGCGTCGGCCGGATCGACTTCGAGGACCTCGCCTTCACCCAGGGCTACAAGCCGCTGCGCGGCTACGGCCGTTCCAAGCTGGCCAACCTTCTGTTCGCCTACGAGCTGCAGCGGCGGCTGGCCGCGGCGGACGCGGCGGCGATCTCCCTCGCCGCGCACCCGGGCGGCGCGAACACCGATGCCGGCGGCTTCGCCGGCGGTGCCGACGGCAAGCGCCGCGCGCGGATCAAGAGGCTCGTGGACCGCATTCCCAACCCGATCGTCCACTCGGCGCACATGGGCTCGCTGCCGCTGCTGCGGGCCGCGGTCGACCCGCAGGCAAAGGGTGGCGAGTACTACGGTCCACGCGGGCTGTTCACGATGACCGGCCCGCCCGTCGCCGTGAAGTCCAACGCCCGCTCGCGCGACGAGCAGACCGCCGGCCGGCTCTGGCAGCTCTCCGAGGAACTCACCTCGGTCTCCTTCCCGCTCTGACCACGCGGCGGCGCCCGCGCTGACCGGCCGCGAGGCAAGGGCCGGAGCCGTCCCCGTCGCGGTCGTGGACCGGCACGTGGCCCGCGCGCTCCTGCTTCGTTGGGCCGGTCAGAAGGGCGACTGCCGGTGTCCCGGTTGGCCCGGTGATCCGGTGGGCATCTCGCATAGGGTGACATTGGGCTGTACGCCGCCGGTCGCGCGCCCGCGCCGGGCGTCAGGCGCGGGCGGCGCGCGGCACGGTGTCCTGTCGGCACGGTGTCCCCGTCGGCACGGTGTCCGGCGGCACGGGTGTCCGGCGGCACTCGGCGAGGTGGCGGTCGGCGAGGTGGGGAGGAACGGCGATGTCGGAGCTGGACCTGGGAAAGTCACTGACGCCGCCGACGGTCGCGGCGGCGTCACCCGGTCCGGGCGGCGGGGCGCTCCAGCTCGCTCCCCCCCAGCCGGTGCCGGTGATCCCGGACGACCAGGTCGACAGCATGGTCCCGATCGACGAGGCGACCCGGGCGGCGCTGCGCACCCGGGCGGCCGGGTTCGCCCAGGAGCTCGCCACCCAGGACCCGCGCAGCCCCGCGTTCCAGGAAAAGATCAACGACATCGCGTCGATGGGTCAGCGGGAGATCGTCGCCAGCGCCCGGGTGTCGAACCGGATGCTCGAACGGCCCGCCGCGGCCCTCGCCTCCACCCGTGGGAAAGGGAGCGGTGACGCGCAGGGCCGGGTCGCGAGGACGCTCGTCGAGCTACGCGAGACGGTGACCGATCTCGACCCGGGCAAGGCAGACCTCAAGGGCACCCGCAAACTGCTCGGCGTCGTGCCGTTCGGCAACAGGATCTCCGCCTACTTCCAGCGCTACCAGTCGGCCCAGAAGCAGCTCGACGGCATCATCCGGGCGCTGGACTCCGGCCAGGACGAGCTGCGCAAGGACAACGCCGCCATCGAGCAGGAGAAGGCGAACCTGTGGGCGGCCATGGGCAAGCTCACCGAGTACGCCACGCTGGCCAAGGCACTCGACGGCGCGGTCGCCGGCAAGATCGAGCAGCTGCGCCCGGCCAACCCGGTCGCCGCCGACGCCCTCACCTCCGACGCGCTGTTCCCCATCCGCCAGCGCCAGCAGGACCTGCTCACCCAGCTTGCGGTGAGTGTGCAGGGCTATCTCGCGCTCGATCTGGTCCGCAAGAACAACCTCGAACTCATCAAGGGTGTTGACCGGGCGCAGTCGACGACGGTCGCCGCGCTGCGCACCGCCGTCATCGTCGCGCAGGCGCTGGCGAACCAGAAGCTCGTACTCGACCAGATCAACGCGCTGAACGCCACCACCAGCAGCATGATCGCCTCCACCAGCGAGATGCTGCGCCAGCAGACCGGCCAGCTGCACGAGCAGGCGGCCGGGAGCGGCGTCGGCGTCGAGGCACTACAGACGGCGTTCGACAACATCTTCGCGACGATGGACGCGATCGACGGGTACAAGGCCAGGGCGGTGGAGAGCATGGCAACGACGGTCGCCGCGCTCGAGACCCAGGTCGGTCGATCCCGCGCCTACCTGGAACGGGCCCGCGCGGACGAGCGCTGAGCGGCTCGCTCCGCGGCCCTGCGCAGCGCAGTGCTCCGGCGGGAGGCACTGCCCGCGGGAAGCACGGCCCGCGGGCAGGCAGGGATCGACCTGGGTGCGACGCGCGTGATCGGCATGCGGGAGGAGGCAGGGTGATCTTCCGTCGGCGTTCCGGCGCCGCCGAGGGTGACACGCGTCAGGCCGGCCCCGGCGGCGATCCACGAGGCGGCGGGGCCGGCGGCGGCGACGTACCCGCGCGGGTCCGGCAACTGCGCGAGGAACTGGCCGCGCTCGTCACCCGGGTCAACGCCGACGGCGGACGGCTGCCACCCGGCGTGGTGCCCACCGTGCGCGACATCGACGACATCCTGCGCCCACTGCTGCTCCACGTCGAGCGCCAGTCGGCCAGCGACGAGGAGATGCGCGGCCTGACCGCGATCATCCACGAGTACCTGCCGCAGGCTCTGGACGACTTCACCGCACTGCCACCGCAGTACGCCGACCGCCCCGGCGTCACCGGCACCACCGCGGCCGAGGACCTCGTCCGCCAGTTGCAGCTGCTCGACGAGGGCGCGGGCGACCTGCAGGATCTCGTCTACACCGGCGACGCCGCGCAGCTGGCGATCCAGGCCCGTTTCCTGGACGCCAAGTTCCGGCGCTCCGACCTCGACTGATGGCGCCCCGCGTGCTGCCCAAGGGCGGGAACATCGCGCTGGCCGACCTCGGCGTCGCCGACCAGAGCGCACCGCTGAGCGTGGCGCTGGGCTGGGACGACCGGCCGGAGCTCGCCGATCTGGAGCTCGACGCCGTCATCGCCGTCACCAGGCCCGAGGGTGCTGGTCCCGCCGGCCCTGCCAGCCCCGGCGGGACCGCGTTGCTGCTGGCCCAGCAGGTACCCAATCCCGAGGAGCGGCCCACGGCGACCCCGCCGCCACGGCCGCTCGTCGGCGATGCGGAACGGCTCGTGGTGACGCTCGGTGCCATCCCGTCCGACGTCGAGCGAATCCAGTTCGGCGTCGCGGTGTACGACGCCGTCGGGCGGCATCGGACGTTCCGCTCGGTGCACGGCGCCTATCTTCGGCTGCTCGGGGCGGACGGCACCGAACTGGTCCGCTGCTGTGTGGACGCGGAGACCGGGCGGGAGACCGCGATGGTCTTCGGCGAGCTCTACCGGCACCCCCGCGGCTGGAAGATCCGCTGCGTCGCGCAGGGCTACACCGACGGCCTGACCACCCTGGCCGCCGCCGGCGACGCCGCCCACCCCGTCGACGTCGCGGGTTTCCTGGCCAGGTCCTCCCCCGCCCGCAGCCATCGCACCCTCACCGCGCACCTACACCCGCAGCCGCAGCCGCAGGCGGTGCCCGCACCCTCACCTTCCCGGGCCGGGCCCGCGGCGCATCCCGCCGCGGGCGACCCGGTCCCGGTGCGCCCAGTCCCGGTTCACCCGGAGCCCGTTCGCCCAGTCCCGGTTCGCCCAGAGCCCGTTCGCCCGGTGCCGGTTCACCCAGAGCCCGTCCGCCCGAAGCCGGCCGCCAGACGATCCTCCGCGCTGGATCTGGGGGAAGCTCCTGGCGGTAGGCCCGAACCTGGAGCCGAGTTCGGATCGGAACCGCGGGTGGGCAGCGCGGGGCGAGGGCCGTCGCCCGCGGTGAGCATCGGGGTGCGGTCGTCCCGGCATCGGCAGCGGACCGAGCGGATCGACACGCTCGATGACGATCATCCGGCTACGATCTGGACCCCGGACGAGCGCGGGTCCGGGGCGATGACCGTCACGCTGCGCTGGTCAGCGCTGACCACACGCACCGGTCTGCCGCGGCCCAGTAACATCCACCTCGGCTGTCTCTGGCAGGCCGACACAGGGTCGGCCGGTGTCCTGCAGGACCTGGACGGGCTGGTCAGTGCCCCGGGGCACGGCGCGCGCCGCCAGGTGCTGCGGCTCGGCCGGCGCGAGGAACGCGACGGGCAGACGATCTTCGTGGATCTCGCGTCGCTGCCCACGTTCCGGCGGTTCTTCGTGTTCGCCTACGGCCTGCGTGCGGCACCGGACTGGGCGGCGCTGCGGGTGGAGCTCGCCGTGGCGGCGGGTACCGGCGAGCACCTGACGATCCGGCTCGGCGAGGCCCCGGGCGATGCCCGGCTCTGCGTCGTCGCATCCTTCCACGTGGTCGAGGACGACCTGGTCATCCGCCGGGAGAACGACTTTCTCACCGGCACGCAGGCCGATGCCGCCGCACGCTACGGCTGGACGTTGGAGTGGGGTCCCGACGGCACCACGCCGCGCGCACCGCGATGACCGGCCGCGCGCACCGCGATGACCGGCCGCGCGCACCGCGATGACCGGCGCCGGCCACCCCTGTGGCTCTTGACACGTTGACGCCGGCCATGAAAGCTTTCGGACAGACAATCATACATCTGTAGTTTTCGTGTATGTCTGATTTCGTGTCCGTCTGATTTCGGGCACGCCTGAGGCCAGACCGCGCGCCGACCCGAGGGAGACCAGCCATGGACGTCGAAGAGGCCGGCCGCGTCTTCACGATTCCCCGCGCCTACGCGGATGAGCAGTGGTTCCACTCCGCGACCGCGCTGCTGCGCCGCGAGTCGCCGGTGCACCGGGTCGAGGTGGACGACTTCGTCCCGTTCTGGGCCATCACCAGGCACGAGGACGTCTCAACCATCTCGCGCGCCGCCAACATCTGGATCAACGAACCCCGCACTGCCCTCGCCCGCGGCCCGATCACCCCTCGGGAGTCGTTGCAGGTGCGCACCCTCGTCCAGATGGACGCGCCCGACCATGGCGTCTATCGGCATCTGAGCGCGGACTGGTTCAAGCCCTCCGGCGTGCGCACGCTCACCGGCCGGATCGAGGAGCTGGCGAAACGCTACGTCGACCACATGGCCGACCTCGGTGGTGAGTGCGACTTCTTCACGGATGTGGCCTCCCACTTCCCGCTCTACGTCATCCTCTCGCTGCTCGGCCTGCCGGAGAGCGACTTCCCCCGGATGCTGAAGCTCACGCAGGAGCTGTTCGGCGCCGACGACGTCGACCTCGGTGACAAGAACGTGGTCCAGGCCCTCACCGAGTTCTTCCTCTACTTCCAGGGCACGATCGCCCGCGCCCGGGCGAACCCGACCGAAAACCTGGGCTCGGCGATCGCCAACGCCACGATCAACGGTGAGCTGATCGGCGAGCTGGAGGCGGTCGGCTACTACGTGCTCATCGCGACCGCCGGGCACGACACGACCAGCTCCGCGATCTCCGGCGGCCTGCATGCCCTGCTGGACAACCCCGACCAGTGGAAGCGGCTGTCCGACGATCTCAGTCTCCTCCCGACCGCGGTCGACGAGATGATCCGCTGGGTGTCGCCGGTCAAGCAGTTCATGCGCACCGCCACCGAGGACACGGTCGTCCGCGGCGTCACGATCCCCAAGGGCGACTCGGTGGTGCTGTCCTATCCGTCGGCCAACCGCGACGAGGACGTCTTCGACGACCCCCACCGCTTCGACGTCGGCCGGACACCGAACAAGCATCTGGCCTTCGGCATCGGCGCGCATTTCTGCCTGGGCACCCACCTGGCCCGGCTCGAGGCACGCGCGCTCTACGCCGAGCTGGTGCCGCGGATCCGCTCGATCGAACTCGCCGGCGCCCCGGAGTACGTCGAGACGCTGTTCGTCGGCGGTCCCAAACGCCTCCCCATCCGCTACACGATGACCTGAGCTGGCCGACCGGCCTCCTTGACACTGCTTGACGCCAGAAAGACACTCCGCAGTGTCAAGTCAAGTGGAGGTGCCCGCGTGGTGTTGTCCTTCGACCGGGTGGTCCGAGACCCCGATGCCGAGGCACTGGTCAGCAGGATCCTCACGCTCGGGCAGCCGTCGCTCGTGGAGCTCGGTGTCGAGGGTGCCCGCGCCTACCTGGAGGAACGGGCCCGCCAGGCGGGACCGGGCCCCGAGGTGGCCTGCGCCCGGGACGAGGCCGTACCCGCCCCGGGGCGCTCGATCGCCGTGCGCGTCTACCAGCCGGACGCGGCACAGGACCTGCCCGTGGTCGTGTACCTGCACGGCGGCGGCTGGGTGATCGGCAGCGTCGCCGCGTCGGACGCCTTCTGCCGGCGACTGACCCACGCGGCGCGGTGCGTGGTCGTCTCCGTCGAGTACCGTCTCGCGCCCGAGCACCCGTTCCCGGCCGCGGTCGAGGACGCGCAGGAGGCCGTCCGCTGGGCGGCACGCCACGCGCCACGCTGGGGCGGCGGCGCCGACCGGCTGATCGTGCTGGGTGACTCCGCCGGGGCGAACATCGGCACGGTCGCCGTACGCCGGCTGGTCGCGGCGGGCAGTCCGCTGGTGGCCCGCCAGATCCTGGCCTACCCGGGCACCCAGGCCGGCCGCGAGCCCTCGGCCGGACCCTACGGCCAGCAGTGGCCGCTCACCGACGCCGAGCGGAACTGGTTCTTCGACCAGTACGTGCCGGACGAGGCGACCCGCTCCCACCCGGACGTCGCGCCGCTGCTGGCGACGCTCACGGGCCTTCCGCCGACGACGCTCCTGCTCGGCGGATGCGACCCGCTCGTCGCGGAGGGACTCGCCTACGCCGAGCGTCTGTGGACCGCCGGCGTCTCGGTCGACCTGCACGTCTTCGCCGGGCAGATCCACGGGTTCCTCACCCTGGACCCGGCGGTGCTGCCCCGCGCCGAGGAGGCCCTCGGCCTCGTCGCCAACGCGATCCAGGCAGTGGGCACCGGGTGAGCCGGCATCTGCGCACCGAGCCGATCGGGGACGACGACGCCACGATCGCCCGGGCCCTGGGGTCCCTGTCGGTCTCGGCGTTGACCGCCGCGGTCGTGCAGATCACCGGCGACATGTCGCATGTGCGCGGGCCGATCCGTCCCCGGGAGTTCGTGCAGAACGAGTTCCAGGGCCGGCTGTCCGAGGACGAACAGGCCGCGTTACGGGCACGGGCGCTCACGGCGATCGCCGCCTGGCGCGACGCGGGCTGCCCGCCGACGCGGCCGCTCGACCCCCCACTGATCCGCGAGATCATGGACTGGATCGCCTGCGAGCCGGTCCCGGACGACTACGCGGCGATGTACCAGGAGGAGATGGACCTCGCGGGCCGCAACCCGCGGGCTCTTCCGGTCGCCGGCACGCCGGCCCACGACCGCGCGGAGTTACCGGTCCTGATCATCGGATGCGGCGAGGGCGGACTGCTCGCCGGCATCCGGCTGAAGGAGGCCGGCATCCCGTTCGAGATCATCGAGAGGAACGGCGACGTCGGCGGGACCTGGCTGGACAACAGCTACCCGGGCGCCCGGGTCGACGTCGCCAGCCACTACTACTCCTACTCGTTCGAGCCGGCCGACGTGTTCAGCGAGTACTACGCCCGCCAGCCCGAACTCCACCGCTACTTCCGCGAGATCTTCGACCGGCACGGCATCGCCGAGCACGTCCGCTGGCACCGCGAGGTGGAACGGGCCGAGTGGGACGAGGTCGCCTGGCACTGGCTGGTGACGATCCGCGGGCCCGAAGGGCTGCGCGAGACCCGCACCGCGCGGGTGGTGATCTCCGCGGTCGGCCTGCTCAGCCGGCCGTCCATCCCCGACCTGCCGGGTCTGGACGGTTTCGACGGCCCGGTCTTCCACACCGCCGAGTGGGACCACTCGGTCGACCTGCGCGGCAAGCGCGTCGCCCTGATCGGGGCGGGCGCCAGCGGCTTCCAGGTCGGCCCCGCCATCGTCGACGACGTCGAGCACCTGGTCGTCTTCCAGCGCACGGCGCAGTGGATGGCGCCGAACCCTCGCTACCACGAGCGGGTGCGACCCGGCGAGCACTGGGCGCTACGGCACCTGCCGGGCTACGCCCGCTGGTATCGGTTCATGCTCATGTGGCAGTCCAGCGACAGGCTGCTGGAACTCGTCCGCATCGACGAGCGGTGGCCGGACTTCCCGCACACCGCCAACGCGGCGAGCGCCGCGCGCCGCGAGGTGTTCCTCGACTGGATCATGCGGCACGTCGGGGACGACGCACGGCTCGCGGCCCTGGTCACGCCGGACTACCCACCGATGGCCAAGCGCATGCTCCAGGACAACGGCAGCTGGCTGCGGTGTCTGAAGCGGCCGCACGTCGAGCTCGTCACCGACCCGATCGCCGGCGTCGGCCCGTCGTCGGTGACGACCGCCGACGGTCAGCGCTTCGACGTCGACGTCATCGTCCTCGCCACCGGTTTCCGGGCCAGTGAGCTGCTCTGGCCGATGGAGATCGTGGGCCGCGGCGGTACGGCGCTCGCCAAGGCCTGGGACGGCAGGCCGACGGCCTACCGGGGCATCTCCGTCCCGGACTTCCCGAACTTCTTCATGCTGGGCGGCCCCGGTACCGGGCTCGCGCACGCTGGCAGCGTCATCCTCACCACCGAATGCCAGCTGCGCTACATCGGCGACGCGATCCGGACGCTACTGGCCGGCGGTCACCGGGCGATCGAGCCGACCCGCGCCGCCCATGACCGGTACCAGCAGGCGCTACAGCGGGAGATCAGCACGCTGATGTGGGGCCATCCCTCGATCGAGCACTCCTGGTACAAGGCGCGCGACGGGCGCGTCTACGTGCTGTGCCCGTGGCGCCTGGTCGACTACTGGGCGATGACCGCGACGGTCGACCCCGACGACCATCAGGTCAGCTGATCACGCCTCCTCAGACCACGCCCGCGCATGACGCCGGGCACCGCGAAGGCGGACACATCGCCCGTTGTGCCCACAGCGGTGGTACCGGCGACGTTTCACTCGCGCCGTGATGGTCAAATACCGTCTCATGGCAGCGACCTGGCGACCGCGCCGGCGGGAGAACGGCTCGACGGCGGTGTCCGGGTCCGGCGCCGGGCCGGCGTCGCCTGAGCAGGCCGCTCCCTCGCCCGGCCAGGAGATGCCCGCGGCGGACGCGCTGCCGCGACGGCCGTCGGAGCTGCGGTTCCGGTCGTGGTTCGCGGTGCTGCGGCGGACCGTGCGCGAGTTCCGCCACGACGAACTGCCCGACCGCGCCGCCGCGCTCACCTACTACGGCGTGCTGGCCGTCTTCCCGGCGCTGCTGGTGCTCGTCTCCCTGGTCGGTCTCGTCGGGGACGCCGAGGCCGACCGCATCCTGACCAACGTGCAGCAGCTCGCGCCCGGCTCGGCCCGCGACGTCGTACGGGACGCCATCACCAACCTGCGGGCAAGCCGCGGCACCGGCAGTGTCCTCGCGATCGTCGGCCTCGCCGGTTCGCTGTGGTCGGCGTCCACCTACATCGCGGCGTTCATCCGGGCCGCGAACGTCGTCTACGACGTCCCCGAAGGCCGGCCGATGTGGAAGGTCGTACCCCTGCGCATCGCGGTGACGATCGCCCTGCTGCTTCTCATCGGCGCCAGTGTCGCCATCGTCGTCTTCTCCGGTGGCGCCGCCGAGCGGATCGGGAAGATCCTCAACGTCGACGTCGGCTCCCTGCACGCCTGGTCGTACGCGAAGTGGCCGGTGCTCGCGGCCCTGATGCTGATCACGATCGCGCTGCTGTACTGGTCGACGCCGAACGTGCGAGTACCGGGCTTTCGCTGGCTGACCCCGGGCAGCATCCTCGCCGTGGTGATCTGGCTCGCGGCCTCCGCCGGGTTCGCCGTGTACGTGGCGAACTTCGGCTCGTACAACAAGACCTACGGCACCCTGGCCGGTGTCATCATCTTCCTGGTCTGGCTCTGGCTGTCGAACCTCGCGATCCTGCTCGGCCTCGAGTTCGACGCCGAGATCGCCCGCGAACGCGCCCTGCTCGGCGGACTGCCCACCGACGTCGAACCGTACGCCGAACCCCGCGACACCCGAGCCTGGAAACGCCGCCGCCCCCGCCCCACCGCCCACTCCCCCGTCCCCCGCCGCGACGCCGAAAGCGAACCGGTCTGATGTTCCGATGACGGACAGCCAGGGTCTCCCCGCCCCGCCGAATCCGCGGATAATGCGACGCCGGCAACCGAAGGAGACCCGTTGACGGACAGGGACCTGCGCGCCCAGGCCGACTATGACACCGGCGAGGTGCGCATCAGCCGGCATCGGCACGATGACGGCGAGAGCATCGGCAACACCGGCGTCGCCCGGCTCGACCGGCCAGACCACGAGGCCGACCTTGGCGAGCTCGAACGGGCCGCCGACCTGCTGCTAGCCGAGATCGGCCTGAAGCGCACCGGCCCATGGCGCCGGGGACGGCAGTGGAAGATCGCTGCGACGGTCACCGAAACCTAGCCGGTGCCGGCCGTCGGCGGAGCCGAACCCGGCGCGCTCCCCCGCGATCCGATGACCGTGTACAGCGGGTCGCGCACGACTCGCCACAGCATCCTCGGCCTGCTCCTGCTCACCGCATTCCTGACTGCCGGGAGGCCCGAAACACCCGCTCGAGTAGCACCCGAGGCGAAACGCAGGATGGCGGCCGGCGCATATGGAAGCATCCTTGTGGTCGGCGTCAAGCCGCTTGACCCGTTCGTCGACCGGGACAGTTCCGGGGCATACTCGGGTTTCAGTATCGACCTGTGGAACGACATCGCCCGGCGCAACGGATGGCAGCCGAGATACGTCTGGTTCACGGATATCCAGTCACCGCTCAACGCGGCGAGGAACAACGACGTCGACGTGGCGATCTCCGGAATCTCGATCACCGCCGACCGGAAGGCACAGGTCGATTTCTCCTTCCCGATGTTCGATGCCGGCCTGCAGATCCTCGCCGTCGACACCCCGGCCGGTCTGGACCTCTCCCATCAGCTGCGGAATCTCGTCTCGCCGGCGACCGGCCGGTACCTGGCGGTACTTCTGGTCATGCTCGTCCTCGCCGGCGCCGTCACCTCAGCCGTGACCCGGGCCGGCAACGAGCACCGCTGGCACCGGCGCAGGAGCGAGGGGATGTTCCGGGCCGCCGCGGTCGGCCTCGCCGGCGATCTGGGCGATCCACAGAAACCGGTCGGAAAGATCATCATTTTTGCCTGGCGCATCGCCGGCCTCGTGTTCGTCTCGCTGTTCACCGCGTCGGTCACGACCCAGCTCACCGTGCGGTCCATCCGGACGGGTGTCACCGGGGGGGTGACTCGGACGCCATCGTCTACGACTCACCCGTCCTGCGGCATCGGGTCGACGTGACGCACGACCGCGAGGAGACCCTCGCCGGTCCGGTCTTCGAATCCGAGGAGTACGGCATCGCCTTCCCCACCGGCAGCGCCCTGCGCAAGAAGGTCAACGCCGCCCTTCTGCGGATGCACGCCGACCGCACCTGCGACGAGCTCCGCGAACGCTATCTCGACGCCCACTCCTGACGCCCGCCGGTCCGCGCATGTACCCGCGCCGTCAGGCGTTCACGAACCTCGGGCCATTCGGTGTCGAGCACCGAGAAGACGACCGTGTCCCGCCAGGTGCCGTCACGTCTGCGGGCATGCCGGCGCAGCACGCCCTCCTCGGTCGCCCCGAGTCCGAGCACCGCACGGCGCGACCGCGCATTGCGGTCGTCCACGTTCCATTGCACCCGCACGGCCCGCAGCGTGTCGAAGGCATGCGTCATGAGCAGAAGCTTCGCCTCGACGTTGACGGGCCCGCCCCGCACGGACGCGGACAGCCAGGTATGGCCGATGGTCAGCTGCCGTCGCTGCCGGTCGTGCTGATGCAGGGAGGTCGACCCACACACCGCGCCCGAGCGCAGGTCCACCTGGGTCAGCACCTGCCGCCCGGAGGCGAGCGCGTACTCCACCGTCGCCGCCGACGGCGGATCGGACTCGACCCCGAACGGAAAGTACTCCAGGGTTCCCTCATCGTCGTACGCCGCCGCGAGCGGTCGCGCATCCGCGGGGACGGTCGGACGCAGCAGCACGAACTCACCCCGCAGCGTCGGCACCTGCTCCCAGCTGTCCGCTGCTGTCATCACCGTCCCATCATCGCGCATTTCCCCCGGCGCAGGGCTCCCCGGTCGCGGGCAACGTGGTCGGCGGTCGCGGAAAGCACCGCGGAGGGGCCGCGGTCCGGCGGGCCTGACGTGCTGGCGAGCCCGCGGTGTTGAGCTGGAGCGCGCTCGAGCTCCTATCGTCCGTGGCATGTCTGTCGTTGACCAGAAGCCGCTCGGGTCACCTTTCGGCGCCGCCAGCACGGTCGAGGACGTCCTGGCCGGCCAGGACCTGTCCGGTGCCACGGCCGTGGTGACCGGGGGCTATTCCGGGCTTGGCCTGGAGACCACGCGTGGCCTGGTGGCCGCCGGCGCCCATGTTCTCGTCCCGGCCCGCCGGCCGCTGGCGGCCCGGGATGCCCTCGGCGACCTGAAGAACTGCGACGTGCTCGGCCTGGACCTGATGGACCTGGCCAGTCTGCGCGCCGCCGCCGCGCAGATCCGCGCGCTCGCGTCGAGAATCGACCTGCTGATGGCCGTCGCCGGCGTCATGGCCACCCCGCAGCGCAGAGTCGGCCCCGGGTGGGAGAGCCAGTTCGCCGGCAATCACCTCGGGCATTTCACCCTCGTCGGCGAGCTGTATCCGCTGCTTGCCGCGGCCGGCGGGGCACGGGTCGTCGTGTACTCCTCGGCCGGGCATCTGCTGTCCGACATCCGTTGGCACGACCCGCACTTCCGCACCGGCTACGACAAGTGGGCCGCCTATGGCCAGTCGAAGACCGCCAACATCCTGTTCGCCGTCCACCTCGACACGCTGGGGCGCGACGATGGTGTCCGCGCGTACGCCCTGCACCCAGGCAAGATCATGACCGGGCTCCAGCGCGACCTCAGCCACGCCGAGCAGGTCGCGCGCGGCTGGTGGGACGAGCAGGGCACATTCGTCGGCGTCGGCTTCCGCACCGCCGCCCAGGGCGCCGCGACCGGAATCTGGGCCGCGACCTCCCCGCTTCTGGCCGGCCGCGGCGGGCTCTACCTCGAGGACTGCGATGTCGCCCGGATCGCGGTGCCCGGCGGGTCGACCGACGACGGCGGAGTCCGTGACTACGCCCTCGACCCGCTGGCCGCTGCCCGGCTGTGGGAGCTGTCCCTCGCCGCCACCGCAGCGCCACCGATCATCCGCTGACCGGCCGCATGCCGGCCCAGCGCCGCTACCCCAGCTCGACGATGCGGTTGGGGTTCAAGGTGACGACGACGCGGTTCTCCGTCGGCGCGGGGAAATGCTCGAGGTCGGTGCCGTACTTGGCGAGAATGCGCTTCAGGAAGGCGAGATCCGGGTCCTCGCCGATCTCGGCGGTGGCCCGGATCTCCAGGGTCCGCTGCGGGTTACCCGGGTCGATCACGAACAGGGTGACCCGCGGATGCCTCGCCAGGTTGCGATACTTCTGCCGGTCGGTGGTCAGCGACAGGCGCACGACGTCGTCCTCGAGCAGCGCCCAGACCGCGGTCACCTGGGGTTGCCCTCCCTCGCCGACCGTGGCCAGCGTGACCGGAATCGGTTCCTCGAGCAGGTCACGGAAACCCGGCGAGACAGTCGGCATCGTCCAACTCCTCCACGATTGAGACTCCGACCCTACGCGGCGCAGCCGCCGAGAGCCCACTCGGCACCGCCCGCCGAGACCTACGCGGCGGGGCCGCCGACGAGGACGGACCAGCCGGCATCGACGCGCAGGACGCTGCCGGTCGCCGGGCGCAGGGCAGGATCGAGCGCGAGCCCGACGGCCGCGGCGACGTCCGCCGGTTCGAGCACCCGGTGCAGCACGGAGTTGTCGGCCAGCGCCTTCTCCCGAGCCGCATCGAGAATCGCCGCAGTAGCCTCTGTACGCACGGCTCCCGGCGCAACAGTCAGAACACTGATGCCATCCCGGGCGGTTTCCGCGGCGACATGCCGAGCGAAGGTCGCGAGCGCCGCCTTGGCCGTGCCGTGGGCCAGCCGGCCGCCGCCCACATAGTCCGCGGCCGTGCTGCCGACGAACACCAGACGGCCCGAACCCTGCGCCCGCATCACCTGCACCACCCGCTGGGTGATGTGAAACGCGCCGGCCAGCTCACCGGTGACCTTGGCGGCGAAGTCCGACCAGGCCAGATCGGCGAACGCGGCGAACGGCGGCGGAGCGGTGTTGGCGTTCACCACGAGTGCGTCGATGCTGCCATGGTCGGCCCGCACCGCCGAGACCAGTGCGCCGACGGCGTCCGGATCCGTGACGTCGGCGGCCAGGGCCGTCGCACCACCCCCGGCCGCCTCGATCCCAGCGACGACGTCGGCCGCCGCATCGGCGTCCCGCCGGTAGTTCACGATCACATGATAGCCACGACGGGCGAGTTCGGGGGCGATGGCCGCCCCGATTCCCCGGCTCGCGCCGGTGACAATGACTGTGGGAATGACTGTGGAAGTCGTCATCTTCTCGCTCCGCCACCTCTTTCATCTCATCGATGTCCACCAAGCGTCCAACCCGCCACAAACATCGTGGCGCACAGATATCATGGACGCGATGATGATCGTCCTTTGCGATGCTATCAAGAACTCGTCGCAGGCCAGCTCCATCGGGCCGCGCCGCGCCGCCCGTCAATGAATGCAGCACCGCATTCCCCCGTTCCGTGCGGCACGGCGACCCGGAGAAGAAAGGAGGGGCATCTCGGAAATCGTCACAATTATCCGGCGACCTACCCCTGGTCTGTTGCTCCTCCGACCGGCCGATCCGTCGACCAGCGGAGAGTCTCAGCCGCGGAGCTCCGGCCGGGAACCAGCCGACGCGTGAGCCCGTCGGCACGCGGCGGATCGGATCATTCCCCTACGTCGACGCGGCCCAGGGCCTTCGTCAATCCGCGCTCCAGTCCGTCTCAATCCCCGGCCGGGACAGTGACCGCAGTGGCACAGGGACCGGCGTGACCTGGGCAAGGTCCGCCACGACGGCGAAGAGCGGGGAGCTCGGATGAGGAATCTGTCCCGTCGAGGACTGGTCGGTGGCACGGCGGTCGCGCTGGGCGGAGGCCTGCTGGCCTCGCCTGCCGCAGCCGCCGACGCACCGGTGGGCGCGACGGCACCGGCGACCACGTCGCCTGGCGGGGCGACGGTCGGCACGGCATCGACGATCGGTCGCGCCGACGCCCGCTATGACGACCTTGTCCGGGGTAACAACTACCGATTCGTCGGCCGCCCGGACTATCTCCGGCTCGTCACCAGCGTCGACCAGGTGCAGGCGGCGGTCGCCGACGCGGTGCGGGAAAACCGGCGGATCGCGGTCCGCAGCGGCGGGCACTGTCTGGAGGGCTTCGTCACCGATCCCGAGGTCAAAGCGGTCCTCGACGTCTCCCAGATGTCGGGTGTCTATTACGACGCGACGCGGCACGCCTTCGCCGTCGAGGCCGGAGCGAGCCTTGGAAAGGTCTACGAGACGCTGTTCAAACAGTGGGGGGTGACCGTTCCCGGCGGGGTTTGCCCGCAGGTCGGTGCCGGCGGCCACATCTGTGGCGGCGGCTACGGGGCTCTGTCACGGCTGTATGGCCTGGTGGTCGACTATCTGGACGCGGTCGAAGTAGTCGTCGTCGACGCGGCCGGAAAACCGCGGACGGTGGTCGCCACCTCCGCGTCCTCCGACCCGAACCGTGACCTGTGGTGGGCCCACACCGGGGGTGGCGGTGGGAACTTCGGCGTCGTCACCCGGTATTGGCTGCGCGACCCACGGGCCACTGGCACGGACCCGGCGAAGCTGCTGCCACGGCCGCCCGGGTCGTTGCTGCTCACCCAGCTCAGCTGGCCGTGGGCGAAACTCGACCAGACCAGCTACACCAGGATCGTCGCCAACTTCACCCGCTGGCATGCGGAGAACAGCGCCCCCGGCTCGCCTGCCTCGTCGCTGTTCGCCACACTGTGGCTCAACAGCATCCACACCGGCGACCTGCGGATGATCGTGCAGCTCGACGGAACGCTCCCCAACGCCACTACCCTGCTGGACGACTTCGTGTCGGCTGTCCGGGAGGGCACCAGCGTCCAACCGGCCGGAGGTGCTCACCGCACCTTGCCCTGGTGGGACGCGTTCCGTTACGCGAGCTTCGCCGATTTCGGCGCGAGCATCGGCCAGCGCACCAAGGACAAGTCCTCCTACCTCCGGGAGAGCTACACCGCCGCACAGCTGGCGGCCATCTATCGCCGCCTCACCCAGGCCGACTACACGGGGACGAGCGCGACCATTCTGCTGGCCAGCTACGGCGGGCAGATCAACAGTGTCGCTCCCGATGCCCGGGCGATTCCACAGCGAGATTCGATCATCAAGGCGCAGTATTCCGTCTCATGGACCGACCCGGCCGAGGACGATACTCATCTTTCCTGGGTGCGTGGCCTCTACCGGGATATCTTCGCCGACACCGGCGGCGCGCCCGTGCCGAGCGCGAACTGCGACGGCGCGTACATCAACTATCCCGACGTGGACCTCGCCGACCCGGCCTGGAACACGTCGTCGACGCCGTGGTCGAGCCTGTACTACAAGGGAAACTACACGCGACTTCAGCGGGTCAAGAAGCGCTGGGATCCGCAGAACCGGTTCCGCCACGCGCTGTCCGTCGAACCCGCCCGCTGACACCGGACCGCGAACGACATCGGACCGCGAACGCCCGGCGCCTCGGATAACCCCTCTGCGGCGCCGGGTTTCCGCCCGTCGCGCGCGCCGGGTCCGCCCTCGGTCGTAGCGATGGCGGGCCCGGCGCCGGCTCGTTCCGGAACGACAGGTCGTTCAACCACCCAGCGATGGCACAGCCACAGCCGCCGATGCCGCCGCGGCCTGCGCCGGAGCGCCTTGCGGGGCGCCGCGGCGAGCCAGCGTGGCGAAGAAGTCGGGGGCCACCTCGGTCAGTTCCTTGAGCTCCGCAAACCAGCCGAGGACTTCCGGCGAGCGCCGCTCGGCGGCCCGATGGTGAGCGTCCATATCGGCCCACTCGGCGATCATGTAGTAGCGATCGGTGTTCTGGTGCGACTGGTAAAAACGCAGCTGCACGAAGCCGGGCTGCGTGCTCATGTACTCCGAGATCAGATCGATGATCTGCCGGAACCGCACCGGATCCCCGACCACCCGAATCGGATTGATCATCGTTGTGGTCATCGTGGTCGTCATGCCGTCCGCTCCTCCTTGGGTGCGTCGTCTGGCTGGCCGGCCCGCGGCGCCGGCGATGCCGGCGATGCCGGCGCGGACTTCGCGGCCGCATCGGCGAGGGCGGCGAGTACCGCGGTCTGGCGGGCGTCCCGGTCGGCCACCTGGCGGTCGTAGGACTGTGCGCCGTAGCCCTGTTCGGCCTGACCGATGAGGTCGGCGCTGGTCTGCTCATCCAGCTGCGGAGTGCCGAGCAGGGACCATCCGGCGGCGAGCCCGGCGCCGACGTGCTCGAACCACGCGGCGAGGCCGCCGGCACCGCCGGCGAGATGCAGAGCATGAAAAGGACCGACCACCGCCCAGCGCAACCCGATCGAGTGAGTGACCGCGAGGTCGATGTCGGCGACGTTCGCGACGCCCTGCTGGACAAGGTGAACGGCCTCGCGCAGTAGCGCGGTCTGCAGCCGATTGACGATGAAGCCCGGGATCGGCCGACGCAGCACCACCGGTGTGCGGCCCACCGCGCGCAGAAACGCCTGGGTCCGCTCGATCAGCTCGACCGGCGTCGTCTCCGCGCCGAGCACCTCCACCAGTGGAATGACGTGCGGCGGGTTGAACGGGTGC
Source organism: Frankia sp. AiPa1 (assembly GCF_023243075.1). GTDB lineage: Bacteria > Actinomycetota > Actinomycetes > Frankiales > Frankiaceae > Frankia. The sequence continues at coordinate 145,931 of NZ_JALKFZ020000140.1, read as the reverse complement.
GCGACGATGATCCGCCCGGACGTGCTTGCCGGGGCACGTGCTGCGAGGGCATCGGGCAGCAGGGTTGAGGTCGAGGACAGCAGCAGCGTGTCCGAGCCGGCAAGGTCGGCGACCGCGGCGAACAGGTCCTGCTTGGCTTCAAGCCGTTCGGAGATGCTCTCGATCACCACATCGACGCCGGTGACGGCGGTGGCCAGCTCAGCGGTGATGACGAGCCGGGTCAGGAGAGCCTGGGCCGGCCCGGTGCCCTCCGGCAGCGCGCGGGTGTGCAGTTCGACGTGGGCACGGATCTCCGGCGCCGATTCGGGCCGCCGGACGAGCAGGCGGACCTCGTATCCGGCGCCGAGCAGCAGCGCCGCCCAGCCCAGGCCGATCGTACCGGCGCCGAGAACCGCCACCGCCGCGGAGCCGTCCGGGGCGGTGGTGAAGGTGTCTGTCGTGCTCATCGCGCTCCTTTATGTCGTCTGGGCCGCCCGGTCGAGACCCGCCCCCGCCGTCCGGCCGAGGAGGTCGAGGTAGTTCGCCGCCGCCTGGTCGAAACGCAGCGCCACGTGGGTGGACGCGGTGTGGATGTCGCGCCAGAACCGCTGCAGCGGACGGTCGGGATCCTGCCCCGCCGTACCGGCGGCGGCGGCCAGCCGATCGACGGCGTCGACCAGACAGGTGGCGGCCAGGGCGCTGTCCCGCAGGCCGCGCGCGATCAGGGCCGCAGTCGGCTCCTGGTGGTCGGCGGTGTCCGCCACCCGGCGCAGCAGCAGGTCGGCGGCATCGATCTCACCGGCGGCGCGGGCCACCGACACCGGCGCGGGTGCGCCCGTGGGCCGACCGCGAAGGAAGTCGGCGAAGGCACCGCGGGCCGCGCCGAGCAGCGGCGCGGCGAAGGTGAGGCCGCTGATGGCACGCAGCGGCACACCGAACGGCGCGGCCGGATCGAGCGGGCTTCGTCCAGCCGCCGCGGCGGCGCCGCGAAACGTCAGACGCGATGCCACGGGAGCCTCGTCGAGGATCAGCGTCTGGCTGGCGGTCGCCCGCATCCCCAGGGTCCGCCAGGTGTTCTGGATCGAGAACGCGCCCCGGGGCACGGCGACGAACAGCGGGCCGTCTCCGGCCTCGGTGTCCGGCGGCCGCACGCACACCAGCGCCCAGTCCGCCCGGTCGACGCCGCTCGTATAGGGCCAGGAGCCGCTGACCAGCCAGCCGTCCGCAGTCGCCCGGGCCGCTCCGCCCGGCACCAGAGCGGCGGCGACCAGGGTGTCCGGCCCGTTCGCCCACAGCTCGGCCTGCCCGTCGGCGGGCAGGAAGGCACCCAGCCGGGCCGAGTAGGCGAACAGGGACGCAAGCCACGCCGCCGAGGTACAGGCCTGGCCGAGCTCATCGACCGCTCGGGTCAGCTCGGCGAACCCGCCTGCCCGCCCGCCCCAGCGCGCGGGCACCAGATGGCGGACGTACCCGGCCGTCTGGATCGCCGCCAGTACCTCGGCACGCACGGACCCCTGCTCGTCACTGGACCGGGCGTGCGCGGCGGCGACCGTCCGCGCGGCCGCCGCGTCGATCGTCGAAGCCCGCGGCGGGGTGACCGGGTTCGGCCCAGCGGCTGGCCCGGACCGATCCGTCACCGGCGTGGAGCCGGCCGACGCCGTGGTTGCGGGTGCCATCCGCGCCTCCCGAAGGCCGAGTGGATATGGGTCCCGGTCGATCCCGGGGACCGGTCGCATCCCAGCGTCACGCGGTGCGCTTGAGACGGGGTGGAGGGCCGCTCAGCCTGACCGGCGTGGCGTTCTCGTCGAGGCCGAGCCCGAGGGGTCGGACGCCGGTGTCGATCCTGCTGCTCCGCCAGGATGCAGGTCCGGCGCATCCGCGAAGACGACCTCCGCCCAGGACGGAGGCGGGCCGGCGAGGGTGGCCCGCGGTTGGGTGCCGGGGGCCGCGATGCCCTGCAGGACCACGTCGAGGTAGCGCAGCTGCAACTGCTCGGCCCGCTCGGGCGTGCTGTCCGGCGTCGAGCGCAGGTGCGCCAGCAGCAGGTAGATGTCCGTCGCGACCACCTCGGGGCGCAACGCACCGCAGTCGTGGGCGGCGGCGACCAGCTCGTCGATGGCGCCGCGCAGGTCGGTCGCGCCGTCCTCGATCTCACCGCCGACCGTCGCCGAGTTGCCGATCAGGACGAACAGGGCGCACGAACGGGCCTCGACCATGCGACGCATGAAGCGCCGCAGCGCCTGCCATCCGTCCGGCTCGCCGGCCAGGGCGTCCCGCGCCTCCTCGGCGGCCCGGTCCATCGCCCCGAGGCACATCGCCCGCAGCAGATCGGTCTTGCTCGGGTAGCGGCGGTAGATGCTGCCCATGCCGACGCCGGCCCGCGCGGCCACGGCGGAGACGGGCGCGTCCCATCCGAGCTCGATGAACACGTCGCGTGCCGCGGCCAGCACCGACACGTCGTTGCGCTCGGCCTGCGCCCGGCGACCGCTGCGGTCGGATCTGGTCGTCGAGGTCTTGGTCCTCTCGGTAGCCACACCTGGAGTTTACGGGGAGCGGAGCAGTCCGTTCGACAACTTTCAATCGGAACGGTATGCTCCGATCCGATTCAATAGTCGCGAGGAGCAGGCATGTCGTCACAGGTTGACCGCACGCAGCCGCCCGCACCGCCGGGTGGGTCCGTGGATGCCCGAACCGGCCAGACCGCGAGAACCCAGGCGGTCAACACGCGGGCCGTGGACTCCCAGGCCGTCGACACCCCCGCGGGGCAGACCGGTCGGCCATCGGGCGCGGCGGGCGCCGGCCCGCCGGCGGGGGGTGAGCGGCCGGCCGGGTCGGCGCCCGCCGCGACCACTGATCCGAATCCCGAGGAACCGCCGGGTTCCCCGCCGATGGGCGGACTGATCCTGGCGGTCTGCTGCGCCGCCCAGTTCATGGTCGTGCTCGATGTCTCGATCGTGAACGTGGCGCTGCCGACGATCCGCAGCAGTCTCGGGTTCGATGCCTCGAGTCTGCAGTGGGTCATCAACGCCTACACGATCGCGTTCGCCGGGTTCCTGCTCTCGGGCGGCCGGCTTGCCGACCTGTTCGGCCGGCGCCGCACGTTCCTGATCGGGATCACCGTGTTCACCGCGGCGAGCCTGCTCGGTGGATCGTCCACGTCAGCGGTGATGCTCGTGATCGCCCGGGCGGTGCAGGGCCTCGGCGCCGCGGTGGTCGCGCCGGCCACGCTCACCGTTCTGGCCACGACGTTCACCACCACGAAGGCCAGAACTCGGGCGTTCGGCATCTGGGGCGCCGTCGTCGGCGCGGGTGGAGCGGTCGGTGCTCTGGCCGGCGGGGTGCTGACCGAATGGCTGTCCTGGCGATGGATTCTGTTCATCAACGTGCCGATCGGGGTCGTGCTGCTGCTGCTCGCGGCGCGTGCCATCACCGAGCTTCCCGGGCTCCGGCGGGAGCGAACGCTGGATCTTTGGGGCGGGCTGTCCGCGACCCTCGGCGTGATGGCCCTGGTCTACGGCATTGTCGGGGCGCAGCAGCACGGCTGGGCCTCCACGCGGACCATCGGCGGGCTGGCGGTCGGGGTGGTCATCCTCGGGCTGTTTCTCGTGGACCAGGCCCGGTTCGCGACCGAACCGCTACTCCCGTTGGGAATTTTCCGGCATCGATCGGTGGTGACCGCGAACCTCATCGTGTTCGCTAGCGGCGCCGCGCTGTTCGCCATGTTCTATTTCCTGACCCTGTTCCTCCAGCAGGTACTCGGCTACAGCCCGATCCGGGCGGGCCTGGCGTATCTGCCGCTCGCGGCGGCGCTGATGGTGTCCGCGCGGGGCACGGCCCGACTGCTGGCCAGGCTTGGGCCGGGAACGCTGCTGCGGGCGGGCCTGGTGCTCACCGCGGGCGGCCTGGGCTGGCTGGCGTTCCTCGACGAGCACTCGTCCTTCGTCGGTGGGATTCTCGGCCCGACAATCCTGGTTGGCATCGGCCAGGGTGCGGTCATGGCCTCCGCCACCATGGCGGGCACCGCGGGACTGCCGATGAACCAGGCCGGTCTGGCCTCCGGGCTGATCAACGCCACCCGGCAGTTGGGGGGCGCGCTTGGTCTCGCCGTGCTGGCGAGCCTCGCCACCACCCGGATCACCCACACCGCTGGTTCGCCCGCCCACGCTCAGGCATCCGGTTACGCACTGGCGCTCGCCATCGCCGCGGCCATACCGGCCGTTGCCGTGATTCCCGCCATTTTCGCGCCGGGCCGCCCACGACCTGACGCTTCCTGAGATGTGTCCGGGTACGCGACGCGTCCTGACCCACGCGTCGCGGCCTGGCGATCCGGACCCGTGCCATGCCGCGACGCCTGGACGACGTCAGATCGTCGAGCCTTCCAGGCACTTCGCGTAGCCGGGAAGGGCGGAGGCGAACCCCCCACGCCGCTCGCTGAGCAGATCGAGCGACAGCACCGCCTCGGGGACCTCCACCGGCGCGTCGAGGCGGGGGTCACAGGCCAGCAGCGCCTGGTGAAGTCGCCGCATCCGTGCGGATGGCTCGATCCCCAGCTCCGTCGTGAGTACCTCGCGCAGTCGGGCTACCACCTGCAGCGCGTGCGCCTGCCGGCCGCAGCGATACAGCGCGACCATCACCTGGGCGTGCAGGTTCTCGTGGGTGGGATGTGCGGCGACGAGCGCGGTGAGCTCGGCGATGAGCTCATGATGCATTCCCAGCCGCAGCTCAGCCTCGATGCGCTGCTCGAGCGCGCTGAGGTGACGCTCCTGCAGGCCGGCGATCCAGGCTCGCAGCCGGGGCCCGGCCTGGACATCGGCCAAGGGCTCTCCCTGCCAGACCGCCAGGGCACGGCGATAGAACAGCGCGGCACAGCCGTTGTCGCGGCGGGCAAGCGCGGCCCGGCCGCTGGCACAGGCCCGGTTGAACTCGTCGACGTCCAACTGCGCGGGCGAGACTCGCAGGAGATACCCCCGTGACCGGGTCATGAGCAACTCCTTTGCATCGGGCACGGAGCCGATCGACGGCAACGATGCCAGCAGGCGCCGCAGTTGCAGGATGTACGTCTGCAGTGTGGACGAGGCGCTGCTGGGCGGCTCGTCCTCCCACAGCTCGCTGATACATGCGTCCGCGGACACCACCGTGTTCGCGTTCAGCAGGAAGAACGCGAGAAGCTGCCGTTGCTTCGGCGCGCTCGGTGTGAAGGACCGGCCGTCATCCATCACACCCAGCGGGCCGAGTACCTCATAGGTGACCATCGACCAGGAACCCTCTCTTCATGCACGCGGTCAGACGTGTGGTTCGGAAAGGAATGACTGCCTGCCGTAAATTGCCTATCAAGAATCATCGTTAACCCCCAGACCACGTCGCGCTGCACCTCCGCTGCGACCTCAGCGCGATGATGGACATACTCCGGCGGCCGCGGCGAGCCCGGGATGGCGCACCGTGGGCGGGGCTTCGCCGCACAGCTCCAAACGCCCGCTCATCGCATGCCGGCGCCCCGACTGACATCTCCACGAAGAAGTCGATCGACAGGCCAGGCCCGACCACCCGCTCTCGCGGACATTCATCGCTACCAGAGCAGTGCAGCCGGCCTACAGAGCGCACTCGAGATCCGACTGAAATCGATAAATGCTCGACGAACCAGCCGTACGCACTCCGCCCGCACAATTTTCGGTTGCACGCGTTTCGGTTGCGCGTGTTTCGGATGTACGCGGCCGCCCATACGTTCGACAGTAGATTCCGTACAGCGGGATGTCAACCAAAGTCGGGCAGATTGTCCGCCACGCAGGCCGCATAGGCCTACACTCGGCGTTTGGTGCCCGCCCGGCGCCAAAGAGCGGACACACCTAGACGGCTACGCTCGTCTCCTGGCAATGAATTGGCAGCGTCATTGACCGGCGGCACGAAGGCCCGGTCTGGCTACGCGTGGCAGGTCGGCAGCGAGCCGTTGAAAGCGATGATCTCCGCGAACGCCGCACCGATGTCGAGCGGCTCGCCGGGTGCCGCCCCCGCCGCCTCGGCGAGGCCACGCCGGACGTTCGCGACCAGCCGCTCTCCGTCCAGCCAGGTCCGGAACGGGCCTGGCTCCGCGTGGCGAGCGATGTCCAGTGCGCTGCGCCGGTCGCGTTCCCCGGCGTGGACGAGCTCGGCCACCCACCGGAAGTACGCGATGTTGGCGTCGAGGACCTCGGGCCCTGCCACCGGACCATGGCCGGGAACCACGACGTCGGGCTCCAGCCGGCGCAGCCGCTCCAGGGCCGCCAGCGAACCATCGACCGAGCCCATCAGGGTGAACGGCGTCACCTGGGAGAGCGCCACATCCCCGGCGAAGAGCACCCGCCGATCCGGAATCCAGATCACCAGATCGGCCACGGTGTGGGCGGGGCCGACGCTGAACAGTTCCAGCCGCAGCCCGCCGACCCGGACGGTCAGCGCCTCGTCGAAGGTGAGCGTCGGAGGACGCACCCCGACCTCGCCCCACTGCACGTCCGGCCACAACTGCTGCAGATGCAGGTCGTTTTCGATGATCTGGGTCCGGGTTCGCTCGTTCGCGACGACGAGCGTCTCCGGAGAGAACACCACGTTGCCGAAGGTGTGGTCGCTGTGGTGGTGGGTGTTGACCAGCAGGGCCGGTTCTGCCGGGTGGAGGGTGCGGAGCGCGGCGCGCAGACCGTCGGCACGAGCCCTGGTCGCCGCAGTGTCCACCACAGCGCACTGGCCGCCGTCCACCACGATGCCGGCGTTGTTGACGCACCATCCGCCGGGTGGCTGCACGTAGGCGTACACCCCGTCCGCCACCTGCTCCAGGCGTGCGGCCAACCGCCCGGAACCAGCCAGACCAGCCGCTGCGGCAGCCAGGTCGCCGCGCTCGGCGCCACCGGACTCCCCGCTGACTATGACATTCCGGTTCACTTGGGCCTCCCGCTCGTCGCCCGCGCACCACCAGACACAGGGAAGGCTCGCAGCGGCCGGTGGAATCGGGCTGGAGACACCGTCGAGCCACCAGGTGCAGCCAACCTCCAGCGAGGTTCCAGTCGCCTCGCCCAGGGTTGGGCTCAGCGCTCGACCGTCCCGGGAGGTATCTCATGACGCCCAGGCTCGACGTTCACGACCGCGGCGCGGCCTACGCCGAGGTCCAGCACTTCTACGCCCGGCAGATCCGCCAACTCGACGCCGCCGACGTCGAGGGCTTCGCCTCCACCTTCACCGCGGACGGGCTGATGTGGCACGCCTCCAGCGGCGCGAGCGCGACAGGACCGGCCGAGATCGCCGCCACGCTGCGGGCGAACTTCGCCCGGCACACCGGCGTCGTCCCCCGCCACTGGTTCGACAAGCTGCTGATCGAACCGACCGCCGACGATGAGCTGCGCGTGTCCTATTACGCGCTGCTGACCCTGACCGCCGCGGACGGCTCGGTGAGCCTCCAGCCGACCTGCCTCGTCGACGACGTTCTCGTCGTCACTGCGGACGGCGACCTGCGCACCCGGTCGCGGCGGATTCACCGGGACGACCTGCTGCTGTCCCCGGTGAACCCCGCAGACCCCGCAGACCCCGCAGACCCCGCAGACCCCGCAGACCCCGCAGACCCCGCAGACCCCGCACCTGGCGCAGCCTCAGCACGACCGGCCAGGGCGGGTGCGGGGGCCGGCGCCGGTCCGGCCTGAGCCCGCGACGCCCTTGCCTGCCCGACAAAGGAGAGCGCATGTCCCGCCCAGTCCGCCGACGACCACGTACAGGTGCGGCGCTCGCAGCCGTTGTCACTGCGGCCGTGGTCGTGCTCGCGGCGTGCTCCTCCGGTCATGCACGCTCACAATCTGTCGGCGGATCAGCGGCCGGTCCCTCCCGGCAGGGCGGAACACTGCGGTACGCGCTGTTCTACTCGCCGACCTGTCTGGACCCACAGCAGGCCGGCGAGGGGCCGGACCTTGGCGTGGTGGAATCGCTGACCGCCCAGAACCCGAACACGGGCGCCGTCGTCGCATCGTTGGCGGCGTCCTGGGAGGTACGGGGGGACGCCACCTCCTTCACCTTCCATCTCCGGCCCAATGTCACGTTCAGTGATGGATCCGCGCTGACCTCCACCGTGGTGGCGCAGAATCTCAACGCGATCCGCCGGCTGGGCGCGACCGCGAGCCACGCCGGCGCCTATCTGGCCGCGTTGACATCGGTCGACACCCCGGACCCACGGACAGTGACGATCACGTTCAACCGACCCAACGCCCAGTTCCTCCAGGCCACCGCGACACCTGCGCTGGCGATCGAGTCGGCGGCCTCACTGGCCAGGCCGGCCGGGGAGCGCTGCGCCGGCAAGATCGTCGGAACCGGGCCGTTCGTCGTCGACAGCTACACCCCCAACCAGCAGATTGTCATCAAACGGCGGGCAGGCTACGCGTGGGCGCCGAGCTCCGCCGGTCACCAGGGTCCCGCCCGACTCGACCAGGTCCGAATCGCGATCGTCACGAACGAGACCACCCGAACCGGCAGTCTGCTGTCCCACCAGTTCGATGTGATCAGCAACGTCACCCCGCAGGACGAGCCGCGAGTGCGGGCAGGCGGGTTCTCGGTACTCAGCCGGACCGATCCGGGTGTCGTGCTGAGCCTGTGGCCGAACGAGAAACGGCCCACCCTGGCGAACCGCGACATCCGGGTGGCGATCTCCAGGGCGATCGACCGCCAGGACATCATCGCCACGCTGTACACGCCGCAGTACAAGCCGGCCACCAGTGTTCTGTCGTCGACCACCCCGGGATACACCGATCTCGGCCGGGACCTCGCCCGCGATCCGGCCAGCGCACGCGCGCTTCTCGACGCCGCCGGCTGGAAGCCCGGCCCGGACGGCATCCGGGTGCGTGGCGGGCAGCGGCTCACCCTTGACGTCATTTTCGGCCTGCCCCGCAGCCTGGAGCTGATCCAGCAACAACTGCACGCGGTGGGCGTCGACCTGCGGCTGCGGCAGCTGTCGATCTCGGAACTGCAGGCACAGTTCGCCGCCGGCAACTACGACTTCTTCCTCGGGAACTCCGCCCGAGCTGATCCGGATGTGCTGCGCACGCTGTTCGCCGGGTTCACGATCACCGGCGCCTCGGCGGATCCACTGACCGCGGCGCTGAACGGGCAGGCCGCCTCAGTGGACACCGCGGTGCGTAACCGGGATGCGGCCATCGCACAGCGCCTGCTCGTCACCGACGCACACGACATTCCGATCACCGAGCTGGCCGAGGTCGTCGCCGCGTCGGACAAGGTGCATGATCTGCGGTTCAACGCCAATGCCAGCCTGAACTTCTACGACGCGTGGTTGTCATGACCGCGTTCGCGATGGCGCGCGAGGCCCGCCGGCCCCGGCACCCGGCCGGAGGTGTCCGCCCGCGCCGTCGCGGCGCGGGTCTGCACGGGCTGGCACGCCGATTCGTACAGGTGGTGTTCGTGGTGTGGGCCGCGTTCACCGGGGCGTTCCTCGCGCTCTACCGCATGCCGAGCGACCCGGTCACCCTGATGCTCGCGCAGCGTTCGGGTGGGCCGAACGTGGTCGTCGACCCGGCGCAGGAGGCGGCGCTGCGCGTCGAATACGGCTTTGACCAGCCGCTATGGCGCCAGTACGGCACCCTGCTTGGCCGCGCGCTGCGCGGCGACCTCGGCACCTCGGTGCAGACCGGCCAGCCGGTGCGCGAGCTGCTGACCGACGCGTTGCCGCAGACCGCGCAGCTGACTGCGGCAGCGCTGCTCGTCGCCATGCCCCTGGGCATGGCGGTGCCGATCGCGTCCGCGCACAGCCGGCGCCGGCGCATCCGAGGCATGCTGGACGCACTGCCGGCGGCCGGAGTGTCCATACCGTCCTTCTGGCTGGGGATCCTGTTGCTGCAGGCGCTGTCGTTTCACTGGGCTCTGCTTCCCGCAACCGGCAACGCCGGGCTGCGCAGCCTGGTGCTGCCGGCGATCACTCTCGGGCTGCCGGCTGCCGCGGTGATCGCTCAGGTGCTGGGCCGCGGCCTGCGGTCGGACCTGGGCTCGGCCTATGTCGAGCTAGCCCGGGCCCGCGGCGCCAGCCAGTCGCGAATCGTTTTCCGACATGTGCTGCGCAACGCCGCCCTCCCGGCCCTCACGGTCGCCGGTCTACTGGTGGCGAACCTGTTCGGCGGGGCCGTCATCGTCGAGACGGTGTTCGCGCGGGCCGGGCTCGGTCAGGTCACGGTCGCCGCCGTGACGAACGAGGACCTGCCGGTGCTGCTCGGGCTGGTCGTGCTCGCCGCGATGATCTATGCGGTGCTCAGCCTGCTCGTCGAGGCGCTGTACCCCCTGCTTGATCCCCGGGTCCGCCGCGACAGCGGCGAGGTGTCCCGTCGTACCTCGGGAACCCGGACGCAGGAGGCCGCCTGATGGCCGGATCCACCGACCTCGCCGATGCCGACCCGCGTGGCGATCACACCGACCCTGGCAGCAGGCAGGCGTTCACCATCACCAGTCGCCCCGGTCCCAGCCACGCCGACCCCAGTGGCAGCGACGGCGGGGTCCGCGGCAGCGACGCCGACACCGACCCCGGCCGCCGGCCGGCGGCCGGGGCGCGGATCGGCCCGCGAGTGCTGCTGGCGCTGGTCGCGCTGGTACGCAACCCCGGTCTGGCCGGGTCGATCCTGGTGATCGGCGTGGTACTCGCCTGGGCAGTCGTGCCCGGCTGGTTCTCCCACCAGAACCCGCTGCAGGGCGTGACCGCGCAGCGATTGCAGGCGCCCAGCTCTCGGCATCTGTTCGGAACCGATCACCTGGGTCGCGACCTGTATGCCCGGATGGTGCACGGCGCGGCGCTGTCGCTGGAGGCAACGGTTGTCGCTGTCCTTGTGGCCGTGCTCGCCGGTGCGGTGGTCGGGACGGTGGCCGGCTACCTCCAGGGGTGGATCGACACGGCGCTCATGCGGGTCATGGATGTGCTGCTGGCCATCCCCGGCCTGCTCCTCGCCCTCGCCGTCGTCTCCGCGATCGGGTTCGGCGTCATCCATGTGGCGATCGCCGTCGGCGTTGTCAGCGTCGCCAGCTACGCCAGGGTGATGCGCGCGCAGGTGCTCGTCGTGCGGGAGGTCGGCTATGTGGAAGCGGCCCGGGGCGGGGGCGCCCGCGGCGCGCGGATACTGCTCACCCACGTCATCCCGAACGCCGCCGGACCGCTGCTGGCACTGGCCGCCCTCGACGTCGGGACGGTGCTGCTGACCGTGTCCGCGCTGAGCTTCCTCGGCTTCGGCGCGGAGCCGCCCACACCCGAGTGGGGCGCGCTCGTCGCCTCCGGCGAGCCCTACCTGTACGCGGCATGGTGGCTCACCACCTTCCCCGGGCTGACTGTCGCGGCTGTCGTGCTGTCCACCAACCGGATCGCCCGCGCTCTCGAAACGGACAGCCACCACTGATGACCACCTCATCCGACGCCGACGGTCAGACCAGGCCGGTTCCGGCCGATCCGCCTGCGCCGCGGGCCGTGGCCGCCGCCCAGCCCGGAAGGACGGATCCGACCGGCGCGCTGCTGCAGGTTTCGGGTCTGCATGTCGCCTACGCGGCCAAGCGACGCAGGGTGGCCGCGGTACGCGGCGTCGACCTGACAGTCGCGCGAGGCGAAGTCGTGGCGCTCGTCGGCGAGTCCGGGTCCGGAAAGAGCAGCCTGGCGCACGCGGTGCTGCGGCTGCTGCCCGCCGCAGGGCAGATCACCGCCGGTGCGATCCATTTCGACGGCCACGATCTGCTGGACCTGACGCCGGAAAGGCTGCGCGCGCTGCGCGGCACCCGGATCGCGCTCATCCCGCAGGATGCCACCGCGTTCCTCAATCCGACTCGGCGCATCGGCAGCCAGGTCGCCGAGGTGCGCCGCATCCATGGCCTGGCCGACCGGCGCACCGCTGCCCAGGATGCCGTCCACCTGCTGGACACCGCCGGGCTACCGGATCCCGAGCGGGTGGCCCGCCAGTATCCCTACGAGCTGTCCGGCGGGATGCGGCAACGGGTGCTCATCGCCGCGGCCCTCGGCGGCGAACCGGATCTGATCCTCGCCGACGAGCCGACCAGCGCGCTCGACGTGACCGTGCAGCATGCGGTGCTCGACCATCTGCGCAGGCTCGTCGACACCCTCGGAATCGCACTGCTGCTCATCACCCATGACCTCGGCATCGCCGCGGATCGTGCGCACCGAGTGCTGGTCATGCACCAGGGGACGATAGTGGAGGCCGGCCCACCCAGCCGGGTGCTGCGCGCTCCCACTCACCCCTATACCCGCCGGCTCGTCGACGCCGCGCCCCGCCCGACCGGGCCCCGGCTCATCGTCACCGTCCGAGACCGGGTCGCCGCCGCCACGGAACACCGGCCGCACGCCGAAGCCCAGCCTAGCGGCGCGGACTCGCCCCTTTCCCCGCAACCTCGGGCCACCATCGGCCTACCGGCCGCGCCGGACCCGGTGCTGACGCTGGACCGGGTTTCCCACCTGTACAGCCGGCCGGCCACGGGCGGCGGAAGACGGGACTTCCCCGCCGTCGACGATGTCAGCCTGGTCCTTGGCCGCGGGCAGTCGCTAGGGCTGGTCGGCGAGTCCGGCAGCGGCAAATCCACGCTGGCCCGGATCGCCGCCTGCCTGCAGATCCCGTCCTCGGGCAGCGTCCAGATCGCCGGGCAGGACGCGGTGCGCCGACGGGCAGCCGAACGTCGCCAGCTACGCAGGCAGGTCCAGCTCGTGCAGCAGAGTCCATATGCGTCACTCGATCCGCGTATGCGGGTCGGCCGCAGCATCACCGAGCCGTTGCGGGCCTTCGGGGTCGGCGACCGGGCCAGCCGGCGGGCCGCCGCAGCGGACCTGGCCGATCAGGTCGGACTGCCCGCGGTCCTGCTGGATCGGCGCCCCGGCGAGCTGTCCGGCGGGCAGCGACAGCGGGTCGCGATCGCCCGCGCCCTGGCCCTGCGGCCGGCGTTGCTCATCTGCGACGAGCCTGTCTCCGCGCTCGACGTCACAACCCAGTCCCAGATCCTCGACCTGCTCGCGCGGCTGCACAGCGAGCATGGCGTCAGCTACCTGTTCATCTCCCATGACCTGGCCGTCGTCCGCCAGATCTGCGAACGCATCGCGGTCATGCGGGCGGGACGCATCATCGAGGCCGCCGACACCACCACCATGTTCGACCGGCCCGCCGAGCCCTACACCCGCCGGCTCCTCGAGGCGATCCCAGGCCGCCGGTAGGGGGCGACACTCGAAGGCCTCGAGGCAGCGCAACGGTCGCCGTCAGAGATCAGCGGGCCCACTCGGACGGCTGTTCCATCCACAGCGGCAGCTTCTCACCGGCCTCGATCGCCACCGGCAGGGTGTTTCCGGGCGGCGGCAGCGCGCACGTCGTGTACGGGGAGAATCCGCAGGGACCGTTCACCGCCCGGTTGAAATCCAGCTCGAAGTCGAAGGCCGCACCGCCAGCGGACTTGGGCTGCGGCGCGAACACAAGCCGCGCACCGGCGAACGTCGTGTGCCCACTGGTGCGGTCCCGGAACGGGATGTGCAGTTCGTAGTCGGGCCCGGCGTAGACCTCCAGAAAGTACGAGTTGCCGTCGAGGACGAAGCTGACCCTGCCGAAGACCGAAAGGTCCTTGATTTTTCCTTCGACCACCGAGCGCAGTGTCACGGGACGCCGTTCCGGGAAAGGCTCGTAGCGGGCTGGCAGGATCCATTTCGGATCGTAGGGATAGGTGGGAACGCCGAGCTCGAGGCGGCGACTCGCCACATACGGATCGTGCACCTGAATGCCGAGTTGGGCCGCCTGGCCGGTCTGCGTGGGAAACAGCGTCGGGACGACCAGCACGGTGTCGTGCCAGGCCGGCCGGGCCGCGTGCGGCGCCGCGGCGTCCAACAGCGTGGTCCGATCTTTGATCGGCTGGTCGTCAACCGTCAGCCGGTCCTGCGCCGAGGCGTCCACGACGATACGCCGCCCGCCCTCGACCGACCAGGATCCGGGGATCTCGTCGAACGTCTGCGGGTCCTCCCCGAGCCAGTACAGGCCGACCGGCGACAGTGGGCCGTAGGGCCGAGCGAGATAGTCCAGCCACGCGCGGCGGAACTCGTACCACTCGCCCTGCAGTTCATCGACCGGCCGGGCCGAAAGCCCGGCGTGGTACTCAGACATGAGTCGCCTCCACCGCCTCCTTGGCCAGGGTGAGTGTAGCCCTGCTGTTCGCGCCCAGAGCGGCACGCACCGCCTCTCGAGCCTGTGCCACGGTCGCCTCCGGGCCGAGTAGTTCGGTCAGCTTCTCCGGACGCAGCACCACCGTGTGTTGGGAGGACACGCGCACCACACCGTCGTCCTCACGGAACTCCCAACGGCCGATGTGCGCCGACATGATCGGCGGGACCGTCGTCTGCTTGTAGACGATGTCGTCAGGTAGGCAGATCCGCACCGACCGGGTGGTGTGTACCGTGCCGTCGGCGGCCCGGGTGTCCATGTCGATGGTCTGGATGCCCGCGGTGTCCTCGGTGAACGCCAGCCGGGCAACGTGCGGCAGCCGCTGTTCCCAGGTGTCGGCCCGGTAGATGAAGTCGTAGGCGTCGCGAGCCGAGCCGCGCACCGACACGGCGTCGGTGAAGCTGAGAACAAGCTCCTCCCGGGCCGCACCCAGTTCGGCAGCGACGCGCAGCGCGTCGAGCTCCGCGGTGGTGTTGCGCTCAATGGCCACGTTTACCCAGGCGACCTGCGCGGGGTCGTCGTCACGCACGAAGAAGTCGTGGTGGAACACCACCTCGGTACCGCCGTCGCCGTCGCCGTCGATCCGCCATTCGCCGCCCAACGCCGTCACCGGCGGTGAGGTGACCTCCTGGCGGAACCGCACCCGGCGCGCCTGCGGATCCAGCTGCCGCCGAGAGGTCCAGGTACGGACCTCATCACCGGCGAATGCCCAGATCTGCAGCAGTTCGGCATGGTCGTCACCGTCAAGCCGTCGCACATGGACGGTCGGCGAGAACGTGTGCGGCCAGCCGGAGGTGTCCGCGACAAGCTGATAGACCAGATCGGGCGGTGCCGCGATATGCACGGCGTGCCGGGTCCGGTGAATTCCTGGTTCCGACATGAGGCGTCGCCTCCTGTATTCCTCGGTCGATGGGATCGATCGCGTGTGCCGGTGTTACCGGCGGCTCAGTAGTTGCCAAGACCACCGCAGACATTGATGGCCTGCGCCGTGATGGGACTGGCGGCCGGGGTGACCAGATAGCCGACGAGCCCGGCAACCTCGTCGGCGGTGGAGTATCGGCCGAGCGGAATCTTTGCCTGGAACTTCTCCAGCACCTCCTGCTCGGAGACGTCCCAGTGTTCGGCATAACCTTGCCGGACCCGTTCGGCCAACGGAGTCTCGACGTATCCGGGGCAGACCGCATTGACGGTGATGCCGGTCCTGGCAAGTTCCAGGCCGACCGCCTTGGTGAATCCGACGACACCGTGCTTGGACGCCGAATAGGGCGCGGCGAGTATCACACCCTGCTTACCGCCGGTCGAGGCGATGTTGATGATGCGCCCGGCGGGCCCGTCCAGCATCCGCCCGGTGGTGAGTACCTCCCGAGTGACCCGGAACACGCTGGTCAAATTCGTGTCTATCACGTCGAGCCAGAGGTCATCCGGGATACGTGCAGTCTCGCCGCCACCATTACGGCCGGCATTGTTGACGAGGACGTCAATGCGGCCGTACCGCTCGGTCGCCGCGGCGACGGCGGCCCGTATGTCGCCGGGCACCGTGACATCGGCCGCGACGCCATCGACCGCCAGGCCCTCGCCCCGCAGCTTGTCCGCCACGGCAGCGACGTTCTCCGCATGCCGCGCGATGCCGAACACGGAGATGCCGCGCTCCGCGAGTGTCCGGGTGACGGCGAGGCCGATACCGCTGGTCGCGCCGGTGACGAAGGCGACCTTCGGGGTGTACACGCTCACGATTCCGCTCTCCCTGTCGATTCCGATGCGAGTTCGTCTGCGAGTCCGTCGGATTCCGGGGCAGGTCTGCGGTGGCGTCCGGCTGGTCGGGCGCCACCCCGCTGTCAGCTTGAGACGGGCGGGTCCAGATCACCTGGAGGGCGTCTGGAACTCGTCGCCGTGGACCAGTCGGGCCGGTCGAGCACGTCGAGGACGGCACAGGACCAGGTGAACCCCGCGCCCACCCCGGCCAGCAGGCACCGCTGGCCGGGCCGGACCTGACCGCTGAGCACGAGATGCTCAAGCCCGGCGTACTGGTCACCGGCGCCGAGATGGCCGACGGTGCGCGCCCACGGCCAGGTCGTGGCCGCGACGTCCACGCCCCAGGGACGCAGGTAGCCGGCGGTCAGCCGGCGCCGCCCGAAGTGCGGCAGGATGAACCAGTCGATGTCGGAAAGGTCCGCATCGGCATCCTTGAGCGCCAGCATCAGGGCGTCCTGCTGGCCGGCGGCCACCTTACCCACGGTGCCGCCGATGCCAGCCTCGGCGAGGAAGTCGCGTTTGAGCACGTCGAGGTCCATCGGAGCCCGGACACTGAACGGTGCGGGGCCGAAGGGATCGCGGCCGCGGTGCATCCGTTCCAGGGCCGGGTCGGACACGGTCGCGATGCTGCGCACGGCGGCGAACCCGGCCGTGTTGGACAGCACCGCGGCGGTGCCGCCGTCGCCGTACACCGTGCCCGGATCACTGCGCCACCGGTCAAAACCGGGCGGGTGGAACGTGTCGCCGGTGGTCACCAGTACCTCGGCCGGCCGGCTCTCCCCCCGCAGCACCAGCGAGGCGAGCTCGAGCGCGGCCATGCCGCCGTTGGACAGCTGGCGGATCTCCACCGCGGGGCAGCGGCAGCCCGCCACCGACTCCTGCACGTGCGAGGCCGCGGCCCACAGGTCGTGCCCCTGGTAGTAGACGTCGGCGTGCAACAGGAGGCGGATCTGATGGCCGGCGACACCGCAGCGTCGCAGCGCCCGCGCGGCAGCGGCGGCGGCGAGCGCCGTAGGCGGCGCCGTAGACGTGGACACCGCGTGGATGCCGGTCTGCTCGGCGGTGTGTGCGTCGCACAGCCCTGCCGCCAACGCGGTCCCGACATCGAGGCGAGTCGGCAGCTCGCTCGATACCGCGGCCAGGTAGAGATCGTGCGTGCGCACAGCGCACCTCCGAAGTTCGGACGTCGGCCCACCTCCTTACGGTGGCGGCGCCGGCTGGAGGCACGGTCGAGAACGCACTGACTATCTCTCCGGCAGGACTCCAGTGGATCGCCAGGACCGGGCGTGAGCATGCTCTACAGGAACGGTGAGACCCACCGTCGAACCCGAGCCATCTGGTCACGGAATCCAGACAGCACCGGACCAGACAGCACCGGACCAGACAGCGACGACGAGCCCGGAGGTGCGCGATGGCGCGATCGGTGGTGCTGCTGTTTCCGGGTCAGGGCGCGCAGTATCCGGGCATGGCAGTGGATCTTTACCATCGTCACACCACGTTCCGCGCGGCGATGGACGAGGTGCTGTCGCTGTGGGGGAACGAGGGCCGGGCCATCCGCGCCGACTGGCTCGCCGACTGGCCACTCATCGACCTGGACGATCTCCGGCGGGCGCAGCCGCTGCTGTTCGCGGTCGACCACGCGTTGGCCGTCACCCTGCGGGAGGCCGGTATCGTCCCGGTGGCGCTGCTTGGCCACAGTGTCGGAGAAGTGGTGGCTGCGGTCGCGGCCGGAGTCCTGAGCCTGCCCGAAGCCGCCGGCCTGCTCGCCGAGCGGATCGCGCAGTTGGGAGACGCGCCGCCTGGCGGCATGCTGTCGGTGGCTGCCTCACCCGCCGATGTGCGGCCGTTCCTGACCGACGAGGTGGCGCTCGGCGCCGTCAACGCCGCGCGCAGCGTCGTGCTCGCCGGTCCGGCCGCCCCGCTCGAGGATGCGCGGGCCCGGCTGCGCGCCGCTGGCTTCACCACGCTCACCGTGCCCGCGCGAGTCCCGTTCCACAGCCCGGTGCTCGGCGGGCACGCGGCCCGATCTCTCTCGTCGGTCCGGCGGCTGACCTGGGCGCCGCCGGCGGTGCCGCTGTACTCCGGGTACACCGGCGGGCTGCTCGGCCCCGCCGCCGCGACCGATCCGGACTTCTGGGCGGCGCAGCCGGCCCGGCCGGTGTACTTCGCCGACGCGCTCGCCGCGGTGGCCACCGCGGGCGATCAGCTCCTGGTCGAATGCGGGCCGGGATGGACGCTGACGATCCCGGCCCGGCGCAGTCCGCAGGTGCTCCGGGCCGGTACACCGGTCATTCCACTGTTACCGCGGCGCGCCGGGGCGTCGGGCAGCGACCTACGGCACGTCGCCGAGGCGATCGCCGGCATCGTCGAGGCCGCGGGCACGCCCGGGTCCGACGCCGTTGATCTCCCGACGAGCGTTCCCCCGACGAAGGTCACCGCCACCCAGCTCTCGGGCTGACGCTCCGCGGCTCTCCCGCGCACGCCCCGCGCCGTGCGCCTGCTCCACGCGTCCGTTCCCCGTCCGGGCTTTTACCTCACACCCCCACCGCAATCGCCGAACAGCGAGGCCACAATTTCATGACCACACGACGAGCAGTCATCACCGGGCTCGGAGCCGTCGCCCCGGGAGGGATCGGGGTCGACGCCTACTGGAAACAGCTGACGGACGGGCAGTCGGCCACCGGTCCGATCACTCTGTTCGACCCCTCCCCCTATCGGTCGCGCATCGCCGCCGAGGTGGACTTCGACCCGGTGGCAGCCGGTCTCGGCCCCCGGGAGGTCCGCCGGATGGACCGGGCGACCCAGTTCGCGGTCGTCGCCGCCCGGGAGGCGCTGGGCGACAGCGGCCTGGAACCGGAGGCCACCCCGGCCGAGCGGACCGCCGTCGCGCTGGGCACCGCGGTCGGCTGCACCACCCGCATGGAGCAGGAGTACGTGATCCTCAGCGACAGCGGCCGTGACTGGCTCGTCGACCCGAGCTACGCCGTCCCCGAGCTGTACAGCCAGTTCGTGCCCAGCTCGATGGCCGTCGAGCTGGCCCGGCTGGCCAGGGCCGCGGGTCCGGTGTCGGTGGTCTCCGACGGCTGCACCTCCGGGCTGGATGCGGTCGGGCATGCCGTCGACCTCATCCAGGAGGGCAGTGCCGACGTCGTCGTCAGCGGCGGCACCGACGCCCCGATCGCCCCGATCACCCTCGCCTGCTTCGACGCCATCAAGGCCACCAGCCCCCGCAACGACGACGCCGAGCATGCCTCCCGCCCGTTCGACCGCACTCGCAACGGCCTCGTTCTCGGAGAGGGCGCCGCGGTCCTGGTCGTCGAGGAGCTCGAGCATGCGAGGCGGCGCGATGCGCACATCTACGCCGAGGTGTCTGGCTTCGCCACGCGCTGCAATGCCTACCACATGACGGGTCTGCGGGCCGACGGGATCGAGATGGCCGAGGCCATCCGGATCGCGCTCGACCAGTCGGCCCTCGCTGCGGACGACATCGACTATGTCAACGCCCACGGCTCCAGCACCAGGCAGAACGACCGGCATGAGACAGCCGCGTTCAAGCGCGGCCTCGGCGCGCATGCCCGGCGAGTCCCGGTCAGCTCGATCAAGTCCATGATCGGGCACTCGCTCGGCGCGATCGGTGCGCTGGAGCTGGTCGCCTGCGCGCTCGCCATGGAGCACGGCGTCATCCCGCCCACGGCCAACCTGCACGAGCCGGACCCCGAATGTGATCTCGACTATGTGCCGCTGGTCGCCCGCGAGCAGCCGGTGGACAGCGTGCTCAGTGTCGGCAGCGGCTTCGGCGGATTCCAGAGCGCCGTCGTGCTCGCCCGTCCCGACCGGAGGACCCCATGACCGACGCCCGCGCAGCGGGGACCGCGGTGGTGACCGGCATCGGAGTCGCCGCGCCCACGGGGCTCGGCACGTCGGCGTACTGGGCGGCGACGCTCGCCGGCGAGTCGGGGCTCAGACCGATCACCCGGTTCGACGCGACCCGCTATCCGGTCCGGGTGGGCGGTGAGGTCGACGGGTTCGTCGCTGAGCAGCATGTGCCGTCCCGGCTGCTGCCCCAGACCGACCACTCCACCCGGCTCGCTCTGGCCGCCGGGGCACAGGCCCTGGCCGACAGCGGCCTGACCGCCGATGACGCCCCCGAGTTCGGCATCGGGATCGCGACCGCCTCCTCGATGGGCGGATTCGAGTTCGGCCAGCGGGAACTCGGCCATCTCTGGGCGCTCGGCGCCCAGCATGTCAGCGCCTACCAGTCGTTCGCCTGGTTCTACGCGGTGAACACCGGCCAGCTCTCGATCCGCCACGGACTGCGCGGGCCCGGCGCCACCGTGGTCTCGGACCAGGCCGGCGGCCTGGATGCGCTGGGCGCCGCCCGGCGGCAGATCCGCAAGGGCACCGCGGCGGTGCTGGCCGGCGGGGTCGACAGCGCGTTGTGCCCGCTGGGCCTCGCCGGGCAGCTGAGCACCGGTGAGCTCACGGCCAGCGACGATCCTAGCCACGCGTACCTGCCCTTCGACCGGGCCGCGTCCGGGCATGTACCAGGCGAGGGCGGGGCGTTCCTGATCCTCGAGGATCCGGCCTTCGCCCACGCCCGAGGCGCGACCATCCACGGCGAGATCGCCGGCTACGCGTCGACCTTCGACCTGTCCCCCGACGATCCTGACGCCGACGGGCTGCTGCGCGCCGCCCGGCAGGCACTCGCCGACGCGGGCCTGGCGCCGGCCGACATCGATGTGGTCTTCGGTGACGCGGCCGGGCGGCCGGACGCCGACCGGGCCGAGGCCGCCGCGCTCGTCGCCCTGTTCGGCCCGGGCGGCGTGCCGGTGACCGCGCCGAAGAGTGCCACCGGGCGGCTGTGCGCCGGCGCGGGAGCGCTGGACGTCGCCGCCGCGCTGCTCAGCCTGCGCGACGGCGTCATCCCGCCGACGGTGCACGTGCGCGAGGTCGATCCCGACCACCAGATCGACCTGGTCGTCGGCGCACCCCGCCGCCCGGCGGACCGGCCGCGTTCCGCACTCGTCCTCGCCCGCGGCCACGGCGGTTTCAACACGGCTCTCGTCGTACGCCGGCCGCCCGCGATCGCGGCAACGCCGAGCGGGTCACCGGCCAACCCAGAGCACGCCAATCCTGACGGAAGGTGACAACCGATGGCAACCAGAGAACTGACGATCGACGACCTGACACACCTCCTGCGCTCGGCGGCCGGCGAGGAGGAGGGGGTGGACCTCGACGGCGACATCCTGGACACCGAGTTCGCCACCCTCGGCTACGACTCGCTGGCCCTGCTGGAAACGGCGTCCCGCCTCGGCGTCGAGTATGGCGTCACCCTCACCGACGACGACCTGGAGGTCATCACCACCCCCCGGGCCCTGCTCGACCGCGTCAACACGCGTCTGGGGCGCGGCTAAGCACGGCGGGAGGTTGTTCGCGGGGGCCGGGGCCGGGAGACGGCGTAGGACGACGCCCTATGCCGTGCGCAGGCCGAGGAATTGCGCCGACGCGGCAACGACATTCTGACTTGTCATCCGCGGCCGTGGAACCGGTCGAGCCACGACGTCGAGCCACGACGTTGTCGCGACAGTCGCCGGTTGCCCTGACCGGCCGCCACAGCCTTCCCAACGGCGACCGGCCACCCGTTACCGGTACATGTCCGTACGTTGGTCGGACAACTCCGACCGCCATTCTGACGGCAAGCAAAATATGGCCTCTGACCTGCATGAATTTCCGCGACAGGGGGTCATGGGACAGACTGAACCCACTGCGATGCAGCATGATCGTCAAAAGTGGCCGACAAGTTGGCCCATCGACGCACGCAACACGACAGAACACGGTGTATCTTGCGTCCGTGCGCTGCCATACCTCGCCGTGCCGCACCGGGACGTGTTTCGGTGGGTATCCCGCGGTCGGCTCGTGAGCGCATGAGCGACCTGGCACCTGGGGGGTCGGGCGCTGCGTGAGCCTTGGGGGAGGCCACACATACATGGCGAACCAACCGGCCGGGGAAGCCCGCTGGATTGTCCGCGTTCTGACGGCGGCGGCCAGCGCCTTTCTCCTGGTAGCCCCGCTGGGCGTGCCCGCGCTTGCCGCCACGCCGGTACCCAAGAGCGCTCTGCCGGCTCCCTCACCGAGCGTCACCAGCCCTGCCAGCGCCGCCAGCCCTGCCGAGGGCGCCGGTGCGGCCGGCGGTCCCGCCACGGTGGGTGCGGACGGGCGGCCGCGGGTGCATGCCGTGGTGCTCGTCGACGAGTCGAACAGCGAGACCCCCGGGACCGTCCGCCAGGAGGCTGACGCCGCCGGACTGATCGCCACCAGCCAACAGCTGGACAAGGACTCCAAGGTCGCGGTGGTCGGTTTCGGCACCGACGACTTCCCCGAGGTCAGCAGGCAGCAGCATGGGGCGACCGACGAGGTCTGCCCGCTCGCGACCGTCGGCAGCGCCGGCTTCCGTACCTGCCTCGCCAGCCTGCACCGGCGCACCGAGGAGGAGGGCAACGGCACGGACCACGCCGCGGCGCTGACCAAGGCGCTCGACATCCTCGAGGCGGCGAAGGACCCCGGCTTCTTCAACGTCGTGTTCCTGCTCACCGACGGTGGACTGCGCGTGGACAACGTCCAGCGCTATGGCACCCGGCTGCCCGACCAGCAGGCCCGGGAGCAGGAGCGCGGGACGGCGGCCATGAACGAGACGGCCACCGTCATCGCGCCGCGGGCCAGAGCCCTGGGCGCGCAGATCTGGCCGGTCGGGTTCGGCACCGTGCTCAACCGGGACTGGATGCGGCGCCTGCCCGGCTTCGGCGCCGGCACCAGCCAGAACTGTCAGAAGGTGCCGGTGGCGGCGCCCGCCGCCTCCTACGCGAACACAGCCGCGGACATCGCCCTGTCCCTCGACCGGGCGCTGGCGAACGCGAGCTGCATGGGCTTCGACACCGACCAGGACAACGGCGGGCCCGGCAGCCCGGTGACCCTCTCGCTGAGCATCCCGGCGATCGCGTCCAGCGCCACCATCAACGCGCTCAAGCGCGATCCCGGCATCAAGGTCGAGTACATCGACCCGCGGGGGCACAGCGTGCGGGGCAGCGGCAGCCAGGACGGCTCGTTCTTCACCCTCAACAACAGCGCGGCCAACTCCGAGTCGCTGTTCGTCACGAGCCCCTACCCGGGCACCTGGAAGATCCGGTTCACCTGGCCGGCGAACGCCAGGGCGCAGACGGTGCAGGCCGACCTCTCCTGGATCGGCCAGCTCTCCTCGACGGTCCGCCTCACCCCGGCCTCACCGAAGCCGGGCGAGCGGGCGACGGTGCACATCACCCTGCAGACCAGCCGCAACGAGCCGGTCAACCCCAGGGACCTGACCGGACTCGTCTTCGATGCCCAGCTGACCGGCGACGGGTTCGCCCCCGTGCCGGTGCCTCTCGCCGACAACGGACAGGGTGGCGACGACAACGCCGGCGACGGCGGTTACGCCGGTCAGATCACCGTCCCGGCCACGGCCTCCGGGCTGCTGTCCGTCACCGGCAGGATCATGGGCTCCGGTCTGCGGGGCACCGTGCAGCACGCCACCTATCGGATTCCGGGGCGCAGCGGCGGCGGGGCGGTCGTCGAGCTCCGCCCGCCCGGTCACGTCCACCGCGGGGCGACGGTCAGCGGCACGCTTCGGGCGGACAACCCCACCGGGAGCCCCCGTCAGATCGAGCTACGTCCCGACGGCCTGGCCGGCGTCGGCGTCAGCCCGTCGACGGTGACGGTGCCGGCCGGAGCCAGCGGCTTCGCCCAGGCGCTGAAGCTGTCCGTCGCCTCCGACACGGGCTATGGCAGGCGCACCGGTGTCGTGCGGGTCTCCGACACCACCGAGGGATCCCCGGGCTCCGGGTCCGGGGTCGTGCTCACCGAGGAGCCGGTGAGCTTCGAGGTCGAAGCGCCACCCGGCACGCTCGAGAAGATCTGGCCGTTCCTGCTGATCGCCGCCGTGGTACTACTGCTCGCGATCGTCGCGGCACTGCTGGCGCGTGCCCGGTGGCGGCGCGCGGTGAACGTCTCCGACCTGCAGGCCTTCGCGGCCCGTAGCGACGGGACGACGGCCGACCTGCCGGCCTCCCAGATGTGGGCGTCGGCGTTCCGATTCGTGATCAACGACGTGCCCGGCCAGTTCTCCCTCGTCCTGGCCGGTGCCGGCGAGGGCGGCGCCTACACCGTGCGCCGCGCCAAGCACGGTCAGCTCACCATCTCCACCCCGGCCGGGGAGACGCGCACGGTCTCGGCCGGCGCCCGCGTCCCCGCGGGCAACGGCGGTCAGCTGTGGATCGCGGACCGGCGGGTCGGGAGCACGGCGAGCTCCCAGGGCACCGGGGGCGTCGGCGCCGACGCCTTCGGCAACCCCATCTCCGGGGGCACCGCTGTGGACGCCTTCGGCAACCCGATCCCGGGCGGCGCCGACCCGAACGGCAACCCGTTCGACAGTAACCCGTTCGACGGTAACCAGTACGGCGGCGACCAGTACGGCGGCGGCCCATACGGCGGCCAGTACGGCGACGATCCCTGGGCCACCATCCCGGGCCCGAATCCGCCCGGGCCTGGGCCCGCTCCCAGCGGATTCGGCGGCAACGGCCAGTACGGGGCCAACGGCCCGTTCGGCGCCGGCCAGCCCGCTGGGGGCGGCGGGTACGGCCCGCCGCCCGGCTACGGTTCCGCTGCCCACGACCCGGGGCACGTCGCCCCGGGCGGCGGGGACGAGTACGGGACGATCTCCGAGGCGCCGACACTCCAGCCCGGCGGTGTCCCCCGCCGGCCGTCACCGGCGCCCCCGACGCCCCCGGCACCCCCGTCGTCCGACCCCTGGAACGAGACCCAGTTCTGACCCATCTCCACCCAGACAGCGGGCACGACCAGCGCAGATGACGGATCGGACACGCATGGAGACACGCGACACCGCCTTCGGGCTGAACATCTACCAGCCGTTGGTCTTCGTGGGGCTCGGGGGAACTGGCTGCGCCATCGGCACGGAGCTCGAGCGGCGGCTGCGGGAATCGCTGTGCGGGCCGGACGGCAGCGCGTTCGCCGAGCGGATGGGCACCCACGGCAACTCGGGCTACCTGCCCTACCAGCTGCCCGGCTGCCTGCAGTTCGTCTACGCCGATCTCAACGAGGCCGAACTCGACCGCATCCACGGCGCGACCGTGCCGGCGGCGAGCCACCATCAGGCGGCGGCGCGCAACGCTCATCTGGTCCGTGGCCTGGTGCCGAAGTTCCAGACCTATGCGGAGGTCGCCGCCAACCTGCGGATGACCGCGGGGCCGTTCATCCAGTCCTGGCTGCCGCCCATCCTGGACGAGCCGCTGGTCGCACCGATCACCAAGGGCGCCGGCCAGCTGCCGACGGTGGGCCGGGCCGCGCTGTTCGAGACGGTGCGCGAGGACATCGGCCCGGCCCAGCAGCCGCTGCGCGACGCCATCGACGCCGTCAGCCGGGCCGGGGCGGAACTCGGGGTGCTCGGTGGGCGCTCCAACCGCTCCTGCGACGTGTTCGTCGCCTTCTCGGTGGCCGGCGGCACGGGTGCCGGCATCTTCTACGACTACCTGCACCTGATCGCCGACGCGTTCGACCGGGCCCGGATCGGCGCGCAGATCTACCCGCTGGTGCTCATGCCGAGCGCCTTCGACGAGGGCCGGGGCGGCGGCCGGTCGGCGCAGCTCAACGCCGGCCGAGCCCTGCTCGACCTCTACCGGCTGGTGGACGACCAGAACGCCCGCAAGGCCCAGCGGGTGCTGGGCCATTCGGACAACATCGGCCGCCCGATCGACGTCGCCTACCCCGGCCGGAAGATCCAGATCGCCTCGGGCACGGTGCAGACCGGCTTCCTGTTCAGCCGCACCCCGGGCATGGACAAGGACGACATCCACCGCTCGATCGCCTCGCTGGTGCTCTCGCTGATCACCTCCGAGCAGCAGTCCGAGAAGTCGGCGGCGGTCGGCCAGTCGTTCCAGTCGTTCGCCGACTCGTTCATCAACAGTGCGGCGGAACGGCACACCGCCGCCGACTCCGGCATCGGCCACCGGGGAGTGTCCACCGCGCTGGTCGCCTCGCTGACGGTGCCCGGGGACGCGCTCGCGGAACTGGTCGCCGGGCGGCTGCTGGCCCGCGCCGTCCCGCAGCTCGACGCCCCGAACCCGGGCGGGGAGCGCAACGTCCCGCTGATCGGGCGGATGGCCCGGGCGGCGAACCTCGGCGAGATCCTCGACCGGCCCGACCTGCCGGTCGGCTCGCCGCGGGTCACCGACGGCGCCGCGGAGATCAAGCGCTCGCTCAGCGACTACTCCGAGGGCATCGGCGCGGTCCTGCGCGCCCAGTCGGCGCAGCTCACCGGGCTGGTGCAGGAGATCGCGGCGCAGCGGTTCCAGCCGGTGCAGGCCGCCGGGATGATGCTCGGCGAGACCGACGTGTTCCGGCTGCGGCGGATCATCCGCGGGCATCCGGAACTGCTCGACCCGCCGGACCGCTCCGGCCTGCTGGGCCTGCTCGAGGCGCGCAAGAACACCCCGCCGCAGGTGCCGAACCGGCCACCGGTCAGCGCCGCGGCGCCCGTGCTGCCCGACATCCGCAACCGGTTCGCGAGCAAGGCCAAGTGGGGCGACCCGCCCGTGCAGCTGGCGGTGGCCACCCTGCAGCACTGGCACCGCTGGAACACCTGGCGGCTGTGGCACGAGGCGTGGAGCCGCCAGTCGCGGGTGTGGCAGCCGAAGGTGAACACCGCCGCCGGTCATGTCGACGACCTCGCCGAGGCGATGTGGGTGTTCGCCCGCGCCGAGCCGGACGAGTTCGACCGGCGGACGATCGCGCTGAGCCAGGACCGCACCGGTATCCGGGCGCTGCTGCCCGCCGGGGGCAACCTCGACGTCTTCTACCGCACCGTGCTGCGGGCGTTCCTGCAGCGCGGCGGCCTGCCCGAGGGCGCCGGTGAGGCCGACGTGCTGCGGCTGCTGCTGCGCGGCGCCGACTGGCAGAAGGCCTTCGAGGAGATCACCGAGCGTTCGTCGCCGCAGCGGGCGGTCGCCCTTCTGCGCGACCGGCTCAAGCAGGAGGTCCGTGCGCTGTTCGCCGAGGCCGAGGGCGCCGCGGTGCCGCTGCTGCCGTCGATGGGCCGGCTGCTCGCCCGGGCCGCCACCAGCGCCGCGCCCGACGTCGACCCGCTGGACCTGCGCCAGTTCCTCGACCAGCTGCGCGCGCTGCTGCCCGGCGGATTCAGCCCCGACGGTGCCGGCAAGCTCAAGATCCTCATCGCGCATCCGGCGGTGAAGCACGCCGGGGCGGGCGAGGTGGAGTCCTGCCTGCGCCGGGAGCTGGCGCTGCCCGCCGACCAGGGGGTCAGCCCAAGCCTGCGCCCCGGGCAGCCCGACTCGATCGTCGTCGTGCTCTTTCGCAGCTCGATGGCCGTCAACGAGGTCCGCGAGGTCCGCGAGCTGTTGCGCTACTGGTCGCAGTCGGTCGCCCACCACGACCCGACGGACTACCTGCGCTGGCGGCAACGCCTGAGCTACAACTACGGCTGGCTCGCGATGACGGAGGACAATCGCACGACGATCCTGCACCGTCTGCTCTGCGCGATGTGGAACGGCCGGGTCGTGGTCAACGGGCAGCTCGACTCCCCGGAGTCCATCCAGGTCAGCGCGGTCGAGTACGACGAGGCGCAGTCGATGTACCTGCCGCTGCACCGCATCGGGCAGACCTCCTCCTGGGGGTCGCTGCTGCGGGTCTACGAGCAGGCGATCGTCGAGGACGACGACGAGGCCCGCCGCGCCTTCACCCGCAGCCTGCGGCTGATCCGCCCCGACGGCCTGACCAGCGAACCAGTGCCGCCGGCGAAGGTCTTCCGGATCTTCGTGGACATGGCCGGCGCCGAGGGAGCCCGGATCGAGAAGTTCCGCGAGGGACTGCCGCCGGCCAGCCGCAGCCGCCTGGACCAGGTCCTCGAGTTCTGGTCGACCACCGTGCCCGCGGCGCTCACCCGCCCGTTCACCGAGGAGGGCGCGATCCGCGGCAATCTGCGCGACCTCTACGCGTACACCACCGACGTCGAGTGGGTGGACGAACGATGACGACTCACCTGGGCCCGCCCAGCTCCGGGAGCTCCGGCGGCTCCGGCGGCGCAGGCCGCGCCGGGAGTGGCTATCCGAGCCGCCAGGACGACGACGGCGCGGTGGTCGTCCTCGACCTGCGCGACGACCCGCGCCGGGTGCTGTCCACCTCGATCGGCGCACTCCAGCGCGAGTTCGCGGGCCGGCTGGGCCGTCGCGGCGTGGACACCGGACGGGTGCTGGTCGTCAGCGACGTGGAGCGGCTGGACGAGTACCGGGAGCTGCTCGTCCGCCTGTCCGGGTCGGCGTCGGTCACGCAACTGCTGGTCCTGGCACTCGGCGCGCGCCCGGACAGTGACCGGCTCTACCTGCCGCCCGTCTCCGAGCTGCCCGTGCTCTGGGTCGGTGACCTGCGCGGCCTGCGCTGGAGCCCCGGTCGCACCGGGCGGATACTCGGCCCCGACGAGGACGCCGAACCCAACCTCGCCGCGCTGCTGCAGGCGCTCGGCATCCCCAGTGTGTTCAGCCGAGTGCGCACCGAGGTGCTGGGCTGCAACCACCAGGCCGCGGCGCCCGCGATCCACCTGCTGCTCGGCCGGGTGAGCCGCGAGATTCTCGACGAGGCCGCCGGCCACGCGTTCGGCCACTTCACCCAGCCCGACACCGGCGCCCTGTCCGGCGGGCCCGGCCTGGCTGGCGGCTCGGGGCTGCTCGGCGGCTCGGGGCCCGTCGGCGGTTCGGCGCACCCGGGCGGGGTCCGCACGGCCCTGCCCGAGGAAGCGCTCAAGATCGACCGTCTGCTCACCGGCGCCGCGACCGAAAACGACGCCGGGGTCGGAACCATCATCAACGACGCCGGCCAGCTGCCCACGGCCGCCCGGGGCGCGCTCGCGCATCTCACCAGGGCTGAGACTCTGCTCGCAGCGCTGCGCGAGGAGCCGTTCGGGCGCCGCCGTCAGGTCACCGGCCAGGGCCCGGTCCCCGCCGGCTCCCTCGTGTGGACGGAGATCGTCGCGGCCGGCGAACAGCTGGGCCAGTTCGCCGAGCGGCTGCACACGGCGCTGCGTGACATCGGCGGCCACGAGGGCATCGGCCCGCAGCAGCGGCAGGCCCTCGCCGTCCTCGGCGTCTCCATGGTGCCCGTGGAAGCGGCGGCGCCCGCCGCGGTGCGCCAGGCGCTACGCCAGCAGACCGATGCGGCGCTCGACCACCGCGAGCCACTGGCCGCCACCGCCCGCTGGCTGCGCGACCTCGCCGGACGCGCCCGTCCCGCCGGCAGCACACCCCGGGCCGACCAGGTCGGCCAGATCTGCCCGCCGCAGCTCGTCGCGGCGCTGCGGACGCCGCCGCTGTTCCCGCGCTGGCTGCATCCCGGCATGCTGTCCACCGCCTTCCTGGGCACGCTGCTCGCCGGACTCTGGTTCCCGATCGGGATCATCGGTGCGCTGCTCGCCCTGCTGCTCACCGTCGGGCTCGCCGTACGGCTCTACCAGCGCCGGCCGATCCCCCAGCCTCGTCAGCCCGGCGACCCGCGGGACATGCCGCGCAGCGCCCTCGTCTGGTACGGGCTGGACGCGCTGATCGGCGGCATCGCCGGCATCGCGGGCGGCGCGGGCCTGCCCAGGCTCGGGACGGCGATCGGCGTGGTGCTGCTGCTGGCAGGACTGGCGCTGGCGTTCGCGCCACTGATCTGGTGGCGCCGGGCGGTGTCCACCTGGCAGAGCCGGCTGCGACTCGGTGACGCGAAGGCCGCCGTCGGGGGCCTCGGCGCGCTGCTGGTCTCGGTCGGTCTCAACGAGTGGGTGCTGGCCGAGGCCCGGCTCGGCGGGGCGCGTCTGGCCAGCGCCGTCGCCGACGCGGTCGACGCCGCCGAGGCGACCCTCGCCGGGCTGCGCCCAGCCCCCGCCGGCCCACGCGGTTTCGGCCCGGCCGGCCCGTCCGCCACTGTCGGCCCAGCCGGCCGCACCGGCATACCCGGCGGGTACGGACCGCTGGGCGGGCCGGGGCATCCAGGCGGTTTCGGACCGCCCGGCGGCGGGCCGGCCTTCCCCGCCGCAGGCCTGCCGGGCGACGGTTCGACCCTCGGCGTCGGCTCCGCGGTGGGCCGGCAGCTGCTGGCCAACCGCGGCGCACTCGCCGAGATCGTCACCGACGACGTCGCCGCCGCCATCCGCACCGTGCTCAACGAGCACGGCTACGAGATCGCCGGGATGCGTCGCGACGACATCGACCGGGACGTCCAGAACAATCTGCGCACCCTGCTCGCCGCCTACGACGAGCACCTGGAGCGGCGCGGGCCGCTGGCGCCGCCGCCGTTCGAGGCGGACCTGGGCCGACGCACCGAACTCGCCCGCCGGGTCTGGCTGAACTCCCAGGAGCTCGGCCGGCTGCGTCGGGCCACCGCCAGCTTCCCGGACCTGCTGCAGCTCACCAACGAGGAGGACCTGCGGCTGCTCAACCAGACCCCGGACACGGCACCGTTCGTGCGGTTCATCCCGAGCATCGCCGACCCCGGCCTGGACGAGGGCACCGGCTCCCCCGACATCGCCGGCATCATCCGGCTGACCGAGCTGAACCCCAGGTCCGCAACACGCGCGAGCTCCCCGTCCGCACTGTCACGCGCCGGGGCCACCTCGCCGCCCACCCATCCCGCCGAGCCCGGTGACGGCGGGCCTGAGGCCGCCGGGCCCGATGCGGTCGCGTCCGGCCCGGCGTCGACGGGCAACAACGACCCGTCCCCCGCACTCGCCCAGGCCGGGTCCGCCGACGCGCGCGGGGCAACACCCGCGGCGTCCGAGCCGGCGCCACGGGAAACACCGGGTGAGGCACGGCGTTCCGTCGCCGACGACGTCTGGTCCGGCGAGACAAGCCACCACGACCCCTTCAGCCCGGAATCCCCGGCCGGCCCGGAATCTCCAGTCGGCAACGCATCTCCAGTCGGCACGGAGTTTTCAGTCGGCAAGGGATCTCCGGCCGGCACCGAGCCGCCGGTGGCGACAGGGCCCGCGGGCGACGCCCCTCCGACGGCCGATATTCCCGCGCCGCCCAGGCCGGCGCCGGCCCGAAACCCACCGCCGATCCCCGCCGCGCCGCCGAACCCCACTGCGCCAGCGGCCTCGCTGGGCGGGACCGCCCCGTCCACGGAGCCTGTGCCCGGGGCGGCCCCGCCCACCAATCACCTGCCCACCTCGGAACTCCCGCGGTTCGCGGCACCGGTACCTCCGTGGGGACCCGTCCCACCGGCACAGGTCCCGTCCGCGGCACAGCCTCCCTCCACGGCGCCGTTCCCCTCAACGGCACCGCTCCCCACAGCGGCACACGACGGCCGGCCGGCCCTGCCCACGCCGCCGTCGCCCGTCGCGGACGCTGCGCCGCCGGGAAGCGAGCAGACCTCGGCGCGGGCGGACCGCACCGTGGACGAGGAGGATGATCTCTGGTGATCTTCCAGGTTCTGATCCTCCTCTCGGGTCTGGCCGGTCTGGGCCTGCTGGTCTACACGGCGTGGCCACGGGCCGCATGGCCACGGGCCGGCTGGTCACGGTCCGGCGGGTCACAGTCCGGGCGCCCACTCACCCGTCAGCGGGCGGGCGACGCGCCGGGTCTCGAGCTTCCCCTGCGTCCGGGCCGCGGTGGGACCGGCACCGCTGGACGCCGGCCCGGCGATCCGAACCGCGCCACCCCCACGAACCGCACCGCCCCCACGAACCGCACCGCCCCCACGAACCGCACCGTCCCCACGAGCCGTACCGCCGCCCCCGGACGGGTCAGCAACGCCGGCCCGGTCGGCCAGCCCAGGCCAGCAGGCCAGCCCAGGCCAGCAGACAAGGCCGGGCCAGCAGGCAAGGCCGGTCCGCGGGCCGGGAACCGGCCAGGTTCGCCGAACTACCAGCGCGGCCAGCCGGGCCTGCCCGGTTTGGGCGGCGGGCCGGGCAGCCCCGGCACTGGTGCCGCCGGGCGTCCAGACGGGTTCCGTCCGCCGAGGCCCACCGGCGGCGCGGACACCGGGGGAGAGAAACCGCCGTGGAGGGGTCCAGGCAGTGGGTGACGTCGAGGAGCTGCGGTTCCATCGGCCAGGCGGGGGGACGGTCGTCTGGCAGGTCGAGATGGATTCCGACGCGACCGATGAGACCAGGAACTTCGTCACCAAGCGTGGCCGGTACCGCGACTACCAGCTCGCGATCCGCTATGCGGTGGGCGGGGAGAGCGCCGAGCTCGCCCTGGAGAACGCCATCGCCACCGGACTGCGGATGCTGCGCCGCTTCGACGCCGACCGGCGCCTGCCATGGGACGGGTCCGGGTCCCGCTACCCGTGGCACCTCTCCCAGCTGTTCGGCTACGACGTGGACCAGAGGCGGCCGTTCGCGGTCACCGTCGAGTGGGGCGTGCCGGTCGACAGACTGCCCGTCCCGCTGTCCTCGCCGGACGACCAGCAGGAGTTCGCCCGGGGCCTGATCCGCGGGCTCGTCCTGCTGGAACACCTCGGGATCTCCCACCGGCAGCTGCGGGCCAACACGCTGTACTGGCACTCTCCCAGCCGGACGCTGCAGATCAACCGGTTCGAGTACGCCCGGCTCATCGGGGAGCCGCGCACGCGCCTGGCCCAGGTCGCCACCCCGGCCGAGCGGACCCCCCGCGAGTGGGCACCACCCGAGCAGATCCTCGGCGGCGGCGTCATCGACGCCCGCGACGACCTGTACAGCGCCGGATGCGCCCTGCTGAGCGTGACGCCCAACCGGCTGCACATCGGCCCGGGCGGCAATCCCGACATCGCCGCGAGCAACATCCCCTGGCTCGGGCAGATCCTGCACGGCGTCTTCGACCCGTTGCCTGGCCGCCCGAGCGCCGAGCAGGTACTGCGTCGGCTCGGCGTGGTCCTCACCCAGGACGAACTGCCCCGCTCGGAGCCGGATCCACTGGCCGAGGGACGCCGGGCGTTCGAGCAGCTTATGATCGCCAAGGGCCAGGGGCTGGCGGCTCCCCCGTCCCCGCGTGTCCATCCGACCGCGGAGCAGCCCACGATCGGACGCATCACCCCGACCCGGCCGACCAATCCCGGTGGCGCGGCCGGGCTGACCGACCCCGAAACTCCCACCCAGCCGCCGCCCACGGACGGATCGCCGTCCGCTCGGCTGCCCCGCATCCGCCGACGGGATCGGAGGTGAGCGCCGTGACCGTGACCGACACCGCGGGAAAGCAGAAGGTCACCTGCGTGATCTGTCTGGAGGAGTTCGACTGGAACGGCCGTGAGGCCTACCGTCGCGACGACAACGGCCCCCCGTCCCACGTCACTCTGCCGCCCCGGACCAGCGCGCGGTGGGCGCCGGAGATCCAGGGCGCGGTCCTGCGCTGCCCGAACGAGATCAACCGCGTGCCGCACTACTTCCCGGTGGACTTCGTCCTGCACGAACGACCGATCGTGATCGGTTTCGTCGGGGCTTCCCGGGCCGGCAAGACCTGCCTGCTGGCCGCGATGTCCGGCGAGATCGACCGGCAGCGGCTCGGCCCGCGCGGCCTGCGCACCATGCCGGTGAACCTGACCGAGCACAACACCTACCGGTCCAACGTGGTCGACCCGTTCTTCGAGAAGGGCATCGCCCCCCCGCACACCCGCAACGCCGCGCTGGTCTCCTACGCGGACGCGGTGCTGCTGACCACGGGCGCCGGGCTCACGTTCCCGCTGGTCTTCTTCGACGCCGCCGGCGAGCAGCTGCTGGGCCTGCAGAAACACGCGATGGCGTTGCGCTTTCTGCACCGGGTCGACGGTCTGATCTTCGTGGTCGACCCGACGAAGATCGGCGGCGAGGACAGCCGGGACGGCGTCGAGGACGACGAGTTGTCGGACGCCACCACCCTGGACGACCCGACCTACAGCGCCACCGTCGCCGGGCTGCGTTTCCGGGACAAGAAGGATGGCCGCCTGCTCATCCCGGCCGCGCTGGCGATCACCAAGTCGGACCGGCTGCGTTTCACCCCGCCGGTCGACCGCTGGCTGAGCCGTCCGGTGCCCAGTGCCGTCGACCGCTTCCTGTTCCGCCAGGAGAGCCAGGATGCCTACGCGTTCCTGCACCAACGTCGGGCCACCGCCTGGCTCGCGCCGGTGGACCAGTTCCAGTGGTGCACGCTGCACTTCGTCTCGGCCAGCGGGTCGTCCGCCGTCAGGTCCGGCCCCGCCGGTCCCGGCGAGGAGGCGCCCCCGGGCAGGTTTGTTCGGCCGGCGCGCCCGCGCCGGGTCCTGGAACCGCTCGTGGCCCTCCTGGCCATGATCGGGGAGCGCGACGTGCAGTACGTACGGGGGGGCTGACGGTCCGATGGACGGCAATGACCCGCGGTGGGTCCACCAGGCGATCATGCTGTACGACACGCGGACCAACGGTTTCCGCGCGGTCGTCAGCACTCTGCCGGAGACCGACAGCGCGCTGGCCAGCCCTGCGCTGACGTCGCTCGCCGATGCTCCCTACCGGCATCAGGACGCGGAGTCGAAATCCACCCTGTGCTTCGCCGACGCCCCGGACGGCCGCGGGATGGTGATCCGCCGCTTCTACGACGCGAGTTCCGGGCGACCCGCCTCCGCCGCCCACGTCCTCATCGGCCACAAACCCAAGGTCGGCGCCGGCCTCGCCCTCGGCCTGTTCGCTGGCTGGCCAGGCTGGTGGAACGGCGGACCGCCCCCAGAACTGCACGTCCTCGACCGCCAGCACCTCGTCGACGAGGCCGAAGGCCATCTCAACCTCGAACGCAACCGCGACCGACTCGGCGGCGCCCGAGCAATCGAACACGAGGAAGAACTCACCCGCCTCATCGTCGCCCTCATCGAGGCCCGCGACCGACCACTCGCGGTCACCCCCCACCGCTCCCACCCCGTCCACCTGCTCATCGCCGCCCGCGAAATACTCCGCGAATGGGTCAGCCCCGACTGGACCTTCTCCACCGGAGACCCCGAACAAAACGGCGGCATCCACATCACCTTCATGCTCCCCGAAGGCCGCATCCACTCCGAGAACCACGTCAACCTCGCCACCTACCCGGCAGAGGCACCCCACCTCATCACCGCCGCCAACCTCGTGCGCGCCTACACCAACTCGCACGACGCCGCCGCCTGGTCACAACTCCTCAGAGACGCCGGCATCACCAGCCGCGAAAGCCTCCTCACCTGGGCACAGGGCTTCACCCCCACCAGCGACGAAGCCACCATCACACGCAGACTCGGCGAAGAACACAACAAGGTTCTGAACCAGGAACGCGAAAACGCCCGCACCATCCTCGACCTGAAACAGCGAGAGCTCGACGAAATACTCGACGAACGCGAGACGCTGGAAAACCAGATCGACACGCTGACCGATGAACGCGATGATCAGGCCATGCGCGCGCGGCGGCTCGAGGCTCAGCTCAAGGAACGCGTGGATACACAGACCCAGCTCGCACAGCAAAACGAGGACCTGCGAGTCAAGCTCGAGGCCGCCGCGCGCCGAATGGCGCAGTCACCCGTCCGGCCCCCACAGGAGACGACCGATCGCTGGCCAGCCGGCCAGCCTCAGCTCGCACCGCTGCCCGGGGGAAATCCGGGCGCCGGAGAATCCCCCGGCACTCCCGCCCGTGGTCTCCCGACACGGGTCCCGGGTGGGGCGGCCGAGACCGGCCCGACCCGGATACCCACGCCCGTCGCCGCGCAGCGGCGTGGCCAGGGCATCGAAGCCACGCCGGAAGAGCTCGCCGCGCGTTGGCGGCGCGACATGTGGGTCCTCGGCGCCGTGGTCGGCGTTTTCGTCCTGCTCTTCCTTGTCAGCCTCGGTGGGCACGCGTGACTCCACAGCCCCCGAACGCCCCCGGGGCCGTATCCGCTCCTGACGTGGGCAGCGGCGGCTGGGTACCCCGACCGGAGCGGCCCCTTGCGGCCGACGACGTCCCCATCGATGTCTGGTCCACCCTGCGAGACCCTTGGACCTGGGCACGCACCGGTCTGCTGGCGTACCTGCCGACGCTGACCGCCTGGATTCTCGTCGTCGGGCTACGCCACCACCGGCCCGACCTGAGCGTTCCCAGCCCGCTTCCCGTGGCACTGATCATTGGGCTCGCCGGATGGATCACGCTGCAGGGCGTCGTCGTCGTCGCGGACCGTCCGTCAGCCCGGCGACCTCGGTCGTTCGGCCCGCTGGCCCGGCTGGCGGTGCCGCTGGTCGGCGCCGTCTACCTACTCGTCGCCTTCGGCGTGCTGGTGCGGCTGCGTATGTCGGGCCTGCCGGGAAGCACCCGGTTCCCGCTTGTCGGGCTCGCCGTGTCACTCGGTCTTGGCAGTGCGGGGCTGCTCGCCCTCGCCGTGCTGGTGCGGACCATGCCGCGCGGGCGGCTCATCGGGGCCACCGCGCGTCGGCGGGAGACCCTTGATCCGCTCGGGATCATGCTCGTCGGAGCCCTCCCGGCGGTCGCCCTCGTCTGCACGATCAACCACTTCGGCGGCTCCACGTTCGTGCTGGGCACAGAACGGATCCAGCCCGCCGCGCTGCTCCCGGCACTGGCTGTCGCCGCCGTCGCCCTGCTCATCACGCTGTGGAGGCGGTGGTACGCCCACCACAGCCCGACCGACGTCGCCGCGTACCTGACGACGTGCTCCATCGTCATCAGCATCGCGCTGGTCGCCGCCCTCGGGCCTGGCCAACCGGCGCAGGCCCTGGCCGCCGCGGTCGGCATGGCCTGGCTCATCGCCTCGAGCACCGGCAGACGCTGGATCCCGGCGCTCGGCCTGGTCGCGGTCCTCGCGGTGTATGCGGTGTACGCGTGGGTCAACGGGAACATCGTCCACAATCCCTATCGGCCCGAGGGACAGCCTTCCGGATACGCCGCCCATGCGCTGGCGCGCGCCGGAGCCGCCGGCAGCGGACCAGGACAGGGTCTGGTCGAGTCCTACGCATCCGGCAGGGCGCCGGGCCATTACGCGCTGAACGTGGTCGCCGAGGAACTCGGCACAGCCGGTATCCTGCTGGTCCTGGCCACCGTGGTTCTGACCGGCCTTTTCCTCACGCGGCTCGCGGCCCGCTGCGGGTGTGGGGAACTCGGCGCCTGGGCACAGGGCCTGGCTGCCGCGACCCTGGTCACGCTCGCGATTCCCACGCTCCCGCTGGTCTGGCCGGACTACGACGTCGACGTGGCACTGCCGGGCATCGCCCCCGACGGGGTCGGTCTCATCGCCCTGCTGTGGACCGTCGGCGCGCTGCTCGGCGCGGCCAGCCGGGTAGCCGAGACCCGCGCGCCCGCCATTAGGCGGCCCACCACTGCGCCGGCCGATTCCTTCGGCGGACACCTGCGGGCCATCCTCGCGGGACCAGCACGGACTCCGCTGATCGCGGGACTGTGCATCATAGCCATGGCGGCGGCCGTTGTGGTGTCCGCCGATCACGCCGCCCACGACCGCAATCTTTTCGACAAGGACGACAGGCATGCCGTCGAGGTGGCCAACCAGGTGCGTCCCGCTCGGGTCCTGACCAGTACGACCGTCGGCCTCGACGGCGCCACCCAGGAAGTAATCAAGAAACTGACGTCTGCCACGGACGCCAGAACGATCGCCGCGACGCGACGCTGCCCAGCGATAGCCTCAGGCAGTGTCCCTGGCGCCGGCCTGGGGCCAGGCTGCCCGCCCTCCCACCTGGTGTACACCCTCGCCGCCGCCGCCCAGAACGCCGCGGACCACGCCCTGCGAACTCTCCCGGCAGGCACGAACGGGGTGGTCGTCGCGCTCGACGCCAGCGACGGCCGGCTCCTCACCCTCGCCACCAGCCCCACCACGCCAGCCACGGAGACGCCAGTCGCGCAGCCCACCTGGTGGACCCCCCAGCCGGTCGGCATGTCCCTGGTCCGGGAACTCCTCGGCCGAAGCCCCGCCCTCGGTTCTGCCCTGCTCGCCGACCTGCGCCGCAACACACTGCTCCACAGCGGCGACAAACTGCCGAAGGACCTCACCGCGGACCAGGAGCGGATCGCTCAGGCCATCCACGAGCCTCTGTCCGGCGACCACGGACTCCACGATCTCCTGACCGCCGTCGACAACATCATCAAAGACCAGTTCAAGGACTGCGTCACCATCGATCAACCCGGCAGCGGCACCATGAAACTCGCCGACGGCGACAAGTGCCCCCTACCACAGCTGGTCAGTTTCATCCTGCCCACCAACGACGAGGGCCAGCCCGAAGCCAGCACGCCCACCACCGGGCATCCCGCCGTCCGGTCACTGGTCGACAACTGGGATCTTTCCAGGACCGCCGGCGCCGCGCTGCGCGCCGAAGGCCTGGGCACCTACACCGCACAGGCCTCCGGACAGCAGAGCAGCTCCGACACAGCCTGCACCGGAGGAACCGCGTGTCTGCGGATCAGCCCGATCCAGCTCGCCACCACCTTCGCCGCGCTCCTCACCCAGAACAAATCCGGCACCGCGGCCGCGCCGATACCCTTTCTCATCGGTGCTCAGAACAGCTCAGCGGCTCAGGCACCGCACGGCGCGTCCCCCTGGCCCGCGGCGAACAGCGACCAGGGCAAAACAGGCCAGAACGGAACGGAAGGGAGTGATCTCGCGGGCGTGCTGAAGACCGCCGGCATGTCCAGGTCGCTGCCCCAGTTCTGGAACGGCATCAACCAGGCCATCGACGTCCAGGCCGACGGCGGCGGGAGTTGGTCCATACGGACGGCCCCGAAAAGCGACGGGCACGACCCGTTCGTCATCGTCGCCTACACCGCACCCGGCACACCCGCTTCGGGGGCCCCAACCCCAGCATCGGACCTCGCCACCGCGGTGAACAGAGCGCTGTATGGGACGGGGGGCTGATGACCGAGCCTGCTGGGCCCGCCGGGGCTCCCGGGCCGGACGTGCCGATGCGGCCGGCCCGGCGGCGGGGCGGCGACAGCCGGATGGCCAGCCGAATCGGGCTGTGGGGCGCGCAGACCAGTGGGAAGACCACGATGCTCGCCGCCCTGCACGCCGCCATGACCCAGCAGAGCGGCGAGGACGAGAAACAGGACTGGATCCTGTTCGCCGGGAACACGAGGACCTCGGACTTCCTGGCCAAGGCGCGCAGTGACATCGCCCGCCGGGAGTTCCCGGCCGCCAATCTCTACGAGGCTCGCGATCTCTCGCTGCGCATGATGCGGCCACGGCGCTCCGGCCTGCTGCGACGGCTGACGCGCCGTCCCCCGCTCCGAACCGAGTTCGAGCTCACCCTGATGGACGTCAGCGGTCAGATGTACAACCCGACCGTGCTGGGCGACAATCCCGACCTCTATGCGGACGAGTCGGAGGCCGGGGACGCCGTCGAGAAACTCGTCGACCATCTTGCCCGGGCCGATGGCCTGGTCTACCTGTTCGACCCGGTGCGTGAGCTGGACAACCAGGATTCCTATCAGTACCTGGAGACAATGCTCGAGCGGGTGCTGCAACGTGCCGACGAGCTCGGCCGGATGCCCGACGGGAAGCTGCCGCATTACCTCGCGGTCTGCATCAGCAAGCTCGACGACCGGCGGGTGTTCCACCGGGCCTACGACGGCGGGTTCGTCTCCGCCGGCGACGACGACGCGATGATGCCGGTCGTCACCAGCGAGGACGCCGCCGACTTCTTCCAGTACCTGTGCTCGCGGGAGACGATGGGCCGCCACGCCGGCAGCGGCCCGAAGGTACGCGGCAGCATCGAACGGCACTTCCATCCGGGCCGGGTGCGGTACTTCGCCAGCTCGTCGATCGGGTTCTACGTCGGACGTACCGGGATGTTCCGCGTCCAGGACTTCGAGAACGTCGAAAAGGTCGATGGCCGCACCCGTATCCGGGGCGACGTCCGTCCTACCGGTGTGCTCGAGCCAGTCCTCTGGCTGGTCGAGTCGATCCGGTCCGACCCGCCGCCAGCCGCCGAGGCCATCACGTCCGACGGGCCGTCGGCGCAGCCGGGACCGCAGGACGAGGACCAGGCCGGGCCCGCCAGCCGCCGCACGGCGCTCCGCTCGCCGCGGACTCCCCGCCGCAGCGAGGACGAGGCGTTCGCCCCCGCCGACTACGGCCCGCCCCCGCTCTGGCACCGCGACGACGACGTCACCACCACCGGCCCACTCCCCCTCCCCTCTCCCGCTCCGGGCCTGGATCCGGACGCGTTCCCGGCCGACCCCTCGGACGGCGGCTTCCGGCTCGACCCCGTCCGTCCCCATAGCAGCCCGCCGTATGCCAGCTCGCCCAACGTCGGCGACCGCCACTCCGACGATCGCGACGGCGACGGGACCGACGGCTACCGCAGCGAGCCGGTCCGCCTGCAGAAGTTCGAGATCGGTGACGTGCGGACCCATGCCCAGCCCGATGCGCGGACCAGCACCTGGCCGGACGCAGCCCCGCCGGGTCAGACCTCCGCGGACGAGATCTGGCCGGACGAGGCGTCGCCGGGCGGTTTCCGAGTCGAGGGCAGCCAGCCCGACGGGTATCGGCCTGGCTGGTTCCTCGACAACGGTGATGGCGACGGTTACGGCGGCGGTCATAGTAGTGGCGGCGACGGCAGTGGCGGCGGCGGTGATTTCGGTGGCCGTGACGACGGCCGCGGAGTGTAAGGAGTGACGACGCGGATCGAGGCCGACTGGGCGATCTACAGCAAGACCGCGGGCAGTGCCGATGACTACCGGGTGCTGCGCGCGGGTGGCGCCTACTTCAGCCGCGACGACTATGACGCGATCCTGCGCCGGTTCGTCCCGGGCACTCCGCCCACCCCGTCCCAGCAGTCCGACCCGGCCGCCCTGCCCTGGGTCACGATCAGCTACGCCCCCCTTCCTCCCAGTACCGCGTCCGCGGCGGGGAGCGGCAGCGTGCTGGGAATCGCGCTGTGCACCTGGACGAACCGCAGCGACGCCGCCGGCCGGCCGGTCTCCGCGACCACCTACCTCTGCGCACCGTTCGCGCGTCTCGCCGCCGTCCCCGTGAGCTATCAGAGCCTGTACCGGACGGTGCGCGACGACGCGACGTTGGCCGCCGCGCTCACGCCGCAGCCGCGTGGCATCCAGCGTGGCGGGCCGGTGCCGCTGCTGGAGGCCGATCACGGCGGCGCGCGTCCAGCAGAGCCCCGACCGGGTGGGGCATCTCCGCCCGCGCTCCCGCCGACAGCGGCATCCGCTCCGCGACGGCCGCCGGGCGGGTCGCTGTCCCTGGAGTTCTCGCCCGGATTCGACGCCGAGGCGATCGCCCGGCGCCTGGACGCCGCTGAGCTCAACGCCGACGGGGGCGTCTTCCGGCAGGCGGCCGCCGTCGCCGCCTTGCTGCTGTGCCAGCCGGTGGCACTGCTCGGGCCGGCGTCGTCGGACCCGCAGACGAGACTTCGCCACCGGTTGTGGTTCCTCGACACGGTGGCCGCGCTGCTGCCGTACGGCCAGCGTTCCCGGCTGGTCGCGAGCACCTGGGCGGATTCCGGCAGCACACATCGGATCCGGCTCGCCTTCACCAATCGGGCTCGGCCAGGCGATGCCGCGGTGCACCTCGGCGGCCCGCGCCGGGGCTTCCGGCTACCGCCGCTGCCCCACGGTGCCGCCGAGTACTTCGCGCTGCTCCTCGAGTTGCGGGAGCGCCGGAAAATACCCGCGGCGGAGATCATCCGGCATCTCGCCGAGGCGCCCTACCGGCCAGGACATCACCTCGGCGACCCGGAGCACGCGCTGCTGAGTCTGGCTGACCTGCCCGGTCCGAGGTTCTTCACCACTCGCCTGCTCGTCGCGGCGCCCAGTGGCCCGGCGTCCAACCCGGCCGCGGCGTCGGTAGCCGCCGGCTCTGCCGACCTTGCCGCGGCGCCCTTCGGTACCGCACCCGTGCGGCTGTCCCGTGCCACACCGGCCGTGACGTCCACGTCCCGTGCTGTGACGGGCGGCGCGGTGACGGTCGGCGGCGCGGCGGCGGGCGGCGCGGGCGAGCGGAGCCTGATCACCCGTGAGCTGGTCTCGGACACCGTGGCGCTGATCCGGGCCCAGCGGGTCCGCCGCCGGCTGCTGTCGGGTCCGTCGAGCGCCCTGGCCGACGATGCGGTGCTCGGACAGCTGGCCGCGCACCCCGGCGGGCCCGCCGTCGCCCTGGAGCTTGTCCGGCGCGCCGTCGAGGACGACCTGCGCCTCGAAGCGGGCGGACGCGGGCCGGTCGTGGCCGGCACGATCGAGGCTGCCCCCCACACGGCAGGCTGGCTTGGCTGGCTGACCAGCGCGCCCTCACTGGGCGAGACGCTACGTCCGTTCACCGGACTGCTGGCCCGGCGGCACGATGCGGTGGACTTCGACGAGCTCGCCGCCAGGGGCCAGGATCTGTGGCAGGACAGCCGCTACTCGCTGGCGGCGGTCCGGCTCGCCCGGCTCACCGGGCAGGGCCGGGCGCTGGCCGAGCCACTGTGGACCTGGCTCACCACCGCGGCCGTCACCCCCCGCGCGCTCTCACCGGCCGAGAAGGCCGGCTGGGCCGAGGAGCTGCACCGGGCCTCCGGCGGCGACGGGGAGGGGGAGGCCCGGCTCGACTTCGCCTGCCTGCTGCTCGACGCAGAGCCGGTGGAGCCGCTGCGGGACCGGATGACCACCTCCTACCGGCGCGCCTATCGCTCGGCGATGTTCGGCGCCTACCACCTCATGGTGGACAGATATGGCCGGGGCATCCGCGCGGTCCGTCTCGCCGGCCTGGTGATGGACGGCCTCGCGGCCTCGCTGGAGCGCACCGGATGGCCGTACGACCCGGTGGCCAAGAACCTCATCCTCGAGCTGCTGACCTGGATGGTCGAGTCCGTGCACTGGATTCCGCCGAGACTGCGGATCGTCATGAACGTGTTCGTCAGCGAGCGGGGCGCCTCCGGCGGCTACCGCCACGGGGTCGACGACAAGTGGCTCCAGGCCTGGCCGGCCATGCTCACGACCTACGTCGACGGGCCGACCACCCGCCGCACCTATTAGCCCGGATCCAGCCTGTCTGTCACCACAGGTCGCTGCCGGGTTCCTCACCGGGCGGCGGTATGAGCACGGTCTCGTCCACCGCGCCGTCCCTGGCGGCGCCGTGCACCGTGTCGTCCTCGGCGGCGCCGTACACCGCGCTGCCGCTCGCGTGGCTGCTGTTCGCGCGGCCGCCATACGCGGAGCCGCCGTACGAGGGGCCGTCCTGCGTCCCGCCGCCGTGTGCGTCGCCACCGTGCGCCGTGGCGCCGTTGACCGCGGCGGCGGGCTCGGCGTGACCGTTCGCCGCCACACCGCCCGCATAGGCCCGGGACCCGTCGGTAGGCTCGCCCACCGCTGGCCCGCGCCCGACCGGCTGTTCGAACAGCGGGTCGGAGGGCGACCGGGAGGGGATCACAGTGGCCTCGTCCGCGTCCTGCCAGGTTGGATCCGAGAAGCCCAGCACACTCGAGGCACTCGACCGTTCGTACCGGCCTGGGGAATCCTGGTGGCGCGAGGGTTCCGCGTCCTGCGCCCGACGATCCGAGACAGTCGTGCCCTGGCCTGCGTCGCCCGACCGGCCCCGGCCATCCCGGTCCCGGTCCCGGTCCGGGACGACATCATGTCCGGAGGCGGTGCGTCGGCCGTTCACCAGGTCCCAGCTCGCCGTGTCGGCGCCCCGGCCGCTGGTGCTCCGGCCGGCGTCGACATCGCGACCGCTGGTGGGACGCTCCGGGCCCCGACGGGCCCGGCGCAGCTCGTCCCGACTGCGTCCAGTCGGCGGCCACGAGCGCTGCGGCGGGGCGCCGAGCACCTCGTCGACGCTGGCCGAACGCTGGTAGGCGGGCAGGACGTTCGGGGCGGGGACCTGCCGGGTGGTGCGGTAGTTCGGGTCCTGGTCGACCCGGTCGAACTCCTCGCGCTTCCAGCGGTCGAGGGTGCGCTCGGCGATCTCGACCTGATCCCGCACGGTGCGGCGGGCCAGCTCCTCGATGGCCTCGTCGCGCTCGTCCCGGGCGGCCTGCGCCTCGCGCAGCGTGTCCGTCTGGTAGATCGTCTGCTCGGCCCGCAGCCGGCGGCTGAACTGCCGGGAGATCGCCAGGTGCTCGCGTTCCTCCGCCTCCAGGCCCTCCTCGTATTTGTTCTTACGCCCAAGCAGCATGAACAGTTTGAACAGAATCGGCAGACAGTCGATCGCGGTGATGAATGCCAGCAGCGTGTAGTGCGTGGTGCGCATCGTCGCGTTGTGCTTGGTCAGGT
This sequence comes from Frankia sp. AiPa1, assembly GCF_023243075.1. Classification (GTDB taxonomy): domain Bacteria; phylum Actinomycetota; class Actinomycetes; order Frankiales; family Frankiaceae; genus Frankia. Next base: position 101,782 of record NZ_JALKFZ020000140.1, on the reverse strand, counting down.
CGCCGAGGGCCTGCATACGGATCAGCAGGCCGGTGTTCTCCGTGTTCGACGTGTCGAACGAGCGCCGCAGTCGGTCCCGCTTCACGAGCAGCGGAGCAAGCTCCTTCTGGTCAGCGGCGATCTGGTCCTTGGCGTCCTGCACGGCCTTTTGCTGCCGGGCGGGAAGAGCGTTCCCCGCGGTTGTCCGGGCCGCGGCCAGCTGGGTCTGCAGCGGCTGAACGAAGTTCTGGAAGTAGTCGTCCCGCTGCTGCTTGAGCTGCTGGGTTCGGAAACCGTCTCCCGGCCGGCCCGAGCCCACGCCGTCACCGCAGTTGGTGCTGCCGGACTCCTCGCAGTTGATCTGCTGCTGGAGCCGGTTGTAGGTCTTCATCGGGTCGACGTCCGGGCTCAGCTTCGCCACCAGCGAGCTCACCGCCGGGTCGTTCTCGACGGTCGCGCCACCCTTGGTGTTGACGAGCACCGTCTGCCTACCGATGTCGCCGCTGAGCCGGTTGATCTGGCTGACGATCGGATTCCTCGGGTCGTTCCAGCTCTCCTGCTGGCTGGTGGCCGCCGAGGCCTGGATCAGCGCGACCTGCTGCATGATCTCCGGCTGGAAGATGCGCAGCACGAACGGCGTGGAGACCACGAGGCCGATGAGGAAAGCCAGCGCCGCACGCGGCAACAGCATCCAGATGTTGGAACGGCCCGCGGTCGCCAGTAGCCACCGGTCGAATCCCATGATGGCGAGGCCCCAGAGCAGCCCGAGAACGGCGCACGCCGGGATCGGCAGGTTCAGGCCCATCCGCAGGGCAAAACCGCTGGAGATCGCCGCCATCGACGAGGTGATGAACACCGCGCTGCCGAGACCGACGTATTTCGGCCGGTCGGACGGAAACCGTTCGAGCACCCTCAGGTTCGCCGTGGACAGCCACAGCATGAACTGGCCCATGGTATGGAACGGCGCGCGCACGAAGCGGCCGACCGCACCTGACACTCTGCGCACTCCTGAGCCGATCCCCCGCATGGCCAACTCCCCAGCAGGCCGCGTCCCCCGTAGCGACTCCGCACCAGCAGGATACTCCCCGCCGGCGGGATCCAACCGCCGCGATTCCCATATCCACACCGCCCCACGACGGCCCGCGGCGGACTATCGACGCCACCCCTCACACCGACCTCACCCGACCCCACGGAACGTGGACAGGCACACGGGCTCCCTCCCGAGGCTCCCACCCTAAGCCGCTTCCCACCGGCGCCTGACCAGCACGTCCGCCCATCGGACCGTCCTTTCCCCCGGTAAACGCTCCACTTGGTGTCCACAGGACGATCCCCCCCGGCCGCGCACCCGTCACGCTCCCGCCGTGCCCACAACGAAGGGCTGCCCGTCGCTCGGCGTCAGCGCGAGACCGCCTGGGCCAGGGCGCAACCGGCAGCGGCAGCGGCGGCCGCGACGACCGCGACGACCACCACTCCGGGCGGCCGGTGGTACGTTCGCCGGAGGTGGGAGACCGTGATCCGCTCCGGGTTCTGGGACGGGTGGGCTGGCCGGTGGAACCTGTGGGACGTCTACTGACGGTCAACCTCGCCGTCGTCCGGGACGGCGCGTGGACGGGCGCCATGGGCCGCAGCGGCATCGACAAACGTCCGGTCAGCGGCCCGGTGCGGGCGGGGCCGGAGGGCCTCGGTGGCGACACCGTCGTCGACCGGCGGTTCCACGGCGGTGTCGACCGGGCCGGTTATGCCTTCGCGCACGAGGATTACGCCTGGTGGATGGAGACGCTTGGGCGGCGCATCATCCCGGGTAATTTCGGCGAGAATCTCACGACGGCGGAACTCGACGTCACCGGTGCCCGGATCGGCGAGCTGTGGGCGATCGGCTCGGCCGTGTTCGAGGTGTCGGCGCCGCGGGTGCCCTGCCGGGTATTCGCCGGGTTCTGGGATGTCCCCGATCTCATCGCCCGTTTCACCCAGCGGGCCGAGCCCGGCGCTTACCTGCGGGTCCGGACGCCGGGTGAGGTCACCGCCGGTGATGCGATCACGATCGTTCACCGACCGAATCACGACATCACCATCGGATCCGTGTTCCGTGCACTGACAACCGAGCCAGAGCGCCTGCCCGAGCTTGGCGCCGTCGCCGATGTTCTGCCCACGGACATCCGGCGCAGGGTCCGCCGCCGCCTCGCCCACCGGGTGCCAACTCCCTGAGGTCGGGCTACCGGTGGACTATTGGCGCTGCTTGAACTGGCGCATCACGGTGGCGGTCTCGATCCCGGTGATTCCCGGGACGGACGCGATCCGTCGCGTGAGATACCCGTAAAGATCCTCGGTGTCGCGGCAGATCACCGCGGCGACCAGGTTGCTGCCGCCGGTGGTGGCCGCGACGAACGCGACCTCGGGATGCCGGGCGAGGGCCGCTCCGGTGGCGTCCAGCGCGGCCGGCGTCACCGTCAACCAGAGCAGCGCGACCTGTGATAGCCGAGCCTGTCGAGGTCGATCTGCAGATCGAAGTACACCGCGCCACTGGCACGCAGGCGGGCGAGCCTGCGCCGCACGCTGGGCTCGGAGAGCCGGACGGACGCGCCCAGGCTGACATGTCCCCGTGTCCCGCCCGTCCGCAGGAGCCCGACGCATGGCTCCCGGGCGACTACGAGCCGGAATGGCCGACGGCGGCCCAGCTCGCCTGCCTTCACTCCAGACGATCAGAGTCACGTTCCGCGACGGAATTCCCAGCCCCGGACCGCGCCAAGATCCAAAGAGGTCGCCATGGGGGGATTCGTGTCCGATTTGCCCCCCACGGCGACCTAGATAGCGGGATCTTGCTCTTCCACCCAACGCGGAAGGTGACGCGTCCCGGCTCCGGGCACTCTCGCGGTGGGAGCCGGGTGACGGCAGGGCGGGCAGGGCCAGGCGGAACGCGCGAAAACGGGTGTTACGGGCGAAACAGGCGTGACGTGGGGGAATAAGCGTTACAGGCCGGAACGCGCGCCACCGGCTCGACAGTCGGAGCGGACGGACAGGCGGGAACGGGTGTAACGGGAGGGAGCGGGCTGTTCGTACCGTTCGGCGCGTTGACAACGATGTGGGCGGACCGCATACTGCGAACGCCTGTGTAAGGAAGCCGGTGGAAATCCGGCGCGGTCGCGCCACTGTGACCGGTCCGCCCGCCAGGCGTGGTGGGGGCCGGGAGCCAGACCCAAGCGCAGGTGAGTCCGTTCATTCGGGACGCACGATCCCCCAGGAGGTTTTCCCTTCATGACGACACCTGCCGCCGAGTCACGGCAGCGCGCGATCGCCCTCCCGCTGACCGCCCGCCACCTGGCGCTGGGTCTGACGGCGCTGCTCTCCCTGGCGCTGCTGTACTTCATCGGCGTCGACCAGGGCGCGACGTCGCTGTTCGGCTCGGACACGCACATCCACGAGTTCGTGCATGACGCGCGCCACTTCCTCGGCTTCCCCTGCCACTGAGCGGGGGCCGCCGCGATGGAACTTCGTCACATTTACCGCGGCCTTGGTGTGGGGCTGGTCGGCGGGCTGTTGGCGTTCGTGTTCGCCCGCATCTTCGCCGAGCCGTTCATCCAGGACGCGATCGACTACGAGAGCGGGCGCGACGCCGCTCAGGACGCACTCGGTCATGCCGCCGGTCTCGGGCACGGGCATGAGGGGGCGGAGGTGTTCAGCCGCTCGGTGCAGCGCAACATCGGCGTCGGGGTGGGCATGGCGGCTTTCGGGCTGGCCATCGGCGGGCTGTTCGTCGTCGTCTACCTGATCCTTTCCCGGCGGTACCCGCGGATCCGCCCGCGGGTGCTCGCCGCGCTGCTGGCCGGGGCCGGGTTCGTGAGCCTTTACCTGGTGCCGTTCGCCAAGTACCCGGCGAACCCGCCGGCGATCGGCCACGAGGAGACGATCGGGGACCGCAGTGCCCTGTACGTGACGATGGTCGCGGTGTCGGTGGTGTCGCTGACGCTCGCCGTGTTCGCTGGGCGCTGGCTGGCCGGCCGGGTCGGGGCGTGGAACGCGAGCCTGCTCGCCGCGGTGGTGTTTCTCGTGCTGGTCGGGGTGGCCATGGCGCTGCTGCCGCCGTTGGGGCATCTCGCGTCGAACAAGGCCGAGTACGGCACGTTCGCCACCGAGACCCCGCAACCGCTGCGGGACGCGAAGGGCGCGATCGTCTACCCGGGCTTCCCGGCCGACGTGCTGTTCCGATTCCGGTTCTACTCCGTCATCAGCCAGCTGATCATGTGGCTGACGATCGGGTTCGGTTTCGGCGCCCTTGCCGAACGCCTTGCCGTCGCCCCGGTCCGTGCCCGTGCCACGCGGCGTGGGTTGACCGAGGCAGCCACCGACCGTCCGTCGGCAACAGCGCCCGCGGCGCCTTCCGCCGCCGGCTGAGACGGGGATACGCCCGTCCGTTCGATCAGGGACGCGGGGCCGCCCATCCGGCCCCGCGTCCCTGATCGGTCTGTCCCGCCTGGTCTGTGACGTCGATGGCCGCGACCTCGCCGACCAGTGGCGGCTCGGCTCGTTCTCGCCGGTCAGACGGTTGTCAGGACACCGCCACCCCGACGCAGTTCGTCATCTTAAGTTAGGGTTACTTTATTTCTTCACGCCGCGCCTGGCAACCGGCTCGCCCGACCAGGCGAGCTGGTAGACGCATGCCAGCCGCGAGCCGACAGGCGTGCGCAGCAAGACCCTGAGGGCGCCTCGTCAGCCGAGCCGGTAGGTGACGCCGGTGATCCGCTCGGACTCGGCCCACAGGAGGCGCTGGCGGTCGCGGTGAAGGGCGGCCCGGCCTGCTCGCGCGGGCGCCGGCGTCCCCGTCGCGCCGAACAGTCCGTTCGGCCCATAGAACTCGCCACCGCGCACGGACGGATCCACCGCGGCCCGGATGGAGGCAAGCGCCCCGGCCTGCGCACCGTGGATGAGCCAGCCCATCACCGGCTGCATCCGATCCGCCATGAACGCCCGCATGACCGTGGGCAGGCCACGCCCCAGGCCGGTCCGGGCCACTCCCGGATGCGCCGCCACCGCGATGGTCGACGCGCCCGCCGCGTCCAGACGCCGCTGCAGTTCGAAGGCGAACATCAGCATCGCGAGTTTCGACGCCGGATACGGCAGCCGCCCGCCCGCGGAGCCGTTGGCGGCCGGCGAGATCACGCGAGGACGGTCCGACTGGCCGGCCGAGAAGGCGGGGACACGGGCCAGGTCGACGGGGCTGATCCGGCCGATGTGATGCGCGAGGCTGCTCACCATGACGACGCGCGAGTCCGTGGCGGCGAGCAGACGGTCGAGCAGCAGGCCGGTCAGGGCGAAATGCCCGAGGTAGTTGATGCCCAGCGTCGGGTCAAAACCGTCCTGGGTGGCGGCCGGATCCGGCCGCATCACCCCGGCATTGTTGATCAGCAGGTCAATCCGGGGATGCTCCGCCCGGATCCGCCCGGCCGCCGCGTACACCGACCCGAGCGAGGCCAGGTCCAGGTGCTGCACCCGCACATCGGCGGTGGACGGGCCGCCGGCCGCGGCGACCTCCGAGCGGATGTGGGCGGCGGCCGCCTCAGCCAGGGGCACATCACGACAGGCCAGAACGACGGTGGCGCCGTGCCCGGCGAGAACTCGCGCGGTCTCGAAACCGAGGCCGGAGTCGGCGCCGGTGATCACAACACGCCGTCCGCCCAGGTCGGGTACGTCTGCGGGACTCCAGCCCAGAACATCGCGGTCACGACCGCCCATGTGCCTGCCTCCCCTTCCCGCGCCCCCGCTGCCCCGCCACGCTCCGCTCCGCCCCCGCTCCGCCCCGCTACCCGGTCAGTTCGGGCTCGAGCAGGATGAGCGGGATCACCCGTTGCGTCTTCGTCTCATACCCGCGGTACCAGCGGTTGGCGACCACGGCGGGCCAGAGCCGGCCACGTTCGTCCGCGGTGGCGGGTCGGCCACGCATCGACCGCCACTGCTCACCCCTGGCCCGCACCTGGACCTGGGGGTTGGCGCAGATGTTGAGGAACCAATCGGGATCACGATCGTCACCGCCGCGGGAGGCCACGAGGACGATCGTGGACCCCTCCCGAAGCGGCGAGGTCAACCGCAGCGTGTGCGGACGTCCCGAGCGCCGACCGATGGTGATCACTTCCAGCACGGGCATGCCCGCGGCCCGCCAGCCCAGCCGGCCCCCCGTCAACCGGACGACGACGCCATGAGCCCGGTTCAGCACCTTGAACATTCGGTCTCTTGCCATCCTGCGCCCCTCCGCGTCCGCCGTTCAATCCACCCGTTGCCCGATCCACCCGCCGCCGAGCGATCCACCTGCGGCTCACCCGTTGCCGTGGGCCGATACTGCTCCATCCATCTGGCTACCCACCCGCGCGCACAGTGACCCCGTCGTTCACCGCAGCGCCGCCCGCCGCCGGGCGCGATGCTGGGGCACTTCCCACCCGGACATTCAATCGATCCTGCCGTCCACCACACGAAGTGGGTCCGGATTGTCGTGTTTCCGTCCCCCGAACGCGGGCCCCCGACATGGCGCCGACACAAAAAGCGACCTTGCGGATACTCGATGCAACAGGAGGGTAGGTATCCGGCACGGAGCACGGGAGCAGGCGTCACGACCAACGTGCCCGTCGACGCATTCGTCAGAAAGGCGCTCGGATGCCGATCCTCTGCCGCCCGTCCATCGCGGTGCCGGAGCATGTGATCTCCATGGCGCAGACCCTGGAACTGGCCCGCCGACTGCACGCCGACCATCCCCGACTCGATCTGGTCCTGCAGCTGATCGCGCACACCGGGGTGCGGGAGCGTCATCTCGTCCAGCCACTCGCGCAGACGCTGCGCCACCCGGGGTTCGAGGCCCGCAACGACGTCTACGCGCGGGAGGCACGCCGTCGGGTCCCCGCGGTGGTGCGCGGTGCGCTCGCCGCCGCGCGGATCGATGCCGCGAAGGTCGACGCGATCATCTTCGTGTCCTGCACCGGCTTCCTCATGCCGTCGATGACCGCCTGGATGATCAATAATCTGGGGTTCCGGTCCGACACCCGGCAGATCCCGATCGCCCAGCTCGGCTGCGCGGCCGGCGGGGCCGCGATCAACCGGGCGGCCGACTTCTGCACCGCCTACCCGGACGCGAACGTTCTGCTCGTCGCGTGCGAGTTCTGCTCGCTCTGCTATCAGCCGGACGACGTCGAGGTGGGAAACCTGCTGGCCAACGGGCTGTTCGGCGACGCGGTGGCCGCCGCGGTGGTGCGCGGGCGTGACGGCAGCGGCGTGTGCGGCATCGACCTTGAACGCAACAGCTCGTACCTGGTGCCGGGCACCGAGGAGTGGATCTCCTATGCGGTGCGGTCGACCGGCTTCCACTTCCAGCTCGACCGGCGCGTGCCGAGGACCATGTCGATGCTCGCCCCCGCGCTGCACACCCTGGCCCGAAGCCACGGCTGGGAGGCCGCCGACCTCGACTTCTACATCATCCACGCCGGCGGTCCGCGCATCCTCGACGACCTGCGCGACATCCTCGGCGTGGACGCCTCGGCCTTCCGCTACAGCCGGGCCACCCTCACCGACTACGGCAACATCGCGAGTGCCGTCGTGTTCGACGCGTTGCGCCGCATGTTCGACGACGACGTCCTCGAACCAGGCGCCCGCGGCATGATCGCCGGCTTCGGCCCGGGCATCACCGCCGAGACCAGCATCGGCAGCTGGACCCGCGGCCCCGCCCGGCTCGAAGCCCCCCACGGCAGCGCCCGGATCCCGGACTCCCAACGCACCGACCCGGGTAGCCGCCGCGGCCGCCCCGAGCAGTTCCGCGAGAAGGGACGCGCGCATGCACTCCGAGACCCGTGTGAGGCCGGACCGCGAGGCACCCTCCGGCGCGACGTCACCCGACGCGATGCCGTCGGACACGACGCCGTCTGACCCGCTGCCGCCCCCGGCGGTGCACTGCCCGTTCGACCAGGGTGACGCGCTCGAACCCGATCCGTTGCTGGAACGGCTGCGCGACGAACGTCCGATCACGCGGATCACGATGCAGTATGGCGTGGGCTGGGCCTGGCTGGTCACGCGATACGACGACGTCCGCCGGGTGGTGAGCGATCCGCGGTTCAGCCGGGCCGCGGGGGTGGGCCGTGACCTGCCACGCATGACGCCCGAACCGATCGCGCAACCCGACGCGATCAACCTTCTGGACCCGCCGGACCTCACCCGCCTGCGTCACCTGGCCGCGCAGGCGCTCACCGCGGGCCAGGTCGCCCGGATGACCCCGGCCATCCAGTCCATCGTGGACGGGCTGCTCGACGAGCTGGCCGCCGCGGGACCGCCGGCCGAGTTCACCCGGCAGTTCGCCGCCCGGCTGCCGCTGGACACGATCTGCGAACTCATGGCGATCGCCCCGCATGACCGGCCCCGCATCCGCCGCTGGGTCCTCGACATCATGTCCACCCGCAGCGGCGCGGACACGAGCCGCGCGGCCAAGGCAGCACTGCGCGCCCACTTCGACGAGCTCGCTGCCCGTCGCCGCCGTGACCCCGGCGAGGACCTGATCAGTCTGCTCGCCACCGCCCGCGACGGCGAGGACGCCCTCGATGACACGGAGCTCGCCATGATGGCGCAGGTGCTCACCGTGAGCGGCCACGACACCAGCACCTACCAGCTCAGCAACATCCTCTACACCCTGCTCACCCGTCCGGACGCGCTTGCCCGGGTGCGGGCCCGGCCCGAGCTGCTCGACCGGGCGCTCGAGGAACTGCTGCGTCAGATCCCCTTCCGCCGGGGCGTCGGCATCGCCCGGATCGCGCGGGCCGACGTGGAGCTCGGCGGGGTGACGATCCGCGCGGGCGAGGCCGTGCACGTCTCCTACCTGGCCGCGAACCGCGATCCGGAAGTGTTCGACCGGCCCGGTGAGCTCGACCTCGACCGTCCCCCCACCACGAACCTGACCTTCGGGCACGGCACCCACTTCTGCCTGGGCGCGAACCTGGCCCGAGCGATGCTGCGCCTCGCCGTCGCCAGTCTGCTGCACCGCCTGCCCGCGCTGCGCCTGGCCGTTCCCGCCGCCGAGATCCCCTGGCACACCGGTTCGATCTGGCGCTACCCCGAGCGCCTGCCTATAACCTGGTAGATCGGCTCTCCGCCGATACCCCCGGCTGCGCCTTCCCGCGCCACGAGCTCCCAACCGAGATGGGAAGTATCGGATGGGAGCAGCGCCCGGGACGGCCGAGTCCAGACCCAGCCAGACCCGGCCGAGATCATCCGGGCACCGGCACATCGGCCGGGTGCCTGCCTGGTGCGCCGGTCGTCCCCTCGGCTGCCCGTCCCGGCGTTCGGTCGGTCCGTGCGTCAGTGCCCGCCTCGGCCGTCGTCCGGCGGTCGGCCAGACCGGTCGGGCGCCGCCGTCCCGGACGGACGAGAAAAGCGACGACCAGAAGGGCGACGACGGCGGTGACCGCGGCGTTCACGCCGAGGGCCAGGTGCAGACCACCGAGCGTGGCCTCGGCCGACGAGTGGCCGCCGGCGTGTTGCAGCGCGACGGTGCGCGCGTTCGCGATCGCTGACATCACGGGGATACCGAGGGTCAGCGCGACCTGCTGCGTCATCGTGGTCAGACCTGTGGCCAGGCCCTGCTGCGCATCCGGGAGGCCGGAGGTGGCGGTGACCAGGTAGGCGACGATGCCGCAGGCGTGCCCGAAGAAGCCGACGACCGAGGCCAGCAGGACCAGCGTCAGCGAACCACGGCCGAGCCCGATGAACACCAGCGCCAGCGCGCACAACCCCTGCAGGATCAGACCAAGCACCAGCATCGGCCGGGAGGGAACAACCGCGAGGATCCGCGGGGACAGCATTCCGGCGGTGAAGGCAGCGGCCCCGGGGACCCCGAAGATCAGGCCCGTGGTGACCGCCGAGTAGCCGAGGACCTGCTGCAGGTAGAGCGTCAGAATGAACACGATCGAGCTGCCCAGCGCGAAGACGCCGAAACCGCCCGCGTTTCCCCATCCGACGTGGCGCAGCCGCATGACGTCCAGGGACGCCAGCGGATGTGGGCTGGTCCGCTCGATCCGCCAGAACGCCGCGAGCAGGACCAGGCCGAGACCGATCGCGATCCACACCAGCGGGTCCGTCCAGCCGTCCTCGCCGCCGCGGGAGACACCGAAGACGAACGCGACGAGACCCGCGGTGACACTCAGCGCACCCGGTACGTCCAGGCGCTGCCCCGGCGTCCCGCGGCCGGCCGGAATGGCCCGTGGCGCCAGCACGATGATCGCGACCGCCACGGGAACGTTCACCAGGAATGCCCAGCGCCAGCTCAGGTAGCCGGTGAGCAGGCCGCCGACCAGCGCGCCGACGGTGAACCCGGCCGGGAGCAGCGCACCGTTGAGGCTGAGCGCACGCTGGCGCACCGGCCCTTCCGGAAAGATGGTCACCAGCAGCGACAGCGCCGCCGGGACGGCGATCGCCGCGGCCAGGCCCTGCCCGACCCGGGCGACGAGCAGCTCCGCGGGAGACTGCGCGATCCCGCCGACCAGGGACGCGACGACCAGCAGGACGAGTCCGCCCAGGAACAGCCGTCGTCGACCGGCGAGGTCGGCGACCCGGGCGAACAGCAGGGTGAAACCGGCGGATGGCAGCGCGAACGCGGTCGCGATCCACTGCAGATCCCGGTCGCCGATCCCGACGCCCCGCCCGATCGAGGGCAGGGCCACATTCAGGATCGAAAAGTCGATCGCCAGCATGAACTGGCTGCCCAACAGCAGGACGAGCGCGAGCCGTTGCCGTGGGGTCATCCGGGTAGCGGAGGAGAAGGAGGATGCGGTCACGCGGAAAACATTCATCCCGTCAGGCCGCGCCAGCCACATCCCTGCGGATGCCATCCCTGCGGAGAGTGGTACTGACAGGGTCACCCTGACTGCGGTGGGAGAGCGTCCACCGCGGGGACAATGCCTCCAAGGACGGAGCCACCACTGACGGAGCCTCCACTCGCGGAGCCATCTTGACGGAGCCATCATGACGGAACTCGGCGAGTTTCTCCGTTCCCGCCGCGACCGGCTCACCCCGGCGGACGTGGGGCTGAGCCGGCCCGGGGATCGCCGACGCGTCCCCGGGCTGCGCCGGGAGGAGCTCGCGCAGCTTGCCGGAGTCAGCGTCACCTACTACATCCGGCTCGAGCAGGGGCAGAGCCGCAACGCCTCCGACGCGGTGCTCGACGCCCTGGCTCGCGTACTGCTGCTCAGCGACGACGAGCACCAGCACATGCGCTCGCTCGCCCGGCCGACCCGGGCGGCCCGCAGATCGGCTCGCCCGGAGCGGGTACGCCCGGGTGTCATGACGCTGCTGGAGGCGGTACGCGACGTGCCGGCGCTGGTGCTCGGCCGGCGTACCGACATCCTCGCCTGGAATCGACTCGGGCATGCGATGATCGCGCCGCATCTCGAGTTCTCCGCGCCGGCGCAGTGCGCCATCCGGCCGAACATGGCCCGGCTCATTCTGCTCGACGCCCACACCCGCGATCTCTACGTGCACTGGCAGCGCAAGGTGGATGACCTGGTCAGCTATCTGCGGTTGGCCTCCGGGCAGCATCCCGACGACGAGGCGCTCACCGCGCTGATCGGCGAGCTGTGCGTGAAAAGCCAGGTGTTCGCCTCGGCCTGGGCCCGTCACGGAGTCCGGGACTGCCGGGCGATGGTGCGCGAGTTCCGCCACCCGCTGGTCGGCGAGGTGAGCCTGGCCGAGGAGCTGCTGCGTCTGCCGGACGACCCGGGCCTGCGGCTGGTCATGCTCATTGCCGAGCCGGGCTCGACCAGCGCCGAGCGGCTCTCCCTGCTCGCGAGCCTGCACGCTCCCGGCGCATCCGCCGCTTCGAGCACCCCGGTGGCCGCACGTGAAACGTGATGGTGAGCATCCGAAACAACCACATCGGCCTGCCGCCGGCGGGTGCTGGCGAGGTACGGATCGTGCGGGCGACCAGGCAGCGTAGACCACCAATCCCCGATTAATCCGATGTTGGAGGCGGTCGCGGCCCGCACCCTGGGCGGATGGACGACCGACCGGGCCCCGTAGAGGCCATACCAGCCCAACGCGACGCTCCCGCTGCCGCCGCGCATCCACCCCCGTCGGGCATGAATGATCCGGTTCTCACGTACGGCCGCGAGGACGGTGATGCCACCGGAGCGTGGACGAAGCACATGCGCACGATGGAACGCACAGGTGTGCGCACCATGGCCCGCCAGCTTCCGGGGCTGCTGCGTCTGTCCTGGTCGCTGGCCTGGGAGGCCGACCGAACCGGACTCATCGCACTGGTTGCCGTACGGGTGCTGTCGGGCCTGCTGGAGGCTGCGGGGCTGCTGGCAGTAGCCGGGGCACTCACCGGGCTGCTGGCCGAAGGGCCGACGCCGCAGCGACTGCACGCGGCGTTGCCGGCGCTGGTGCTCGTCGTCGGCGCCGGGACGACGCGCACCGGACTGTCGCTGGTCGAGAACCTGCTGCGCAGCCGGTTCGGGCCACGCATCGATCGGGTCTGCACGGTGCGGCTGCTCCAGCTGGCCACCCGGACGTCGGTGATGGCCTTCGACGACCCGCGCTTCGTCGACGACCTGGAAGCCGCCGAGCGCGGTGCGGCCGGCGGGCGCCAGCTTGTGGACAACGCCATGGACGTGTTCACCGCCGCGGTCCGGATGATCGCCGCCGGAAGTGTGCTCGGGGTGCTGCACCCGGTGCTGGTGCCGCTGCTGGTGCTGTCCATCGTGCCGGACGGCTGGGCGACGGCCCGCTCGGCCCGGCTACGGTATACCTCCTGGCTCAGCCGCATCCGCCAGGTCCGGCGTCAGTACATGTTGGCGCACCACATGAGCGAACGGGAATGTGCCGCCGAGATCCGCTCGTTCGGCCTGGGTGCGTTCCTGCTCGACGAGTACACCCGGCTCGCCCGCGACCTCGAGGACGAGCAACTGCGCGTCGGCCGCGGCCAGGCCCGTTACCGTCTGATCGGCGAGAGCGTGGCGGGCCTTGCTCTCGGCGCCACCTACGCCACGCTCGTGCTGCTCCTCGACCACGGGGTGATGCCGTTGGCAGCCGCCGGCACCGCCGTCCTCGCGATCCGCACCGGGCGCGGCGCCCTGGAGACCGCGCTGTCGAGCCTCACCGAAGCGTACGAGAACTTCCTCTACTTCGCGGAATACCGATCATGGACTGAGGAGGCGGCCCAGCGAATTCCCGCACCGCGTTCGACAAAGGCGCCGACGGACCCGGACGTTATCCGAGTCGAGAACGCCACGTACACCTACCCGCACACGGACACCGTCGCTCTGCGCGGGGTCTCGGTGGAACTACGCCGTGGGCAGGTGGTCGCCTTCGTCGGGATGAACGGCAGCGGCAAGTCGACGCTGGCGAAGATCCTCGCCGGCCTGTACGTTCCCGACTCCGGCACCGTGCGGTGGGACGAGGTCGACCTCGCCGGTGTCGACCCGGACAGCGTCCGCGACCGGGTCGGCCTGATTCCCCAGTCGTACACCCGCTGGCCGATGTCCGCCCGGATGAACATCGCCGTCGGCCGGGTCGACCGCCTGGCCGCCGACGGCCCCGACAGCGTCGTGCCGGCCGCCGTCGCCACCGGCGCGGACGAGGTCGTCGACCGCCTACCGCATGGCTACGACACCTCGCTCGCCCGCCAGTACAACTCCGGTCATGACCTGTCCGGTGGCCAGTGGCAGCGCATCGCCTGTGCGCGCGCCGTCTACCGGGACGCCCCTTTCCTGATCGCCGACGAACCGTCCGCCGCCCTGGACGCGCGGGCCGAGCAGGCGCTGTTCGATCTCATCGGGGAGCTTGGCCGCGACCGCATCGTCCTGCTGATCACCCACCGTCTCGCCAGCGTCCGGGGTGCCGACCGCATCTACGTCCTCGACGAGGGCGTCGTCGTCGAGGAGGGCACCCATCTCGACCTCATGGCCCGCCTCGGCATCTACTACGACCTGTTCACCATCCAGGCCCGCCAGTTCGTCGACGCGGATTAGTTCTCGATCCGCTCGCCGCAGTAGTTGGGGTCAATCGTCGTCAGCCCGGTGCCCTCAGCGTTGACCGCGACGAAGGGATAGCACACGTCCGGCTTGCCGAAGTCCGCCTCGAAGTTGACGGTCGGGATGATGCCCCCGGCGTCGTAGCCCTTGACCGCGCGCAGGCCGTTGATGAAGCTCTCCCTGGTCGGACACGGTCCGGCCGCCTGCAGGCCGCGGACGAGCATGTCCCCGGCGACGTATCCGATCTCCGCGATGGGATCATCGAGGTCCTGCAGTTCGGGGGCGTAGCGGGCCAGCGCCTGCTTGTAGGCGGCGATGGCCGGGTCTTTCGGGTCGACGGGCGCGGACGAGTAGGTCGTGAGGCCCGCGATCAGGGAGCCGTATTTCTGCAGCAGCTGCGCACCGATCTTCTGACCGCCACTGAGAATGACCTTCGGTGCCAGCCCCTGCGACCGCACGCCGGCGACGATCCGGGCGAACGCGTCCGTCGTCAGGGTGCTCGCCAGGACATCCAGGTTGTTCGCCTTCAGCTGGCGGGCGATCTCCCGGATCTGGCCATCGGTCGGCGTCTGGTCCGCGACTCCGATCGTGACCGTCATTCCAGTCGACGCGAGACTCGTCCTGATCTGATTGGCGATGACGTCAGAAACCTTGAGACCGGCCGCGTCGGTGACGAAAAGGACGCGGGTGCCACCATGCTCCTGAACGTATTTCCCGAAGGTGGTGACCGAGGTCGAGGAACTGACGGCCGTCAGGTAATGGAAGTAGGTGAACATGTTCCGGTACTTCGACCACACCGGCTCCACGGCCATGCCGAGCACGGGGACCTTCTGGTCGGAGAGATACTGGGCCCCACCGCTCGACACGGGGGTCACCTCGATGACGGCGAAGTCCTTCTTGTTCTCCACCAGATTCCGCGCGACCACCAGGTTGGTGTCCGGCTGACCCCTGTCATCCGCCCAGTCATAGGTGATCTTCCGGCCGTTCACACCCCCCGCCGCGTTCGCCACGCCGATTCTCGCCGCCAGTCCGGCGCGGGCCGCGATAAAAGTGGCCGAGAGTGGCCCGGTATACGGATAGATGAATCCGGCCTTGACCTCGTCCGCCGTGACTCCGGGGGTGTCACAGGCCGCGGTCGTCGAGGCCGGGCCGCCGCTGCAGGCCGCGAGGGAGGCCAGGAACAACAGTGCTGCGGGCAACGCTGACAGTGCGCGCATCCTCATGCGATGGGCCTCCCTGAGGCGAGCCTGTGATCTGGCCGTGGTGGCCAGGCGCCGCACCGCTCCTGACCTGCCCCGGCTCCGGCGGCCGGATCGGCCGCCTCAGTGGACTATGGGCGCGTCATCCCTGTCGAATCCGGACCAATCACGTCATTCTCACCGCTACGGGTGGAACAAAAAGGATATATCTAGCAAAAAGGCGAAATTCTACCCTTATGACGGCTTGTCCAAAGTCCTGACAGCTTCCTGCCACGCCGCTCCGGCCGCGGACCGCGGTGCGGTAGCGTCAACCACGTCCCGACACCGCCCGAGCCGGAGGCCGTCGCGCCCCATGCGCCTGCACGTCGGCTGCGCGATGTGGACGCACTCGTCGTGGAACGGCCGGTACTTCCCGCCCGCCCTGCCCGCCGCCGTTCGGCTGCGGCACTATGCGAGCTGGTGCACGGCGGTCGAGGGCAACACCACGTTCTACGCGATCCCGAGTCCGGACACTGCCCGCTCCTGGGCGCGGCAGACCGACGAGGACTTCCGCTTCGTTCTCAAACTCCCAAAGCTGATCACTCATGATCAGCGCCTGACCGACGTGGGTGTTCCACTGCGGGCGTTCCTGGGCGCGGCCGAACCGCTGGGTCCGCGGCTCGAGGCGATCTGGCTGCAGTTTCCGCCCGCGTTCACACCCGTGGACGTACCGGCGCTGGCGGCCTTCCTACGCAGGCTGCCACGGACCTACCGGTACGCCGTCGAGGTCCGTCACCCGGCGTTCTTTACCGACCCGGACGCCGCGCTCGCCCTGGAACGCATGTTGCTGACCATGGGCGCGGAATGGATCCCGTTCGACACCACCGCGTTCTTCGCCAGCCCGCCGACCAGCGACGCCGAACGCGACGCCTGGGCGAAGAAGCCGCGCATGCCACTGCGCGCTCGGGCGCTGACCGACCGCCCGATCATCCGCTACCTGGGCCGTGACGACGCCGCGCGCACGGCCGAAGGCTGGCAGCGCTGGGCGGACCTCTGCGCCGAATGGCTGCGCGAGGGCCGCTCCCCCACCGTCTTCATCCACACACCGGACAACGCGGACGCCCCGCGGCTCGCCCGCCAGTTCCACGACGACGTCCGATCCCGCGTACCGTATCTCGATCTTGCATCATTGCCCTCTCCCCTGCCAGCGTCGCCTCCCACCTTGTTCTGAGACGAGCCTCGCCACCGGCAATCAGTGGGGAGGCGAACATCGGCGATGCACACCGGGAGCCGCGGCGGTGGCCTGGCGAGGGACGGCGGCGACGCCGCTCAGGACACTCCGGCGCCGGCCGGCAGGAGTCGCGCGGCCGGGGGCGTGCCGGCGGCATCGTAGAGCTCCGCGAGGTTGCCCGGGTCGAAGAACTCCTCGCTGGAACAACCGCCGCCGACCATCGTGAAGAACCTCCGCAGGTGCCGGGGGCTCTGGCTGAGCGCGGTCACGACGGCGGCGAGCAACGGTGGCAGGGTCAGGTCGGACAGGGCGACGGTCAGGGCGAAGCTGCCGGCGCTGTCGCGGTCACGCTCGCGGGCATAGTCGGCGACGGCCTCGTCGATCGGCCCGGCGCCCGACAGCCCCCGATGCAGCTGGTCGGCGAGGATCTCGCCATACACAAAGGCATCCGTGATGCCTCGGGCGGTCAGCGGGTCCTTGTGGTAGCCGGCGTCGCCGACAAGTGCCCAGCCGGGGCCGTGCGAGCGGCGATAGAAGTTGTCCGGGTAACGCACGGCGCGGAACGGCTCCTCCCGACGGCCGCGGGCGCGCAGATCGGCGCCGAGTTCGGGCCGCACATGGTCGATCACGGCCTGGAATCCGACCGTGGCGTCGGCGCGGAACTCCCGGTACGCGTCCCGTTTCCGCATGACGACCAGCATGGTCAGACCGTCGTGGGTGGGACAGGAGGCGAACTGCCGTTCGTCGCGCGTCCGATTCTGAAAGTCCCAGTCAAGGCCGGAGAAATAGGAATAGTAGACGAAGCCAGTCGCCGGTACGGTGCCGTACGCTTCGGCGCCGACCTTTGCGGCCACCGTGGAATTCGCACCGTCGGCGCCCACGACAAACCGCGCGCGGAAATCATGCTCGGCACCGTCGGCAGTTCTGGCTCGGATCCCGCACGCACGGCCGTCCGAGCTGAACAGAACATCCTCGACGGCACAGCGCTCGAGGACCTCGGCACCGGCCTCCCGCGCCGCGTCGACCAGCAGTGCGTCAAGCACGGTCCGCCGAGGGCAGTACACCTCAGTGATCCCCTCGATCGGATCGGCGAATCCCTCGACGCCGAGATCACCGTTGGAGAAACCCATGTGCCGCACCGGCGGAACACCGGTCTCCCGCAGCCGGTCGAGCAGTCCCCAGGCATGCAGGCGAGCGAGACCCGCCTGGTGGATCAGATGCGTGGACACCGTGTCGCTGGGAAACGCGGCCCGGTCGACGACCAGGGTCCGGTATCCGTGCCGTGCCAGCAGCATGGCCACCGGTGCCCCGGCGCAGCGCGCCCCGACAACAATGACGTCATACATAGCGCCCTCCCGTGATCCAAACGGTCCTGGCAACGTCGAGCATCGAACGTCGAACAGTGCCGGAGGTGCGGTCAGGAATGCCGTTCGAGAACGGCGCGCACGACCTCGCCCACCGCGGTGGGGAGATCCTGCCAGGCATTACCGAGATCGTCTGCGTAGGAACGCCGGTAGGCCGGTCCGGTCACTGCCGACTTCGGGGCCGGTCCGGCCGCTACCGGCGCCGGGACAGGGACAGGCGACGCCGGGGCCAGGCCCGACGCTGACGTACCCACCCGCGAGCCGAGTGGGCGTGGCGCGGGCAGGTGGAGGGAGTGGAACTGGATCGACAGTCTGAGACCCGGCGCCGTCGCCACTGCGACCGGGCCCGCCCCGAGGGAATGCGCGTCAAAGAGCTGCAGTTCGGTGCGATCGGGATGGTGCACGACGATCGCCACCCAGCCGGGTCCGCCGTCGGTGTCAGGAACGAACACCGGCGACTCGCCGGCGGTACCGGACGGAAACGGCCAGGCGGATTTCTCCGTCATCGTCTCGAGATCCAGGTGGACCAGCGAGGAGGGTATCTCGCGGGTGGGCAGGCGCGCGATCGGCACCTCCCGATGGGGATGGTCCCGGTAGAGATCCACCACCCGGGTGACGAGCATGTCCGGGTCGCATCCCCAGTACGCCTGCCACAGGTGACGCCCGGTCTCCAGACCCGCGGGGCGCATGTCCCGGGCGTAGAGCAGTGTCGCCCAGTGCCGGTCGGAGTCGAGGAACTGCCGGCTGTCGCGGACTTCGCCCGTCCGACCGTCGATGACATAGCGGCCCACCGGTGACGCGTCGACCGGCGCGGACACAAATCCGCGCAGTCCCTTCGCCACCGGTTCACCGGTTCCCCACACCCGGTCGGAATCCCGCAGCGAGTAGTTCAGGTCCCAACCGTTGGAATGCGCCAGGTACAGGGTGACGTTGTCGCCGTCCTGCCGATAGTCGGCGAAATGATGGAGCGACTCGCGCGGCACCCGCGCGTGGGTGACCGGAACGGCCCGTCCCCGCCGCGCCGCCGTCAGATCACGCTTGGCGACCAGGTAGATATCGGTGAACGGGTGGTGCGGCCGGGTACGGTTGCGGCCGGCGACGCTGCCCGGCTCCGGCTGGAAACCTATCTCGGTGAAGATCACATAATCCTCGGTGACCGTCACCTCGTGCACCCCCTGCACCAGGTGCGCGCCCGGGACATACCAGGTGTCGATGTCGCCCTGGCCGTCCCAGCGGACGACCCACAACGGTCCCTCCACGTCCGTGCGGGACGTGCCGCGGGGTTGCAGGTTCGTGTTGCACCACCACAGGCAGCCCTCGTCGAGGTCCTCCACCGGATGGGCGGCGGTGCGCACCCCCGGCCACAGCGGATGCTCGACGACCTGCGGATACTCGGCGACTCCGCCGAGGTAGGAGTGGAACGCGAAGGTCGCCGGATCGACCTCGACCGGCCGCTGGGCCAGCCCGGTCAGCAGGAGGCGGTCGCCGAAGGAATGCGGCGCGACGTTGGTCATCGCCGGGCGGGAGGTGGCCAGCAGTGGGGCCAGGTCCGCCGGTGGCAGTATCTGGCTGAGCCCCGCGAAAATCGCCAGATCGGGGGTGACCACCCGGGTGGTGAGCCAGTGCCGGCTGGCCAGGTCGACCTGGCTGAGAATGCCGGGCCCGGCGAACATGAAGTCCACCGCGGTCGGCTGTGCCGGCCCGATGAACAGGGCACGCCCCGATATTTTCTCGGGCCAGGCACCGGCGGTCACGGTCAGCTCGACGTCATGTTCCATGCTCGGTTCGAGAAGATGGTGCAGCGCGTGGTCCATCTGACCTCCTCGCCGGCCAGAACGCCGCTCTCCGGACGGACCGGGGCAACGTCTGGAGAACAGGGGGATGCTCAGGAAAACAGATCCGCAGGACAGGTCGAGACAGCGCCGGTAATCCGGGCATCATCAGGATCCGCCAGCCCGCAAAAAGCTGCGCCATCAGCTGAGAATATTATCGGCGCCGAGGCCGTACAGGGCCATCACAAAGCAGAATCAGACCATAGGGATCGTGCGGAACGACGAGCGGACGGACGACATCTTCCGGCACGATGGATCCGTCCCGTCTGCTGTATGCGCCAATATTGCCCGCGACCTCGTTCCCAGGATCGTACGTTCGTGGGAACGAGGAACGACGCATGGCACCCGGCCACCGGCCAGGAAACGAGGTATCCGGTGCTCGAGACGACCCTTGAGGTCAGTGTCGCCGTTCCCCTTCCCGGCAGGGACGTCCACGCCTTCATGGCCACGCCGGATCACTGGGCCGCCGCATCCGCGGTGACCGAGCGGATCGAGGGCGAGCGCACCGACCGCCCCGCCACGCTGGGGCAGACCTTCGCGGACGTGCTGCGGCTCGGCCCGGACGCGACCACCACAGTGCGGTGGACCGTCACCCGGGACGATCCCGGCGTCGCCTGGCAGATCTCCGCCAACCCACCGGCCAGCACCGACCCGGTGGACGGCCGAATTCACGTCACGGTGACCTACACGTACACCTACACCTACACCTACACCTACGGCGACGGCGACGGCGACGGTCCGAGCGGCCATGCCCCCGATCCGACGGGGCACGCCGCGGACCTGGCGGCCGAGGCCGAGGCCGGACCCGACGCGGTCACGCCGCAAGCCCGTACGACGCTGCTCACCCGCACGGTTCGTGCCACCTACCTGGGAAACGCGCTCCTCCCCCTGCCCTACCGGGATGTGTTCACCAATCAGGCGGTCGCCGCGGGGTTCCTCGCGGCGATGCGTGACGGGATGCTGGCCCGCCATCGGCGCACCACCGCCTGACCGGCCCCCGGATAGGCCGGCGTCGGCCCGGAGGACGGTCTGCCGCTATCCCGGGAGCGCCCCTTCGTGGGATAGGTGCCTCCACGGTCCCGACCTGGGCACAGCGGACGAAGGTCAGGCCAGGTTCTGTCCGCACAGGTTCGGTTCCACGACGACGAACCCGTCGCCGGCGGGATTCGCCTGGACGAACGAGTAGCAGGTCGTCACCTGGCCGGCCGCGGCACGCAGGCTCATCGGGCTGATCAGACCGTCGGCGTCATAACTGTTCACCGTGCTCAGCGCGGCCACGAACCCGCCCCGGGTCGGGCAGGCGCCGGCGAGCTGCAGACCGCGCAGGAACAGATCGGTGCTGATGTAGGCGGCGACCGCGGTGTCCTGTTGCGGCTCGGTGATCTGCGGCGCATAGCGGCGCATCGCGTCCACGTA
The DNA here is from genome assembly GCF_023243075.1 of Frankia sp. AiPa1. Classification (GTDB taxonomy): domain Bacteria; phylum Actinomycetota; class Actinomycetes; order Frankiales; family Frankiaceae; genus Frankia. Next base: position 80,794 of record NZ_JALKFZ020000140.1, on the reverse strand, counting down.
GGCCTGGACGCCACGGCCGCCGAGTTCGAACGGCCGGTAGAACACGGGGACGCTGATTCCGGCCATCCGGGAACCGAACGTACGCAACAGTTCGTGGTCGTAGCCGGTGGCGGACAGGACGACCTTCAGCGAGTATCCACCGCCGCGTATGGCGTCGACCACCGTGATGAGGTCCTTGGGCGCGAGAACGCCGACGACCGTGTCCGCGCCGCTGGCGGCGATGCGGTGACCGATGACGGCCGGGTCGTCGACGCCGGCCGTGTAGGTGATCGTGTCGAGCATCCGCACTCCGGCGGCGGTCAGGCTGCGGGCGTACGACGCGGCGCTGTTCGCCACGGCCGGTGAGAGCGCTGGCTGCAGGATCACCGCCCGCCGCCCGCCCTGTTCGTGGACGAACCGGCCCTGGGTGTCGGCGGTGACAACATTCGTCCGGTCCTGCCCGTACGCGGTGCCGGTGACCGGAATACCCTGATGGGTGAGGTAGTCGGTGCTCCCGGAGGCAGCCACCGACAGTTCGATGAGGCCGAAGGCGCGTTGCTGTTCCACGAGGTCACGGGCCGCGGCGACGTTGCTCTGCGGCGCCCCCTGGTCATCACGCCAGCGGTAGACGATCTTGCGGCCGTGGACGCCGCCGACGGCGTTCGCCGCGCCCAGCCGGGCATCGACCCCGGCCCGGACGGCATCGAACATTCCCGATGCCGGCCCCGACACGGGAGAGATCACGCCAAGGTTGATCTGGTGGTCATCGACGCCTGGTGAACCGCACACCGAGGCCGAGGAGGCCGAATCCGTCGACGAGCAGCCGGTCAGCACCGACGATGCCGAGAGCACCGCGACAACCGACATGACGGCCACGACCGGTGCACGCCGACCCGACCCGAATCCGGTCGGCCGGATTATGCCCGGCAGTCCTATAGAGCGGCACAAAAAAACCGTAAGGTGATCGAGAGCACATTCTCGACGCGAGAGTTCACACTGACGCGGCGCACGTCGCCGGCTGCGCACGTCTCGCACAAGAGCCAACTTCCGCTTGCGGGACAGGGGCTGCCGCGTAGGCACACCAGGTCCAGAGAACACAGGTCCCCCTGCACTGTCAGGTGGGCAGAACGGGTGGGGCGGGCGATGCGCCGAGGCGTCGAGGGCCGGTCTCGACCGATCGGACCAGGCGATTACATCGCCCGGTTCCCGCGGGACCGAACGCTACCAAACGCGTTTTCTCTGCCCGATCGAGGACATCCGGCAGAAAGCCCGCCAACGGCGCCCATACGGATCGGCTGCCAAAGTCACTACGCGGATCTGGGCAGAAGTTTTTTGACCGTTCACTGCGGAGTCACGAGCCACACATCATGTCCGCCGGCCCGAATCCCGGACACCGCCGAATCCCACCCACCCGACAACGACGCGTCACCAGCGACGGTGTGGGCGTGACAATGCTTACATGCCTTCGGCTCTCGTTGTCCCACCGCCGCCCGAGACGGGGACAACAGGGGTAGCGTCCGTTCGAATGCTGACGCGGGACCCACCCTGACGCAGGACCCTGAAGCAGGGCCCCGGCACCGGATGGCCGACACGCGGCACGTCCACCCGACCGGCGGGAGCGAGAGGGGATCGGTGCAGGTACGAGCTGAGCACCGCTCCCCACGCTGCCCGGCCGTACCCTGCCGTACACGCGGGAGATCATCCGTCTTCACCGGCAGGCCGAGCCCTTCTCCCGCTTCGGCTGGCGGTGAGCCGGGTGGCCCGACCGTATGCGCGCCGAGATCGTCAGCTGTAGCCGCGGACGAACAGCCGAACCGCTGATTCCCGCGCGGCGTCGAGCTCAGCCGCACCCGCCGCGCTGCCGACCGCACCGGCGACGTCCCCGAGTGCACTCATCTGCCACGCCGTCCCCCAGACCAGGGCGATGAACTGACCGGCGGCGCGCAACGGGTCGTCGATCCGTAGCACGCCCGCCCCAATGAGCATGCCGAGGTGGGCGGCGACCTCCGCGAAGACCGGACGGGCGACCCGGGTCCGCCACAGCTCGAACAGCTCGGGCCGGCGCGACCCCTCGGCCTGCAGGAGCTGACGCAGCAGCACGCTGCGTGGATCACGGGCGATCGCGGCCAGCCGCTGGGCGAGGGTGTCGAGGTGGGCGACGGGGTCAGGCTCAGGCTCACCATGCCCACCCGCGAGGCCCGGACCAGCCGGGCGCGGAAAGTCCGTGGCGGCCGCGTGCAGCCGGTCGAGGGTCGCCGACAGGTGCGTGTCGATGACCGCCTGGAAAAGGGACTCCTTGTCACCGAAGTGGCTGTAGACCGTCTGCCGGGAGGTGGGCGCCTCGCGGGCGATGTCCTCCAGCGTCGTCGATGCGAAGCCCTGCCGGGCGAACAGCCGCAGCGCCGCCTCGATGATCGCCTGCCGCTTCGCCGGCAGCCCACGAGGGGCGCCCCGGGACGCCCCATCCACCGGTCTGGACATGCCCCCAAGCCTAGTGTTGGACATCATCGTCTAGATTACTGGACGCTGATGTCCATGACTGTCGCGACAGGAGATGCCCATGCCAGGCCCAGATCCAGCTCGACCCGCCACCCCGCGGCCAAGCCCGGATTCCAGCCCCGGCGGCGGAGAAGTCGGGGTGACCCCACGGACCGTGGTCATCGGCGCGGGTCCGGCCGGGCTGACGGCCGCGCTCGAGCTCACCCGGCGAGACGCTCCGGTCACGGTGCTGGAGGCCGACGACGTCGTCGGTGGGATCAGCCGCACGGTGGAGCGGGACGGCTGGCGATTCGACATCGGCGGCCACCGCTTCTTCACCAAGGTGCCCCGGGTCGAAAGCCTCTGGCACGATCTTCTCGGTCCGGACGACTTCCTGCTCCGCCCCAGGATGAGTCGCATCTTCTATTGCGGAAAGCTGTACGACTATCCGCTGCGCCCGATGAACGCGCTGCGCAACCTGGGCCTGCGTGAGGCCGCCCTCGCGGTGGGGTCCTACCTGCGGGCACGGCTGCGGCCACCACGGGACCCGGACGCCGACTACGAATCCTGGCTGGTGTCCCGGTTCGGTTGGCGACTGTATCGCACGTTTTTCAAGACCTACACGGAAAAAGTCTGGGGCATTCCGGTCAGCGACATGCCGGTGGACTGGGCCGCCCAACGGGTGAAGAATCTCTCGCTTGGCGCCGCGATCGTGGACGCCCTACGGCCCGGTGGTCGGCGCACGGACATCACGAGCCTCATCGAGGAGTTCCACTATCCGCGGCTGGGCCCGGGAATGATGTGGGAGGAGGCTGCCCGCAGGGTGGGGAAGGACGGCGGCACGCTCACCCTGAATGCCGCGGTCACCGCCATCCACCGCACCGGCGGAGACGCCGACGACGGCGACACGAACAGCACCGGCCGGGCGGTCGCGGTGACGGTCACACCTTCCTCGGGCGCACCATACCGCCTGCCGGCCGACCATGTGATCTCCTCGACGCCGCTGGCCACCCTGGTCGCCTGCATGGACCCGCCGCCGCCGGAGCCGGTCCTGGCCGCCGCGCGCGACCTGCGCTACCGGGACTACCTCACCGTCGCCCTCGTCGTTCCGAGTGCCTTCAGCTTCCCGGACAACTGGATCTACATCCATGACCCGGAGGTGAGGGTGGGGCGGATCCAGAACTACGGGTCCTGGTCACCATTCCTGGTCAAGGATGGACGCACCTGTCTCGGCCTGGAGTTCTTCGTCTTCGAGGGGGATGGCATGTGGACCCGCTCGGACGACGATCTGATCGCGCTGGCGACCGGGGAGCTCGAAGAGCTTGGACTCGTGCGCCCGGGCGCCGTCGAGAGCGGCTACGTCGTACGCATCCCCAAGGCCTATCCGACGTACGACCAGTACTACCAGAACAATGTGACCGTGATCCGTGAATGGCTGGCCGAGAACGCCCCGAACGTGCACCCGGTCGGCCGCAACGGAATGCACCGATACAACAACGCCGATCATTCGATGCTGACCGCGATGCTGACCGTCGAGAATATTCTCGACGGATGCGGTCATGACGTCTGGACGGTCAACGTCGAGCAGGAGTACCACGAACAGCGCACCTCGGCCACGAGCGCCGGCAATGGCGATGGCAATGGCGGTGACAATGGCGATGGCAATGGCGGAACCGGCCGCGACGCTCCGGTGATCCCTCGCGATGCGGGGCGGAACGCGGCCCGCCCCGGGCGGCGGGACCGCCGAACAGGGACTTGACGAGCCGCAGGCAACTATCCGGTCACGCGGGTGGTGCCGTCAGGGGAGGGTCCGCTCGGCGCCGGCGGCCGGTGGGCGCAACCATCAGCATCGGCGGTGACCAGCCGCAGGTGGCTGCCCTGCCTGGCTGCGGCTGACCGGCGGGTGCGAGGTGATCCGGCCGGTCGGCGCTGGGCCGCATCCGAGCACCGGCCGGGAACGGCGTAAAGGGTCCGCGCCGGGGTGGCAGCGCCGAGAGCGACGATCGCCTCGACGAGTCCCGCCCACGGCTCCCCCGAGCCCGGGTCCTGCGCAGGACCCGAGTCCAGGGTCTGCGCAGGACCCGGGTCGAGGACCTGCGCGGACGCCGAAGCCGGGGCCGGCGTGAGCGCCAGGCTCAGGGCGGCGCGGGCGCGGACCAGCGCGGCCAGGTCGGCCAGCTGGGCGGACGGGGTGCGGATGGCGGCCTGGCGGGGGTTGATGCCGGCCTCCGCGGCCACCAGCCACACGGGCATTCCGTCCAGGACGTCCCGGCGGCGCCGGACCAGCCGGCGGACGTCGCCCGACCAGCGTCCGGCCCGCACCGCGCCGGCGACGATCACCGCGTCGTACCCGTCGAACCCGATCACCTGCCGGGACGGGTGCACATCGACGGCCACCCCGCGTCCGATCAGGGCCGCGCCCATCGTCCGGGCCAGTTCCTCCGCTCCCCCGCCGCGTATCCCGTAGACCACCAGAGCTCGCGTCACCGCGTCCTCCAACCTTGCCGCTGCGCTCCGTCAGCGTCGACCGCACACGACCGTCGCACGCCCGTAACCCAGTGGACATCCGTGGCGCGGCCCACACCATGCGTCGAACGTCGCCAGAACACAGGACATCCGGACTCGGGACGGCGGGCTCCGTGGCCGCCGCACGGTCCGGCCCCAACCGGCCGCCGGGGTGCGGACCAGCCGGTTCAGACCTGCGGACCACCGATCGTCTCAGGAGCTCAGCCAGCGGCGGATTCCGGGACGAGACGCCTTCGCCCACCTCCGCGCGAAGTCACGACGCAGTGCGGCGGCACGGTTGCGTTCCTGCTCGGCCAGCAGACCGTAGGTGAAGGAGGACTCGCCGGCACGATGCGCCGCCACCGCGAGGACCCGCAGGCGCCCGAGGGCGACGACGCTGTCCTGGTGCGCGCCGAGCTGCTCCTGGACGCGGCGGGCCCGGCTCGCGAGCCGCTGCGCGGCCTTGCCGGCCAGGGGCACCATCACTTCGCTGGCGTAGCGCAGCCGCTTCGCGGCCTTGCGGGCGCGGTGGTAGGCAACGTCTCGGCCGGGGCCGGGTGCCGCCGAGCGGGCCGCGCGGACGCGACGGGTCAGCCGCCGATCGGCCCGGCGGACCAGCTTCGGCAGCACGCGGCAGGCCGGCGCTCCGGCGAGGCCGGTCATCCCGGCGCCGCGCTCCGAGCGACCATGCCAGTCACCGGCACCGGCACCGGCACCGCCAACGTCACCGCCACCGACACCGACACCGACAGCACTGCCACCGACGGCGCTGGCGCCGACATCGGAGACGAAGGCGAGCAACTCGTCGATGAACACGAGATAGCGCTCGCCGCGCAGAAACACGAGCGCCTCCTCGCGTGCCCGCATCATCTCGCCGAGCAGGGTCTCCTGAATCCGGGCGGCCACCGGGCCGAGAACGAGCTCTCCGGGCTGGGCGTCGAGCGCGTCCCGCAGGCCGGCAAGCTGCACCTCGGCATCGCGAGGGCGACCGAGCATCTCGCCGATCTCCCGCAGACCGCGTTCGATCCGCGTCGCGCGGTCCCGTTCGAACAGCGGGCGGAAGGTCCGCACGGTGCTGCGCAGCCGGCGGACCGCCACCCGCAGGTCGTGCACGGATTCCGACGCGCCGAGCCGCACCGCCGGGTCGGCGGCGAGCAGCGCCGCGGTGTTGCGGGCCAGGTAGGCGTGGACGACCTGGCCGGCGCTCAGCTCACCCTGGGCGCGACGGGCGGGACCGGCGACGGGGCTGGACGGGGCGGCGGGGCCGGACAGGGCGGCGGCGACGGGCAGGTCGGGCGGGCCGACGTCCACGGCGAGGGCGCGGCGCAGCGTGGACGCGCCCACCGCCACCCGGGCACCGGCATCGCGCAGGATGTGGTCGGCGGTGACCAGCAGATCATGCCCCGCCGGGTCGAGCGCCTCGACGTCGATCTCCCGCCAGCGCGAGACGACGATCCGCCGGCTGCCCGTCGGCGGCCGCCCCATCGTGCGCGCCTGGACATGGTCGTCGGCGACCTTCAGCAGATCATGCCCGGCCGCGTCGCGCAGACGGCGGGTCCGCCGCACGATGCTCACCCGCACCACGGGCCGCAGCGACGCCCCCCGCACCCAGACCGCGACCAGATCCGCGAGGTCGTCCGGAACCCTCGGACCGGGGCCGCCCGAGTCGGCGGCGTCCAGGGGGCGGCCGATCTCCTCGCGGGCGCCGTCGGCGGTGGACAGGTTCAGGTGCCAGCCGGCGTCGCTGCCGCCCTCCCCGCGACGCAGGGTCAGCTGGTTGCGTGCCAGCCGCAGATCGTCGGTGTCGTAGTAGACCGCGTCCAGCTCCACCTGGGCCTGCTCGCCGACGGACGCGACGCCGTCGACCGTGTCGAAGGCGGGAACGCGGAACGTCTCGTCGACGGCGAACGTGTGCTCGACCTCGTGGGTGACCGTCACCAGTCACTCCCTTCGGGTGAGATGTCCCCTGGCCGCACGCCCGACGAGACGGTGCCCGACGGGACGTCATCTGCCTGTCGTTCCCGCGCTCCGGCACGGGAAATCCCCCCCGCACCCACGGTCCGCGAGCCCAGGCCAAGCCAGGCCAAGCCAGGTCGTCAGGTGCAGGTGACGCGGTGGGCACCGGCGTAGAGGTTCATCGTGTCGCCGCGGACAAATCCGGCCAACGTCATGCCGGACTCCTCGGCCAGGTCGACGGCCAGGGTGGACGGCGCGGACACCGCGGCGAGCATCGGCACGCCGGCGAGCAGCGCCTTCTGCACCAGTTCGAACGATGCCCGCCCGCTGACCACCAGGATCTGCCCCGACAGCGGGATCCGGCCCGCGCGGGCGGCCGCGCCGATGGCCTTGTCGACGGCGTTGTGCCGCCCGACGTCCTCCCGCACCGCCCACGGCACACCGTCCGGCCCGGCCAGGCCCGCCGCGTGCAGGCCGCCGGTGGCGGCGAACAGCCGCTGCGCCGCCCGCAGCGCCTCGGGCAGCGCGGTGACGACCTGTGGTGCGACCCGCAGCGGATCGTCGGCGATGGTGTACCGGCCCCGCAACCGCACCGCGTCGATGCTCGCCTTGCCGCACAGCCCGCAGGAGCTGGTCGTGTAGAAGGTGCGGGCGGCGCCGACGTCCGGCGCGGGCACACCCGGGGCGAGTGTCACGTCCAGGACGTTGTACGTGGGCCGACCGTCCTCGTCGAGCGCCCCGTCTCCGCCGGGCCCGGTGCGGGAGACGCAGTAGCGCATCGCGGCGACGTCGGCGCCGCCGGCGATCAGGCCCTCACCGAGCAGGAAGCCGAGGGCGAGGTCCATGTCGTCGCCGGGCGTGCGCATCGTCACCGCGAGCGGCCGACCATCAACGCGGATCTCCAACGGTTCCTCACCGGCCACGGTGTCCGGCCGCACTGCCGTCGCCACCCCCGCCCGGACCCGGGTCACCGTCCGCCGGGCGCTGGCGCGTCCCATCCGGCTCCTCCCGTCGGCCCGTCCGGCCCGTCCGGCCCGTCCGGCCCGTCCGGCACCGGGCGCTCGAGGCCGGTGGGTTCCAGACGGACGACCAGGGACTTGGACGCCGGGGTGTTGCTGCGTTTCGCCGTCGCGTCCAGCGGCACCAGGACGTTCGTCTCGGGGAAGTAGGCGGCGGCGCAGCCGGGTGCGGTCGGATAGGCCACGGCGCGGAAGTTCTCCGCCCGACGCGTCGACCCGTCCGTCCAGACACTGACCAGATTCACATGTGAGCCGTCCGCGACCCCGAGGGTCGCGAGATCGTCCGGATGGACGAGGACGACCCGCCGTCCGCCGCGCACGCCGCGGTAGCGGTCGTCAAGCCCATAGACCGTCGTGTTGTACTGATCATGGGATCGGATGGTCTGCAGCAGCAGGTGGCCGGGCGGTACCAGGAGCGGTTCGGCCGTGTTCACGGTGAACGCGGCCCGGCCGCTCGGCGTCGGGAAGGTCCGGCTGTCCCGCGGGGGATGCGGCAGTGCGAAGCCGCCGGATTCGGCGAGACGATATTCGAAGTCCTCGAAGCCCGGCACGACCCGGGAGATGCGCTCGCGGATCCGCGCATAGTCCGCGGCGAACTGCGCCCAGTCGACCTTCGCATCCGCCGGCCGCACGCCGCCGCCGACACTCGCTGCCCTCGCTGTCCCCGCCTGCGCTGTCCCCGCCTCCGCAGTCCCCGTTCGCGCCAGGTCCGCCGTCCCTGCCTGTTCGGACGTGGCGGCAAGCGTGGCCTGGGCGATGCCGCAGACGATGGCGACCTCGGAGCGCAGGTCAGGACCGGCCGGGGCGAGCCGGCCGCGAGAGGCGTGCACCATGCCCATCGAGTCCTCGACGCTGACCTGCTGCGGACCGCCGGCCTGGACATCGACCTCGGTGCGCCCGAGTGCCGGCAGGATCAACGCAGCCCGACCGGTCACCGCGTGCGAGCGGTTGAGGGTGGTGGAGACCTGGACGGTCAGCCGGCAGCCCCGCATCGCCGCCTCGGTGACGGCCGAGTCCGGGGTCGCGGCCACGAAGTTTCCGCCCATCCCGACGAACACCCGCAACCGGCCGTCACGCATCGCCCGGATCGTGCCGACAACGTCCAGCCCGTGCCGCCGGGGTGGCGCGAAGCCGAACTCGGCGCCGAGCGCGTCCAGGAACGCCGTCGTAGGACGCTCCCAGATGCCCATCGTCCGGTCACCCTGGACGTTCGAGTGTCCCCGCACCGGGCACACCCCGGCGCCGGGACGCCCGATGTTGCCGCGTAGCAGCAGGACGTTGACGAGTTCCTGGATGGTCGCGACCGCACCGGCATGCTGGGTGAGGCCCATCGCCCAGCAGACGACGACCCGGTCGGCGGCGAGCAGCCGCCCGGCGAGCTCGTCGATCTCGGCGGCCGACAGGCCCGTCGCGGCGGCGATCTCGTCGTCGGACAGCGCACCACCAGACGGAGCACTGCCAGACGGAGCGCTACCGGACGGGGCACCACCAGACGGGGCGCCGCCAGGCCGGGCGCCGCGTAGATGGCGGACGTAGTCGTCGAAGCCGGTGGTGTGCCGCGCGATGAAGTCGTGGTCGAGCACGGTGCCGGGGGCGGCGTCCTCGGCGGCGAGCAGCCGGCGGCCCAGCGCCTGGAACAACGCGAGATCTCCGCCGAGGCGGATCTGCAGGAACTGGTCGGCGAGCGCCGTGCCACGCCCGACGATGCCACGGGCATTCTGCGGGTTGCGGAAACGCAGCAGCGCCGCCTCCGGCAGCGGGTTGACGGCGACGATCTGCCCGCCGCCGCGCTTGACCCGCTCCAGCGAGCTGAGCATCCGCGGATGGTTCGTCCCCGGATTCTGCCCGACGACGAGCACCAGGTCCGCGGCCTCGAGGTCGGCGAGCGTCACCGAACCCTTGCCGATGCCGATGGTCGAGGTCAGCGCCGTACCGGACGATTCATGGCACATGTTCGAGCAGTCCGGCAGGTTGTTCGTGCCGAGAACGCGGGCGAACAGCTGGTAGACGAATGCGGCCTCGTTACTCGTCCGTCCGGAGGTGTAGAAGGCAGCCTCGTCCGGATGCTCGAGCGCGGCGAGTTCACCGGCGATGACGGCGAACGCGTCGTCCCAGCTGATCGGGACGTAGTGGTCGGCGTCCGGCGGGCGGTACATCGGTTCGACGAGCCGCCCCTGGCTGCCCAGCCAGTGCCCGCTGCGCCCGGCGAGGTCGGCGAGGCTGTGCGCGGCGAAGAACTCCCTGGTCACTCGCGCCCGGGTCGCCTCCTCGGCCACCGCCTTCGCACCGTTCTCGCAGAATTCGAACGCCGAGCGTTCTCCGGGCGGCGGCTCCGGCCAGGCGCAGCCCGGACAGTCGAACCCGTGGTCCTGGTTGACCAGCCGCAACGTCCGCACCGACCGTACGGCACCCATCCGCCGCCACGACTGCGCCAGGGCGTGCCCGACCCCGGGCACCCCCGCCGCCCAGTTGGCGGGCGCCCCGATCCGCGGCTCAGCATCGTCGTCGGCAGCCATCCCGTCCACCATCCTCGCCCGCGAGGCCGAACACCGTCGTTACTCAGCCCTCGCGTGGCCGCGCGGCCTGCTTCAGAGGTGGCAGCCGCCCGAGGTCGGATTCCGGGTCGAGGCCCGCGGCGCGCAGCAGGTGCTCGGCGTGCCGCAGGACGGGGGCATCGACCATCTGGCCCTCGAAGGCGAACACACCGCCACCGGCCTGTTCGGCCGCTCGCAGGACACGGTCGGCCCAGGCGAGCTCCGTCTCGCCCGGCCGGAACGCTTCCCGCACCACCGCCACCTGGCTGGGATGAATGCACGCCTTGGCCGCGTATCCAGTCGCCGCCGCGTCGCGGGCCTCGGCCGCAAGGCCGTCAAGGTCGGGAATGTCCAGGTAGACGGCGTCGATGGCGGCCCGCCCACGGGCGGCGGCGGCCAGCAGGACGGATGATGCCGCATGCCGGGCAACATCACGGTAACGGCCGTCCGGATGCCGGCTGGACCGGCCGCCGATCGCGGCGAGCAGGTCCTCCGCACCCCACATCAGCGCGACCACGTTCGCGGCGGCGGCGATCGCCGGGGCGGCGAGCACACCGGCGGGGGTCTCGCACAGGGCGATCACGTCGCGGGCGGGCCCGAGCCGGGCGGGCTGGTCGGCGGACTCGGTCTTGGCGAGCATGACCAGCCGCAGGCCGGTGCGGTCCAGCGCGGCGAGATCGGCGGCGAAATCCGCGCTGGTCGCCGGGTTGACCCGCACGACCGTGCGGTCCGGGTCGAGGTCGGGGGCGGCCCTGACCAGCGCCTCCCGCGCCCGCGCCCGGTTCTGCGCGGCCACGCCGTCCTCCAGGTCAAGGATCACCAGGTCGGCCGCCGCGACGGCCTTGCCGAACCGCTCCGGCCGGTCCGCCGGACAGAACAGCAGCGCCCCGGCGACCCTCGCCCGCCCGTCCATGTCCCTCTCCCGTCCGCCCCGGCACCGCTCGTCCCACCAGAAAATATCCCAGCAAGCACGCACAGCTACCCATGCCCTGACCAGGCACACACCGCCAGGAACCGGCCACGCACGCCGGCTTCCTGGACGTTACGCCGGACGACCCCGCTCGCGCTCCCGCCGCGGGGACCGTGCGGGGGCAGGCCCGTCAACCGCCTGCGCCGCGGCTCGTTCCGAAGAGGTCCAGGTAGCGGTGGGAACTGTCCGGGTTCAGGTCGGGGTTGTGGAGCGAGGAGCGGACGTTGCCCGCTTCGGATGTGTTGAAATATGCCTCATAGGCCAACAGGCCGGTGTTTCGCGTGAAGAAGTCGTGCATCTTCTCGATGTAGAACGGGTTGTCGCCACCGCCACCGTTCGAGTACGACAGCCCCCACTCAGGGACCGCGAGCTTCTTGTGATGGGCACGGGCGAAGTCCGCGACGGTGCACAGCCCGGAGGGCTGGTGGCATTGCTGGTCCCAGGCATTCTGGGTCGTGGAGGCGGGGTAGATGTCGTAGTCGTCGATGCTGACGACATCAACGTAGGCGTCCCCCGGATATGCCGCCCAGACGTCGGTGTCACCGCCGGGCAGCGTGTCGCTGTGCGCACTCAGGGTCCACTCGATCCGCACCCGGGGGGCGGTCGACCTGATCGCGGTGACCGCGTGCACGAAGCAGCTCTTCCAGGCCTGCGGGTCTCGAACGTGCCAGTACATCCAGGCCCCGTTGAACTCCCAGCCGAGCCGGACATAGGCGTCCCCGCGGCCGTACCGAGTCAGGGTCGAGCCGAACTGGGCCCAGGAGCCGTCGTAGTCTCCACGGGCGCAGGCCAGCTCGTTGCCGCTCACCGGGTACAGCGGCTGGGCCACCGACAGCTGCCCGGGAAACTGGGCCCGGGTGAACGCGCCGACCGGCCAGGACGCCGTGGTGAGGCTCGGCCAGTCATTGCGGGTGGTGAACACGACGGCCACGTCGACCGGACGACCTGTCCACGACGCCCACGCGTTGACATCCGCCGGGTGGTTCCCGTTGGCGCCGGACGCCCACCCCAGGCCGGATCGGATGGCCGGCTGCCGCGGCGATCCGGAGGCGCTCGCCGACGGAACGGCCGGCGACGCCGTCGCGGGGCGGCCGGCGCGCTCGGCCTGGCTGGTCGGGCTGGCCTGGCCGGACTGGCCGGAGCAGGCAGCGATGGCCAGCACAAGAGCCAGCGTCGCGATCAGCACGACCGGCGGCACACCGCTCCCCCTGCCCGGCCTGCGACAGATCACGGCGACGGCTCGGTTCGGCCATCGGCAAGCAGACCAGCCGCCGCGCACAGCTTGTTACAGATCACGGCGAACCAGCCGATGACCGGGGATTCCCGGTTCGGGGATTCCCGGACCGGCCTGGGGCGGTGCACCGAACTGACGCGGGAGGGGAATGGTCTGCTGACCGGGTGCGCTGATGGTCTGCTGGCCGGCAGAGCGGTGGGCCTTGTGGAGCAGGTATCGCAGGGCGGGCTGTTCCACGGCGTGATGCAGAGCCGCGGCCAGCGCGAACGCGAGGAGGAAGCAGAGTGTGACGCCGAGTGCCGCCGCGGGTGCGGTGGCCGCGTCGAGCCAGCCAAGTTCGCTGCCGACGGCGAGTGCGGCGGGATGAGCCAGGTAGAAGGCGTAGGAGATCGCGCCGAAATACACCATCGGGCGGGCACTCGCTCCGGGCACCCGACAGCCGTCGGCTTCGCGGGTACCGACCAGGAAGATGGCCACCGCGAAGGACGGCAGGGCGAGGGTGTCGATGAGACCCTGGCGGTCGCCGTAGGGGAATCCGAGGCCGATCGGGACGGCGAGCCAGGCGGCGGCGAGAAGGGCCAGTGTCCGGCGTTGCCCGGTCGTGCCGCGGGAGCCTTCCCGCGCCAGCAGTCCCAGGACGATGCCGAGGATGAACTCGCCCAGCCGCACCGCCGGATTGGCGTAGGCGGCGAGGTCGACGCGGGGATCGACCACGCCGGCCAGGCAGGACACAGCCGCGGCCGGGAGCAGAACGAGCAGGGCCAGCCGGATCCGGCCCGCGTTGGCCCGAGCGGCCAGCCGTGGGTGGACAAGCGGGAAGACGAGGTAGAAGAACGCCTCGCAGGACAGCGACCACAGCACCGCTCCGCCCCAACCGAAGTAGATCGACTGGGTGGGAATCCAGGCCTGGACCAAGAGCAGGCTCGGGAGGAGGGCGACGGGTTTCGAGCCGAATTCGCCGATCATTCCCAGTGACCAGGCGACGGGGAACCACAGCAGTACGGCGACAAGATACAGCGGGTAGATCCGGGCGAACCGACGCCAGTAGAACCGGGCCCGGGACACCGGGCCGGCGGCCCAGGTGAGGACGAAACCCGAGAGCACGAAGAAGAACGAGACGCCGGTATATCCGATGTTGCCGAGCGGAGCGACGGGCAGGGTGTCCCCCACGTCCGCGTCGATGTGGCGGAGGAACACGAGGGTGGCGGCGGCTCCGCGCAGACCCGTCAGCGCGGGCAGATCGGGCCGAGCGTGCGGTGGCGGCGGCGGCGGTGGAGCGGCCCGCGTCCCGGTATCCCTCCGGTGCCGGCCGCGTGGTCGAGGCGGCATTCTCTCGGTCACCGCGTCCTTTCTCGCTCTTGCTCGCTCCTGCGGCGCAGGCCCGGGTGGGGCCGTTCGCACGGGGACGAGTGTGCTGATCAGACCGGCGGAACTGCGCTGTTCATGACCCGAGGTAGCCTCAGCCGCGGCCCGACCACGCAGACGGAGAGATGGAACGTCTCCTTTCATGACCCCGGCCAGCCACCTCGGCGAATATGGGCTCGACCATACTCTTACGTCAGGGTCTAGTTCAGACGGGGTATGGCACCCATATCACCCGAAAAGGGACGACCGACTACGTCCCGCGGCCATCCGCACTCCGCCGCCCCCGCCCGCACTGACGTGCCCGGCGGGACGAGGTCAGTGGCCAGCGAGGCGGTCGTCGAGGTGGCGGGCGAGCAGGCGGCGGGCGTCGTCGGGCGTGTGCCGGCCGGCGAGTACGGCGGTGCCGAGCCCGACGGTCAGCGCCAGCAGGGCACTCGCCTCGTCCCGGGGGTCGCGCGTGGGAGCGAGCAGGCCCTCGCGTTGGCAGATCAGCAACCGCTCGACGAGCCAGGTCTCGAGAACGTCCGGGTCGTTGGCGTACGGCTGGGCCGCGAGCGCGGGGTCGGTCAGCGCCAGCGCGAAGTACTGGTTGTACAGGACGTACAACATGCGGCTCTCGTCGTCCAACGGCAGGGTCGCCGCGAGGACGACCTCGATCCGTGCCCGCCCGGTGGACGCCGGCCGTCCGCCCGCGGGCGGAGACTCCTGCGCCACCGCCCGTTCGGCCACGAGCCGAGGCGCCACCCGCTCGGCGAACAGTTCACCCACCCGGCGCAGACCGAACAGGAGCAGCCCCTCCTTGGTCTCGAAGTAGTACTGGACGAGCCGCACCGACACACCCGCCTCGGCCGCGACCTCCCGGAACCCCGCCGTGTGCAGGCCCCGGCTGGCCGCGACCCGCAGCAGCGCGTCGGCGATGTGACGGCGGCGCTGCTCGTGGTCGACCCGCTTCGGCATCGCGTCCTTTCGTGATACACATGTACCATGACAGCTCGAGAGAGCCCCGCCGTCGGGCGGTTCCGCGGCGAGAAGCAGCGTGCCAGATTCCTCGCGGCCTACGACGGGGCCTTCACCGCCCTGTGGCCCACACCCTGGGAGGAAACGGAGGTCGAGACCGAGTTCGGCACCACCCACGTCCATCGCTATGGCCCTGTGTCGGGCAGGCAGGCATCGGCGACCGTCGGTGCCCCCGTGGTGCTGCTGCATGGGGCGAACTCGAACGCCGTGCAGTGGTACCCGTTCCTGGCCGCGCTCGGCGCCCGGCATCCGGTCATCGCCCTGGACACCCTCGGCGATCCCGGGCGTAGCGTCGCCCGCCGCCCGATCCACCACCCGGCGGACAGCGCCGCCTGGCTCGACCAGACCCTCGCGGCCCTCGGCGTGCGCCACGCGCACCTCGTCGGCCACTCCTACGGCGGATGGCTGGCGCTCAACCAGGCCGTCCACGCACCCGACCGGCTGATCAGCGTCACCGCGCTCGACCCCGGCGGACTGGAGAAGGTCAGCGCCCGGTTCATCTGGCTGATGTACCTCAACGGCCTGGCCGGCCTCGCTCCGCCGCCGCTTCGCCGACGGCTCGCGGTCTGGCTGGACAACCCCGTCCTGCTCGTCCCCGAGCTCCGCAGGGTCCTGCTGACCGGCGCTCGAACGTTCCGCACCCGCCGTCCGGCGCCGGCCCCGCTGCGCGACGACGAGCTGCGCGCCATCGGGACCCCGACGCTCGTCCTGATCGGCCAGCACAGCCCACTGCTGCACCCGCCGCGTGCCCAGGCCCGGATCTCGCAGCTGCCCCATGGCCACGCCGAGATCCTCCCCGGCGTCGGCCACGGCCCCGGCTTCCAGCAGGGCGCCGACGTCAACCGCCGTCTGGTGGCCTTCCTCGCCCGCGCGGAGCGCCCCGCCAAGGCATCCTCAGCCACCCCCTCGACTGGACCCGGGACCGCCGCCGAGCTCCGGTAGGCGGTACGTCCGCTGTCCCGCCAGGTCGGCGAACGTCTCGTTCCGCGGCGGCCCGGGACCCGGGCCGCCGGAAACCGACGCCCCAACGCCGACCGCCGCCGCCGCGGCTGTCAGGTCAGCAGCAGGATCTTGCCGGTGAAGCGCCGGGCCTCGATGTCCGCATGTGCGGCAGCCACCTCGGCCAGCGGGTAGGTCCGGCCGATCACCGGGGTCAGGCGTCCCGCCGCGGCCTCGTCCAGCACGTGGCGGATCCGGCGGGGGTTGTCCGGCCAGAACTCCGGCAGCTGCGCCATGTCCACAACGGTCAGCCGCCTCCGGTCGGACTCGCCGATCGCGGTCTGCGTACCGCTGGTCATGCCATAGCCGGAGAACCGGCCGCCGTCGACGAGCACCGCCACCGCCGCCGCCCCGACCGCGCCGCCGATCCCGTCGAACACCACGTCCAACCCCTGCCCGCCGGTGAGCGCCCGCAGCTGGTCGGGCCAGTCCGGGGCGGAATAGTCGACGGTCTCGGCACCCAGCTCCCGCGCGAGCGCGCGCTTCTCCTCGCCCCGCACCCCGGCGATGACCGTCGCCCCCGCCGTGACGGCGAGCTGCACCAGGAGATTACCGAGACCACCCACGCCTGGTGCCACCAGGACGCGGTCCCCCTTGTGCACCGGGGTCCGCTCCAGCAGGGCGAGTGCGGTGCTGCCGTCGTCCAGCAACGCGGTGGCGTCGCGCAGACCGAGGTCCGCGGGGATCGGATAGACCGTCTCCGGCGTGGCGACGACCGTGTCGGCATAACCTCCGCCGTACGCACCGCCCACCGGGCGACCCACGACCCGGGCGCCGAGCCACTCGCCGCCGACCCCCACCCCGACCGCGGTGACCGTGCCCGCGACCGCACCCCCGGGCACGTACGGCGGCTCCACCCCGAACACCTCAGGCCCGTTGCCCGCCCGGATCTGGACGTCCAGCCAGCCCACGCCCACGGCCTCCACCCCGATCACAAGCTCCCCCGCCCGCGCAACCGGCGCGGGCAGCTCCACCAGCTCGAGAACATCAGATGGACCAAACCGACTGACCTTGATCGCTCGCATGCCCCCAGCCTGCAGGCTGAACCCGGCTTCAGGTCAAGTGCGCGGCACAGCTCGTCCGAGGCATCACCCCGCCGGTCGCCATGGCCTTCCACGCCCGTCGGGCCGGCGTCTCGTCTGGCCCAGGACGTGCCGGGTTCACCGGATGGTTGGGTTGACGCCATGTGGTGGATGACTGACTGTCCGCCGAGGGCGACAGCATCAGCGGTCATGGACGCGAACCCCGCCAGCTCCGCGACTCACTCCGTCCGTGCGGCCAGCCCCGCGGCAGCGGCCGTACCCGGTGGCGCCGATACCTCCAGCGGTCCCCGCACGGCCGGCGCACCGGCAACCGCTGGGCCTGTGGCTGGCGACGGCGCGCGCCCGACGCTCGAGGCGTCGCGGCGGACGTTGCTGCGGGCCGGGGTGATCGGCGGGGGGCTCGCGCTGGTCGGTGGGACGACGCTGGCGGGCGGGCACGGCGGGCCGGTGTTGTGGCGGCGGCCGGCGTTCGCCGGCACGAGCGCCAGCACCATCCCGGAGCAGGTGCATCTTGCCTGGGGGGACGACCCGGCGACCTCGGTGACCGTCTCCTGGGTGTCGCCGGCGGCGGTACGCCGGCCGCGGGTGCGGCTCGGCACGGCGACCGGCGGATTCGGGCGGTACGTGGACGCCGAGGAGCGCACCTACGTCGACGGGGTGAACGGCCAGCGGACCGTCGTCTACCACGCTCATCTGCGCGGGCTGAAGCCCGGAACCGCCTACACCTACCAGGTTGACATCGCGGACGGCGGTCCGAGCGCCAGCCTGACCGGCGCCGCCGCCGGCACCAGTACCGGCACGTTCACCACCGCGCGCCAGGGGCGGTTCCCGTTCCGGTTCACCAGCTACGGCGACCTCGCCACCGACAAGTCGTGGACGATCTCCTCGCCGAACGCCTACCACGCGGTGAACGCCGTCGAGCGGTTCGCGCCGCTGTTCCACCTGCTCAACGGGGACCTGTGCTACGCCAACCTGACGTTCGCCCAGCAGCCGGCGGTCTGGCGGGACTTCGGTGTCAACGTGGCCCGGTCCGCGGCGAACCGGCCATGGATGCCGGCGCTGGGTAACCACGAGATCGAGTTCGGCAACGGGCCGCACGGCTACGAGGCGTACCTGACCCGCTTCAGCCTGCCGTCCAACGGTATCCCGGGCCTGGTCGGGAACTTCTACAGCTACCGCGTCGGCTCGGCGCTGTTCCTCTCCCTGGACGCCGACGACGTCATCTACCAGGACGGCGGCGCGTTCGCCGGCACCGACATCGTCCCGCCGAACGGCACGCCCACCATCCCCGGCGGCACCAGCCGCTACAACCGCCTCTACACCGGCACGCTCGCCGCCGGCCCGAACGGCACCCTCGCCCCGGGCGGCAACCGGCAGACCCGCTGGCTGGAGCACACCCTCGCCGCCGCGCGGGCCGACCACAGCATCGACTGGATCATCGTGCAGATGCACCAGTGCCCGGTCTCCAGCTCGTCCACCGGCAACGGCTCGGACCTCGGCATCCGCCAGGCCTGGCTGCCGCTGTTCGACCGCTACCAGGTCGACCTCGTGGTCACCGGCCACGACCACGACTACGAGCGGACGTTCCCGCTGCGAGGCTTCGACCGTAACACCGGCAGGGAAGCCTCCGGCGCCACGGCAACCACAGGCGGCTCGACCGGCTCGACCGGCTCCAGCGGCGGCTCCGCGGGTACCGCCGGTGGTGCCGTCGGCGCCGGGGGCGCCACCGTCGACACGCTGCGGCCGCGGCCGGTCGTCACCGACGCGTCCGCCGACACGTTCGACACCGACAAGGGCACCGTCTACCTGGTGCTCGGCGGCGGCGGGACGTCCGGCCCCACCGACACCTACGGTGCCACCTCTACCGGCACCCGCCAGGGCAAGGTCATCACGAAGCGGACGGCGATCAGCAGGGACGCGAAGACCGGCGCCTACGCCAAGTCCCCCGCGGACGCCGTCGAGGACGCCGTCTGGTCGGCCCGCCCGGATGCCTCCGGCCACCCGTACGGCATCGCCGTGTTCGACCTAGACCCCGGCACCCGTCGCGGCGGCCCGACCACCATCACCGTCGGCTACTACCATGCCCCCCGCGTCCAGGCCGGCGACCCCGCCCCCGACTACACCCTGTTCGAACGCTTCACCCTGCGCCGCCCCCGCCGCGACTGAGGCCCCACGGCCCCACGGCCCCACCGA
Source organism: Frankia sp. AiPa1 (assembly GCF_023243075.1). Classification (GTDB taxonomy): domain Bacteria; phylum Actinomycetota; class Actinomycetes; order Frankiales; family Frankiaceae; genus Frankia. The sequence continues at coordinate 61,502 of NZ_JALKFZ020000140.1, read as the reverse complement.
CGCCGTACCGCCGGCCCCACCGCGAGGCCCCACTACCAGCCATCGCTACAGTCCGCAGCGGGCAAGGCGACAAGATCCCGCCAAGTAGGTCGCCGCGGGGGGCAAATCGGACGCGAATACCCCCACAGCGACCTATTTGGATCTTGAATGCTCGCCACCCCGAGATTGCCATCGCGGAACGTGACTACGTGGCGCTCGAGGGCGCCGCGCTGGCTGGCTGGCGCGTCCTCTCGGCAGGCACTCGTAGCGGCTGACATATTTGTCAGTTAGTGTCAGAATTATAAAGTCGCCGCGCGCTGCGTTCGGGCTGTTCGGAGGACCCATGCCCCTGAAGGCGATCGATGTCTACGACCCCGCCCGCTACGCGGACGGCATCCCCCAGGACGATTTCCGCTGGCTGCGCGAGAACGACCCCGTCCACCGGCACGCCGACCCCGAGCTGCCGGAGGGCTTCTGGGCCGTCACCCGGCACGCCGACGTCTCCCGCGTCTCGCGCACGCCGGACACCTTCTCCTCGAGCCGACGCACCACGATGCTCGGCGAGGTCTCCGAGGAGGAGTGCGCCCAGCAGCGCATGATGATGCTGAACATGGACCCGCCCGAGCACAGCCGGCTGCGCGGCCTGGTCAGCCGGGGTTTCACCCCGAAGACGATCCGCCTGATGGGCGAACACCTGCGCAGGACGAGCGAGCTGATCGTCGACAGGGCGCTGGAGGCGGGGTCCGGTGACTTCGTCGACCTCTGCGCCGCGGAGCTCCCGCTGATCGTCCTGGCCGAGCTGATGGGCGTCCCCGTCGAGGACCGCCGCAAGATATTCGACTGGTCGAACCGCCTCGCGTCCGCCACCACCACCCTGCGGATCGAGGAGAACGAGGACGCCGCCACGGCCGCCATCGAGGTCTACGCCTACGCCAATGATCTCGGCATCGCCAAGCGCGCCTGCCCGGCCGACGACATCGTCACCACGCTGATCTCGCCGGACGAGAGCGGGCAGGAGCTGTCCGAACTCGAGTTCGACCTGTTCTTCCTGCTGCTGCTGTTCGCCGGCAACGAGACGACCCGCAACGCCATCAGCGGCGGCATGCTGGCCATGATCGAGCACCCGGAACAGTGGGAGCGGTTGCGCGACAACATCGACCTGGCTCCCCAGGCGGCCGAGGAGATCGTCCGCTGGGTCAGCCCGGTCAACAGCTTCCGCCGCACCGCCACCCGGGACGTCGAGCTCGGCGGCCAGCCCATTCAGGAAGGCGACAAGGTCATCGTCTTCTACTCGTCGGCGAACTACGACGAGTCGGTGTTCGAGAACCCGTACGCCTTCGACATCGGCCGCTCGCCCAACCCGCATCTCGGCTTCGGCGGCGGTGGCCCGCACTTCTGCCTCGGCCGACACCTCGCCGCGCTCGAGGTCGAAATGATGTTCCGCACGCTGGCCACGAAGCTGCGCGGGGTCGAGCTGACCGGCCCGGTCGGCCGGCTCAGCTCCAACTTCGTCAACGGCATCACCTCGATGCCGGTCCGCCTGATCCCGGCCTGATCCTCGCCTGACCCAGCCCGACCCAGTTCTGGCCTGACCCACGTCGGGCCAGACCGCGCTCGGCGCACGGTGGCCTGCCTGACTCCAGACCGACCTGGCCGGGTCGGCCGGGCGCCGCGCGGGGCCCGGCCGGCAACGCCCGGCGCCCGTCAGGGCCGGGTGGCGCCGTCGGGGTAGGAGTAGAACTGCTGGCACCACCGGCGCTGTTCGGTGATCGCCTTCTCCGACGGTCGCAGCACCGGCGGATCCTTGTAGATCTTGTTCTCCCAGATGGGAATGTCCTGGCTGACGGCGTTGGTGAAGGTCCGGGCCGCCTTCTCCGCGGCGTTCGGGCCGAGCGAGCGCGGCGAGGTGAAGATCCACCGGACGTGCAGGTTCTCCTCATCGATCGGAGTCGTCGAGGAGATGAAGGTCGTGTAGCCCTTCACCCGCAGGACACCGAGCCCAAGCCCGAAACCCTCCCGGACGAAGTTGCCGTCCATGCCGATCGAGCGCTTGTAGGGCCCGTCGATGTGGAAGTCCTCCTCGGGAATCGCCGGCGTTCCGTGCACGTACATGAAGTGCGGCGTGTCGACGTTGTTCTCGGCCATTTCCTGGCAGCAGGTGGCGATCTCGAAGTCGCGCATGTGGATCGGCAGCCAGTCCGGGTCGTCGAACTCGGACACCTCGGGAACCTCGTAGGTCGGCGCCTCGCGCTCCAGGTGGTGCCAGGCCCAGATCATGTGGTTGCGCTCGACTGTGGGATAGCTGCGGGCGGTCGCCTTCTTCGGGATGAAGTCGATGTCGTCGTAGGGAACCTCCACGCAGGCCCCGGTCGCGCCGTCGAACCGCCAGCCGTGGAACGGGCAGCGCAGCGATCCCTGTTCGACCCGCCCGCCGACGGCCAGGTTCGCCCCCAGGTGCGGGCAGTAGGCGTCGAACAGGTACGGCGTGCCGTCGGCGCCCCGGAAGAGCACCAGGTCCTTGCCGAAGTAGAACAGCGGTTTGGTCCTGCCCGGCTCGATCTCGTCGGCGCGGGCGACGATGAACCAGCCGTTCGGAATCGGAAAGGGGAAACGCGGGGTCCGCTCGCCACGGACCTTCGTCCGCGCCGAAAGATCGTTCAGCGTGTCCGGGCGCTGCGGCATCGGCAGCCCGACCAGGTCTTCGACCACGCCTTCCACGGTTCGCACATCCGTCGCGCCGTAGAGGGCGCTCTTTCTGCCCGTCGCGCTCGTCGCGCTCGGGGCAGGCCGGGCGGCCCTGGTCTCATCCGAGATGGCCATGAGCTGCCTCCCACCGGCGGGACGTACACGTTCCGGACCCGTATAGCGACCGTGAAGCACCGTCGTCGCACGTCACTGAACCATCATTCAACCTGACCTTCACACGGATCACAAGTGTCCGGGTCGGACCAGCCCGGACACCATCGCCCGGCCGGATCGAGGCGCCTGCCCAGGATCGACCTGCTATACGTGGGAGACAGGGGGAGACATCGGCAACGTGTCCGGCTCGGGCAACCAGGAGGCTCGGGCAACCAGGAGGGTGGTGATGGCGATGACCGCGGTCGACGACACCCGCGGGCAGGCCGCGGCCGCGGCGACGAGCATGCCGCCCCTGACCGCCGGCCACCGACCCGACCTGCCGGCCAGCCGCGACGCGGCGGCCTCGACCTCCGTGCGCGCGCAGCGACACCGTCAGCGCGCTGAACGCACGCGGGAGAAGCTCCTGGACGTCGCCGAGGAGCTCTTCGGCCGGCAGGGTTTCCGGGAGACCAGCCTGCGCCAGGTCGCCGAGCGGTGCGAGGTCTCCGTCGGTGCGCTCTACCTGCACGTACGCAACAAGGAGGAGCTGCTGGGGGCCGTGGTCGACCGCCGGTCGCTCGTGCTGATGGCCAGAATCCGCTCGTTCGCCCTGGCGGAGGGCCCCGGCCTGGACAGTCTCACCGCACTCGTCCGGGCCGAGATCGGCTTCTATCGGACCTTTCCCGATTTCGGCCGGCTCGTCAGTCGCATGTTTCCGGCCGGGTTCTCGACCGTCCCCCGGCTCGACACGGAGGTCGCCCGCGGCTACGCCGCGGCGTTGCGCCTGGAGGCCGAACTGATCCGGCGTGGGCAGCAGGACGGCTCGATCCGCCCCGGCAACCCCGACACACTGGCCGAACTGCTGGCCGCGATGGTCGGCGTCTACCGTCGGGCCGACACCGGCGGCGCGGACATGGCCACCGCGTCCACCGGGCAGGACGGCCTCACGGAGGAGGAGTTCGTCCAGATGGTCCGGCGCGCGTTCGCGCATGTCCATATGCCTGAAGGTCCATCTGCCTGACGTCCCTGCGCGTGAAGGTCCGTGCGCGTGAAGGTCCGTGCGCGTGAAGGTCCGTGTGCGGCAGAGTCAGGTGTGCGCGGAGTCAGTGACGGGCAGGATGACGGCTCGGACATCCCGCCGACGATAGTGTGAGCGCCAGTGGCTCGGTGGCTCCGCGACCTGGGTGGCGTTGATCGGATGTTCCGGTCGGTGGTAGCCGTCGAAGCGCAGTTCCCCGCCGCGTAGCTCGCGGATCGTGAGGAAGTCGCCCTTGTAGCCGAAGGTGGAATAGCCGTACCCGCGTAGTAGATCCCGCTGATGCCGTCCTCGCGCATCGACTCTGGCCACCCGGGCCCGCGAGCTGGCGCTCGACATCGCCGCCGCTCCCTCGGACCGGACGCAGGCCCTCGCGCGACTCGTGTGGACCGCACGGGAGCTGGGGCACTCCGGACGCTGGCGCTGCTCGACGCGCCCTGGCCGAACCCGCCCGTCCAAAGGGCTGAACCGGCCCGACCAGAGACACCATCGAGACCACCGGCCACGTCGTGGCGGGGATCCGGGGCGACCGGGGCGGTGGCAGACGCCTGGGGCCGGCCGGCTACTGTAGGCCCCGGCCGGCACCATGACCACCATCGCGGAACGCGACCCATGAGACTGTCGCGTTCCGCGACCCACGACCCACGACCCACGACCACTGTCCGTGGAACGCGACCGGCTAGCTCTTCAGGAACGAGCCGCAGGAGAGCGGGACGGTGATGTCGTACTTGCTCCCGTTCAGCTGGACGAGCGAGAAGCACGGGTTCGACACCAGGTGGTTGAGCGGCCAACGGGTCTCGGCCAGCGCACCGTCCACGGAATAGCTGTAGTTGTTGTTCATCAGCTTCAGCAGAGAAGTGAGGGTCAGGTCTCGACCGGCCTTCTTCGCCGCGGCGAGGAACATGTCCGCGGACCAGTACCCGGCCATCGTCGGCAGGCTGAGCACGGTACCGGGGGTGTACTTCCGGATGTCGCTGACCATCTGCTTGATCCCCGGCACAGCGGTGTCGCTGCCCGGAGCCCACTGCAACGAGGTGTAGGAGCCCTCCAGGCCGGGCAGCTTCGCCGCCGCCAGCCGCGGGTCATAACCCACGGCGTTGAGGTTCTTCCCCTTGAAGCCCGCGGCCTTCAGTGCCTCGGTGAGCTTGAGGGTCGCGTTGAAGTCGGTTCCGTAGATCAGTACGTCCGGCGGTGCGCCGCCGTCCGCCGTCATGATCCCATTGACGATCGGGGCGGCGTCGCTCAGCCCGGCGTCGGGCACCGGCGTCTTGCTGTAGACCACCTTGATTCCGACGGCCTTGAGCTGCCGGCCGATGGCGTCGACCCCGGCGCGGGCGGTGTCGTCGTCATTGCCGACGAGCGCCACCGTCTTACCCGACCCATTCCCACCGAACAGCGCGTTGATCAACAAGCCGTAGTTGGTCGAGGATTTGACATCCTTGCCGGCGATCAGGCAGCCGGTGATACCGAACCCGAGCGAGGAGTTGCAGAAGCCCGAGTTGATGCCCCAGCCGAAGTACGGAACCGTCTCGTTGCAGAACGTGTCCAGATAGCTGGCGTTGGTGGTCAGCAGCGGCACGGAGGCGAAGATCTTCTTCTGCTCGACGAGCACCTTTGCCTGCGAGCTGGTGCGGGCCGGGTCGTTGCCGTCATCCAGGGTGCCGACGTAGTTGATCTTTCGGCCGTTCACCCCGCCCTCGGCGTTGGCCCGGGCGAAGCGGGCCTTGGCGCCCGCCTCCGCACCGGACATCGAGGCACCCGACGCGCTCGTCAGGTAGGCCAGGCCGCCCACCGTGATCTGCGTGTCCGTGATTCCGCGGGTGGGGTCGGACGCCGTCTGGGAACACTTCAGCTTGGCCGGATCCACCTTCTGCCCGCCATCGTCCCACCCGGTTGCCGGACCAGCTTTGATGCTGGCGACGTCCACGCTGGAAGCGGCGCTGCCGGTGGAGCCGGAACTGTCACTCGAGCAGGCAGCCATTCCGGCTACAACCATGCAGGAGGCGGCCAGCACCGTGACAGACCGAGTTAAGCGGGTAGTTCTTCTCACTGAGATCCCTAACTGTGACCGGGGTACCGCGGCACGCCGCGACGGGTTCACGCAAAGCCGCGCCAACAGGGGTGCATACCTGGACGCGACGATGGTCATGCTGTACTGCGAAACGATCCCCATAAGGAAAAACAGCGCCAGATCACGGCTGGTGACCCGGTGCGAGGGAGCGGCGAGGACCCGGCCGACACCCGATGTCCGTTGGCACGGGAACTTGGAACATGTCGTGCCAACGGCTCCACATTGCCGTCAGGACTCTCGCGTTGTCAGGATTTCGACATTCCAGACACCACGCCGTCCACTCCGGACGCGGTGAGGCTCTCCACCTCATCGGCGGCCTCGTCCGCTCCCGATGTCTCGACGGCCCCGGACGCTGTTTCAGTCCCGGACGCTGTTTCAGTCCCGGATGTTGATTCCGTCCCGGACGTTGATTCCGCGCCGGAGGCCGTTTCTGCTACGGCTGGTTCCTCCGGCCCAGAGGAGTCGCCCGGTTCCGCGGCGTCGGACGGCTCAGGCACAGCGGACGCTTCCCCGGCCTCGGCGGTCGCGGTCACTTCGGCAGCGGCACCGGCCTCAGCGGCGGCACTGGCCCCGGCGGTGGCGCCGGCCTCCCCGGCCGCGTCCTGAGGCGTGGGCGACTGTGGTTCGGTGGAGACGCCCAGGTAGGCGGACGCGAGACGATCGGAGTCGACCTCGCCGACCGGCCCGGCCCAGGTGATGTGGCCGACGGTGAGGAACGCGACCTGATCGGCCAGAGCCAGGGCGTCGCGGGTCTTCTCCTCGGCGACGAGCAGCGCGGTGCCCCGGCCCTGCAGCTCACGCAGCGCGGTGTAGATCTGGTCGATGATCAGCGGAGCGAGTCCCAGCGAGGGCTCGTCGGCGATGAGCAGCCGCGGTGGGCGCACCAGCGCGGGCGCGAGGGTAAGCATCTGCTGCTCACCGCCGGACATGGCGCCAGCGAGCTGCGTCCGGCGCTGCCCGAGCACGGGGAAGGCGTCGTAGGCGGCGGTGCGCTCATCGGCATCCCGAAGCCAGAGAGTGAGATTCTCCTCGACGGTGAGTTCCGGGAAGATGCCACGGCCCTCGGGGGCAAGGTAGATGCTGTCCCGCTGACGGCGTTGCGCGGCGATCCGGGTGACGTCGACGCCGGCCACCTCGATGCTTCCCGCGGTCGGGGTGAGCAGGCCGCCGATGACGGCGCACAGGCTGGACTTACCAGCACCGTTGCCGCCCAGCAGCGCCACCGCCTCCCCCGCGGCCACGGTGAGGTCAACGCCGTGCAGCACCTCGACCTCGCCGTATCCCGCGCGCACCCCGCGGACCCTGAGCACAGTCGTGTCCGGCTCGGCGGGTGTGTCCGACGCGGTGGCAGCCTCCACCACGACGGCGGTTGCGGGCGCCGCGGCCGAGCTGGCCGGCGCGACCGAGCTGGCCGGCGCGACCGAGCTGGCCGGCGCGACCGAGACGGCCGGGGCAGCCGACGCCGACGCGCTGTCCGAGGCCGCCGCTCGCTTGCGTCGAAGCATCTCGGCCGTACGGCCGATGCCGGCCAGCGCCCCGTCGGGCTCCCGGGCGAGGCCGATCGCGCCGAGGCCGAACAGCAGCTGCATGAAGTAGGTCGACGCCGGGACTGACTCGAACGCCTGCGGCGCCAGGACGGTCACCAGCCCGGCGATGACGGCTCCGGCGGGACGACGAACACTGAACGTGACCGTGGTGGCCAGCCAGATCATGCCGAGCAGCGCGTCGTAGTCGGTGTGGGTGACCCGGCCGCGGGTGGCCGCGAGCAGGACTCCGCCGAACCCGGCCATCGCCGCGGAGATGACGAATACCAGCAGCTTCATCCGACCCACGGCGATGCCACTGGTGCGGGCGCCGACCTCGGTGGAACGCACCGCGAGCATGGCCCGTCCAGTGCTCGACGTCCGCAGTGCGTGCACCAGCCACAGCACCAGAGCGACCAGCACGAGCAGGAACACCACCAGCCACCGCGGGTTCGTCGTGTCGACGATGCCGAGGTCGGGGGCGCGCACCGCCCAGCCGGACGAGCCGTTCGAGATGCTGTCGATCTGGAACAGCAGGTTCTGCCCGATATAGGCCAGGGCCAGGGTGGACAGGGCGAGCGGCAGCCCGCCGAGCCGGCGGGTCGGCAGGGCCACGATCAGACCGGTCAGCGCGGCCACGACCGTGCCGATGAGCAGCGCTGGCACGAACGGGACGCCATGCGAGAGCAGGTTTCCCGCGGTGAAGGCACCGGCGAGCACGAAGGCCGCCTGGGCGAGGCTGATCATCCCGCCGATCCCGGTGACCACCGTGAACGACATCAGCACGATCGCGGTCGCCAGACCCTGCGCGAGCAGTCCCGCCCAGAAGTTGGTCGCTCCGAACGCGGTATAGGCCAGAAGGCCGATGACCGCGGCCGCCCAGAGCCCGCGCCGAGTCCAGGGCGAGGCCGCGGTCGGGTCGTTCGCCGGCGGGCGCTCCTCCAGGGTCGCCCCGGCGGAGCGGCCACGCTCGGCGCCGAAGTAGATCAGCAGTCCGAACAGGATGATGAACGGCACCGCGGTCGGGAAGCCCGTGATGTCCAGGTCGACGTACCCGGCGATCAGGTTCTGCGCGACGCCCAGCAGCAGGCCGCCCGCCATCGCGATCGGAATCGAGGCGAACCGCGCCAGCACCACCGCCGGGATCGAGATGAACAGCATGGTGTTGAACGTGAAGTTGCCGAGCCCGAACATCGGCGACATCAGCACACCGACGAGGCCGGCGAGCCCGCAGGACAGGATCCAGGAGACCGCCGAGGCCCGGTCCGGGTCGACGCCGCGCAGCGCGGCGATCTTCGGCCGGCTCACCGAGGCGCGCATCTCCAGGCCGATCCGGGTGTGCCGCACCAGCCACCACAGCAGCACCGCGGCGAACACCGCCGCGCCCAGCATCGACAGCTGGTCGGTGTCGAGGACGAGCCCGTCACCCAGCTTGTAGATCTTCTTGGGGCTCGGTCCCAGACCCGGGATCCGGAACACGTCCTCGATCGCCGGCAACTTCCAGTGCGCCTTCTCCCGCAGCAGCGCGGTGATCCACAGGCATAACGCGGGCAGCGCGATCAGGAGGCCGAGCGTTCCCACCATCCGGGCGGCGATCGGCGCCTCCCGCAGCGGGTTGAACAGCACCCGGTGCAGCACCCAGCCGAGCAGCGGGGCGAACACGCCGACGCAGAGGATCGCCGCCGGCACCACTGGGATGTCCTGGCCGGTGTTCAGCTGGAAGAACAGGTAGGCGGTCGCGAACGCGACGCCGCCCTGCCCGAAGTTGAACACGCCCGACGTCTGGTAGGTCAGCGTCAGTCCGGACGCCAGGATGGCATACAGAGCACCGGAGACGAGCCCCGCGACCACCAGGTTGAAGAATTCGGTCACGTACTCCTCCTGAGAACGCCCGCGGTACGCGAAAGCGGGCCCACGCCCGGCTGTGTTGATCGGCCGAGGGCCGGTGATGTCTGGTCAGCCGAGGTAGGCATCGCGCACCCGGTCGTCGGCCTGGATCTGCTGCGGCGTTCCCTCGGCGAGTACCGAGCCGAGATTGAGCACCGTGATCCGGTCACAGATCCGCATCACGAACCCGGCGTCGTGCTCCACCAGCAGCACGGCGCAGCCCTCGCCACGCAGGGACGTGACGAGCTCACCGAAACGCGTCGACTCGGCGGCGTCCAGACCCGAGGTCGGCTCGTCCAGCAGCAGCAGCGTCGGACGGTCGACGATCGCCCGCGCGAGCTCCACGAGGCGCTGCTGCCCCAGTGGCAGCGAACCGGAGGTGACCGTGCCCAGCTTGGTCAGCCCGCACCACTCGAGGACCTCCGCGACCCGTTCCCGGCGGGCCTGCTCGTGGCGGCGCCGCGCCGGCCAGCCGCACAGATCGCCCACGACGCCGCCGCCGCCACCATGCCACTCCAGCGCCGCGAGCACGCTGTCCTCCACCGACAGCCAGCTGAAAACCTGGGCTCGCTGGAACGTCCGGCGCATTCCCAGGCGGGCGCGGGCGGTCGCGGACCGGCGGGTGACGTCCACGCCGTCGAACCGGACCGAGCCGCCGCTGGCCGAGGTGATCCCGGAGATGATGTCGAACAACGTGGTCTTGCCCGCACCGTTCGGCCCGATCAGGCCGCGAACCATGCCCGGCGCGACGGCCAGCTCCACGTCGGTGAGCGCATGCACGCCCCCGAACCGCTTGCTGACGCCCTCGAGAACCAGCAACGGCTCGGTCCCGGTCTCGGTCGCGGCGGGGGAAGCCGCAGTGATGGCCGCGGTGGTCGACATGCTGCCTCCTGTGAGACGTATGACGTGGTCCGGAATCGCGGCGGGCGGGCTGCGTCGTCCCCCCACCTCCCACTCGCACCATGTGATGAAGACCACAGCTGATGCACACAGAACACTAATGGAGGGATACGTCGGTTACTAGACCCAATATCGACGTCAATGTCAACGTCCGCCAAGACCAGCCGATTGCCACTCGATGTCAGTCAGATCATCACGCATGGTGCATAACACCCACCGGTCGCCCAGCAACCTACCCGGCATCCAGACCTCGACCGCCGGCGCCACCGGTACCCGCGACGGGCCAGGAGGAAGGCATGAGACGAGCGTCACCACCGGGACGGCATCAACCCACATCCATCACCAGCACAGCGCTCTCAGTGAGGAAGCTCGGCCCCACCATCACCGCAGGCTCGTAAGATCTACATGTTTAACGACGGAATCATGCCCAAGGGAAGGTCGCAAGGCCAGCCCGCGGCGTCTCGTCAGGTCCAGGCCGAGGCCGTCGGCCCGGACCCGGACCCCGTGCAGGCCGGACCGGACCCCGTGCAGGGCAGCGGAACCAGCTCCGGCGCTCCAGCCCGCCGCGCCGTTCCGCTCCGGCGCCGCCGGACCACCCGGCTCGACCCCCGATTCCGACACCCTGTTGCATGCGGGTTTACCTCTAGATATTTTGCGTATCCAGAGGCAGGTTTCAGTGCCTGCGGACACGCGGGACACGTCTGGCGGCTTCCTCCGCAACGGCCCGCGGCGGGAGCGGGAGGGCGACATGCGCCGAGTGATCCAGTGGGGCACGGGTTCGGTGGGCCGGCACGCGATCGCCGCCGTCCATGGGCATCCCGACTTACGGGTGGTCGGCGGATTCGTCTACAGCGAGGCGAAGGCGGGTCGGGACGTGGGCGAGATCTGCGGCATCGGGGACCTCGGCGTGCGGGCCACCCGGGACCGCGACGAGATCCTCGCGCTCGACGCCGACTGTGTCCTCTACATGGCCCAGGGCGAGATGAACCCGGCCGGGGCGCTGGACGACATCTGCCGTCTGCTCGCCTCCGGCAAGAACGTCATCTCGACCGCGGTGACCTCGTTCATCTACCCGCGCAGCGCCGGCAAGGAGGTCGTCGACCAGTTGGAGGCCGCCTGCGCCGCGGGCGGTACCTCGTTCCACGGCACCGGCATCGAACCCGGCTGGGCCGCCGAGGTGCTCCCGCTCACGATGTCCCCGCTGTTCCGGCGGATCGACTCGCTGCTCGTCCAGGAGATCCTGGACTACTCCACCTATGACAGTGCCGCGATGCTGTTCGACATCATGGGCTTCGGCCGCGCGCCGGACGCTCCCGTGCCCATGGCCGACCCGGCGATCGCCGGCAGCGTCTTCCACGCCCCGATCATGATGGTCGCCGACGGGCTCGGGGCCACCATCGACGAGCTGCGCCACGACCGCTCGGTAACCGTGGCCGGCGCGGGCTTCGACATCACGGCTGGCCGGGTCGAGGCCGGCACGGTGTCCGCACAGCGGTTCTCCTGCACGGCCGTCATCAACGGCCGCGCCGCGCTCACCGTCGAGCACATCACCCGGGTCGGGGACGGGCAGGCACCCGACTGGCCCACCGGCCGCGGCTGGCGGGTCACCGTCGAGGGCGAGCCCTCGATGACACTGGAGTCCCGGATCGCCGTCCACGACGAGGACGAGAACGACCAGGGCTGCCTGGGCACCGCCATGCACGCCGTGCACACCATCGCGCCCCTGTGCCAGGCCGAGCCGGGGATCCGCACCTTCCTCGACCTCCCCCTGCTCACCGGTCGGCACGTCTTCGCGGGCGGCGGCGCCCCCCGTTGAGGCCATCAGCCCACCGATGCCACCCGGGGCGGATCCAGCTGGCCACGACGTGACGGCTACGACGTGATGGCTACGACGTGATGGCGACGGCCCGACGGAGGAGGTCGTCCCGGGTGAGCTGGGCGAGCATGAAGTCGGCGACGTCGGCGTAGGTGATCCTGGACGCGGGCGTCAGGCGCAGGTCCGCGCCTGTGCGGTAGTGCCCGGTGCGCGGGCCGCCCACGAGGATGGCCGGGCGCACGACCGTCCACGCGGTGTCACTGGCTCGGATGAGCTCCTCCATGCCCTCCTTGTCGCGCAACAGCGAGCCGATCGCGATGCGGGCGAGCAGGAAGTAAAGGTCGCGGTGCCGGCTGTCGGCGACGCCGTATCCGCTGACGGCGATCAGGCGTCGGACATCGTGCGCGCCCATCGCCGGCAGGATGTTGCGCATCCCCAGCGTGCACACCGCGGTGCCCCACCGGCGCTGGCCCAGCGCGCTGAGCACGGCGTCGCTCCCGGCGACGGTCTTCGCCACGGCATCGGCGTCACGGACGTCGCCGGCCACCGCCTGGACCCGCTCGTCCACGGTGAGACGGCCGGGGTCCCGGGCAAGCGCGGTGACAGTGTGGCCCTGCCGCAGCGCCTGTTCGAGCAAAGGACGCCCGGTGTGACCGGTGCCACCGAAGATCGCCAGATGCATGCCGAGATTCCCTTCGAGACTCCAATAATTTGATGCTCAAAGTATTGGACAGATACCTGGAGTCGTCAAGCATGGGAGTCACCAAGCATGGGAGTCGTCAAGCATGGGAGGCTCCACATACCATCAGGCCGTGGACGCCGAGGACGGCACGGACGGCTCGCTCGTCCACGCGGTCATCAAGCAGGTGGTCACCCTCGCGGCGGCGACCAACGCCCTCACCGTCGACCTGCTGCGCGAGGTCGATCTCACCGAGCCGCTCGCGAACGTCCTGTGGCGCCTCGACCCCGAGGGCCCCGCACCGTCGATGCGCTCGTTGGCCGCGACGCTCGGCTGCGATCCCTCCACGCTCACGTTCCTCACCGACCGTCTGGAGCAGCGCGGCCTCGTCGAACGGCGACCGTCGCCGGCCGACCGCCGGCAGAAGGTGATCGGCCTGACCCCGCGCGGCACCCAGGTGCGCACACGACTCATCCAGACCCTGACGGCGAACTCCCCGCTCGCCCGGCTCTCCCCCGACGACCAACGGCACCTGCGTACGCTGCTCGCCCGGGCGGGCGCCGACCCCGACCAGTTCACCTGCCCGTCGCCCACCCCGCCCGCGATCGCCGGGTAACCCGCCCGCCGGCGGCCTCACGCCCCGCCCCACGCCGACGGCTTTACCGGCGGGCCGACGGCGGTTCGACGTGGCCGCGCCTCGGCATCGCACCCACCAGCCGGGCCCGCCGACCCATTGCTGCCGCCTCGCGGTCATTCCGAACAACACGAAAGCCGACATAGGCGAACGATTTCCACAGACACCGCGAATACCCAGATCCATTCACTGAACGGCATCAGGATCCCGGATTTTGATGGGATTGGCCGGTAATCGCTCGCCGGCACCGGCCGGCGCGGCCTATGGTGACCGCGACCGCACGAATGCGGGCATTGAAACGTGCGGGCATTGAAACGGCACCGTCCAGCCCGAAGCGGCCCATTGGTCCGGATATCCGCTTCGCCGCCAGGCCCCTCTCCGTGGGCATCCTCCGAGGGCACTGGCGTGTCCGTCGGGCGGAGGCTGACGGCCACGCCCGTCAGTGATGAGCGTGGCCGTCGAAGCGGGCCATGCGGAGCGGTCGCGCGGATCGGGCGCCGCGGAGTCGTGGTGGAAGGGGGCGGCTCCATGGCCGAGGACAACGGGGGACGGGCCGAGAACGAGGCTCCACTGGCCGATGACGAACCATCGGCGAGGGCGGGAGCGGCGGGGAAGACGGACCCGGGGCATCCAGGTCGTCGACCGAGTCGGCGGGCGGCTGTCGGCGCGGCGGCGGTGGGCGTCTTCGCGGCGCCGGGTGTCGCGCGGGCCGCGACCGGCGCGAGTGGCGCGGCAACCGGGCGGATTGACGTGCACCACCACGCGATGACGCCGCAGGTGCGGGCCTGGCTGGTCGCGCACGGGCAGTTGCCCCCCGTCGGGGGGCCGTTGTTCGCGACCTGGTCGCTGGAGGCGACGCTCGACACGATGGATCGCGCCGGAATCGCCCTGGCACTGCTGTCCGCGGCAATTCCCGCCGAGTTCACCGCCACACCGGCGCTCGCCGCCGAACTCGCCCGGCTCGCCAATGACGGGCACGCCGATCTGGTCCGTTCCCATCCGAACCGGTTCGGACTCCTGGCCTACATTCCGCATTCCACGGCGGACATCGCGGTCGCGGAGATCCGCCGCGTCTACGACACGCTGCACCCGGACGGCGTGCTTCTCATGGCGCACGACGGGCTGACCTATCTCGGCGATCCGACGCTCGCGCCGATGATGGCCGAGTTGAACGCACGCGACGCCGTGGTGCTCGTTCATCCCTACAACCTGCCGGCCTCCGTGCCGTCGGCCGTGCCCCCGTTCGTCGCCGACTTCCTCGCCGACACCACCCGCGCGGCGGTTCAGCTCATCGTCCGCGGCGAGCTGGACCGTTACCCGCGGATCCGGTGGATTCTGGCCCACGGCGGCGGCTATCTGCCCTATCAGGCCGCGCGGCTCAGCCTCGGCCGTGCACTCGGCTACGGGGTCGACGCGGGGGCGGTGCGGGCGGCGCTGCGCCGCTTCTACGTCGACACCGCCGGCCCCATGTCGCCCTACAGCACCCCGACCCTGCTGGCCACGGTCGGCACCGAACACATCCTGTACGGCTCGGACTACAACGCCGTGCCGGCGGACTCGGTGCTCGCCGGCCGCGACGCCCTGCTCGCCGATCCCGCCCTCGACGCGTCCGCCCGGCGCCGCGTCGCCCGGGACAACGCCCTCGCCCTGTTCCCCGCCCTCGCCCCGCGCCTGGCCGCCCGCTCCTGATCTCCGCTGCCGCGCTGCCGCGCTGGCCTGTCCGGGCGGCCCGCGGCGGGGGCATCCGCCGGTTCCGCGTCGGCGTCGCGAATACTGGACGGGCAGGGCATCGCAGCGAGGGTCGGCGAAGGTCAAGGAGGACCTGATGCAGCCAGTGGCGCCGTCCGGACGGCAGGTGACGCTCGAGTACGGGAGCGCCCGGGTCGTCGTCACCGAGGTGGGGGCGGGGCTGCGGGAGTACCGGGTGGGCGATCGGGACGTCCTGGACGGCTACCCGGTCGACGCGATGGCGAGCCGTGGTCGCGGGCAGCTGCTGGCGCCCTGGCCCAACCGGATCGCCGACGGGCGCTACGAGTTCGGCGGCTCGACCCACCAGCTCGCGCTCAACGAGGTGCCGCTGCGCAACGCCAGCCACGGTCTGGTCCGCTGGTCGGCCTGGCAGCTCGACCAGCCGGCGCCCGACGTGGCGCGGGCGTCGTTCGTCCTGCGGGCGCAGAGCGGCTACCCGTTCACGATCGCGTTCACCGCCGACTACCGGCTCGCGGCCGAGGGCCTGACGGTGAGCATCACCGCGACGAACGTGGGCGCCGAGCCCGCGCCCGTGGGCCTCGGCATGCACCCCTATGTCGCCGTCGCGGGCCTTGGCGGCGGCGCACAGCGGGCGGACGAGGTGACGCTCACCATCCCCGCGTCCACCCGGTTGGTCACTGACGAGCGCATGATCCCCACCAGCGCGGTCCCCGTCGACGACGGAGCGGACGACCCGGGCCGCGGATTCGACTTCCGCGCCGCGCGTCCGATCGGCGAGCTCGTGCTGGACACCTGCTACACCGATCTTGTCCGGGACGCCGACGGTCGGTCGCGGACGGTGCTGGCCGGGCCGGGCGGAGATTCGGTCACGGTGTGGATGGACGAGGCCTGGGACTACCTGCAGGTCTTCACCGGGGACACGCTGGGGGCCGCCGAGCGGCGCCGGAGCATCGCGGTGGAGCCGTTGACCTGCCCGGCGAACGCGTTCAACAGCGGGGCGGGGCTGCGCGTCCTCGCACCCGCGGAATCCCTGCGCGGCTCCTGGGGCATTTCTCCGGCCTTCGGCTGACCGCGCCGGCATCCTCGGCGCGGTCATGTCCTGTCCCGCGTGGGCGGGACAGGGATCACAGCAGGCAGGCGAATCCGGCGAGAAAAGTTTCGTCCTGCGTTCCCCCCGGGAACCTCGTCGTTACATGACATGAATCCGTGACCCGAAGGACTTCAGTGTCCTGCGTCACATATTTGCCACGGAACGCGAGAGCCTTCGGCCGGCCCGGCGATGGGCCGAATATCCTCCAGGCGATTCGCGGAACACCAGAAATTTTTTGCACACCCGCAGCGAACTCTCGGCGAACCGTCAAGCCAGACGCGCGGAACGACGCGGAGAACACCCGGCTTCACACATCGGGTCGCCGCCAGATCTGCATCCGCAGATCAGGGCCAATGTCTACGTGACAGACGCAGATGCGGGGTCTATGGTGCATCCCAGCCGCGTTCGCGGAGTTCGGATGCGCCGAAGCATCGCCCGCTGGCCCGCGGCCGCCAGTAGATAGGCACACCGTATGTGCCGACCTCGTTACTTTTTACTTTTTCGGGCATTCACCCATTCGGGGGACGAAGACGTGGTAACAAGCTCCATCCCATCCCGCGGGACCCGGCTGATGCGCACGCGCCTGCTGGCCCTGGGTGCGGCGGCAGGCATTGCGGCGCTGGCCGCCGGCTGCGGCTCCTCCGGGTCGTCCACGGCGGCACCAGCGGCACCGGCAACGCCCACGACGCAGGTTGTCACCGGAATGAGCGGTGAGAAGGCGACCGTCCCGCTGAAGGTCGACCGGATCGCGGAGCAGTTCCCCGCCCACACCGTCACCGACATCATGCTCGGCGCCGGCGACAGGCTGGTGGCCATCCCGCAGAACGTCAAGACCCTCCCGTTCCTGCGCACGGTCTTCCCCAGGATCAACGACCTGCCCGAGCTGTTCCGTAACGGCGGCAAGGTGAACATGGAGGAGCTGCTCAAGCTGAAGCCGGACCTCGTGTCCACCAGCAGCGGCGGCGACACCCTCACACCCTTCAGGCAGGCCGGCATTCCCGCGGTCAACACGGCCTACAACACCTTCGCGGAACTGGTCCCGTCCATCGAGCTGTCCGGCAAGATGTACGGCGGCACCGCCCCGGCCAAGGCCAAGGCCTACGCCGACTACGTCAACGCGAAGCTGAAGCTGGTGCGGTCGCGGCTGGCGAACCTGCCGGCCGACCAGGCGCCCAGCGTCGTGCACATCGCCAGCTATCCGCCGCTGGTCGTCGACGGTGGAACGTCGCTGATCGACGCCTGGATCAAGCTCGGTGGGGGCACCGACTCGGCGAGCGGCGTCAAGGGCACCCACGTCACCGTCACCCTCGAGCAGCTGCTGCGGTGGAATCCCGACGTCCTGGTGGTCGAGACCCCCGGCGGTGACCAGGGCCTCGCGGCGAACACCGCCCAGTCGGTCATCAGCGCGTTCGAGAAGGCCCCCGGATGGAAGAGCCTCAAGGCCGTGCAGACGAACCGGGTGTACCTCAACCCGCAGGGCCTCTACCCCTGGGACCGGTTCGGTCCCGAGGAGGCACTGCAGATCCAGTGGATCGCCAAGACGCTGCATCCCGACCTGTTCAAGGACCTCGACATCCGTGCCGAGACGCGCTCCTTCTACCAGAAGTTCTTCGACTACCAGGTGACCGACGCCGACCTCGACCAGATCCTTCAGGTCGGCACCAAGTAACCAACGTCGTGGCAACCAACGTCGTGGTAAGCAGCTTCGGACGGGAAGGGCCGCGCCTCCGGCGCAGTGACACAACCATGCTCATGCGATTCGGCCTGCCCGGCGGGCGCGGCGATCTCGGGGGTGACGGGTCCACCTCGACGGTGGAACTCGCCCGGGTCGCCGAGACCCTCGGATACGACAGTCTCTGGTTCACCGACGGACATCTCGGTACGGTCGGTTCCCGGTCGGTGACATCACGCCCGTCGCCTCTCCCGCTGGCCGCGGCGGTCGCGACCGCCACCGGGCGGATCGGTCTCGGCTTCACCGCCCTGCACCTGCCACTTCACGACCCGATCCGGCTCGCCGCCGACCTCGCCACCCTCGACCACCTCAGCGGTGGGCGGGTCATCGTCGGTGTCGGCTGGCCCGTCGCCAGCTACGCGGCGGCCTATCAGGGTGACGGCCCGGCACCAAGCGAACTGCCCGACGCCCTCGACACCCTGATCGGCTACTGGCGCGGCCGGACCCGCCCGGCGGGCGGCGCGCAGTACCGCGTCGGCCCCAGCCCGTTGCAGCAGCCGCACCCGCCGATCGAGGTCGCCCCCCGTTCGCAGGAGTCCATCGTCTGGGCGGCCAGTCATGGTCACCGACTGCTGCTGCCCGCGGTGACGACCACGGAGTCGGTCGCCGCCTGCGTCGCGCTCTACACCGCGAACGGCGGGCAGGCCGCCGATGTCCGGGTCGAGCGGTTCTGCCTGGTCGCCGAGAACGACGAAGCGGCTCGGGAACGCGCCACCCCGATCGTCGTGCGCCTGACCCGGCGCCTGGCCGCCCTCGGCGGGGACGAGCACGGCCACCAGATCGCCGGGGACAGCGACTTCGATCCGGCCCGCTTCCAGGACGACACCGCCGTCGTGGGCGGCCCGACCAGCGTCGCCCGTCGCATGGCGGCCCTGCGCGACGACCTCGGCGTGGTGCGGGTGAACCTGCGCCCGTCGTTCAGCGGTACCGCGTCCCTGGCCATGCAGCAGAGCACCGTGCGCATGTTCGCCGGCAAGGTCGTGCCGCTGCTCGCCCAGCCGTCCGTCCACCGGGTGATCCGGTGAGCCGCCCCGCACCGCCCTCGGACGCCGACCACGACGCGGCCCCGGTACCCGCCACCAGGCCCGGTGAGGGCGGATCCGGCGATGGTGGCCAGGCCACCATCGCCTCCGCTGCCACCCCGTCGACCGGCGCGCCGAAGGGACGAGGCGGCCGGGCCACCGCCAGGCTCCGCCTGACCCTTGGCGACCACCTGCGCGTCGTCACCCTCGGGGTGGTTCTCCTCGTGTTGGTGGTGATCTCGTTCGGGCTCGGACGGTTCGCCCTGAGCCCGTGGACCGTCCTGCGGGTGCTCGGCCACGAGCTGTTCGGCATCGGCGACGCGGTCGGCGGGCAGGACCGGGCGGTCGTCATGGACATCCGGATGCCGCGCATCCTCGCCGCGCTGCTCGTCGGCGCGGCGCTGGCGTCCTCCGGGGCCGCATACCAGACCATGTTCCGCAACCCGCTGGTCTCCCCGGAGATCCTGGGCGTGGCCGCCGGCGCCGGGTTCGGTGCCTCCGTGTCCATCCTCATCGGCCTCGACACGACTTTGCTGCAGATCGTCTCGTTCGGCTGTGGGCTCTCCGCCGCGGCGCTCTCGATGGCCATCGCCCGGTTCGTGGGGCGCGGCTCACTGATCATCCTGGTGCTCGGCGGCATCATCATCGGCGCGATGTTCAACGCGCTGATCTCCAGCGTGCAGTACTTCGCCAATCCGGAGACCACCCTGCCGGAGATCACTTTCTGGCTGTTCGGCAGCCTGGCCCGGGCCAGCATGCACGGGCTGATCGTGCCCGCGATCATAGTCGGGGTCTGCCTGTGCATCCTGTACGCGGTGCGCTGGCAGCTCACCGTGCTCGCCACCGGGGACGACGAGGCCCGCTCCCTCGGCGTCAACCGGGCGCGGATCTGGGCGCTGACGATCGGCGCGTCCACGCTGATGACCGCGACCGCGGTCAGCGTCGCCGGCATCATCGGCTGGGTCGGGCTCGTCGTCCCGCATCTGGCCCGCTTCATCGTCGGCCCGTCGTTCAACCGTCTCCTGCCGGTGGCGGCCCTCATCGGGGCGGCCTACCTGCTCGCCGTCGACGACGTCGCACGCACCGCCACCTCGCTCGACCTGCCGTTGGGCATCCTCACCGCGCTCATCGGCGCGCCGTTCTTCGTCGGTCTACTCGCGAAGGCGGGACGCCAATGGCTCTGACTGGCAGGACCCGGACCAGCGAGAACGGAAACGGCGAGACCCACCCGGACCAGTCTGCCCCGGGGCTCCCGGCCGCCTCGTCCACCGACACACCACAGGTCGAGGTCAGCGGCCTGTCGTTCGGGTACGGCCGCAACGGCCACCGGATCGTCGACGTCTCCCTGACGGTGCACGCCGCGGAGGTCTGCTGTCTGCTCGGACCGAACGGCGCCGGCAAGACGACACTGCTGCGCTGTCTGCTCGGACTGCTACGCCCGCATGGCGGCACCGTGCGGCTCGCCGGACGGGATCTCACCGATCTCACCCCGCGAGAACTTGCCCGCCGGGTCGCCTACGTGCCGCAGTCGACCTCGTCGCCGTTCCCGTTCACCGCGCTCGACATCGCCGTCATGGGCCGCACTCCCCACCTCGGTCTGCTCGAGGCGCCGAATGCCACCGACCGGCGCGGTGCACTCGAGCAGCTCGATCGGCTCGGCATCGCGCACCTGGCCGAGCGGTCCTTCGCCGCGCTCTCCGGCGGCGAACGCCAGCTCGTGCTGCTTGCCCGGGCGCTGGTGCAGCAGGCGGGGATCCTGATCCTCGACGAACCCACCGCCGCCCTGGACTACGGCAACGAGGTCCGCACCCTGCTGGTCGTCGCGGAACTGGCCCGGGAGGGGCACTGCATCATCATGACCACCCACCAGCCCTCGCACGCCCTGACCTACTCGAACCGGGCGGTGCTGATGCGCGCCGGCGCGGTGATCGCCGACGGGCATCCCGACGACGTCGTCACCGGCGAACGGCTCAGTGACCTGTACGGCGTGCCGGTGCACGTCACGGGCGTCAGCCTGCCGCCCGGACACGGCCGGGCGGAGATCCGTACCTGCGTGCCCATCCCCGGCCCGTCCGGCATCGCCCCGTCCGGCACTGCCCCGTCCGGCATCGCCCAGGCCGGCCCGGCGCCCACCGCCCCGCCCCCCCGGAGCGGACGCTGAGATCGAGCGGCGCCCTGGTCGACTGGCGCCCTGCTCGACTGGCGCGCTGGTCGACGCGGGCCTGTGGTCGACACAGGGCCCAGGCCACGGACCGCTCCCGACCGCCTCCCGGCGGGAGCGGGGAGAAAGCGGCGGCCCTGCCCCCGCCGTCGCGGTCATCCACCGTTCGTGGGCACAGCCACGAGCATCCGCCCGCTCCTCGAATGTCGCCGTCCGCCGGTGGTCCTGGTCCCACGTCCCACGTCCCTGGTGCCTGGTGCCTGGTGCCTGGTGCCTGGTGCGCCAATGTCCGTCACCGGATAATGCCGCCGCGACCGGGACACCGGCCTTGGGCCGGCATTGACCTTGGTCTGGCAATGACCCTGACGGGGCAATGACCCCGGTCCCGCATTGGTCTCCGGCCTGCCTTGGCCCCCGGCCTGGCTTTGCCCCCCGGCCTGACCGCATTGCGATCGGCGCACCAATGCACCGTCCGACCAATCGCCGCAACCAACAGTTCACCCCGGTCATCGCAAAGTAACCTCCCGCGAACTCGCGAAAAACCTTCCACCATCGCCCCGCCCCGGTTATAGTTTCGTTTTACAAGGTCCGTCCCGGTTCACGGATCAATGCGACTGCCGAGCGCCCGTACCCTAGGGGCTCCTCACAGCGACAGCTCGGGGTGTCCGCCGCCGACGGAGTTTCCGGTCGGCCTCCCCGCGATCCCACCCGCACGGATCCGAAAGCGCACCTGGTCCACTCGGTTCGTCGTGAAGCGCACTCCCGCGTGTGGCCTGGCGCGCTCGGCCACGCCCGCCGTCAGCTGTGGCTGTCCGATGTCCGCCGGCCCGGCCTGGGCGAGTGAGAAGGAGGAGAAGAGATGACCTCGTCCGAGATCGTCGTCGATCCGTCCCGGATACGCCAGTTCGGCGATCCGACGGGCACGGCCTTCTGTCTCGTGACCAATGCCAGCCTGATGGACAGTATTCGCCTGGTCCGGGATTCTGCGTACGACGACTACCGCATCATCGATTTCCGCGGTGGCGAGGACGAGTTCGCCCGGCTCATGCGTGAGGACGTCCCCGAGCAGGCACATGTGCTGGTCATGTCGCCCGACGCGTTCTTCCAGTCACCGCCAGTCGACGTGCTCGGCCCGCGACGCAAGCTGCTCGGGATGGCCTGCAACTCCACGCCGACCGACCTCGAGACCCTGCGCCACTTCCTGACCTGCGTCGAGGCGACGGATCCGCAGGCCCAGGAGGACTTCTCCGACCGGTTCTTCGAGCTCGCCGAGCGCGGCGAGTGCCTGGAGTACCGGGACGACCGGTACGGCACGGTCGCCACGTTGCGCCTGTTCGATGTCGAGCTGGTCTGGAACCAGCAGGCGGGCCTGGTCGGCTGGGGTGAGCAGCAGATTGTTCCAGCCGGCGAGATCAGTGTGCTGCCGATCGAGATCCGCTCTTTCGAGGATTACCTGCACCTGCCGCTCGACGGTGATATCGTCTTCCAGGGATACCCCATTCTTCACTCGGGCACCCCGTCGTTCTCCCGGCGCGACCAGGAGCGTATTCACGGCAAGTTCTGGCCGATGAACGAGTACGCCGTCGTCGCCCACGTGGAAAACGGATTCATCACCGCGACGTCTTCCCCCGACCCGGGCGGGAATGCTATTATAGAGATGTTCGAGGCGCTCTTCGCGGTAGACTCCCGCTACCGGCTGGTCTGGGAGATCGGCCACGCGCTGAACACCACTCTCAACATTCTTCCCGGAAACCACGCGATGAACGAGGTCTACGGCGGAAATCAGGGCTGCCTCCACTGGGGCATCGGGCTCACGCCGTTCACGCAGTACCACCTCGACATCATTTCTCCGGGGACCGTCGTCCGGAACGACAAGGGCGACGTCATGCTGGGCACGCCGACCGACCCGACGTCGGCAGTGCCCCCCAGAAGTCCGGTTGGTCTGGCCACCTGACCGGGTTGGGGCGGGGCTTTCCTCGTCTCTCACCGCACTACCGTGGATTGACGGAAGGAGGTGATCACTGTGGAGAAGGTCGCGCAGAAGAAGATCCAGGTGAAGAAGAACGACCGCTACCTGGGCACCCTCCTCGGCTGATGCCGCGGAGAAGGGGTGGGTCAGCTGGACCGGGCTGGCCCACCCCGACTCTGGACGTGTCATGAGCTCTCACGCTGAGTTCCCGCGCAGGGCTTCGCACTGAGCTCCGCCTGAGTTCCACCCGGTCGTCACGCCATGCGCACAGCCGCCCGTCACCTCATGATCCCGTTTCCGTCGCGTCGCGCATCCTGGTGGTTCCCATGGCACAGTTCGTCGTGCGTCCCGACTCCCATCGGGAGTTTCCCGGCCCCCACAGCACCTTCTGCCTGCTCACCCAGGCCGACCGGGCCACCGACTTCAGCCTGGCCGCAAGCGAGCGCTACCGCGAGGTCGTGCACCGCACGGTCGAGGCCGTGCAGAGCCTCGCCGACGCCCTGCGCGGCGCCGGGGTGCCGACCGACGCCGATGTGTTCGTCGTCTGCCCCGACCGGTTCCTGGTCTCCCCGGAGCCCGACGAGATCGGGTCCAGGCGGCTCGCGGTGATGCCCTGCGGCTCGACGCCGGTGACCGACGCGCACGTCGCGTACTTCCTCGACGTCGTCCAGCGCACCGACAGCGTCGCGCTCGAGGCCCGCGCCGACCGGCTGTTCGAAGCCCTGGGCGACGCGGACGAGGTGCTCCTGGCCGACCACGCCGGCCACGCCTCGGCCCGCCTGCGCGTCTCCGGCGACTACGAGTGGAACCAGCAGGCCGGGCTGCTCGGCCCGGGTGAGCAGCAGATCGCGCCGTCCGGCGAGGCCAGCGCCGCCCCCACCGGGCTCTACCGGTTCGACACGTCCAGCCGGCTCGCGCTCGAGGGCAGCATCGCCCTGCGCGGCGCGCCCATCGTGCACCGCGGCGACGACCCGGCCGTGCTCGACGAGCAGGCGGAGCTGTTCACCGACCTCGACGTCCTGCGCGACGCGACAATCGTGCTCGACCTCGCCGACGGCATGGTCACCGGCGTGCGCGCCATCGACCCCGCCGGTCAGCGTGCCGTCGACACCCTCGGCAAGCTCTACGCCGCCGACGAGTCCTACCGGGTCGTGTGGGAGTTCGGTATCGGTCTGAACCCCGAGCTCGTCCAGCAGGCCGGCAACTGCGGGCTCAACGAGATGTTCGGCGGCTCCGACGGCATCGTCCACCTCGGGTTCGGACTGACCCCGACGACCCGATACGCCCTCACCTTCACCTGTGCCGACACGGTCATCACCAATCCGGCCACCGACGCGCGGATCGCCGGTCCGGACGCCCCCGTCTGCGCGGTCACCCCCGAGCCGGGACCCGCCCGTCGGCTCAACCGGCGCCGCACCCCGAGTTGCGGCTGCTGAATCCGCTTCCCCTGCTGAGGCCCGCAGCACCCGCCCCGCTGCACCTGTGATCGCTCACCCGTCACCGCCACCGCGGAAGGAGCCCTCGATGACCGACGACCCACGTAGCTGGTACGGAGACCCGCGCAAGGCCGCCGCCGCCCGCACGGCCGATCTAGGCGCGCTGCGCAAGCAGGTCAACGACCTGCTTGACGCCATGATCGCCAAGTTCTACGCCGAGATCCCGTACGCGGACCACCAGGCCCGCGGCGAGGAACTCAACCTGGAGTACTACAAGCGCCACAACATCGAGACGATCCTGCGGCTGCGCCGCAAGCGCACCATCGACGCGCTGGCCATCGGCTACTTCACCAAGCGGGACCCGGTTCGCGGCGCCGCCTGGGCCCACTACGTCGAGGACGAGATGCTCCACGACGAGTGGTTCGCCGGCGACCTGGGCCGGGTCGGTGTCACCAAGGAGGAGATCTATGCCACCGAGCCGTTCCAGGCCACAAAGCTGCTCACCGGCTACCTGCAGTACGGCATGGAGTTCGAGGGCACCCCGCTGGCCCTGCTGTGCAGCGTCTATTTCGTCGAGTACACGACCACCGAGACGCAGCCCTCCTGGGTGAAGAACCTCGAGGAGAAGCTCGGCCGGGAGAAGGTCGCCGGCGCCCGGCGGCACGTCGGCACCGACATCGACGACGAGCACGCCGACTTCGTCTGGGGTGTGCTGACCTCGTTGGTGTCCTCCCCAGAGGACGAGGCGAAGGTGCTCGATCACATCAAGATCGTGGCGAACCTGTGGGTGGCCTACTTCCTCGAGCTCTACCAGGCCGTGGTCGCCCCGGCGAAGAGCACGTTCGAGTCGGCCGGCACCCTCACCGGCCGGTTCGCCTGACCGCCGCGCCCGGTCGGCATCTCGTGTCCGGATTACCGACGTCCCCGCCCGTCCCGCCCCGTACGGACGGGCCTGCCGGGGGCGCACCACCCAGCAACGGCGACGGTCCGGCCGCTGGAGGTGGCGCGCGAAGCGCGAGTGACGTACGCGGCCCGGGTGGATCCGCGGATCCGGAGCTGGCGGCGGCGGCGCACACCATCGTCCGCTTCGCCCGCGACGAGTGCCCGCTGAGTCCCGCCGAGGACCGCTGGCTGCGCACCGGGCTCGCCTCCGCCCTACCCGACCTGCGGATGAACGCCCTGTTCGACATCCGGCCCGGCCTGCTGCGCGAGTCGCAGCACCTCGTCGTCGGCGTCGAACGGGCCAGCGGGACCCCCGTGTCGGCGCTCGGCGCGAGCTGGGCCACGACCGCCTCCGGCCGGCCGTTTCTGCACATCGGCATCCAGTTCGTGGCCGCCGAGCTGCGCGGCGGCCAGGCGTTCGCGACCAGCTGGCTGGCGCTGCTTGAAGAAGTCGCCGCCACCGGCGGATTTCCCTACCTGGCGGCGCTGCGCACCTACAACCCGGTCGCCTACTGCGCGATGCGTGCCTATGGCCGGCTACCCGGCGCGGCCATGTACCCGGCGATCGGCACCGCCTCGGGTGATCCCGACGCGCAGGTCGTGGCGCTGGCTGGTGAGATCGCGGCCGCGCTGGCGCCGGGGGCACCCTTCGACCCGGCAAGCGGCGGCATCGCCGGCATCGGCGTGCCCCGCGACCTTTACCGCGTCCGTCCACAGGGGGATGACGCTGAGGTCAACGCGCATTTCGAGCGGCACGCCGAGCCGGGTGACCGCATCCTGTGCATGGTGCGCATCCCCGAGGAAACCGTCGACGCGATCATGGCGAACTTCACCCGCCGTACCCGGAAGCCAGCCCGGTCCTCCGCCGCCCGCGGGTAGACCACTGTCTCCTCGTTCTTGTTTCCCACGACATTCCTGTTTCCCACCACCGTCCATTCTTCATTTTTTTCACCCGCCTTTTGCTACTTGCTTCTCATCCACCTCGTATGAACCACCTGATCCGCGCCGTCGCCCAAGCCGGCGGGGGCCCGAAGACACAGGAGCACAGGTGCCGGACCCAACAGGCCCAAGTCTGACCAGCCGAGTCGCGGCCGTCGTCGGCGCCGCATCCGGTATCGGCCGCGCGATCGCGATCGCCCTGGCCGCCCAGGGCGCCGCCGTCGAGTGCGGCGACATCGACACCGCCGGGGTCGAGGAGACTGTCGCGTCGATCGTCGCCGCCGGCGGCACCGCGAAGGCCACCACCCTGGACGTGCGGCTCTCCGCCGACGTCGACGGGCTGCTCACCAGGGTCGCGCAGGAGCGCGGCCAGCTCGACATCGCCGTCGGCACTCCCGGCATCAACATCCGCAAGCCGCTGATCGACTACACCGACGACGAGTACACCGCCGTCACCGACGTCAACCTGCGCGGCAGCTTCAACGTCCTGCGCGGCGCCGGACGCATCATGGCGGCACAGGGCAGCGGCAGCATCATCGTCATCTCGTCGATCTCCAGCCGCGCCGTCGAACCCGGACAGGTCATCTACGCCGGCACCAAAGCGGCGCTCGCGCAGATGGTGCGGGTGCTCGGCGCCGAACTCGGCCCGCTCGGCGTGCGGGTCAACGCGATCGCCCCCGGGCCGGTCGAGACGGCGCTGACCGTGCCGATCCGCTCCTCGTCCGCGTGGGCGGACGCGTACTCGGAAAAGGTCGCGCTGCGCCGCTGGGCGAAGCCCGCCGAGATCGCCGGCCCCGCGGTGTTCCTCGCTTCGGACGCGGCCAGCTACGTCAACGGCGAGGTCCTCTACGTCGACGGCGGCTGGGTCGACCTCGACGCCACCTTCGCCGACGAGAAGTCGGTGCGGACCGACACCGCCGCCACCGCCTGACCCGGGGCGCAGCACCCGCGAGACGGTTCCGCGCAACCGCCGGCAACACGCCAGGCCGGTTCCGCGCAACCGCCCGCCCCATCAACACCAGAGTCCATCAACATCAGGGGGAATCGCACGTGGACATCGCCGTCGTCGGCGCTACGGGGGTGGTCGGCCGGGAGTGCCTGACCCTGCTGGAGTCGGGCCTGGTGCCCGGCATCGATCGGGTCGTGCCCGTCGCGTCCGCCGGCTCCGCCGGGCGGGATCTGCGCGAGGAACTCGGCCTGACGCTGAAGGTCGAGCCGGTGGTCGCGCTCGAGGAGTTCGACCCGGCCACGGTGGACGTCGCCGTGTTCAGCGCCGGAGCGCCGATCAGCACCGAGTACGGCCCCCGGTTGGCGGCGGCCGGCGCGCTCGTCGTCGACAACAGCTCGGCGTTCCGGATGGACGACGACGTACCGCTCGTCGTCCCCGAGGTCAACCCGCAGGCCCTGACCACCCGGCCCGCCCGCGGCATCGTCGCGAACCCGAACTGCTCGACGATCCAGATGGTGCGGGCGCTGCATCCGCTGCGCGCGCTGGGCGAGATCGAACGGGTCATCGTCTCCAGTTACCAGTCGGCGTCCGGCGGCGGGCTGCACGGTCTTCAGGAGCTCGCCGACACCACCCGCGGCATCCTCGACGGCGCCGACCCGGCGGACGCCACCCGCGGCAGGTTCGGCCCGCCGCTCGCCTTCAACCTGATCCCCGAGATCGGCCTGCGCGACGACGAAGGCCACTCCCACGAGGAACGCAAGCTGCGCCGTGAGCCGCGCAAGATCATGGACATGCCGGGGCTGAAGGTCGCCGCGACCGCGGTGCGGGTGGCCGTGGTCAACGGCCATTCCGAGGCCGTGCATGTCACGTTCGGCGCGCCGGTCTCCCCTGCCGACGCCCTCGACGCCCTGCGCTCCGCCCCGGGCCTGCGCGCCTACGGCGACGCCGACGGCTACCCGATGCCGCGCCTGGTCTGCGCGGACCCGGCCGAGCGCCGGCTCGTCCACGTCGGCCGGATCCGCAACGACCCGGATGACCCGTGCGCCCTGTGGATGTGGGTCGTCGCCGACAACCTGACCATCGGCGCCGCGCTCAACGCGCTCGAGATCGTCCAGCTCGTCAGTGGGCTGCCGTGGTGGCGCTGACCAGCGGGCCGGCGAGCGGGCCCGGCCGCACCGACGTGATCGTGCTGAAGTTCGGCGGAGCGGCCTTCGCCGCGCCGGGCGCGCACCGCCACATCGCCGCCTACGTCGCCGACCGGCTGCGCGCGGGGGGCCCGGCCGGCATTGGCGCCGTCATCGTCGTGAGCGCCGTCGCCGGAGAGACGGATCGGCTGTCCGCCGCGGTGCGGGCCGTCAGTCCCGACCCGCCGCGCGAACTGCTCGCCGCGGCGCTCATGACCGGGGAGACTGTCAACGTCGCGGTCATGACGGCGGCCCTGCGCGATGCGGGGCTGCGCACGGTGCCGCTCGGACCCGCCGACACGGGCCTGCTCGGCGCGGGCGAACCGCACAGCGCCGAGCTGCGGGCGATCGATGCCTCGGTACTCACCGGGCATCTCGCCGGCCTGCCCGCCGGGACGGTGCTCGTCATCCCCGGCGGGCAGGCCCTGGCCGCCGGCGGCAACCCGGTGATGCTGGGCCGCAACAGCTCCGACCTGTCCGCGATCGCCGCCGCGATCGCGCTGGGCGCCCCCGCCTGCGAGATCTTCTCCGACTCCCCGGGCATCTGCACCGCCGACCCGCGCCTGGTCCCGGACGCCCGCACCCTGGCGAGCGTCGGATACGACACGATGATGACGATGTCCCGCCACGGCGCGAAGGTCCTGCACCACAGCGCGGTCGACTGGGCCCGGCGCCACCGCGTCGAGATCCACTGCCGGTCGCTGCTGCCCGAGGGCCGCGTCCACTCGGTGGTCGGCGCCGTCGCCACCAGCGACGCCGCCGTCCTCGTCCACGCCACCGGCACGGTCTGGACCGGTGACGCGCCGCTCGTGCACGGCCAGTTCGACGAACTCACCGCCCTCGGGGCGGACGTCGTGCTCGTCTCCCCGGCTGCCCGCGGTGGCCGCTCGGCGGCGACCGGCGGACATGGGACGTACCTCGTCCTGGCCGATGCCGTTCAGGACCTGCGCGACCGCGGCCTACGCCACCTGCCCGAGCTACGGCTCGTGACGACGCTTTTCCCGAACGGACGCCTCGAACACCAGCTCGTCGCCGCCGACAACGCCCCCGCCGTCGCCCGCGCCCAGCACGACCTCGTCAGGTCTGTCCCGGCCTGACCGGTCCACGCCTGGCGATGGGTCGTCAGATCACGGCATCGCCGTCGAGGGAATCAACGCCGAGGGGGATGCGCACGCTGGTGGCGGCCCGGGTGATGGTGGCGAGGCCGCCATCGAGGATGTTGGTGCGCCATCCTTCGTCGTCCGGGTTGAAGGCGTCACCCACGAGCCCGGCGATGCGGGCGCGCACAGTGTCGTCGACGGGTGCGCGCTGTTGCCAGAGCCAGTTGTCGGCCTGCAGGGCGCGCAGCACCGTCAGACCGTCCTGGGTGCCGAACTCGCAGGTGATGGCGGTGATCTGCGGGCTGCCGGGCTGCCCGTCGCCGAGTTCCTGGGCGAGGGCGCGGGCGGAGTTGCCGCCGATCGGCGTCGAGCTGGAGGTGCCCTCGTCGGAGTCGGTGAGGGCCTCGCCGTACCAGGCACGGGCGCGGCGGGGGGCGTCCGGGTCGGGGCCGCCACGGAAGATCGGTTCGGCGGCGCCACGCGCGCCGAGGCCGGTGTGCAGATCGATGTACGCCACCCGCGCATAGCCGGTCAGGTACCGGCGGATGATCCGGCGCCAGGTGCGGTTCGACCAGCAGGGCGCCGCGCCACCGTAGAACAACCCGCCCGGATGGGTGTACTGGCCGCCGGTGATGCGCTGCTGCACCGCCCGCAGGCCGAGCCGGTCGGCGTGGGCGAACAGGGCCGCGTCGGCCTCGGCGTGCGCGGGCCCCTCCCAGTCGCCGGGCAGGAGCGAGTCGTGCAGCTCGCCGTAGCCACGGTCGGGTGGCAGCTGGTCGTGGTCGAGGAAGTTGCGGTTGATGTCGATGTTGTCCT
Organism: Frankia sp. AiPa1; assembly: GCF_023243075.1. GTDB lineage: Bacteria > Actinomycetota > Actinomycetes > Frankiales > Frankiaceae > Frankia. The sequence goes on along the minus strand of NZ_JALKFZ020000140.1, from coordinate 31,089 downwards.
CGTTGACCCGGCGGTGGTGCGCGAAGCCGAAGGGGTTCAGCGCGTGCACGAACACGATCGGCAGGTCGGGCCAGGACGTCTCCCGCAGGACGCGCAGCTGGCAGGCGGACCCGGCGAACCCCTCGGTGCCGTGCGTGCCGCTGACCAGCACCAGCACGGCCGGACCGCGCTCGGCCCCGATCCTGGCGACGTCGGTGCCCAGTTCCTCGCCGGCCGGGCCGGTCAGGCCGTCCAGGACGAACGACTCGACCTGCGCACCGCGCTCGCGGGCAGCCTCGAGAAATCGTTGCCGTGCCTCGGCGTAGTCCGCGCAGAAGTACACCCGTCTGTCCTGCCTCTCATCCCAGCCGGGGCCCAGCAGGCTCGGCGGCCGCGATGTCAGCCGCCGCCGGGCTGCCGGTCGTCTGCGCCCGCCCGCTGGCGGCCGGCGTCTCATGCGCCGGTGTCCCATGCGCCGGTGTCCCATGCGGCTGGGCCCCGCCCCGGATCTGACCGAGCGCCGTCACCACGCCGGTGATGCAGATGAGCAGCACGAACAGGCCCCGGTAGCCGTGGGCGTCGACGACCGCGCCGGCGGCGATCGGGAAAGCGAGAATCGCGACCTCGAACAGCAGCCCGGCCATCGGCAGCATCCGAACCCGCTCCGCCGGGCCGGCCAGGTTCACCGCGCGGGCCTGGAATGCCGGCAGGCCCAGGCCGTACGTGCAGCCCAGCAACAGCGACGCGAGGCAGTAGAGCACCGTGCTCGATCCGACGAACACGAACGCCACCGACGCGGCCGTCATGCCGACGGTCGTCACCGCGACCACCCGGTCGGAGGCGCTGTCCGACAGCATTCGGGCCAGGCCCAGGCGGACCGCGATGACGGCAATCGTGTACGTCACATAGAAGATGTCGAAGTCGAGGTGCCGGCTGTCGGCGAAGGTGGTCTGGAAGCTGTTCATCGTGGTGAACACGCAGGCGCTGAGCAGCACCATCGTCAACGGCACGACGCTCGGCGAGCGCAGCATCCGCCGCAGGCTGCTCTCCTCGGCGGCCGCGGGCCGCGCCGGTCTCGGGGCCGGCACGGCGGCCGGCGTGGCGGGCTCGTCGGCGCGCCCCCCGTACGCGCCGGGCGAGGGCAGGCGACGCAGCTGCACCGTCAACGGCACCACCAGCAGCGCCGCACCGAACGCCAGACCCGCGCCGACCAGGAAGACCTGCTGGTAGGACATCCCGGCGTCGCGCAGCGCGTTGCCGAGCACCGGCCCGATGCCGAAGCCGGCCTGGATGGTGCCGGTCGCATAACCGATCAGCGTGGCACGGTTGCGGTCGTCGGACAGGTCGGAGGCAATCATCGGCGCGGCCGTGTACGTCACCGCCCACGCCGTACCGAGCACGATCGCCGAGACCACCAGCACCGCTCCCTGGGAGTGCACGTCGGCCGTGAGCACCGCCGCGGCCGTGTACACCAGGCAGGACCCGGCGAGCAGCAGATTCGGCGGCACCGTCCGGGGAAAACGCAGGAGCAGTGCCAGGGCGATCGCCGTCGGGATCGCCGCGGCCGCGCACAGGGCGCCATAGGTCTGTTCGGTGCCGCCGACCGTCTTCACGAACGGCCCCAGCAGCAGCAGCACCCCGTACGCCGAGGACGACAGCAGAACGACGCCCAGCAGGAGCCACAGCACGACGCGGTGGTTGCCCCCGGATGCGGCGCCACTGCGCCGCCTTCTCTCACCGACCTGCTCGGTGTCTCCGTACTCGATGTCCCTCGTCCCGCCGCCCCGGCCTGTTCCACCAATCAGCATCTGCGGAGAGCAGGCCGATATATCGTCCGCAGATGCGGATAGAAAGTAGCACAGCCTCCGAATGATCGGATCACAAACGCGCATTCCTCCGCCGGGTTGACCGAACCATCCGGCGAGCGGGCCGCAGCACCTCGACGACGGAAGGGGGCTGAGGAGGGAGCGACGGCGCGGCACCAGCGCAGGGTCGCCCTCGCGGGGCGGGGCGGGGCGGCGCACGGGTCGCAGCCTGCCAGTTTCGCCCGGCACCGGCGGGATTCGATCCGTACCGGCTACTCTGCTCGTCGTGACGCCGGTCTTGACGCACGCGGTGAGCCTCGTCGAGGCGCCCGCCCAGACCAGGCTGGGCAGTGCCCAGCCTCCGCGGGTACCGACGGCCGCGACCGTCCGCTGCCCGCGGACCGGCCGGCGAGCCTGGTGCCGATTCTGATGGGGCGATCCTTCGGGCGGCCGTTTCGCCAGGTGGACGTGTTCACCGCAACGCCGCTGATGGGAAATCCGGTCGCCGTGGTCCTCGACGCCGCGGGCCTGGACACCACCACGATGCAGGCCTTCGCCCGCTGGACCAACCTCTCGGAAACCACGTTCGTCCTGCCACCGCGGTCACCGGAGGCGGACTATCGCATCCGGATCTTCACACCGTCGACGGAGCTGCCCTTCGCCGGGCATCCCACGCTCGGGAGCTGCCATGCCTGGCTCGAACACCAGCCGGACGCGGCCACTCGGACAGAGATCCTCCAGGAATGCGACGCCGGCCTCATCTCCCTGAGGCGCACCCCGGACGGACTCGCCTTCGCGGCGCCGCCGCTACGCCGGGAGGGCCCGGTGGACCCCGCGCTGCTGCCCGCCATCGCGACGATGCTGGGAATCTCGACGGACGACATCGTCGCCGCTGCCTGGGCCGACAACGGCCCAGGCTGGATCGCGATCCTGCTGGACAGCGCCGAGGCGGTGCTCGCCCTGCGGCCACGCGACGTGACCCGAAGCCTCGGCGTCGTCGGGCCCTGGCCTACGGATTCGGCCACCGCCTTCGAGATCCGCGCTTTCTTCCCCCAAGGCGGCGCCACCGTGGAGGACCCGGTGACCGGCAGCCTGAACGCCGCCGTCGCCCAGTGGCTGCTGCGCAGCGGACGCGCCGAGGCGCCCTATGTGGCGAGCCAGGGCACCGCACTGCAGCGCGCGGGCCGCGTCCACATCTCCGTTGATGCCGAGGGCACCATCTGGGTGGGCGGTGGGACGGTCACCTGTCTACACGGCACCGCGCAGATCTGAACTCTTCCGATGCGCAGACCTAGTTCTCGACCCAGCCGTAGCGCTCCGCGATCCGAATGAGCTCGCTACGGATCCTGACGATCTGTGTACTCGTCAGGGCCGGATCGATCCTCAGCAAGGTCTCGGTCACCTCCTGGGTGAGCTCCGCAACCGGCAGGACGTCACACAGCCCGTCAGCGTCGTCGGCGTGCGCACTCACCCGTACCGAGGTCACCGACGGGGCCGGGGTCGGGGCCGGGGAGCCCACAATGCGCGCGGCACTGGCCTTCAGCCCGCGCTCCCCCTCCTCCACCTTGAACTCCATGAGGGTACCCGGCAGCACGAGATGCTTCTCAACAAGAAGATCGTTTGCATGCAGAAAAATATCGTCGCCGCCATCGTTGGGCGCAATGAATCCATAACCACGTATCTGGTCGAACCGAAGAACCTTACCTGTACTCACGACTCACCTCAACAGCACCAGAAAGACTTCTATCCCCGCCATAATCCCCGGCCCGCTTCGCCACCCACACGGCGAAGCCGACCTGAGGACCCTCAGCATACCCGTCCCAGCAACCTCCCGTGCGCCGGCATCGAACTGTCATCGCCCGCACCCGCCGGAGGGCGCTGGCACCGATCTCAGCCGGGCAGAGTTCCCGACCACCCACCTACTCACCGTTTCCCATTGACGACCACTTCCGCGAGGACACCCGACGCAACACCCGGGATCGAACCCACGTTCGACATCGGTATTCATGCGGACTATTCTGCAGACGTCGCCGCATCGCTTGCCCACCACCGTGATGACACCAGCCATCCGACCGGCATTCGCGGCGTCCCGGCCGCCTGGCCCGCCACGATCCGTACCCTTACCCCGGCATTGACGGAGGCCGCTCGGCACACCGACGATCCCCTGGCCATGAAACCGGCGCCCCCCTTTCCGGACCAGCCTGTCTTCCTTGGGCCGGCTGGCCCATCCCGGGTCGATGTCCTGTTCCTCGAACCGGCCCGTCTCCCTCCGGGCCGGCCTCCCGCTCCCTGGCCCGGCACAGCCGTGTTCAGCGGCACAGTCGTGTTCGCGCGGCACAGCCGTGTTCGCGCGGCGTTCAGCCGGCCGCCCCTGACCAACGGCACACCCGGACTGCATCTGCGCCGTCACCCGGTGCTGATCGGACCTGGTTCTCGCCGCCGCGGGTCTCGTGATCCCAGGGTTGCGTCAAGCGAGGCGCATCCCGCCATGCCGATCATCAGCTCGGCGTCTCCAGCGGGTCGGTTCCCACGCTCACGCACGGCTCCGGTCCCGCCACCCACGAGCCCACTCGCGCCGGTAACAGTCCGGGTCGGCTGGTCGGCCGGCCGATGCCCGGCATGGTTCGCGGCCACCGGACCTTCGCCTCGCGACATGGTCACGGCCGCGGCGCACAGGCTCACGTCGGCGCTGCTCGACACTCACGGGCAGATAAACCTGCGATAGGCACATGGTCAGAAAGCCGGGCGGTTGGCGTCTCGTGCGCCCGGCCTGGCTCCGCCGGCCAACACCCCACCCGACCATGGATGGACACCACGCATCGAAAAGACGCAGGTCAGAGCCCCAGAAAACCAACCGAGTCCAAACCCGCAGATCAAGAGAGGATCTTTCTACACCGGCGAACCCGGGCAGTAGAGGGCCGCGTCACCTCTCACCATGGGTACCGGCGGAACGGTCACGCCGTACCCGAGGACGCTCGCACGGGTTCCGAAAATACTGGACGAAATTGACGAGAAGGTGCGCTCCACCAGCTGTGGCGTGACGCAGAACCCCACCGGGGGGACGGACGCCGTTGTCCGACCTCCCCGCCGCTCAGGCCGCGGCAGGCGATGCTGGTGCGGCCATCCAGCTCAGATCCGCCACCGTCACCACGAGGCGGCGAGCGATGTCCCCCGCATCGAGCCCGGAATCAAGCGCCTCTCGCAGAGCGATGCCGCGTACTGTGCGTAGCTCAAGTCGTCGCGGATGGTCCGCCCACATCAGCTGGTCCGCGAGCCTGGCCCGCTCGACTGGATCTGACACCTGCAGGACATCGTCATAGGTCATCACGGGCCAACATGGTTACGGGTTGGCGGACGTTTCGCAACATTCCAGTAGCGACATTTTGCCGCACCCCCACCCACCTGCCGGACCAGGCCGCCCCTGTCCCGACACTGTCCGATCTTGACATTGTCCGCGGGCCCGGGTGAGACAAGGCCGCTGCCCGGTTCGGTGCCCGCGCGGCCCCCCACCCCCACCACGCCGATTCACGCGTCGCACCGAGTTGGTCGCTCCACGTGATGTCCCGCGCTGGTGGGGCCGCTGGTGATGGCACCATAAGCCGCCACCGCCGCGGATCATTGCAGTGCGGGTGCTCCGGCCTCGGCGCCAAGCCACTGACCCGCGATCTGCAGAAGCTGACCGGACCGACGGAGCCGCGTGAGCGTGTCATTCACACTCTGCGCCAGCGGGTTTCCCTTCTCGAACACCATGCCGAGCTGATCCTGCGGTTCCGCTCCCGGGAACTGGCCGAGGATGAAAGCATTCGGAACAGTGTGGGCCAGCTGGAACGCCGTCACGAAGTCGACGACGATGCCATCGATCGGCCCGTTTTCCATCGCTTCGGCCGCATCGTTCGCATCGGTGAAGACAGCAGGCTCCTGCACGGGTGCGATGCGTTGGGCGATCGTCTCCTGGCCGGTGGCACCGGCCGGAACACCCAGCTTGGCGTCCTTGAGCCCGGCCAGGGTTGTCACCTGCGCGATGCGGGAGGTCCGCAACGCCACCACGGTCATCGGGACCGTGTAGTAGCCGGCACTGAGGTCGACGGTCCGCAGGAGCCGCGAAGTGATCGCCATATGGTCGATGTCGAAGTCGAAGGGTTTCTTTCCGGCCGCGACCGCGTCGGCGTGCGGCACGGTTATCCAGTGCACCTTGTCAGCCGAAAAGCCAAGTTCTGCGGCGATGGCGTAGGCGAGGGCGCTCTCGAATCCGCGGCCGTTCGTGGGCTGGCCGTCGGCGAACCAGGGGGTATCTGGCGGCGAACTCGTCGCGATGGTCAGCTGTCCCTGGTGGACGAGGTTCAGGTCACCATCACCTCCGTCGCCCGACGATCCTGAGCAACCGGACAGCAGAAGAATCACAGAGATGATCATGGCGAGCACACCGAGCTGCCGCGACCGTACGGGCATGAGAGGCCTCCGTGATACCCACCGTCTCGCGGTGGCACGCCGGACCAAGGGCCCGCGGGGGCGCCCAGGGTGGGGAAACGGCACACAGTATGGCCGAACGGCCCCGCGCTCCTCGCGGGTGCCCCGTTCCGGGGGACGGCCGGTCCGCCCCATCGAGGTGCTGGTCATCGACCTGTCAGTGCGGTGGCACCGCCGGCGGTGGCCCGATGTACAGCCCGCGCGGGCGCAGGCGCAGGGGGCGCTCCTGGTACTCCTCCAACGCGTGGGCCAGCCATCCGGTCGTCCGCGCCACCGCGAAGATCACTTCACCGGCCTCGGCGGGCATGCCCGCGGCCAGGGTGAGCACGGCGAGAGCCAGGTCGACATTCGGCGCAAGCGCACGGTCCCGTCCGGCGGCCTGGACCAGTTCGTGAGCGGCGGCAAGCGCGCCTTCTGCCGCCGAAACCCCGCTCAGCGCCTGAAGCAGGGCGGTCGCCCGTGGGTCTCCGTCGGGATAGGCCGGGTGTCCGAAGCCCGGCACCGGCTGTCCCGCGCGTAGCCGTTCGGAGAGCACGCTGACGGCGTCGTTTCCCTGCAGTACCTCCGAGACGAGGCGGTGGGCCAGCCGGCTCGCACCACCGTGCAGTGGGCCGTCGAGCGCGGCAAGCCCTGCGGCGACCACCGCGTACGGGTCCGCTCGCGCCGAGGCCGCGACGCGAGCGGCGAACGTGGACACCGCAAGGTCATGATCGGCGAGAAGACCCAACGCCTGGTCGAGACAGGCGAGTGCCGCCGGGTCGCTCGGCATTCCCGCAAGCCGACTCCAGAGCCGTTCGGCCAGCGGGGGAGTCCGGTCACCGCTGTCAAGCGTGCTGGCAGAGGCCTCGTGCGCGGCTTCCTCGGCGTCGTTGCGCGGCGGGAGCGCCTCCACGAGGGCCGCGACCAGAGTCCGGGCGGTGAGCAGAACACTGTTCTCCCGCAGGTCGAAGCGCAACGGGTCACTCGCCGCCGCCATGGAGACCGCTATCCGCAGTCGGTCCGTCAGCCTCGCGCGCGCCGGCACGACATCATCGACCCGACGCAGCGTCGCGGCCAGCGCGGCGGGCACGGTAAAGGGTGCCACGCGCTCAAGCTGACCGTGCCAGAGCCAGCCGGCAATCCGCTCGAACGAGTGGCGCGCCACCAGGTCGACCGCTTCGGCGCCCCGGTAGTAGAGCCGACCGTCCTGGATAACCGTCAGCCGGGTGCGCACGGCGGGCAGGCCTGACTCAGCACCCCCCGACCGGTCCGCCTCCTGGGGTGCGGTGGCTCCGGCAGCGCGCGCCCCGGTCGCATCCGTCCACGCTCCGGCGCGACCTCCGACGATGTCACCGTCCAGATCGGGAACGATTTCGATGGGCGCGTACGCCCCGGCACGCGACACGATCTCGCCGCGCGGACTCCCACGCCCGCCGCCGCGGAGCCTCTCCACTTCGGCGGAATCGAAGGTGCTGCCCCTGCGGCCCGGCTCACGCCGGCTGCGCAGCAGCCCGCGACTTGCGTAGGCGTAGACCGTCTCGATCTTGACGTCGAGCCGCTCAGCGACCTCCCGCGAGGTCAGCCGCGTCCGCTCGTCGTCCACAACCTCTCCTTCCGCGTCCTCAGTTACCGCATCCGCTGCGCCACCGCCCCGCCATCAGGTGGCGGCCGATCTACCCAACCCCACTCCCATGCCGTACGACGGGCGAACCTTGACGGGGGGAGCCTCACCGAGCTCCGCCCGACCGAGCGTACTGGTTCACGTTGACTGAAATCAATGTTGACTTCCGACATGACTGGATCAATTATTGACCACGAGGAGGCGAGTCAACATGGTGATCACAACGAACGCCGCGGGCGGCGACCCGCGCGACGACGTCGCCGGGGTTCCCGCCACAGCCGCATCGGCCGATGCGTCCGCGCCGGCCGGCGCACCGCGCCCAGCCAGGGGCGCGTCCACGGAGGAGGCACCGCCCGGGCTGAAGGGACTGGTCGTCACCAGGACGTCGCTCGGCGACGTCCGCGGCCGTGAGGGCTTCTACCACTACCGCCAGTACTCGGCGATCGAGCTGGCAGAGCACCGCAGCTTCGAGGACGTATGGCATCTCATGCTGCTCGGCGAGCTGCCCGACGAGGCCACCCGCGCCGGTTTCGCCGCCCGGGTGACGCCGCTGCGGCACATCCCGTCCGAGGTCGCCGAGGTCCTGCCCGCGCTGGTGCGGGCGGGCCGGGGCGGCGGCGCGCTCGACGGGCTGCGCACGGCGCTGTCGCTCATCGGCGCCGCGCGCGGCGTGGCGCCGCTCTACGACATCGACGCGGCCACCCGCGTCGAGGACGCGTTGCTGGTCGGCGCGGTCACCCCCACCGTCGTGGCGGCATTGCATCGGATCGAGCGCGGCCTGGCGCTCGTGGCGCCCCGCGACGACCTTTCGTTCGCCGCCAACTACCTGTGGATGCTGCTTGGCACGGAGCCAACCTCAGCCCAGGTGAGGGCCATCGAGCGGTACCTGATCTGCACGATCGACCATGGCTTCAACGCCTCCACGTTCACTGCCCGGGTGATCGCCTCAACCGGCGCGGACCTGGTGGCCTGCGTCGTCGGCGCGATCGGAGCGCTGTCCGGCCCGCTGCACGGCGGAGCGCCAAGTCGGGCGCTCGACACTCTGGATGCGATCGGTACTCCCGAGCGCATCGATCCCTGGATCCGTGAGCATGTTCTGGCCGGCGATCGGATCATGGGCTTTGGCCATCCGGTGTATCGCACCGAGGATCCACGCTCCCGGATGTTGCGCGGGATCGCCGAGGAGTTCGGCGGGAAGCTGGTCGCCTTTGCCGAACAGGTCGAGCGGCGGGTGGTCGAGCTGCTTGCCGAGCTCAAACCAGGGCGGGAGCTGCACACCAACGTCGAGTTCTACGCCGGGGTCGTGATGCAGCGGTGCGGCCTGGCTCGGGAGATGTTCACGCCGACGTTCGCCGTCGCCCGGACGATCGGGTGGACGGCGAACATCCTCGAGCAGGCCGCCGACCCCCGCATCATCCGGCCGTCCGCCCGTTACACAGGACCCCCTGCGCCGCAGCCGGTACCGGTTCCAGCGCCGGTTCCGGTGCCCTGACCAAACACGCTCATCCGACTCCGTGGGTAGCCGGGTCGACAGGTCCGGTCGGTACATCGCGGGCCGCGTCGATGACCTCGCAGGTAATCGACGACCTCCAGACCATGCGGCACTGTGGGCGCATGGAAACAGCTCAGGAGGTATTGCCGGTGCCGACGCACGAGAAGTCCATTGACCGTTATTTCGCCGCCTGGAACGCCTCGGGCGACGCTTTGGAGAAGGCGGTGGCCGCAGCGTTCACGGAGGACGCGGCCTACACCGATCCGCTGGTCGACGTCACCGGCCATGAGGGAATCGCCGCGGCGATCCGGGGCGCCCAGGCGCAGTTCCCCGCATTCGAGTTCAGGCCCGCCAACAGGCCGGATTCCCATCATGATCTCGCCAGGTTCGGCTGGGAGCTCGTCTCTCGGGCCGACGGATCGGCGCCCGTGGCGGGGTTCGACGTCGTAAGCCTCGCCGAAGACGGGCGGATCCGCTCGGTCAGCGGTTTCCTGGACCGCGTTCCGGGAGCATAGGGCCGCATCAGGATCGCCTGCCGCCGACCTGGCCTCGCACCGAGTGGCCCAGTCGGCGGCAGACGACACAGCAGGCGCCGCGGCACCAAGCTGTGGGGCGAGATCTACCGGACCAACGGCACCTCGTGGCCGATGATCGTGCCATGAATCGAGACGAGACAGACGAGGCAGAGGAGAGGATCTACATCGGTGTGGTGGGACCGGGCAATGCGGACCCCAGCCAGCTGCACGCGGCCGAATCCATCGGTCGCGCACTGGCCGGCGCAGGCTGGGCGCTGGTCTGCGGTGGGCTTGGCGGGGTGATGGCCGCCGCGTGCCGCGGGGCCGTACAGGCCGGCGGGATGACAATTGGCCTGCTGCCCGGAACCTCTCGTCGCGAAGGGAACGCGGACCTGACGGTCAGCATCCCCACCGGCCTTGGCGAACTGCGCAATGGCCTGATCGTCCGCGCCAGCGATGCCGTGGTGGCCATCGGCGGCAGCTGGGGGACACTCAGCGAGATCAGCCTGGCCCTGCGCACCGGTCGTCCAGTGCTCGGGCTGGGCACCTGGCCGATCGACACGGGCGACGGGTCACTGCCGACGGTGCGGCCGGTCGACCAGCCCGAAGACGTCGTCCCCGCGCTACGCGCCCTCCTGACCGCCGCGTCATCCGGGACATCCAGATCACACGGGAAGCGCCGTTCGTGACCGTCCGACGCGGATCCCCGATCGGCCCGACGCCGCCGCGCGGCCGGTCCGACGCCCGAGGCATACCGTCGCAACGACACCCGACATCGCCCACGCCGTGGGATATAGCGTCGTTTCCTGGGCGACGGCGCGAAGTCCCGCTGACGGGAGCCAGGGGCCCGCCGAGCGGCTCCGAGCGTCGCGGAAACGCACGCAGGAGAGGACCACCGACACGATGTTCCCCGTGGGCATGGTCGCCGGTCTGGTCGCAGCCCTCGCGGCAGCGACCGTCGCGGCGCTGCTGTGGAGCGCGGGCTGGTGGATCGCGGTCGGTGTGCTCGCCGCCGGACTGGTCCTCGCCGTGCACGATGTGACGCAACGACGGCACGCGATTCTGCGCAACTATCCGGTCGCCGGGCACCTCCGGTTCGCACTGGAGCACATCCGGCCCGAGATCCAGCAGTACTTCATCGAACGCAACTACGACGGCACGCCCTTCGGCCGGGACGTGCGCACCAGCGTGTACGAGCGATCCAAGGGCATCCACAGTGACCAGGCGTTCGGCACGGAACGTGACGTCAACGCCGTCGGGTACGAGTTCCTGCCCCATTCCACGGCGCCGCTGGCGGTCGCGCCGGACGCGCCGCCGCCGAGGGTAAGGGTCGGCGGACCCGACTGCACGCAGCCCTACGACATCGCATTGCTCAACGTCTCCGCGATGAGCTTCGGATCGCTGTCGGCGAACGCGGTACTGGCCATGAACCGGGGTGCCGCCGCAGGTGGTTTCGCCCACGACACCGGCGAGGGAGGCCTGACCGACCATCACCTGCGCTATGGCGCCGATCTGGTGTGGGAGATAGGCAGCGGCTACTTCGGGGCACGCACCCCGGACGGCGACTTCGACCCCGCGCGGTTCAAGGACAAGGCGTCGCTGCCGACGGTACGAATGGTCGAGCTCAAACTCAGTCAGGGCGCCAAACCGGGTCTTGGCGGCATCCTGCCGGCGGCGAAGGTCAGTGCCGAGATCGCGGCCGCCCGCGGGGTGCCCGCCGGGGTGACCTGTGTGAGCCCGCCCGGCCACCGGGTGTTCTCGACCCCGCGGGAACTGGTGCTGTTCGTCGCGCGGATGCGGGAGCTCGCCGGCGGCAAACCCACCGGATTCAAACTCTGCGTCGGCTCCCGGCGTGAGCTCCTGGCGATCTGCAAGGCGATGGTAGCCGAAGGCGTCACCCCGGACTTCATCGTCGTCGACGGCGCCGAAGGCGGTACCGGCGCCGCCCCACTCGAGTACGAGGACCACGTCGGCACCCCGCTCACCGAAGGCCTGATCACACTGCACAACGCACTCGTCGGCGTGGGCCTGCGCGACCGGGTCCGGATCGGGGCCAGCGGCAAGGTCGCGACCGGCGTGGACATCGTCAAACGGCTCACCCAGGGCGCCGACTACCTCAACTCGGCGCGGGCGATGATGATGGCCGTCGGCTGCATCCAGGCGCAGCGCTGCCACACCAACACCTGCCCCACCGGCGTCGCCACCCAGGATCCGCGGCGCGCCCGCGCGCTCGACGTCGCCGACAAGGGTGAGCGGGTCCGCCGCTACCAGCAGGCCGCCGTCGCCAGCGCCGTCCAGGTGATGGCGTCGCTGGGCTGTGCCACGCCTGGCGACCTGCACCCCGGCATGCTGATGCGCCGCCTCACCCACACCGACACCTTCAGCTACGCCGAGCTCTATGACTGGCTCGGACCCGGCGAGCTGCTCGCCACGGCGCCGGCAGGCTGGCTCGCGGACTGGGCCGCCGCCGACCCCGACCGCTTCCGCCCCTGACCGCTTCCGCCGGCGTCGTTCCACGGCGTCCGATGGACAGGGCGACAGCCCGCGATCTGGGATGCCGGACGCTATGAACTCCGGCGGCCGATCAACCGGACGACCGGTGACCCCCGCGACGGCGGGAGCCGTGAGGACGGCAGAACTGTCGGAGCGGCACGCTACCGGTCTGCCCATCGGATGCAAGTAGGTCCGAGCTGCCCAGGACAGTGACGACGGAAAGGTTCCTCTGATGCCGCCCATCACCCCCTGTCTGTGGTTCGACGATCAGGGCGAGCCGGCCGCGCAGCTGTACACGTCGTTGTTCCCGAACTCGCGGATCACGAACGTCAGCCGCTACGGGCCCGGCGGCATGCGGCCCGAGGGCACGGCGATGACCGTCCAGTTCGAGCTGGAGGGGAGGGAGTACGTCGCGCTCAACGGCGGCCCGCAGTTTCCGCAGACCGAGGCGTTCTCCCTGCAGGTGTTCTGCTCGTCGCAGGCCGAGATCGATCTCTACTGGGAGGCGCTCACGGCTGATGGTGGCAGCGAGAGTCAGTGCGGCTGGCTCAAGGACCGCTTCGGCGTGTCCTGGCAGATCGTGCCGACAGCTCTCGGAGAGCTACTCGGCGATCCGGATCCAGGTCGAGCTCGGCGAGCGACGGAGGCCATGCTCAAGATGTCCAAGCTGGACATCGGCGAGCTCCGCCGCGCGGCAGACGCCTGAGTCCGCGGCCGCGGCCGGCCGCGCCTGACGCGCACTCAGCTCGGGGGCTGGAGCAGGATCAGCGCGGTGCGGACGGCGACCGCGACGACCGCGCCGTGCTGGTTGCGGGCGGTGTGCTCGAAGGTGACGATGCCCTCTCCAGGGCGGCTGCGGGAAGCCCGTTTGTCGAGGACGACCGTCTCGGCGTAAAGGGTGTCGCCGTGGAACACCGGTGCGGGAAAGCGGATCTCGCCGAAGCCGAGATTGGCCACGGTGGTTCCCTGAGTAAGCTGGCTGACCGACAGGCCGACCAGCGCCGACAGGGTGAACATGCTGTTCACCAGACGAGTGCCGAACGGTTGGGTCGCGCTCCACGCCTCATCGAGATGCAGGGCCTGAGCGTTCATCGTCAGGGTACTGAACAGCGTGTTGTCGGCCTCGCCGACGGTGCGTCCCGGGCGGTGCGCGTAGACGACATCGGTTTCGAGTTCGTCGAAGAAGAGTCCCCGCTGTTCGACACGTCGCCGCGTGCTGTTGGGCGTTTCTCCGTCGTGGGTCATCCGGCGATCATAGGCCCAGGTGGCGGGCGATGAGCAATTTCTGGATCTCGCTGGTGCCCTCGCCGATCTCGAGGATCTTGCTGTCCCGCCAGTGCCGGGCGACCGGATATTCGTTCATGAAGCCGTTGCCGCCGTGGATCTGGGTGGCAGCACGGGCGTTGTCGACGGCTGCGGCGCTGCTGACCAGTTTCGCGATCGCCGCCTCCTTGGCGAACGGACGGCCGGCGAGCGCCCGGGCGGCGGCGTCGTAGTAGGCGGTGCGGGCGACATGAGTACGCGCCTCCATCTCGGCGATCGTGAAGGCGATGGCCTGGTGGGACGCGATCGGCTGGCCGAACGCCCGGCGGGCACGGGCGTAGGCGATGGACTCGTCGACACAGCCCTGCGCGAGCCCGACCGCCAGCGCCGAGATCGCGATGCGCCCCTCGGCCAGAATCGCGAGGAAGTTCGCGTAGCCTCGGCCGCGTTCGCCGAGCAGATGGTCGGCGGGGACGCGCACGTCCGTCAACGTCAGCGGATGGGTGTCGCTGGCATGCCAGCCGACCTTCGAATACGCCGGTCCCACCTCGAGCCCGTCACTCGGCACCGGTATCACGATCGCGCTGATCTCACCGCCGTGGGTCACGTCGCCACCGGCGGGGCTGGTCCGAGCGGTGACGGTGACCAGTGAGGTGATCCTGGTTCCCGAGTTCGTGATGAACGCCTTCGACCCGTTGACGACCCAGCTGCCGTCCACCAGCTGGGCGGACGTGCGGGTACCGCCCGCGTCGCTGCCCGCCTCCGGTTCGGTGAGGCCGAACGCGCCGAGTGCCTCCCCCGCGCACAGCGCCGGCAGCCAGCGTCGGCGCTGTGCCTCGGTGCCGAAGCGGTAGATCGGCATGGCGCCGAGCCCGCAGCCGGCCTCCAGGGTGATCGCGACCGAGGAGTCGACCCGGGCCAGCTCCTCGATCGCCAGACACAGGGAGAACAGGTCGCCGCCCATCCCGCCGTACTCCTCGGGGAACGGCAGCCCGAACAGCCCCATCGTCGCCATGCCCGCGACGACCTCGTACGGGAACGACCGCTCCTCGTCATGCCGTGCGGCCACCGGCGCGACCACCTCACGGGCGAACTCGGCGACCGTGCGCCGCAGCGCCTCCTGCTCGTCGCTCAGCCCCGTGTCCGGCACAGCCCACCTCCCCGTCCACGGCCCCGGCAGGTCCACGAGTGCCGTTCGACCATCACGCGGCACGCCGCCGGTGGGGCCCGCGATCGGCCGCCCAGGCGGACGAGATGATGGTTCTGTCACCTACGGCAACGGGCCGGACGCTAGCACGAACCGTCCGGCATCGCCCGGGCCACGCAGGACCGTGCCGTAACAGCGACACCCGACACCCGAATACCCGCATCCGCGGCGAGAGCGCCCGTCGGGCCAGCACGAGACCAGCGCGGGACCAGCAAGGGACCCGCATCCTTGAGGAGCGCAGGCCATGACCGAACCGTCGCCCCGTCCGCCGACGCTGCGGGTGATGCGGGCCAGCACCGCCGGCGAGCGGGAGGTGCTCGAGTCGTTTCTCGACTTCTACCGGGACGTCTTCGTGCACAAGGTGCGCGGCGTCAGCGACGAGGACGCCGCCCGCCGCGTGCTGCCCTCGCGGACCACGCTGACCGGCCTGGTCCGCCACCTCATCGAGGTCGAGCGCAACTGGTTCCACCGCCTCACCAACCCCGCCATCGACGAGGAGGAGCGGGCCAACGAGGCCGGCGGGGCCGAGGCCGGCGGGGCCGAGGCCGGCGGGGCTGATCCGACTGATCGGGCCGACGCCGAGCCACCGTCGAGCTGGGATCTGGACCCCGCCGACACCCTCGAGGCGGCGCTGGCCGACTACGACCGTGCCTGCGCCCACTCGCGCACGTCGGCGGCCGGCTTCACCCTGGACGATGTCGTCCCCCAACCGGAACTCGGCCAGGTCTCGGTCCGCTGGATCTACGTCCACATGGTCGAGGAGATCGCCCGCCACACCGGCCACGCCGACATCCTGCGCGAGCTCACCGACGGCTCCACCGGCGAACTCGGATAGTGGCTCACGTGCGGTGCGCGGGCGATGACGACTTCGGTGGCGGCTTCGCCAGCCCGGCGTTCTCCCCCGACGGCGCCACCCTCGCCACGGCCAGCAGCGACGGTGCGGCCCAGCCGTGGACGACGTCAGGAACGCGGACGGCGACTCTGCTAAGGCCGGCCGACAGGGCGGCCGGTTCCGGGCGGCTCTGAGCTGAGGGGACGAAGCGTCGCGATGAGAAATCACCATTCTTCGGCCCGGAGCCGACGAGCCATGGTGTCGGCACGGACGCGCGCCAGAGCTGCCTCGGCGGGTTCGGGGGCGAGACGGTGGCCGTCACGGCGGCGCAGGGCGACCTGGCCGGTGACGATCTCCGCGGGGCCGAGGATGGCCTGGTAGGGGATATTGCGGGCGGCGCGGATGCGGGCGCCCAACGAGCCGCGGTCGGGGGCTGCGATCTCGGTGCGCAGGTCGAGGTCGGCTTCGAGGCAGCGGCGGGCCAGCGCTTCGGCGGCGGGGAGCTCGGCGTCGGTGACGGGGAGGATCATCAGCTGGACGGGAGCGAGCCAGGTCGGAAGCGCGGCGCCGTGATGTTCGAGCAGACAGGCGACGGCCCGCTCGATCGAGCCGATGATGCTGCGGTGGATCATCACGGGACGGTGCGCACCGCCGTCGGCTCCGGTGTAGCGCAGGTCGAAGCGTTCCGGCTGATGAAAGTCGATCTGGACGGTGGACAGGGTCGACTCCCGGCCGACGGGGTCGGCGACCTGCACGTCGATCTTGGGGCCGTAGAAGGCGGCCTCGCCCTCCACCGCTTCATAGGGGACACCGGCGTGCTCAAGGACCTCCCGCAGCAGCGCGGTCGACCGCTCCCACAGCTCGGGCGCGGCCACGTACTTGCCGCCGGGGCCGGGCAGCGACAGCCGGTAACGAGCTGCGGTCAGGCCCATGGCCGCATACGCCTCGCGGATCATGACAAGGGCCGCGGCGGCTTCGCCGGCGACCTGGTCGACGGTGGCGAAGATGTGCGCGTCGTTGAGCTGGATGGCGCGGACCCGGGTCAGCCCGCCGAGCACGCCGGAGCGCTCCGCCCGGAACATGCCGCCGACCTCGGCGAGTCGCAGCGGCAGCTCCCGGTAGCTGCGCCCGCGCGACCGGTAGATCAGCGCGTGGTGCGGGCACAGGCTCGGGCGCAGGACGAGCTGCTCACCGCCGACGTCCATCGGCGGGAACATGTCGTCGCGGTAGTGCGACCAGTGGCCGGACAGTTCGTAGAGTTCCCGCTTGCCGAGCACCGGCGAGTACACATGCCGGTAGCCGGCCCGCCGCTCCGCGGTACGGATGTAGTCCTCGAGCACCTGACGGATGACGGCACCGTCCGGCTGCCAGTACGGCAGGCCCGCGCCGATCAGCGGATCGGTGTCGAACAGCCCCAGCTCCCGCCCCAGCCGCCGATGGTCGTGCACCAACGGGTCGAAGGCGGACTGGTCGGGGGCCGACTGGTCGGGCATGGTGGGCTCCTCGCGGACGTGGCGAGGCGGGTGCCCTCATGGCGAAGCCCCGGGGCACTCGCCCCGGGGCTTCGACTGGACGTCAACGTGTCAGCGCGCCGGGACGGACTCCGGCGTCGTCGTCACAGAAACGGCGCGCTTCACAGCGGCGATGATAGCAGCGGTCACGCGAACTGGGACTCCTCGGTGGAGCCACGCAGAGCGACCGTGTCGGAGGTGGGGTTGACGGCCGTGCTGACCAGGTCGAACCAGCCGGTGCCGACCTCGCGCTGGTGGCGGGTGGCGGTGTAGCCGTCGACCTCGCTGGCGAACTCGCGTTCCTGCAGGTCGACGTAGGCGGTCATGCCGTCGCGGGCGTAGCCGTGGGCGAGGGTGAACATCGAGTGGTTCAGTGCGTGGAATCCGGCCAGGGTGATGAACTGGAACGCATATCCCATATGCCCGAGCTCACGCTGGAACTTGGCGATGGTGGCGTCGTCCAGGTGCGCGCGCCAGTTGAACGACGGCGAGCAGTTGTAGGCGAGCAGCTGGTCGGGATAGCGCGCCTTGATGCCCTCGGCGAAGCGGCGGGCGACCTCGAGATCGGGGGTGGACGTCTCCATCCAGAGCAGGTCGGCGTACGGCGCGTAGGCCAGGCCCCGGGCGATGCACGGGGCCAGACCCGTCTGCACCCGGTGGAACCCCTCGGCGGTGCGCTCGCCGGTGACGAACGGCCGGTCCCGCTCGTCGACGTCGCTGGTGATGAGCGTCGCGGCCTGGGCGTCGGTGCGGGCGATGATGATGCTCGGCACGTCGGCGACATCGGCGGCGAGCCGCGCGGCGTTGAGCGTGCGGATGTGCTGGCCGGTCGGGATGAGCACCTTCCCGCCCAGATGGCCGCACTTCTTCTCCGCGGCGAGCTGGTCCTCCCAGTGCACCCCGGCGGCACCGGCGGCGATCATGGCGTTCATCAGCTCGTAGGCGTTGAGAACACCGCCGAATCCGGCCTCGGCGTCGGCGACGATCGGCGCCAGCCAGTCCGTCGCCCCGGCCGCGGACCCCGCTGCCTGCGCCGGCCCGGAGGCCGCCCGCGGCCTCGCCGGGCCGGGCACCACGGCGGCACCGCGCACCACCCCGGCGCCAGGTGCCGCGGCGGCACGGGACGCCTCGGGGGCGGCGTCAAAGGCTTCCGCCCGCGCGATCTGGTCGGCGCGTAGCAGCGCGTTGTTGATCCGGCGGACGACCGCCGGCACCGAGTTCGCCGGGTAGAGGCTTTGGTCGGGATAGGTCTGTCCGGCCAGGTTCGCGTCGGCCGCGACCTGCCAGCCCGAGAGATAGATCGCCTTCAGGCCGGCCCGCACCTGCTGGACCGCCTGGTTACCGGTAAGCGCTCCGAGCGCGTGGATGTAGTCGTTCTCCTGCAGCAACCGCCAGAGCTTCTCCGCACCGAGACGGGCCAGGGTGTGTTCCTCGACGACGCTGGCGCGCAGGCGCAGGACATCCCGGGCGGAGTAGGTACGCGCGACATCGGCCCACCGCGGATCAGTCGCCCAGCGGCGGGCCAGCTCACGCTCCGTCGTACCGCCCCGTTCAGCCCGGACGGCCTGTCCCCCGACCGTTCCGCTCGCCGTGGAACTCCCATTCCCTCCCGCTGCTTCCGCCCCGGTGGTCGCCAGTCCGGTGGTCGCCAGTCCGGTGTTCGCCATGTCGGTCCCGGCCATCTCGGCCTCCCTGCCCCGTATCCATCCGTGTCCGCGTCTTCGCACGGCACCCTAGGCACCGAAACTGACAGAGTCATTCCCTCGAGTCGACCCGACCAACGAGCCAAGTTCTGCGAATCCCGAGGCCCACTCTGGCAAATTTTGCGAATGGCAGATTGGCAGCGGATGCTCTATCCTTCCATCAGGAGGATGCCGATGCAGAAGACGTTTGTCGGGAGCCGGCTGCGGGAACTGCGCGAAGAGCGGGCGATGAGCCAGATCGAACTGGCCCGCCTCCTTGGCATCTCACCGAGCTACCTGAACCAGATCGAGCGCAACTCCCGGCCGCTCACCGTCCCGGTCCTGCTACGCATCACCGAGGCGTTCGGTGTCGATGCCGGCTTCTTCGCCGCGCCGGACGTGACCCGTCTGATCGCCGAGGTCCGGGAGGTGCTCTCCGATGCCACGATCGGCCTGGGCGCGGCCGGCCTGCGTGTGTCCGACACCGAGGTCACCCAGCTCGCCGAGCAGCTGCCCCAGGCCGCCCATGCCCTGATCATGCTGCATCGCCGCTACCGCCAGGCCGGCGAGCGCCTGGCCGCTCTCACCGGCGAGCGCGATCCGCACCCGTCCGGATCCGCCCCGAGCGCCCGATCCGCGGCGGTGCCGATGCCGGACGAGGAGGTCCGCGACTTTTTCTACCAACGGCAGAACTACGTCGATGACCTGGACGTGGCCGCCGAGCAGCTCGCCGGCGAGCTGGGCCTGGCCCAGGGCCATCTGCACGCAGTCCTCACCGAGCGCCTCGCCATGCACGGCGTGCGCGTGCACGTCCGCGAGCCGCAGGCGGCACCCACCGGCGCCGCCGGTGGGGACGCCGGGCGCGATCTCGGCCGCGACGAGCTGTACCGGTTCGACCCGCAGACCGGCGTGCTGACCCTGTCCCGGCATCTGCATCCCGGGCAACGGGCCTTCCGGATGGCGCTGCAGCTCGGCCTCACCGAGTTCGACGATCTGATCACCCGCCTCACCGACGAGGGCATGCCGAGCGGCCCGCCGGCCCGCGCCCTGACCCGCATCGGCCTGGCAAACTACTTCGCCGCCGCCCTGTTGTTGCCCTACCAGCAGTTCCGGGCCACCGCGGAGCAGTTCCGCTACGACGTCGAACGCCTTTCCGGGCATTTCGGCATGGGATTCGAGACGATCTGCCACCGGCTGAGCACGCTGCAACGCCCGCATGCCCGCGGCGTGCCGTTCTCGTTCATCCGGGTTGATCGGGCCGGGAACATGTCGAAACGGCAGTCCGCCACCGGATTCCATTTCTCCAGAGCCGGTGGCACCTGTCCGCTGTGGAACGTCTACGAGGCGCTCGCCTCTCCCGGCCGTATTCACACGCAGATTGCCCGCATGCCGGACGGACGTAGCTACTTCTGGATCGCCCGCACGGTCAGCAGCGGCTACGGCCGCTTCGGCCGTCCCGGCAAGACGTTCGCGATCGGCCTGGGCTGCGAACTGCGCCACGCCAGCCGGCTGGTCTACTCGACCGGGCTCGACCTCGACGACCCGGCGGCGGCGGTCCCGATCGGCATCGGCTGCAAGGTCTGCGAGCGCGCCGACTGCGCGCAACGCGCCTTCCCACCCATCGGCCGCGCCCTCGCCCTCGACGAACGCCGCGGCACCTTCGCCCCCTACCCCGTCGCCCCCACCTCGTGATCATCTTCTCGGTTCCGGCTGTTCGGGCGGTCCCACCCGGTGCCAGCGCGGATGCCCACCAGGAGCACCGGCGCCGACGATCTCACTGGTCGCGATCACGGTGCGGCTGGTTGCGGCGAACCATGTGGACGATGCGGGACACTGGGCCGACGACAAGCAGCTCGTCACCGGGGCACAGTCGGGTATGCCGCCCAGGCCGGTAGTTCGGCGCGCCCTGCGCATCCAGATCCGCATCCAGATCCGCATCCAGATCCGCATCCAGATCCGCATCCGCGTCACACTGCCCGCCGCCCACGCGGTCCGCCGCCGGGTGCACGGCGAGCACGCGGGTGCCGGTGGCCAGCTCACGCAGTGTGGGACCAACCAGCTGGCCGCCGTCGCTCACGGTCATGCGGGCCACCAGGAACGGAGTGCGGTCCACGTAGAAGGTGCTCAGCACGTCGTAGCCGAGCGCGACCCCGACGAAGTACGGCGTGGCCAGGTCGGAGGCGCTGCGCGCGGTGTGGATGCCGAACCGGCGCTCGACCTCGTCGGCCATCGTCGTCTCCACGATCCGCAGCACCACCCGCAGATCGCCCCGATTCCGCCCGCCTGCCACCGCCTCGCCACCGCCCGCGACAGGTGTACGCCCATAGGAGCGTCCGCCGGCACGACGGGAGTTCTCCCGGGCCGCGCGCGCACCGCGCACCTCCTTGTATGCCTCCCGGGCGGACAGGACCGCCTCCAGATTCGCCAGGCCGTCGCTGGTGAGCGCGGCGAGCGTGGTCGCGTGGGCCAGGCCCGCCTCGAGCAGGGTGGAGCGCACGGTCGCGTCCCCGATGATCACCGGCACGCCGCGTTCCCGGGCGACGGGCAGGTAGCGGTTGTTCTCATCCCGTTCGATGACGACGACCTGGCGCCCGGCGCGCAACAGGCCGTCCATCGTCGCGACCCCGACCGAGCCCAGGCCGCACAGCACCACATGCCCGCGCACGGCTCGGGCGCGTCCCCGCCCCAGGGCCCGTTCCAGGCGCCGACTGATGATCACATTGGTGATGAACGCGTACACCACCGCGATCGACAGCGCCCCGAACAGCATCAGCGCGATGCCGAAGACCTGCAGCCAATGGTCGGCGGCACCGAAGTTGAAATCGCCATAACCGACCGTGACCATCGTCTCGACCGTCAGGTAGAGCGCCTCCAGCGGCCCGAAGCCCGGCGGTGCCGCGCTGTTGTTGTCGGTGTAGGTCAGCGACAGCACCACCGTGCTGGTGATCATGATGGACAGGACGGCGGCGATCGCCAGCTGGAACGGCCGGTCGAGCTCCCCCCGGATGGACAGGCGTATCTCCCGCAGCCGGGCCAGCGCCCCGCGCCGGGCCGGCAGCCCGGCCCGGGAGCGTGGTCCCGCCGACGGCCGCGCGGCCGAGCGGGGCGAGGCGCGGGCGAGCGATCCGGGCGCCGCCGAACCGGCATCGTCGGCGTGCCCGAGGGCGGCGAACAGCCGCGCGTCATGCAGGCCGGAGACGTCCATCCCGCGCTCGTCGAACTCGGCGAGCCGGCCGATCACCGTGAGCCGGTCCCCGGGGCGCAGCGGAGTGTCCCGTGGCGGGCAGACCTCGGCCTCGCGCGCTCCTGATCGGCGCAGCGAGATGGGAGTGAGATCACCGTAGCGGGTCCGGAACGCGCCCCGGCCGGTGATCTCCTCCTCGATCACGGCGAAGACCTCGGCGTCGAGCCGGGCGTCCATCGTGAAGGCATGGGTGACGTCGGAGCGCACGCACGCCTCGACGAAGCTCGGTCCGGCGAGCTCCGCCAGGTTCAGCACCCGGGCCTGACCGAGAGCGTCGGCGAGCTGGTCACCGAGCTGGGCGTTGTTGACGTTCACGACCAGCCGGACGTCCGGCGCCGTGTCCACGACGACGAGAGCCGTCTGCAACGTCTCCAGGTCGGTCTCATGGCAGACGACCACCGCCAGCGCCGCGGTGATCCCGGCCTCGCGCAGCACCTCCGGCGCGTGCGGGCGTTCGAGCACCAGCCGCACCCCGAGCCGCTCCATCCGCCGGCGTGCGACGGAGGGCAGCCGGTCGTCCAGGCCCACCACCGCGACCCCGGAGTCCCGCAGCTGCTCGGCCAGCCGCAGCCCCAGCCCGCCAAGACCGCCCAGCCCCGCCACGATCACGTGCCCCGCCGTCACATCTCCGGCGCCCTCGTCCTGTGCCGCGACCCCGAGGGACGTCGCTGCGCCGACGGACGTCTCGCGGGAACCGCGTGCGGAATCACCCGAAACCGTCAGCATGCTCCTCCTCAGCTGGGGCTCAGTTTCGCATGGCCGCCGTTGTGATCGGCTGTGGCCGCGAACGCGGTGCCCTCGAGACGACCCAGCCTCACAACCTGTCCTATCTGATCGGAATGTCGGATTTATGGCTGGGCTTTTGGGGGATGGTCCGCCACTATGCCCACCTCGGGCAGGGGGTGGCGCCTGACCGGATGCGCCCAAAAACCTGGTCAGAGAAAACGGCCGGTGTCCGGTTCGATGGCCACCGGACCAGGTTGTGGCTGTCCGATTCGGGACCCCTCTATCCATTCCCGACCGGCCACGGCAAGATTGGGCCACGTAAGCGCCTAATGACCCGCTTCTCCAGGCTGAGGTATGTACGCGTGTCTGACGAGATCGACCTGGACGCCGTCACGAACTGCACCGATTTCGGCCTCGCGCTGACCAGCGTGCGGCTGCGCGCCGGGCTCAGCATCCGCGCGGTCGCGCATGGGGTACGCATCCCGGCCAGCACCGCCGGCGGGTACTTCAGCGGCGCTCATCTTCCCGGCCTACAGCCCGCGGACCTGCTCTCCGACATGCTGCGGGTCTGCGGGGTGTCCGACCAGGCGGAGCTTGACAGCTGGACGGCCACCTGGCTGCGGCTGCGACGCGGCCGGCGAGGCGGCGCCGACGAGGTCGAGGGTTCCGGCCAGGGCTTGCCCGCCGAGGTCACCGACGGTCCGAGGACCACCGGTCCGATGCTGCGTGCACGTCCGTCGGACCGGTGGCGTGGGCCGGCGCGGCGCGCACCCGCGGCGCACCTCGACAGCACCGCCGCGAGGCGAACCGACCCCGCGGCGCCGGCCGGCCCGATCGGCGGCGAGGGAAACGGGACCGGGCCCGGCGAGCTCGCGCCGACGATCACCATCGCGGCGCCAGTCGCCCGGCTGGACCGGATCGGGATGCTGCACGGCCGCGCCGACCTGCTCGCCCACCTGTCCGCGCACCTGCCCGCCCCGGGAGCGGACGGCGGTGCCCGTCAGGGCGAGATGGTCCGTCAGGACGGGGCGGCCGGTCAGGACGCGCTGCACGTGTTGCACGGGATGGGCGGGGTCGGCAAGAGCTCGGTCGCGCTCGCCCTCGCCGAGCGGGCCCTCGACCTGGGCATCCGAACCTGGTGGATCAGTGCGACCGGGATCGGCGCGGTGCCGGCGGCGATGACGGCACTCGCCGTCGAGCTCGGCGCGACCCGCCACGAACTGCGCAACGGTAGCCTGCCCGACCTGCTGTGGCGCTACCTGCGCGCACTCGACGAACCGTGGCTGCTGGTGGTCGACAACGTCGACAACCCCGCCTCCCAGCTCGCGCTGCCCGGCGGCGAGCTGCTCGACGGCACCGGCTGGCTGCGCCGGCTCACCGGGACCCGCGGCATGGTGGTCATCACCACCCGGGACAGCTCGGCCTGGGCCCACGGCCGGGGACGCCCGAGCGCCTGGGTCCGGCTGCACCCGCTGCGGACGCTCAGCGACGACGACGCCGCGGCGGCCCTGCTCGACCTGACCGGTCCCGGCGCGGGCTCGCCGGCCGACGCCCGCGCCCTGGGCCGGCGCCTTGGCGGTCTGCCCCTGGCGCTGGCCTTCGCCGGGCACTTCCTGGCCCGCACGGCACGGATGCCCGCGTCCTTCGGCGGGCCGCAGGTGCCGCGCACCTTTGCCGCCTACGCGCAGCACCTGCGGGCCGGCGGGGCCGGGCCGGTCCTGCCGGAGTTCGGCGAGACGACGTCGCCTGACCCCCCCGGTTCCGCCCGGGCACCGGGACGGGAGCGGGAACGGTCGCTGGTCGGGCCCACGTGGGAGCTCTCCCTGCAGGTTCTGGCCGATCAGGGACGGCCCGCGGCCAGGCCGCTGCTGGCCCTGCTCGCCTGCTTCGGGGGCGATCCCGTCCCGGTGGAGCTGCTCGACCCCGCGACGCTGGCCAGCGGACCGCTGTTCGACGGCCTGGCGCCAACCGGTCTGTGGGACGCCTTCGATGCCCTCGCCGGTCAGGGGCTCGTCGAACTCGTCCCGGCAGCAGCGGATCCGGTGCCAGCTCCGGTGCCAGCCGCGGTGCCAGCCGCGGTGCCGGGTGCGCAGCCCCAGCAGGTCCCCGGCCAGACAGACTCCTCGCCTGCGCCGTTGATGATCTGGCTGCATCCGCTGGTCCGCGACAGCTTCCGGCGGGTCGTGCTGCGCGGGGGTCAGGCCGAGGACTATCTGGAGACGGTCACGGCGCTGTTGGCACGGGCCACCGGACGGGCCGACCCGCGTGATCCGCAGAACTGGGCGGCCTGGGCTCGGCTGCGGGGCCACGCCGACGCGGCTCTCGTGCTGCTGCGGGCCCTGTCGGCGCGGAACGCGGGGGAGGTGCCCCGCGCCCTGCGGCTGCCACCGAAGGTGTTCGCCCCCGCCACGCGCGCGGGCCGGTTCCTGCGTGCCACCGGCCATCTGCCCCAGGCCGTCGTGGCGTACGAGGCGGTCCTGGCCATGGGTCGGCCGCTGCTCGGCGACGACCACGCCGATGTGCTGTCCGCCGAGCACGACCTGTACCGGGTGACGGCGGCGCTGGGGCGGCAGGCCGAGGCGGAGCCGGGATTCCGGGTCGTCCTGGACGCGCGGATCCGGCTGCTTGGCCCCGACCATCCCGACACCCTGACCACGCAGCACTACCTGGCCCGGACACTACGGGAGCTGGGTCACGTCGAGGAGGCCCTGGAGCTGCTGACGCGCACGTTCCAGCGACGCGTGGCGACCCTCGGCCCCTGGCACCGCGACACCCTGACGACCCGGAACAACATCGGCGACGTGCTCGCGGAGCTGGGTCGTCTCGGCCAGGCGGAGGAGACGCTGCGCGCGGTGTGGACGGCCCGGGTCGAGACGCTCGGCCCGACCCATCCGGCGACGCTGGTCACCCTGGCGCACCTGACCCGGCTCGCCCATCGGGGCGCGGTGCCGGACCGGGCCGCGGCGTACGCCACCGACCTGGTCACGTACTGCCGAGAGGTACTCGGAGCGGACCATCCGAGGGCGCTGGCGGCGCTGGGCATCCAGGGCGAGATCGAGCTGGGCCGGGGACCGCTCGCGGGCAGCGCACGCGCCGACCTCGTCGACGCGCACGAGCGCAGCGTCCGGATCCTCGGCCCCGGGCACCCGACCTCGGCCGTTCTCGCCCGGCTGACCGCCCACTCCGCCCGCTGACCGATCAGCGCGGACGGGCCCACACCAGCGCGGCCAGGACCCAGCCGGCCATGACCGGCGCGGACGTCCACCACGGACGATCGCCCGGACTGGTCAGCAGCCAGGCCACGGCGGCCAGGTGACAGGCGAGCAGATTCACCACGGCGAAGCCCCCGCCGTGCGGGGACGGCGAGCGGATCGGGTCGAGCCCGGGCGCCCCCGATCGCAGCAGATGGACGAGGCCGATCGCGGCGACCAGGGCGGCCGTGAGCGCGGCGCAGGCGGCCACGCCATGCCCCACCGGGGGCAGGCCCGGATCATCGACCAGGCCGAGCACGACGACGAGGGACACCGCCAGCAGCAGACCGGCCTGGGCCGCGCAGACAACCGCCACGTACCGCGACGGAAAGTCGAAGCCACGGGGACGGCGCAGGCGTACCCCGGTGGCCAGCGCCGCGCTGAGCCGGCCCGTGACCCGGTCGATCGGCAGGTCACGCAGTCCGCCGACCGTCGCATCGGTGACGGCCGCGCCGAGGGCGAACCCGGCGGCCAGGGCGAACGCGCCCACACCCGGTCGGCCGCCGGCGGCGAGCACGCCCAGCGGCACACCAGCCGCCGGCACCAGCAGGGACACCACCGCGCCGGCCAGCCAGTGCGCCACGGCGGGCGCCCCGGCGACCCGGCGTAACCCGGCCCATCCGGTCCGGACGGCAACCAGTAGGGCGAAACCCAGTCCACCGCCAATGCTCGGGGCCGCGAGCAGAGCTGCGAAGGCCACCGCGAACCCGGCCAGCCCCGCCGCCACCGACACCGTCACCGGACGTACCCGGCCGCGCACCAGCGGGCTTGCCCGCCGGACCGGGTTGATCCGATCGGCCGCCAGGCCGCCCAGCGCGTCGAGCAGGCGGCCATGCACCGACAGCAGCGCTCCCCCAAGGGCGAGCAGCAGTACCGTCGCGGCCTGTGGTCGGGCGACGGCCAGCCCGCCCGCGGCGAACGGGACCGAGTCGGCGAGTGCCATGCCCGGCCGCGTCAGCGCCACGGCGTCCGCAAGACAACATCGGGTGGCACGGATGCGCGATCCGGCTCGACGTTGCCGCGGTGCGCCGATGTCGCGGGTTCCCCCCATCCAACCTCACGATCATTTATCGCACCCGGTGAAGCACTGCGCTCACAGACGATCGCAGCGTGTTGAGATAAACCCATTCCGGGCGCCGAAAAAAGGTTCTTGGTCATCGCCGTACAACGTCGTACGTGCACCGCTCGGTGCACACACAACGACGAGGTGTCGCGGTCGGCGGTCGCGCGTCGGGACGCCGAAGCGGGCCTCCCCCCGAGGAAAGGCCCGCTTCGGCCGCAGTCCGGACTGCTCGCCGCCGCCACCGCCCAGCGACACGGGCGCGGGGGGCAGATCGATCGGTGGCGGGTGACCACGCCTGTCCGGCGCGACCAAGACAACCGTGTCACGCACCTTTCGCAAAGCCCATGGCGGCACATCCGGACAACGTCGGACAGGGGTCGTGTACGGGCTCGGACAAAGCTTCCACCGCCGTCCGGTACTACCGGTGGAAGTCGTGCGGAGCATCTCCTGGGATGCTCCGGAATCGGCGTCGTCGAGCGGTATTCTCGCTGCACCGTCGTGTTCGCGAGAGGTCGTGGCCCGCGGACGCGGGCACCGCGCCGGTCATCCCACGGCCGGCTGCCCGGAAATCCGCGCCCGGGTCGACCGCCGACCCCGGAAAGCTTTCCGAAAATCCCATATGTCCGTTCTCAGGAGATCTGGTATGCCCCCCTGCCTGGACGAGCGGCTGCGCGCAGGGCTCAATCCGACGGCCGCGGCCGAGCTGGAGAACTGGTGCGTCCAGACCGGGGTCAGCTATCGGCTGGTCCGCTGGTTGACCAATGGCCGGTCGAGCGCCGTCGTCGCCGCCGTCGTCGAGCAGCACCGTCACCACGGTGCCCGCCAGCTGGTGATGAAGCTGGACCGGGCCGCCGGTGAGCCGGGCGAGCCGCGGCCCGGCGAGTACGCCCAGCACGAGAACGCCATGCACGACGCCGAGCAGTTCGCCCGAGCGCATCTGAGCCGGCCCGTGCGCGAACCCGTCTTCGGCGGCGAGGGATGGTGGTATGTGTTCCAGAGCGTCGCGGGCGGCAGCCTGTCGGACCCCGTCACCCTGCAGACACTGCTGAACGCGGTGCTGCACCCCCCGCGGCCCCACCGTGGGGGAGATCCGGCCCACGCCGGCGGGCGCCGGCCGCTGTTTCCCTCGCCGCGCGCCGACGCCGCCACGTTCGCCGCGGCCGGCGCCGACGTCGTCCGCTCGACCCTCGCCGAGTGGTCCGGCCCGCTGCGGCTGCCCGAGCTGGACGTGCCGACCATCCTGCGCCGCCAGCTCGGCCACCGCGCGGAACCGGGCGGCGCCGTACACCGCCTGGCGCAGGCTCATCCCGGTGCCACCCTCACGGTCGAGGGCGAGGACCGCCCGCTACCCAACCCGTTCTCCCTGCTCTTCGACGAGGACCGCTGCGCCGGCACGCAGCTGATGACGTTCCTCGGGCGCGCCCACGGCGACCTGCACGTGGAGAACGTCCTCGTCCCCGCGTCGCTGCGCGAGATCGCCGCCAGCTACCAGCTCATCGACCTCGCCCGCTACTCCCCCGACGCCGTGCTCACCCGCGACCCGACCCATCTCGTCCTGCACGTGCTGGCGCGGACCCTCAGCGAGCTCGGTCCCCAAGGGCGCACCGCCGCCATCGACATGCTGCTAGACCCGGAACACGACGGGGCGCTGCTTCCCACCTGGATGGCCAGCTTCATCGTCGCGGTGCGCGCCGCCGCGGAGGACTGGGCCCGCGCCTCCAGCCTGGTCGAGTTCTGGCGCGAGCAGGTACCGCTGTCCCTGCTGGCCGGCGCCCTGACCTGCCTGGTACGCCCGTCGACCCGGCCCGAGGACCACGCCTGGTTCCTGCGCCTCGCCGCGAACGCCGCGGCCACCATCCTCGATCGCCACGCCCCACCAGGCACCGAGCCGTCTGCGGCTGTCCCCTCCCAGACGACACCAGCCCAGGCGACGCCAGCACGGACAGCCCCCGGCATGGACGGGCAACCACGGCCGTCCACCGAGACCGCGGGGGGCGCCGGGACGCCTCGCTCCGAGCCAGCTACGCCGGACCGGGCCGATCGGCGCGCGCCACAGCCGGCGACCGACCCAGACGTCCTGATCTCCCACGCATCCACCGACGAGGCCTGGGCCACGTGGATCGGATGGCATCTGGAGGAGGCCGGCTGGCGGACGCGGCAGGTCACCGTCAGCGAGTCAGGGCAGGGCTGGGTGCCCGCGGCCACCCCCGGGCCACTCACCCTCATCCTGCTCTCACCGGCCTACCCCGCACCCGGGCCGGCGGCGACCAGCGGCCCCGGCACCGATCGGCGGACGTCGGACGGCGCACCACACAGGCACTTCGAGGAGCCGGCACAGGCGCGAGCGCGAGACCGGGCCGCCTCGAACGGACGCCCGGCCCGTCAGGCGGCGGACCGCGGCGCCGCGGCTCGTCGGCCGGGGACGAGACCGAGCCTGCTGGCGGTTCGGGTGGAGCCCTGCGACCTACCGGCATCCCGCGGCGACATCGAGATCGTGGATCTTGTAGGACTCGGACAGAGCGATGCGCACGCCGTCCTGCTCCGCCGGCTCACGGCGCTCCTGGCCACCGAGCCGGAAGCCTGACCCGGCTGCCCCGACAGCCGGGGCCCGGACCCGCCAGTGACCACGCAAGGCCGCCACCGCGACCTCGTCACCGCGACCTCGTCACCACAACGCCGTCATCCGCCGCTCCCGCTCCCGGTCGCGATCCCGTCCCGGAGCTGGTCTGGGAGCCGTCCGGCGGCGGTGCGATGACCACGAGAATCTGGTCAAGGCTGACCTGGTCGCCACGGCGCGCGTGCACCTCGGTGACCACCCCCGCGGCCGGCGCGGCGATCGGATGCTCCATCTTCATCGCCTCGACGACGGCCAGTGGCTGCCCGGCAACGACCGTCGCACCCGGTTCCACCAGCAGCGCGCTCACCGTGCCCGGCATCGGACTTCGGGCCGCACCGCCCTGCACCGCGGCGGCCCGCCGAGTCGACGGCGCGACCGCCTCCGACAACGCCCAGGCCTGGCCGTCGCGCCCCAGCCACAGCAGCGCGTCGGTGCCGGACGGGAGGGCGGCGGCGCGCCCGCCCGGCACCGAGTGTCCCGACCGTCTCGAGGGGGCGGCCCACGCATACGACCAGCGGGTGGTGACGGATCCAAGGGTGACCAGCAGGTCGCCGCCCACGACTCGCACGGATGCGGGCAGCGGCGCCGCCTCGCCCAGGCGGACCCTGGCCGCCGCGGGAGTCCCCCGGGCCGAGACCCGCACGCCGCGCGGCGCTGCGCCGGCGGCGCCGCCCGCCGCTGGGTCCCCGGCACCGCCCCTCCCGCCGGCACCGCCCCTCCCGCCGGCACCGTCGATCTCGGCGCCGTCGGCGCAGGACGAACCCGCGGCCGCGGACGTCTCACCGCCGTGCGGCCCGGCGACGCCCGCCTCGGGGGACGCCGGCTGGTCAGCCGGGTTCGGATGCGCCTGGTCGCCGCCCGTCGACGCGCCGGGCAGCACGACATCCCAGCTCAGCCATGCGGGCTCACCGGGACGCCAGCCTGAGGGCACGTCCCACGGGTCGACCAGTGCCCCGGTCGGCTGCAGCGCGAGCAGCCGGGCCAGCGCGTAGGCGTAGACCGCGTCGGCCGGCGGCTCGGCGTGGACGAGCCGGACGAGATCCCGCTCGACCAGCCCGGTGTCGAGACGACCGGCGCGGACATCGGGATGCCCGAGCAGCGCGCGCAGAAACCCGATGTTGCTGGTGACACCGAGCAGGACGGTGCCCGCGAGCGCGGCATCCAGCCGGGTCAGCGCCGCCGCCCGGTCCGCCCCCCAGGTGACGATCTTGGCGAGCATCGGATCGTAGGCGGTGCCGACGGTGTCCCCGGTGGGGGGGGGGGGGGGGGCGGGGGGCGGGCGCGCCCCCCCCCCCCCGCCCGCCCCCTCACTGTCCCCGCTCTCCACACACTCCCTCATAAA
>NZ_JALKFZ020000195.1 GCF_023243075.1 Frankia sp. AiPa1 | reverse complement strand
AATCTATGAGGTAGTTTATAACCGCAACCTCGGTGGGACCCTCTACAATAACCACTTTTCGAGCGAAGAAAGCGGCTGCTCGCTGCGGATTGAGCCATAGAGAGTATTTAATGCTCTCCATTTCCAGCGTCAGATCGTCTTCTGCCACTCCCACCCTAGCGGCCTTCCACGCTGCGTTTATGGTCTGATTGTCCTGAAATATTAGGCGAAGATCTTCCTGTGTGACTTGCCGTGCTTGCGTGCCCGAGTCTTGTCTATGCACTCGCACGAGAGAAGAAAGATCTTCCATCGATCGACTCAAGAATGCCGGATTGTGAGTGGTGACGGTGACCTGATGACCTTCAAGTTTGGCAAGATCCACCAGGCTTCGATACTGGGAGTCGATTTGTATCGGGTGAAGAAATGTTTCTGGCTCCTCAAAAAGGAGCCAGGTGAGACTCAGTGGCGTGTCGCTACGGCTGGAATCTTGCTCGAATGCCTGGTCTGCTTTGTAGCGTGACGAAAGTTTGAGGAGAGCAAAAATGATAGATCGTTGGTGGCCACTGCCCAGTTGATCTGGTTCCACGGGCTTTCCGCTATGTGGGTCTCGCACATAAGGTCGCACGGAGTTCTTTACCAGCTCGGCTGGCTCAATCTGATTTACGCCGATCTCGAATGAGCCTTGCCATGAACTTAGCTCCCCTGTTATCTCTTGTTCTAGTGCAATAAGGGACCTTCCTCCTTGCGTCTCTTGCCGCAGCTGACGCTCGAACGCGTTAAAGGCGAGGCGCAATGTGGCGAAGGCGTCGGTAATCCCGATCGAACTTCCCAGTACAAGGCCCACAAGCTCGCGAAATGGAGATGGGCCTGTCAGTTTTACCTGATCCTCCAATCTGCTTACCGCTGGGATATATATGATCCTCCCCAATCCTCCCGCGCCGAGCTTACTTTCGGGAAACGGTTTATCTGCTATCTCGCCGTCGATGTAGGGAAAATAGCGGCCTTCTCGAGATTTTCCATTTCCGTACTTCTCGAGCGTTTTTACGTAGAACCTCAGTCGGAGGTCATTATCGATCGAGGGGTATTCTTTTTGTAGCCACTCATGCTCTACGGGCTCAAGCGAGTAACTAATCTCCACCCAGCATTCTTGATCTCTTGTCTCAAATTGCGGAGAGTCGCTATCCCGCCATTTTAGCTGCTTGTAAAATAGCAAGATTGCTGCGATTGTATTACTCTTTCCGGCATTGTTTTCGCCCGCCAGGACAGAGTACCTAGTGAGCGCGATTTCACTGTCAACGATACTGCGATAGTTGTGTATTTTGAGTACTTTCGCCTGCATATCTCCCCCGATTGGTTACCTGTCATGATGCCCCGTGGGGCGCATATAGTTTACAATTACCGAATTGGCCGTTGTTTAGCGTGGTCGTAGTGGGTGATTGGGCGGGCTTAGCTCATACGCAACCGCGGAACGCACCCTCATCCGAAGCTCCCGACGCGCCGGCGAGCATGGCGCGCCAGCGCCACGCGCAGCCGCCGCGCGGCGCGGTGCTCGATCCTAAATCGGGGGTTTCGGCAGTCTGCGGCGGGTGCTGACGGTCTGGTGGTTGGGGACGTACGGTGATCGGGTGGAGGTAGCGGCTGCTGAGCGGTTGGCGAGCGAGCTTCTGAGCCCGTTGGGGGATCGGTGGCGGCATGTGCAGGCAGTGGCGGCTGCCACCCGTGAGGTGTCGGCTGCTGTCGCTACGGAAGAGCGGGACCTGCTGGTAGCCGCGGCCTGGCTTCATGACATCGGGTACGCGCCGCTCATCGGGCACCTTCGGTTCCACCCCATCGATGGGGCTCGGTTCCTGGCCGGCCAGGACGCGCCGGAGCGGCTGTGTGTGCTGGTCGCCCATCACTCGTGCGCCCGGTACGAGGCCGAGGAGCGGGGGCTTACCGCTGAGCTGTCGGCCTGGGAGCTGGAAGAGTCGGCGGTGATGGACGCGTTGTGCACGGTGGACATGACCAGAGGGCCCCAGGGGCAGACGTTCACCTTCTCGGAGCGCATCGCGGAGATCCTCGACCGGTACGGGGAAGGGTCGATCGTGCATCGTTCGATCAGCCGGTCTCGGCCGGTCCTGGCAGCGTCGGTGGAGAGGACCATGGCGCGGCTGGCGGCGGTTCAGCCGAGGTAGGGTGCCGGGCGGTGTTCCAGGTAGTGATCGATCCGTAGGCGCATGGACGGGTGGATGTTCAGCGAGTCGAGGTCGGTGGGGGCGACCCACTTGACCTCCTTGGTTTCGCTGGAGGTGCTTAGTTCGCCGCCGAGGTTGCGGGTGGTGAAGCAGAGGGAGAACTGCTGGCGGACCTCGCCGTCGTCGTAGGCCAGGACGTGCCGCGGGTTCGTGTAGACGCCGATCAGCCCAGTGACCTCGATGTCGACACCGGTTTCCTCCTTGGTTTCGCGGACAGCGGCATCGGTGATGGACTCGCCGAGATCCATGCCGCCGCCGGGCAGCGCCCACAGGTCGTTGTCGGTCTTGTGGACCAGGAGGATGCGCTGCTCGTCGTCGGTGACCACGGCGGTGACGGAGGGGACGACGCTGTTGGCCTTGGGGGCGTTGGGGTCGTTGAAGTAGTCGATCCGTGCCACGGGTGTCAGGCTCCTTCCGTCGTGGCCCAGACGCGCTCGAAGCTCGCCGCGTAATGGTCAAACAACCCGCCAGACCTGGCGTGCAGATGCAGGACGGGCGAGTGCGCGGCGGGGGCGCCGAAGACGTGGGTGTTCACGAGCATCTCGCCGTCGAAACGGTAGATCGAGTTGTAAAGCGTGGTGCTGTGCAGACGCAGGTCGATCCCGGGCGCGTCGCGTAGAGCCGCCAGGTACGTGAGCGTGATCTTCGTGCGGGCAGCCAGACCCTCACCGATGCCCTCCTCATCGCCGCGAAGAGCGACAGCGGAGGATTCCGGGTCACCGATCGCGTAGCGAATCTTGACGCCGCTCTCGGCCTTGCGCCGCAGGACCTGGGTGAAGTCGGCGTGCCCATCGGGAAGGAACAGGCCGGCGATCACAAGGACATCGACCTGATGCGTGGCGTCAGCGAACAGGGCGCGCCACAGGTCGGCGGGCACGGCGGTCCGGCTCGGGTAGACCCGCACAACATCGCTTGGCACCTCGACGGCCGGGGCGCCCGGCTCCGGCCGCGGGCCTGGCACGGCCCCCGTCTTGTCGGCCAAGCCGATGCGGACGCGCGGGATGCCGATCCCGTCGGCGATGCGCTCGAAAATTTCCAGGCTGGTGACCTGACGGCGGCCATTCTGGATCTCGCTCACGTGCGACTGCGGGACCTCGCAGACGGCGGCGATCTGCGTCTGGGTGGCGCCGGTCCACTGGCGGTAGATCTTGAAGACGGTGCCGATGTCGCGGCGGGCGAGCGCCTCGGACATGTCGGGGCGGTCCCAGAGATCGGGCGGGGCCTGCGGGAGCGGACGGCGGACGGACACCACGAAGCGCCTCCGGACGGTAGGTACAGGACCGTCAGTCCTCGATCGACGTCGGGCAGCATATCCGGTCTCCGTATAGATCGGAAGTGTGGGCGTATACGTCCGGCGCCCTTCCGTCACCTCTGTCCTGGCTGGACGGTGAAGGGACGACGGCTCCGGCGGCTGGATGCGGGTCTGCCAGGGGCTTGGACATCCCTGCACGCCATGAACTCCGGAGGACGGAACGTGATCACATTTGGTGCGAGCCTCGGGCTCGACCCCGGCGGGCTCTCGTTCGGCGTCGTGCGCTTCCATCCGGAGCCGGGACGGCTCGTGCTCGACGTCCATGCGCCCTTCGACACCCCGGCAGCCGCCGAACTGTTCGTGGTCGAACAGCGATGGGGGCAGGACTACCAGGTTTGCGCGCTGCGTCCCGTTGTTCCGAAGGCGCTGCGGCCACCGGTTGGCTCCCGGCTCCCGCTGGATCGCCTCATGGCGCGTTCCCTGGTTCGGCGGCGCCCGGTATGACGGCTGCGGAGGCATCCAACTCGAAGCCCTCGGCGGCATCGGGGATGAGCCGAACCCGGACTGGACCGCCTGGTAGATGCTGCGCCCCGGCGACCCGGCAGGGCCCCGCCGCGACACCTGCTGTTGCATGCGGTCGCTCAACGCCATGCCTGGCGGGCGCAGCTCGACGCCGCCCGCGCCGCCGCTGGCGAGAGCCATCTTCCGGCAACCGGACCGCCTGCGGCTCCGGCTCGCGCTGCCTGATCTTCCGTCCTGATTGTGGAGAGCACCGTGTCCAGCAAGCTTCTGCTGACGGTCGATGAAGCCGGCGAACTCGAATCGGACAACCTGCGTCGGTTCTGGATGCCGCTGCGGCGCGCGGCCGGGCTCGACGGGGTGGTGTTTCACGGGCTACGGCACACCTGTGTCACGCTGCTCCTGGACTTGGGCGTCCCGCCGCACATCGTCCGTGACATCGCTGGCACTCGGCGATCGAGGTACACGATGACGATCTACGCGCACGCCTCGATGGGGGAGAAACGGCGGGCGCTCGGCAAGCTCGACGGCCACCTGAGCGGGCCCCAACCATGACGCGTTGCTACACCGGGTTGCTACACGTGAGGGGTTTCGGGGAGCTCGGCTCCCCGGCAGACATGACGAAGGGATCGAAAGGCGCAGCATGTGGGCCTGATCCCGGAGTGCGCCCGGCAGGGATCGAACCTGCGACCTGGTGCTTAGAAGGCACTCGCTCTATCCACTGAGCTACGGGCGCGTTGACGCGTGGGCCCACCGGGCGGGCCGCACTCAGGGTAGCAAGCGAGGGGGCGTGTCCGGACACGTGGTGGACACGTCTGCGTCCGGAGAGTCGAGACGGCGGCCCACGGCGGGGTTTGGGGTGCGCTGCCGCGCTGGACGGTGATGGTGACCTGCCCGTCTGCCACCACCCGAGCGGGCGGTGGCAGACGGGTCACGGTTGTCGGCGAGCGGTGCCAGATGGGGAGGTGCCCGACGGCTGATGTCCGCCGGGAGTGGCCGTCAGACGGCGAGGCGGGCCAGGTTGGCGAACTCGTCGTCCGTGAGGGTGATGCCGGCGGCGGCGATGTTCTCCTCCAGATGGGCGACCGACGAGGTGCCGGGGATCGGTAGCACCACCGGCGAGCGGCGCAGCAGCCAGGCGAGGGCGAGCTGGGCGGGGGACGCGGTGTGGTTCCTGGCTGCGGTGTCGAGCACACCGCCGGGCTGGGCCAGGCGGCCGGTGGCGATCGGGTCCCAGGGGATGAAACCGATGTTCTCCTTCTCGGCGTAGTCGAGCAGCTCCTCGGCGTCGCGGTAGGCCAGGTTGTAGCGGTTCTGGACGCTGACGATCGGCACGATGCCGCGGGCATGGGCAACCTCGGCCACGTTGACCTCGGACAGGCCGATGTGGCGGATCTTGCCTTCCTCCTGCAGCGCCTTCAGCTCGCCGAGGGAGTCCTCGACAGGCGTGTCGGGGTCGATGCGGTGCAGCTGGTAGAGGTCGATGCGCTCCAGGCGCAGGCGGCGCAGCGACAGCTCCACCTGCTGGCGCAGGTAGGCGGGCCGGCCCACTGGGGTCCACTGGTTCGGGCCCTGCCGGGTCAGGCCGCCCTTGGTGGCGATGACCAGACCCTGCGGGTAGGGATACAGCGCCTCGGCGATCAGATCCTCACTGACCTCCGGGCCATACGAGTCAGCGGTGTCGATGAAGGTGACACCGAGGTCCACCGCTCGGCGCAGGACCGCGCGGGCCTGCTCCGGGTCGGCGGGCGGTCCCCAGATCCCCGGGCCGGTGATCCGCATCGCGCCGAACCCGAGGCGGGTGACGGGCAGGTCGCCGCCGAGCAGGAACGTGCCGCTCCCGGCGGCGTCCGTGCCGCTGGTGGTCGTGGTCGTCGACATCAATGTCCTTCCGGATGACGGTGTGACGGGTCCGCGCGAGGCGGGCCCTGGGCCTGTTAGTGCTGCCGTGCTCTCGGGGCCCGGTCTGTACGCGGACTCGCGATGGTGCCTGGTGCCCGGGATCCCTGATGCTGCTGGATCCCGCGGCGATGGCCTGGCTGGACCCGCATCTCCCGCGCGGGCCATGTGCGTCCGGTGACGATGCCGTCTCACCGGCGACAACCGCGGCTCCTCGGACGGTGTTCCCGCCCCGCCGAGTTCCTACCGGGGGTGCGGCCCGGTCGGGGACGGCGTCGCCGTCCGTGGACGCGTTGCCTGTGGACGACGCCGGGTTGTCCACAGCCGTGCGGTGCGGGCTTCTCCAGCCCGAGCCGATGTCGCACTGTGGAGGCGCGCCACTGACCACCCCACTCGGGAACCGGTATCCGGCACCGGGCCCCTCCCTGATCCGAGGAGCACCATGCTTGACACGACCATCACTCTCGTCGGCAACCTGGTGGACGACCCGGAGCACCGGACGACGACGACCGGCGCGTCCGTCTGCAGCTTCCGGCTCGCTTCCACACCGCGCCGGTTCGACCGGTCGGAGAACCGCTGGGTGGACGGCGCGACTCTGTTCCTGCGGGTGTCCTGCTGGCGGCAGCTCGCTGACAACGTCGCCTCGAGCCTGGCCAAGGGAGATCGCGCCCTGGTCTTCGGTCATCTGCGCCAGCGCTCGTTCGAGACCAACCAGGGGGACAAGCGCGTCACGTTCGAGATCGACGCGGACGCGATCGGACCCGAACTGACGTGGCACGGTGCCCGCTCGCAGCGTCCAGTCCGTGGCACGGCGCCCGGGTCGGAATCCGAACCGGAGCCGGAGCTCGAGACCGGGCTCGAGACCGGGCTCGAGACCGAGCACGAGGCGGAGCCGGGTCTGGAGGACACCCGGGCGCCCGGTAGTGGCCCCCTGGGTGGCCTGCCGGATCAGCCGAACGGGCAGCCGGATCCGACTGCGCTGCGCTCCACCGAGGCTGGTGGGCGGCAGGGCGCTCGCGCCGACGCTCTGGTGTCCGCCGCCGCGTCCGGACTCTGAACCACCTCGTCGGGCTGAATCACCTCGTCGGGCCGGATGGTCCGCGCCGCGCCGCGGCATCCGGTTCCGCTGCGGCGGCCGGTCCCGTCGCCTTTCGAGGCGGATGCCTGGGCGGGAGTCGCACCCGGGGGCGCACCAGCGCGGGTCGAACCTGGCGTGGGCGTGGGCGCGGCCGCTCGGTAGCGTGCCGAAGGTGAGTATCCGGCACGACGACGACGGCTCCGGGCCGAGAGTCGGTGGAGGTAGCCAGAGCGGGGAACGCATCGGGTCGCGATCGTTGCCGGCTCCGCGGGGTCCGCAGGCGCCGGCGACCGCTGGGGAGACGTCCATGGCGCCGCCGCGGTCGCAGGTGTCAGGCCCATCGCAGGCGTCGTCAGCGTCGGTGTCGGCCGAGGCCATGTCGCAGCCCGGGCACCAGCTGTCACTCGCGGCCACACCGTCACCCGAGGTGCCGGTGGTGCCGGTGGTGCCGGCGCGAAGTGTGGGGTGGCGGGTGGCGGGCTGGCTGCAGGGGCGCGTCGCCGGGGTGAGCGCCGTCGGCTGGTACGTGGCGGTGCTCGCCGGTTGCGCGGCCATCGGCGCGGTCGTGCTGCGGCACACCGTGTTCCCGTTGCTGTCGGTGAACAACGATGAGGGCATCTATCTGCTGCACGCCCGCACCCTGGCCTCGGGCCGACTGTTCCCGCCCGCGCCTGCACCGGCGCAGTCCTACCTGCCCTGGCTGGGCGCGGTGGTCGACGGCCACTACGTCCTGAAGTACACGCCGTTCGTCCCGGCGGTCTACGCACTCGGGCTGTTGCTGACCGGCAGCATCGACCCGGCACTCGCCGTGATCGCCGCGGCGGCGGTCGTCGTGACCTACCTGCTCGGCCTGGAGCTCACCGGTCGGGCGCGGACGGCGGCGCTGGCCGCGTCCCTGCTCGCGCTCTCGCCGCTGGCCATCCTGCAGAGCGCCATGGTCCTGAGCTATCTGCCGGCGCTGATCCTCATGCAGGTGGCAGTCCTGGGGGTGCTGCGCGGGCGGCGCCGGGCGCGGGCGTGGCCCGTCGTGGTGGCCGGCGCGGCGGTTGGGGTGGCCGCGGCAGTGCGTCCTTACGACGTCGTGCTGCTGCTGGGCCCGCTGGCGTTGTGGCTGGTAGCCGTGTCGGCGGGCCGGCGGTGGTGGCTGCTTCGCTGGTTGCTCTGCGGGCTCGCCGGGCCGGCGGTGGTCGTGCTGGCGACGAACCTGGCGGCGACCGGCAATCCGCTGCGTCTGCCGTTTGCCCTGCTCGAACCAGACGACCGGCTCGGCTTCGGTGGGCGTCGGCTCTATCCGGGCGATGGGCTGCACGAGTTCGGGCTCGCCGACGGTCTGCGTTCGGTCGGGGACCATCTGTGGCTGCTGGGTGGGTGGGCCTGCGGCGGTGTCCTGCTCGCCGCGGCTGCGGCCGGCGCCGCGATCCGGCGCCGGCTGCCGGCTCCGGCCGCGATGCTCGGGCTCGGCGGGGTGGTGTTCCTGATCGGGTATATCGGCTTCTGGGGAGCGTGGAACGCGGCCGAACTCTGGGGAGGCATCCGCTACGTCGGGCCGTTCTACCTGGTTCCCGTCCTCGTGCCGCTCGTCCACCTTGGCGCGATGGGGTGCGGATCGGGCGCGGGATGGCTCCTCGGCCGCGGGCGGCGGACCGGCCTGGCGGTGATCGTCCCGCTCGTGACCGGGGTCGCCGTGCTGACCGGATTCATCCTCACCGGCGCCGTGCGGGACAACCACGTCCTGTCCGGCCACGACCAGGATCTCCACGCCATGGTGACTGGCCTGCCGGGGCGGTCGCTCGTGTTCGTCGCGGCCAGTCCCGCGTTCCTCGGGCATCCGTCGCCCGTCACGGCGAACGGACCCGGCCTCGATGGCCGGGTGCTGTACGCCGCGGCCCGCGGTGTCGACGATCTGACCGTCGCGGCGGATCATCCCGACCGGCCGGCCTACCTGCTGCGGCTCGCCACGGCGTACAACCGCTCACCGGGTTCGCCGTCCACGGCGCGCCTCGAGCGGCTGGCTGTCCGCACCGGCCCGCAGGTCCACGTGAGGGTCGCGCTCGGCGCCGGTGCCGTCACCAGCCCGGTGCGCTCTGCCCGGCTCGTGCTGACCGCGGGAACCCGCCGGCTGTCGGTTCCGGTCGATCCGCGGTCCACCAGCACGTTCACCCTCTCCGTCGACGCGGACGGTCTCGAACCGGCCGACCTCACCATCGCGGGCGGCTCGCCCGGGAACGCGGCCGGGCCGCGGGTGACGGCGGGTACCGTGCGCGCAGGCCGGGGTGCCTCGGTCACCGTCGCCCTCGTCGCCACCGACCCGCGCGGCCGTGACCGTACGGTGGACCGCCAGATCCTCCCGGTTCGGGTGGCTTCGTCCGGGGTTACGGTGCTCGGTTCGGTCGGGCGGGTCGGCGAGGTCGGGACGGGAGCGCCCCCGCCGCTGAGCCTCACCCTCGGCTGAGCACCAGGTGTCGCGGCCGTCAGTCGACGCGCCGGATGGGCGGTGGAGCGTAATCGTCGTCGAGCACGGCCGGCCCGGGGCAGTCGACGCGCAGGTCCGGCCGGAAATCGCCGACGGCGGCCGGCAGCCAGTTGGCCCGCTCGGTGGAGTCCTGCGGCGGCTCGCACTGCAGGAACAGCCGCACCGAACCGTCCCGGGCGTGGTGCAGCCCGCGGGCCCGGCTGCCCAGCCAGTATCTGCACAGAGGATTGTCGACCAGATAGTAGTCGGGGGCGTCGTGCATGGTCAGGGTCCAGCTGGCCCCGTCCGGCGGCGGTGCGAGGTCGATCGTGTAACGGTGCGCGCCGGTCAGGCGGTGGCCGTCCGTGTCGAACAGGCAGTTCGCCCGCAGGCACTGGTAGCCGTGAGTCGCACCGACCGGCTGGCGGGCGGCGATCGCCCGGGCGAGGCGACCGTGCTGGCGGTCCGCGATCCGCCAGGCCGGATCGTCGCGGGTACCGGGCCCGAGGAAGTCGATGTTGAAGTCCAGGGCATGGGGCGTACTCGACCAACCGTTTCGCAGGACGCGACCGGCGTGCACCAGCTGCTCCAGGCCGTCCCGGCCAGCCCGCAGGCCGCCGCGCAGCGACCACGCCAGCGAAGGATCCGGGTCCACGTACGGCGACGGGTCGTCGAACAGGCCGAGCGGGGCGAACCGGCGGGCATAGTCCGCTTCGGCGGTGGAAGGCGGGAACGCGGCCAGCCAGAGCCGCAGCTCCTCCCAGAACCGCAGGTCATCGCAGACTGACCGCGGGGACCGTGGCGGCCCGGGTGCCTGCGGTGCCTGCGGGTCGAGGGGACACAGACGCAGTTCGTCCTGGCGGCGGCGGACCAGCGCGGCCGCGGCGCGGTCATCGAGAGCGATTTTGACGGTCACGACCAACAGCCGGGTCGGTGCCGCCAGCGGGGTGGGTCCGGCGGGAAGCTGCCGGGTCCAGCCGGGCGGCACGAGCACGTACGACGCGGATCCGCTGCCCGGGGCACCCGACCGCTCGGCGCCACCGGGATTCTCGGATGGGTCAGCCTGGTCAGCCGGGCGGGCCTTGGTCCGGCCGCGGTCGGCGACGCCGCCGGACCCCAGATAGGCGAACGCGTTGCGCCACGTGTCGGTGAGTACGACGAGCACCGGCGGCTCGGGATCATGCGGTAGCCGCAGGATCACCGGGCCGACCGCCAGGTCCACCAGGGCGATCGACGAGAGCACGTCGGCTTCCAGACTGACGAACACGGAGCGCGGTCCGGGTAGCTCCCCCTGGTGGTCGAAGTAGTGATATCCCGTGTCCCCGCGGCTGCCGAGCCCGCCGGTGGCATAACGGTCCAGGAGACGCACACTGCTCACCAGCGGATAGCCGAAGACGTAGGCCTCGGCGGCCAGGCCGAAGCGGTGATCGTTCGCGCGTATGCCGGGCATCGCCACCATCCGGTTTCGTCAGGTGTTCGCCGTCATACGTTGCGTGCCCGCAACCGGGTGAGGGCTACCCACCTGTTCCCGCCCGCTCGCCGCGTCGATGACAGACCGCTGGCGAAACCGACGGCGAGCGGTCGGTCGGGCCCATCACCGGCCGCGCAGTCCCTGCTCGGGGCGCAGCGCCGATCACCGCCGTCGAGTGCGGCGCCGCCATGGCCTAGGGTTGGTGACATGGCGCAGTACGTCTTCCAGATGCGCAAAGCGCGCAAGGCCCACGGCGACAAGGTCGTCCTCGACGACGTGACCCTGTCGTTCCTGCCCGGAGCGAAGATCGGGGTGGTGGGTCCCAACGGGGCCGGGAAGTCGTCCCTTCTCAAGATCATGGCTGGGATCGACCAGCCCAGTAACGGCGATGCCCTTCTCAGCCCCGGTTACACCGTGGGCATGCTTGCCCAGGAGCCGCCGCTGGACGAGACCAAGGACGTCCGCGGCAACGTCGAGGACGGTGTCAAGGAGATCCGGCGCGTCCTGGCCCGCTATGAGGAGATCAACGAGAAGATGTCCGCGCCCGACGCGGACTTCGACGTCCTGCTCGCCGAGCAGGCCGAGCTCATCGACAAGATCGAGGCGGCGAACGCCTGGGAGCTCGACAGCCAGCTCGACCAGGCGATGGACGCGTTGCGCCTGCCTCCGGGCGACGCCGACGTCTCCCTGCTCTCCGGGGGCGAGCGACGCCGGGTCGCGCTGTGCAAGCTTCTGCTGGAGGCCCCCGACCTGCTGCTGCTCGACGAGCCCACCAACCACCTCGACGCCGAGAGCGTCGCCTGGCTCGAGCAGCACCTGGCCCGCTACACCGGTGCCGTGCTCGCCGTCACCCACGACCGGTACTTCCTCGACAACGTGGCCGGGTGGATCCTCGAGCTCGACCGCGGTCGTGCGCTGCCGTACGAGGGCAACTACACCACCTATCTGGAGAACAAGGCCGCACGGCTGAAGGTCGAGGGCCAGAAGGACGCCAAGCGGCGTCGGGTGCTCGCGCAGGAGCTCGAGTGGGTCCGGTCCAACGCCAAGGCCCGCCAGACCAAGAGCAAGTCCCGCCTGGCCCGCTATGAGGAGCTTGCCGCCGAGGCGGACCGGGCCCGGCCCCGCGACTTCGAGGACATCCAGATCCCGCCCGGCCCGCGGCTGGGTAACCAGGTCATCGAGGCCCGGGGACTGGCCAAGGGATTCGACGGGCCTCCGCTCATCGAGAACCTCTCGTTCACTCTGCCGCGCGGTGGAATCGTCGGCGTCATCGGCCCGAACGGCGTCGGCAAGACCACCCTGTTCACGATGCTGACCGGCCAGGCGCAGCCGGACGCGGGCGAGCTCGTCATCGGGGACACCGTCGACATGGCCTACGTCGACCAGTCCCGCGCCGGACTGGACCCGAAGAAGAACGTCTGGCAGATCGTGTCGGACGGGCTGGACCACATCATCGTCGGCAAGACCGAGCTGCCCAGCCGGGCATGGGTGTCGTCGTTCGGGTTCAAGGGGCCTGACCAGCAGAAGCCGGTCGGGGTGCTCTCCGGCGGCGAGCGCAACCGGCTGAACCTCGCGCTCACCCTCAAGCG
Organism: Frankia sp. AiPa1; assembly: GCF_023243075.1. Taxonomy (GTDB): domain Bacteria; phylum Actinomycetota; class Actinomycetes; order Frankiales; family Frankiaceae; genus Frankia. Next base: position 28,522 of record NZ_JALKFZ020000195.1, on the reverse strand, counting down.
CGGCGGCAACGTGCTGCTTCTCGACGAGCCCACCAACGACCTGGACGTGGAGACCCTGCGCTCACTGGAGGAGGCGCTCCTGGAGTTCGCCGGCTGCGCGGTGGTGATCTCCCACGACCGCTGGTTCCTCGACCGGGTGTCCACCCACATCCTCGCCTGGGAAGGTACCGAGGAGGACCCGGGCCACTGGTTCTGGTTCGAGGGCAACTTCGCGGACTACGAGGCCAACAAGATCGAACGCCTCGGGCAGGATGCTGCCCGTCCGCACCGAGTCACCCACCGCAAACTCACCCGCGACTGAGCGTCCCGGGCCCGGGCATCCCACGCCCGGGCCCGGCCCGGCCAGGTCCGTCGACCCGGCCGATGCGCCCTCGGACCCGGTGCTGCTCAGCTCGGTGGCACTGAGGTCGGGGCGTCAGCCGGGCCGGTTCTGCAGCGAGTTCGCCGCCATGGTCAGGTACTCCCAGAGCGTGGCGAACTGGTCGGGCGGCAGGTTCAGCGAGTCGACCGCCTCGCGCATCACCACGAGCCAGGCGTCGCGCTGGGCCGGGCCGATGGCGAACGGGGCGTGCCGCAACCGCAGCCGAGGATGCCCCCGCAGCTCCTGGTAGTCGCTGGGACCGCCCCAGTACTGGATGAGGAACAGCCGCAGCCGTTCCTCCGCACCGGCCATGTCGTCGTCCGGGTAGAGCGGACGCAGCACCGGGTCGTTCGCCACACCCTGGTAGAAGCGTGCGACCAGCCGGCGGAAGGTGGGCTCCCCGCCGACCGCGTCGTAGAAGGTCACGGTGGGCGGCTGGGCCTGGGTCGATGCCGGGGTGGAAGCCGGAGTGGAAGGCTGGCTCACCCGTCCATTGTGCGCCAGCCGCTCGCCGCCCCGGCCCGCGTGGGTCCCTGATCGGCCGGCGGCGCCACCCAGACGGTCGTGTCCGCCGGCAGATCGAGCACCGCGCCGTCATAACCCACAGGTCCGCTCGCGAGCACCAGCCGGCCGGAGATCGTCAGCCGCACCGGCCCGTCCGCGGCCATCACACACGTCATACCGGCGGTCCCCACCGAAGTGGCCGTCGCGGCGGCCGCGGTGAACGCAGCTGCGGAACCGGGCCCGCCGGGCGTGTCCCGGCGTGGCAGCCGGTCGAAGGCCAGGCAGCCGGCTGGAACGTCGTCGCGCCAGCGCATCGTCTCGTCCCGCAGATGCGGCAGTGCGCGGCGCAGCGCGAGCGCGCCGCGTACGAGCAGCCAGGTCGACATCGGATCGCCCGCCTGGGCCAGGACGGTGCGCCCGGCCCAGTCCGCCGGCTGCGGCAGCCAGGGGCGCACGCCGTGGGTGGTGAAGCCGTACGGCGGCGCGTCCCCGGACCACGGCATCGGCACCCGCGCGCCGTCGCGGCCCGGCGAGCTACCCCCGGAACGGGTCCACACCGGGTCGCGCCGGTCGGCCGGCGCCACCTCGGCCTGCGGTAGGGCGAGCTCGTCACCCTGGTAGAGCACGGCGACCCCGGGCAGGGCCAGCATGGTCAGCAGAGCCGCGCGGGCCCGGCGCTCGCCCGCCGCCCCGCCGCCGTACCGGGTGGCCGGGCGCACCACGTCGTGGTTGGCGAGCACCCAGGTGGCCGCGGCACCCACCGCCTCGAGCGCGTCCCGCTCGGCATCGATCGCCGCACGCCAGGCGGGCGCGGTGAACGGCGCGGTGAGCAGCGAGAACGAGAACGTCAGATGCAGCTCGCCTGGGCGGACGTAGCGGGCCAGGCGCACCGGGTCCCGTACCCAGGTCTCGCCGACGAGCACCCGGGCCCGCCCGTCCCGCGCGGTGTAGCCGTCGGTGATCGCCCGCCAGGTCCGGTAGATCTCGTGGACACCGTCCTGGTCCCACACGTGTGGCTCAGCCTCCTCGCGATAACCGCTGTCCGGCACGAGCGCGGGGCCGGGCGGATTGTCCCGCAGCTCGGTGTCCTTGACCAGGCCATGGCTGACGTCGATGCGGAACCCGTCGACCCCCCGGTCCAGCCAGAAACGCAGGGTCGCCTCGTGGTCGGCGCGGACCTCGGGGTGCGACCAGTTCCAGTCGGGCTGCCCGGCGTCGAACAGATGCAGGTACCACTGGCCGTCGGGGACCTGGGTCCAGGCCGGGCCGCCGAAGACCGACTGCCAGTTGTTGGGCGGCAGCGCCCCATCGGCTCCGCGTCCGTCGCGGAAGACATACCGGGCGCGCAGAGGGTCGCCGGGCGGCGCGGCGAGCGCGGCGACGAACGCCGGATGCGCGGAGCTCGAGTGGTTGGGAACGAGGTCGACCAGTACGGCGAGCCCGGCCGCGGCGGCGTCGGCGAGCAGGGCGTCCAGGTCGGCCAGCCGGCCGAACAGCGGGTCGACGTCGCGATGGTCGGCCACGTCGTAGCCGTGGTCGGCCATCGGGGACCGGTAGAACGGTGTGATCCACAGCGCGTCGACGCCGAGCTCGACGAGCACCGGCAGATGGCGGCGCAGCCCCGGCAGGTCGCCGACGCCGTCGCCGTCGGAGTCGGCGAAGCTGCGCACGTACACCTGGTACAACACGGCGCGCCGCCACCAGCCCGCGTCCCGGCGGACTCCCGGTGGGTCTTCTGGACGGCCAGGCATACGCGGGATGCCGGCGTGGTCCGCACAGTCCGGATCTTTCATGGAATCATCCGAGCTGCCATGACGTGTCCACATCCGCTCCATCCTGGCCGGGCCCGCCCGGGATGCCCGGCGCGCGGCGGACGGCCGAACGCATCCATCCGATCATTCCAGCCCCGGTCGCGGCCGGTCCGGCTCTTGGGCGAGAGCGCCTGGAAAAGCGCGGCGAGACGGGCGAAGCGCGCAGGATGGGGCTCCGGTGCCGGGTGGGGTCGACTCTCTCGCGATGCGCGATATCAGGTTACGCAACTAGACTTCCCCGGGTGGACCAGGTGACTGGCCGTTACGGCTCGGTCCCGGGAGTCGGGAACCGTCGGGGGCGGGTAGAACCAACCTCGACGTCCGACCTGGCGCCCCGGGATCGGTCAGAGATGCCCGACGCCGCCGGTGCGGACAGGGTGGACGAGGCTGCGGGTGCGGCGCCGGCAGGCTGGTCCAGGCTGTCGGGAGGCCGGCCGGCCACTCCCGGCGTGCGGGCCGCCCGGCGCCTCGCCGAAGCGGTTCGCCGTGCCACGCGGGGCCACGGCGCCGATCCCGGTCAACCCGCTGGCAGGTCCGCCGGCGTCCCCGCGAGCTTCCTCGCGGATGCGAGCATGCTGCTCGCCGAATCGCTTGATCCGGACCGGGTCGTCCGTCTGCTCGCCGATCTGGTGCTGCCCCATCTGGGCGCGGTCAGCCTGGTGTGGACGCTGGAAGGCGACATTCCGCACCTGAGTGCGTCGGGTGCCCTCGACCTGAGGGTCGATCAGACGCTGCGAGCCATGATCTCGGCCCGCCCGCCGTCCATCGACGACGATCTCCCCCCGGGACTCGTGCTCCGCACCGGGCAGACCGTCTGCCTGCCCCACCTGCGCGTGCTGCGTGATCTGCGGATCCCCCCGAGCAGGTCGGGTTACCAGCGCACCCTTCAGTTGCGGGACGGGCCAACGGTGCACGTCCCGCTGGCCGCCGGCGGGGAGGTCATCGGCGTGCTCACCGTTGGCCGGCCCGAGGGCGACTATCACAATGACGAGATCGCCCTGCTCGAGGGTCTGGCCCGGCTCGGCTCGCTGGCGCTGCGCAACGCGCTGCGCTTTCGGGAGGCCCAGGAGTCGGCGCTGACCCTGCAGCGCTCCCTGCTGCCGGCGAACCCCCCGGCGCTCGACGGCGTCGAGATCGCGATGGAATACCGCCCGGGGACGGCCGGAACCGAGGTCGGCGGCGACTTCTACGACATCATCCCGCTGACCGGTGGCCGCTTCGGCATCGCGATCGGCGACGTGATGGGCCGTGGCCTGCAGGCGGCAGCGGTGATGGGCCAGCTGCGGGCGGCCCTGCGTGCCTACGCGCTCGAGGACTGGTCGCCAGCGGAGGTACTGACCCGCCTGGACCGGGTCGTCGAACTGCTCCCCGGTCTGCAGCTCGCGACCTGCATGTACGCGGTGTACGACCGGCACACCGGACGTGCGGTCGTCGCCAACGCCGGTCACCTGGCGCCGCTGGTGGTACTGCCCGACGAGGATCCCGACTACCTGGTGCTCGAACCCGGCCTCCCGCTCGGGGTGGGCGAGGGCGACTGCGCCGACTTCAGCGAGACCAGGGTGACCCTCCCGCCCGGCTCCGCGCTGGTGATGTTCACCGACGGCCTGGTCGAGTCACGTCGGCGCCCCGTGTCCGACGGGCTGCACAACCTGCGCCGCGGGCTGATCGAGCAGCGCGCCAAGGCCGCTGCCACCCGCGAGGCCCAGGCCGAATACGAGGCCGAGGCCGCTGCCACGGCGCAGGACGGGACGCACCCCGAGCGCTGGGTGGACCGCCGAGCCCCCGGCCCGTCGCAGGGGCCGCCGCCCGGGATGCCCGACCGCCGCAGTGGCCGGGACCGGCGCGGCGGCGGGCAGCGCCTGCCCGACGGCGTCGAGCGCCGTCGGCGGGCCCGCGGCGGCTCGTTCGCCGTGCGGAGCTGGTTCGGCCCGGACGTCGTCGCCGGCACCGGCGAGGGCCCCGCCCAGGAGACCGCGCGCTCGCTGCTCGAACGCTGCCTGCTCGCCGCCGACCTGCCCGTCCGCACCGACGACGACACGGCGCTGGTGGTCCTGACCACGCTCGCCGTGAACCCGCCACTGCTGGAACTGGCCCTGCCCGCGGTCGCCGCCTCCTCCGGGCAGGCCCGCACGGCGATCCGGGCCGTCCTGCTCGACTACGGCATCGCCGCCGTCGACGATGTGACCCTGCTGGTCAGTGAAGTCGTGACGAATGCGGTCCTGCACGCGCGCAGCGACCTGATCCTGCGCGCCTCCCTGGAGCCCGGCCGGCTGAGGGTGAGTGTCGAGGACCGTGAAGGCGCCCACCTTCCGCGGCCAGGAGCGGCCGCCTCCAACCGGCCGGATCCCGAGTCGGGCTGGGGTCTGCTGTTGGTGGAGGCCCTGTCGATGGCCTGGGGGGTGGAGACCACGGCGAACGGCAAGCGGGTCTGGTTCGACATCGAGCTCCCGGCCGAATCCGGCGGCCCGGGCCCGCCGCCACTCGGCGGTGGGCTTTCGGGTGGCTCCGGCGACGGCCTGCCCAGGCTGCCCGGCCTACCTGGCGGGACCGGTGGCGCCGGTCCGGGCGGTGGCCCTCCGCCACAGGGACGCGGCCGGCCCTGACCAACCACGTTCGGCGGCCGTCTCCCTCGCGTCGGCAGGCACATCGGGCCGGCTCCGCGTGGTGACGGTGTGTGTCGTCGGCCGCCAGCAGCGACGATCTTCCCGGGGCATCTACCAGGTGGGGTGGTCCGGGGTGGTGGGGGACTCGGCCGCGCGGACGATGTTGCGGAGCATGCCGCCGAACACGACAGCATGGAACGGGCTGACCGACCACCAGTAGAGCTGGCCCGAGAGCCCGCGCGGCCGGAACACCGCTCGCTGCCGATAGACCACCGTTCCAAGGGCACCCGTCGTTCCCGAGGCGCCCGCTGTGCTTGCGTCATCGGTTGTGCTGGCCGTGCTGGCCGTGCTGGCCGTGCTGGCCGTGCTGCTGTCCGTGCCGGGCAGGGCCCACAGCTCCAGCCAGGCGTCGCCGGGGAGCTTCATCTCGGCGCGCAGCCGCAGCAGCAGTCCGGGCTCGATCTCCTCAACCCGCCAGAAATCCAACGCCTCCCCGACGTGCACCGACGCCGGGTCGCGCCGGCCGCGCCGTGCGCCGACCCCGCCGAGCAGGGTGTCCAGCCAGCCACGGGCCGACCAGGCCAACGGCCACGAGTACCAGCCGTTGTCCCCGCCGATACCCTCGATGACCTCCCACAGCCGCGCCGGGGCGGCGTCGACCGTGCTCTCTCGCTCGTCCACGAACAGGGCCCCGCCACTCCACTGCGGGTCGGTGGGCGCGGGCTCTCCCGGCGGGAAGGCGCCGCTCGCCCCGGTCGCCCCGCCCTCGGACGTACCCGAGGCGCGGACCGGCCAGACCGCGGTCGACCAGCGGGTCTCCACACCGCGTGCGCGGACGCGGGCGAGCGCATGGGTGACGGCGGCGTCGAAGGGCATCAGGCCGTCCGGCGGGTCCGGGATGAGCCGCCGGACGGCACCGCCGTCACGGACGACCACCTCGGTGCGCAGCGAGCGCACCAGTGGCCGGGCGATGCCCTTGGGCACTGGAGTGATCACCCCCACCCACAGGGACGACAGTCCGGGGGAGAGCACGGGGACGGGGATGATCAAGCGCGGGCGCAGTCCCTCGACCGCGGCGAAGCGCTGCATCATCTCGGCGTAGGTCAGTACGTCCGGCCCGCCGATGTCAAACGAGCCGTGGACATCGGCCGGTACCTCGAGCGCGCCGATCAGATAGTGCAGCACGTCGCGGACGGCGATCGGCTGGATGTGGGTGCGCACCCACCGTGGGGTGAGCATCGCCGGAAGGCGCTCGGTGAGGTGGCGGAGCATCTCGAACGAGGCACTGCCGCTGCCGATGATCACTGCTGCCCGTAGGACGACCGTGGGCACGCCCCCGTCCAGCAGGATGCGGGCCACCTCGTGCCGGGAGCTCAGATGCGCCGACAGTCCCCGTGCTCCGTCCGCGCTGCCGGAGCCGTCCCCGTCCTCCCCGCCGCTGCCGCTGCCGGTGGCAGGACCGAGGCCACCGAGGTAGACGATGCGCCGCACCCCGGCAGCGCGGCAGGCGGCGGCGAAGGCGGTCGCGGCCGCCCGATCCACCCTGGTGAAGTCGCCGCCGCCGTCGATCGAGTGGATGAGGTAGTAGGCGACGTCCACGCCGGCCAGCGCCGGGCGCAGGCTCCGCGGCTCGCGGGCGTCAGCGCGGACGACCTCGGCCCGCGCCGCCCAGGGAACGTCCCGCAGGCGGGCCGGGTCGCGGGTCATCGCGCGAACGTCGTGGCCACGGTCGAGGAGCCGCGGGGACAGCCGGCCGCCGATGTACCCGGTCGCGCCGGTCACCAGAATGCGCACGCAGGCTACCTGCCCCGAGCCAGGTCGGGAAATCCCAGGCTGGAGCTGGGCTCCGGCGAACGGCACGGGGCCGGCTGGCACGAGGACTGGGCGGGCCTCCTGCCAGTTGTTGTCAGGCCGAGGCGGCCTCGGTGACTTCCGCGCTCAGATAGGCCGACCAGCGGGGATCCATCCGGCGGGAGCCCAGAATGCGCCAGGCGGCTCCGCTCGGCGCTCGAGGCGCCGTGCGAAGCCGCCAGCCGAGATCGGCGACAGCCCGGTCGGCTTTGACATGGTTGCAGCGACCGCAGGCCGCCACGACGTTCTCCCATACGTGCAGACCCCCGCGGGAACGGGGAATCACGTGGTCCAGCGACGTCGCCGGTGCGTTGCAGTAGACGCAGCGGTGGTGGTCGCGAGCCAGCACACCCTTGCGGGTCAGCGGCACCTGCGAGCGGTAGGGCACCCGGACGAACCGGGCTAACCGCACCACGATCGGAACGTCGACCGACGTTGCCGCGGACCGAAGGGCCTGGCCGGCGGACTCGACCATCACGGCCTTCTCCGTCAGCACCAGGACAAGCGCGCGCCTTTGCGACACCACGCACAGAGGCTCGTACGTGGCATTGAGAACCAGCGCCTCAGCCACGCGCCGACCTCCTGCCCACCGAGGGCCCTTCGCGGGCCGATCTGCACAGCGTCTCCGGTGACAATGGACAGTCAACCGTCTTCGGCGGCAGAACGCGAGCGTGTTTGCATGGTCATCAGCTTTCGTGCCGTGGCGCTGCACATACCTGGTGGTCTTTGTCACTCTCCGGCGATCATCGCGCCCCCTGTTGGTTACTTAGCGTCGATCGTTTGTCGGGCGTGGTCTCGATGGTGGCCAGGTTGCTGCCAAGCGGCGACACAGGGGGTGGGGCACCGGCGGGCGATCGCCATCGGCAAGACTGATCGCTGATCGCCGCCCCTGGCCGCGGGCGCGTCGGGCCGAGGAGCCGGACGCGCCACCGCCGCCACCGCCCCTGCCGCCCCCGCCGCCCCCGGGCGGCCCCCTGAGGACGAACCTGATCGGCACCTGTCAGCTCGGCGCACGTCAGCTCGGTACTCGTCAGATCGGTACTCGTCAGATCGGCACAGGAAGGTTGACCCACGTCGTGACGCCCGCCTCGTCCCCGCTGGCCGCCTCGCTCCTCCCGGGGCTGGATCTGCTGCTGTCCGCCTCGCCCAGCCCCGCCGCCGGCATGTCGGCCTCGGTGGGCACCACCCCGCCGCCCACGCCGACCCCGTCGACCAGCACGGATCCGCTCGTTTCCCTCGAGACGGTCGCGAACGCCATGCGGGACGCCTGCGGCACCAGCCCGGGGCTGCTGTGCCGCACGGTCTACAACGTCACCCATAGCAACTATCTGGCCTCGGGCGCCGAGGTTTTCCTCGGAACTCCCATCCGGATCATCCTCATCCTGGTGATCGCGTTCGTCGTGCGCGCGATGCTGCACCGGTTCATTCGCCGGACGTCGGAGCGGGCCGGCTCCGGAGGCGCCGGCGGCCTGTTCCGTGGGGGCATGGCGGGAACACTGCTCGGCGCCTTCGGCGACCCGACCGTGCTGATGGAAAGGCGCCGCCAGCGAGCGGCCACGGTCGGTTCCCTGCTGCGCAGCGTGACCTCGGTATTCGTGTTCGGGTTGGCGTTTCTGAGCATCCTCGGCGAGCTCGGTATCAATCTCGCCCCGATCGTCGCCAGCGCGGGGGTGCTGGGAATCGCCGTCGGATTCGGCGCGCAGAACCTGGTGCGCGACTTCCTGTCGGGGATGTTCATGCTTCTCGAGGACCAGTACGGCGTCGGCGACGTCATCGACGTCGGCCCGGTGTCGGGCACCGTCGAGGCGGTCAGCCTGCGCATGACCCGTCTGCGTGATGTCGAGGGCACGGTCTGGTATGTCCGCAATGGCGAGATCACCCGGATCGGGAACAAGAGCCAGCAGTGGGCACGTACCGTGCTCGACGTCCCGTTGGACTACGACACCGAGGTCGACGCGGCCAAGGAGGTGCTCGCCCGCACCGCGGCGGGCCTCTGGTCGGACGCCAAGTGGTCCGCCGTCATCCTCGACGCGCCCGAGGTGTGGGGCATGGAGACGATGACCGCGGACGGTTACACCATGCGCGTGGCGATCAAGACCCAGCCGCTCAAGCAGTGGGAGGTGGCCCGGGAGCTGCGTGAACGGGTGCGCAACGCGCTCAGCGTCGAGGGCATCGCGCTTGGCTCCGTCCAGCGCAGCGAGGTCGTCATGGTCGACGATGACGACGAGGACGACGCGGCGGCCACGAGCGAGGACGACGATATGCCGCAGGCCGGAGGTTCCACGGGTTCCGTCGGGGTCGACATCGGCGACGACGTCCCCCGCCCGAGGATCGACCCGCCCAGCACGTCACGCACGGGATCTGCCTGACCCGGGCCAGCCTGCGGCCCGTCCGGCCCGACCCGTTCCGGCCCGACCCGTTCCGGCCCGACCCGTTCCGGCCCGACCCGTTCCGGCCCGACCCGTTCCGGCCCGACCCGTCCGGACTGGGCCGAAACGGAGGTCGCGGCTGAAGCCTGACTGAAGACCGCGAAAGGTGTTGCTGAGACGGACCGGCGGATCGCCGTAGGGCCGGGCTGTGGGGGCAGACTGGGTACGTGCGAGTACTGGTGGTCGATGACGACGCGGCCGTGCGGGAATCCCTGGAGCGTTCGCTGCGGTTCGAGGGCTACGAGGTGTCGGCCGCCGTCGACGGGCTGGACGCGCTCGACACGGTCGGCCGTGACCGCCCCGACATCGTCATTCTCGACGTCATGATGCCCCGCATGGACGGGCTCGAGACCTGCCGCCAACTGCGCGCCCGCGGAGACGACGTCCCCGTGCTCATGCTCACCGCGCGCGACGGCCTGGCTGACCGGGTCAGTGGGCTGGACGTCGGCGCGGACGACTACCTCGTCAAACCGTTCGCCCTCGAGGAACTGTTCGCCCGGCTGCGGGCGCTGATCCGCCGGGCGGCGCTGGCGGCCCGAGCGGCGGGGGTCGCGCCCGGCGGGGCCGGGTCCGCGGGCGGCCGGCCAGGCAGCGTCCTGTCCTATTCCGATGTCACCCTCGACGAGGCCAGCCGGCAGGTCAGCCGTGGGCAGCGGGAACTGACCCTGACCAAGACCGAGTTCGAGCTGCTGGAGCTCTTTCTCGGCCATCCACGCCAGGTGCTGTCCCGCTCGACGATCATGGAACGGGTCTGGGGGTACGACTTCGGCCCCACGTCGAACTCGCTTGAGGTCTTCGTGAGCTACCTGCGCCGCAAGCTGGAGGCCGGCGGCGAACCCCGGCTGCTGCACACCGTGCGCGGCGTGGGCTACGTCCTGCGTGAGCCGGCGGGGGAGCGCACGTGAGGGCGGCGCCCACCCCGGGCGCCGCCCCCTCTCCGGCCGCGGTACCGGCCTGGGGCCGGCCGTTCGTCCTTGGCGCCGGTCAGACCTCGTCGCTGCGTCCCTCGTCCCTGCGGCCGTCCTCGTTGCGGCCGTCCTCGCCGCTGGGGCGCCTGACCCTGCGGGCCAGGCTCGCGCTGCTGGTCGGGATGGCGGTGGCCGCGGCCGTCGCCGTGGTCGCCGGTGTCTCGCTCGGCGCGACCAGCATCGTGCTGAACAACGCCATCGACGACCAGCTCGTCGAGCAGGCGCAGGCGTCGGCGGACACGATCCAGACCAACGCGCTGGGCAGCGGCGTGCAGGCGTTCAGCTTCGGACTGGAAGGCCAGTTCCTCGACGCCGCCGGCAACCCGCTGGAGAACGCGGTCTCACCGTGGAACCGGGTGCGGATCCCGGTAAGCGCGGCCGACGCCGAGGTCGCCCGCGGGCAGCGCACGCAGAACCTGCGCACCATCACGGTGAACGGCCAGTCCTACCGACTGGTCACCGTGCCGCTGCAGCGTCCGGCGGTGGCCGCGGCACTGCAGCTGGCCCGGCCCACCACCGATGTCGACCGGACCCTGCGCGACCTCGGTCTGGTGCTGCTCGTCGTCGGCGTGGTCGGGGTCGTGGGGTCGGCACTGGCCGGGCGGATCGTCGCCCGGGCCGCGCTCAAACCGGTCGATGCCGCGGCCGCCGCCGCCGAGGAGGTCGCCCGTACCCAGAACCTGTCCGCGCTGATCCCGGTCATCGGCACCGACGAGATCGCCCGACTGGCGGAGAGCCTCAACAGCATGCTGCGCGCGCTGGAGGCCTCCCGGGCCCGCCAGCGCCAACTCGTCGACGACGCGAGTCACGAGCTGCGCACCCCGCTGACCAGCCTGCGGACCAACATCGAGCTGCTGCTGCGGTCCGAGGCCAACCCGCACCGCCCGCTGCCCGCGGCCGACCGGCAGGCCCTGCTGCGCGATGTGGACGCCCAGATGCGCGAGCTGTCCGGACTGGTCAGCGAGCTGGTCGAGCTCGCCCGGGACGAGATGCCCGCCGAGGAGGCGGAGCGGCTCGACCTTGCCGACATCGTCCGCGCCGCCGCCGAGCGCGCCCGGCGACGGGCCAACGGCAAGGGCATCCTCATCGAGGTGGAGATCGACGGGGCTGGTGCCGCCCCCACCGCCACTGCCGGCTCGGGCGGCGGCTCGACGCTCGGCCCCGTCATCACCGGCGGCGCCGGGCATGCCATCGATGGTCGGGCGAACCTGCTGGAGCGGGCCGTGACGAACCTCCTGGACAACGCGGTGAAGTTCTCCCCGCCAACATCGGTTGTGCGGATCCGCTGCCGGGGCACGGAGGTCACTGTGATCGACGAGGGCCCCGGCATCGCGTCGGAGGACCGAGCCCAGGTCTTCGACCGCTTCTACCGGGCCACCTCCGCCCGCGGGCTGCCCGGCTCGGGTCTTGGCCTGGCGATCGTCGCGGACGCCGTAGCCACCCATGGCGGCTGGGTACGGGCCGAGGCCGCCCCCGGTGGCGGTGCACTGCTGCGCATGTGGCTGCCTCCCGCCGGCCCCGGCCCGATCCACGACTTCCAGGACGACACGTTCGCCCCACCGGTCTCGGCGCCGGTCCCCGTCGCGCCGGACTTGTCCACACCACCTTCGCCAGCTTCCGGCCCGCCAGCTTCCGGCCCGCCGGCTTCCGGCCCGCCGGCTTCCGGCCCGGCGGCCTCGGGTCTGCCCGCGTCAGGGCTGCCAGCCCTGGGCCCAGCCGTCGCCTGGACGCCCCTGGACGACGGGCCGGCGTCGGTCTCCCCGTGGAGCCGACCGCCCTCCCCGTCACCGCCTGCCGTGCCTGCCGAGCCGCCCGGGCTTGCCCGCGAGGGCGACGCCAGGGCGGGCCGCGGCGAGAATCCTTCGGTGTGAGCCCAGACGACGACACCGGTGTGAGCCCAGACGGCACGGTCTCCCGGCCGCCCACCCTCCCTGCCACCGCTGCCCCCGCTGTTTCGGCCGAACCCGACCGGCCGGTCATGCCCGCCGATCTCGCCGCGCTGGCCGACGCGTGCGGCGTGGCCGTCGAGTACACCGACGCCGAGCATCGCCTGGTGCGGATCGCTCCGGACACCGTCCGCGCCGTGCTGGAGCTGCTGGGCGTCGACCCGGCTGACCCGGCCGCCGCACTCGACCACCTGCACGAGGCGCGCTGGCGTCGGCAGCTGCCGTCCTGCGTGGTGGTGTCCGCGGCGAGGCCGGAGCCGATCGTGCTGCATCTGCCGGTCGGCGCCGACGTCCAGGCCGAGCTGAGGCTCGAGGCTGGCACCCGCGTCCGACTGGACCCTCCCGGCGACGAGAGTGAGCGCCGCAGGCTCGACGGGGATCCGTGGGCGGCACGGCCGATCACCCTGCCCGGCGGCCTTCCGCTGGGCGACCACACCCTCCACGTCACCGCCGGGAGCCGACAGCTGCGCTGCCCGGTCGTCGCGGTGCCGGCCGTCGTGCCCGGGCCCGCGACGCTGCGTAGCCGAGGACCGCACTGGCGGGCCTGGGGCTGGATGGTCCAGCTCTACGCGCTGCGCTCGGTGCGGAGCTGGGGCATGGGCGACTACGGCGACCTCGCCGAGCTCGCCGGTTGGTCCGGGGCGGCCGGCGCCGACGTGCTGCTGGTCAACCCGCTGCACGCGGCGGCGCCGACCCTGCCGGTGGCGAACTCGCCGTATTCGCCGGTCAGCCGGCGTTTCGCCGCGCCGCTGTACCTGCGGCCCGAAGCCACCCCCGAATACACGCGGGCGGACGCCGCCACTCGGGCCGCCGTCGACGAGCTGGCGGCCCGGGCCCGCCGTGACAGCCGCCCTGCGGGCCTGCTTGACCGGGACGCTGTGTGGAACGCCAAGCTCGCGGCCTTGGAGCTGCTGTTCGAGGTGAGGTCGGTCGCGGCCGGGGACGCGCCGCAGGCCGGGAATGCTGGCGTGGCCGGGGCTGCTGGCGTGGCCGAGGACGTGGATCTCGAAAACTTCGCCACCTGGTGCGCGCTCGCCGAACGGCACGGGCCGGACTGGCGGGCGTGGCCGACACGGTTCGCCCGCCCGGACACCCCCGCCGTGGCCGCGGTCCGCGTCGAACTCGCCGAGCGGATCGCCTTCCACACCTGGCTGCAGCGCCGCTGCGACGACCAGCTCGCCGCCGCGCAGGCCGCGGCCCGCACCGCCGGGATGGCCGCGGGCATCGTGCATGACCTGGCCGTCGGGGTCGATCCCGGCGGCGCCGACGCCTGGGCGCTGCAGGATGTCCTCGCCGTCGAGGCGACCGTCGGCGCCCCGCCGGACACCTTCAACCAACAGGGGCAGGACTGGGGCCTGCCACCATGGCGCCCGCGGGCGCTCGCCGACGCCGGGTACGCGCCGCTGCGGCAGATGGTCGCCGCGGTGCTGCGCCGCGGGGGCGGGCTGCGGGTCGACCACATCCTCGGCCTGTTCCGGCTGTGGTGGATCCCGAAGGGCGCCGACGCCGCCCACGGCACCTACGTCCGCTACGACGCGGCCGCCATGCTCGGGCTGATCGCACTGGAAGCGGCGAAGGCCGACGCGCTCGTCGTCGGCGAGGACCTGGGCACCGTCGAACCGTCGGTGGTGACGACGCTGGACCGCGCTGGCGTCCTGGGCTCCTCGGTGGTCTGGTTCGAGCAGGATACGAACGGCGCCCCACTGCCGCCGGCACGCTACCGGCCCGCCACGATGGCCAGCATCACCACGCACGACCTCCCGACGGCAGCCGGGTACCTGGAAGGCGAGCATGTGCGCCTGCGGGCGAGGCTTGGCCTGCTCGGCCGCTCCGAACAGGCCGAGACGGACGCCTGGCGGACCGAGCGGGACGCCCTGCTCGGCCTGTTGCGCGCCGAGGGCCTGGTCGCCGACGGCTCGACGGAGCTCGACGCCTACGTCCTGGGGCTGCACAGGCTGCTCGTCCGCTCGCCATGCCAGGTCGTGCTCGCCGCGCCCGGCGACGCGCTCGGTGATCGGCATCAGCCGAACCTGCCCGGCACTACCGACGCGTACCCGAACTGGCGGCTGCCGGTGCGCGACGGGGGGGGATGTGAGGTGACGATCGAACGGCTGCGCGACGAGCCGGCGGTGGCCCGGCTGGCCGCGTTGCTCAACCAGGTCCGGGTCGGGGACCCGCCCGGTGCCGACGGTCAGACGTCCGCCGCTGGCGGGGTTCGTGAGCCCGTGGTGGGAAGAGTCGGAACTCACCCTCCGGCGGGGGACCAACGGCACCCCTGACGGAGGACCCTGGCACCACTTCCCGGTAACCTTCGCTGCGTGACTCCACGTCAACCGCGGCGCAGGGGCGTCGCTTTCCGCCGGGTGCTCACGGTCGCCGGCCTCGCGCTGTTCGCGCTGCCGGTGTTCGCCGTGACGGCTTCGGCATCGGAGATCGGGACAAGGTACAACCCTGACCCGTTGACGGCTCTGCAGACCTGGGGTATCTACGGCGGCACCATCGCCGGTGGATTCCTCATCGCGATCCTGCTGGCGGCCTTCTCCGGTCGCCGCAGTGGGCCGGCCCGCTATCGTCCGGGCCAGCCGTGGGAGCACGACGAGATCTGGGTTGGCACCCGCCCGGAGGAGCTCGAGCGTCAGCGGGACGCCCAGGCGGTGCCGGGAGCAGGTGGAGCCAGTGGCAACTGGTGAGGCGTTCAGCCCCGAGCAGCTCGACCGGCTGAACCGTGCCCTGAAGCAGGCCGAGAGGCTTAGCGGCATCCGGTTCGTCGTCCGGGTCGGTGCGCTGCGCGGCGACGTGCGTCTCGCGGCGGAGCGCACCCTCTCGACCGTCGTCGACGACCCGGCGCGGGACGCTGCGGTGCTGGTCGTGGTCTCGCCTGGGCAGTGCGTCGTGCACATCGCGACCACCCCGGTGGCCCGTCGGCGCATCAGTGACGCCTCGGCGAGTCTCGCCGCGCTCTCGATGACGTCCAGTTTCTCCCTGGGTGACCTGGTCGGCGGCCTGACCTACGGCGTCCGTCAGCTCGCTGAGTCCGCCGGTTCCCCGGCCTCCACCCCGGCCGCGATCCGCTCGTCGTCCTCGGCCGGCAGCCCCGCCGTGTACTGAGAAGCGCCGCCGCGCACGGACAGGCCGCCGCTCTGGGGGTTCACCGATCAGCCGATCACCGGTGAACCCCCAGCGACAGCCCGCCACCCGGCGGTCCTGCCAGGGGTCAGCCCGCGGAGATGTCCTTCTCGCGGGCGGCCAGGGCCCGGACGAGGCCGTCGCGGCCCTCGAGCAGGGCGCGGCGCAGCGGCGGCGTCGGGTCCTGCTCGGCGACGTAGGCGTCGACCTTGGCCACGGTCCGCGGGGAGATGACCGAGGACGGGAACAGCATCTGGCTGATCGTCGCCGCCGTGTCGAAGCTGCGGGACGCCCAGATTCCGCCGATCTCGGCGAAGAACCGGTCGACGTAGGGCTTGGTCAGTTCCTGCTGGTCCGAGATCCAGAACCCGGCCATCGTCGCCACCGCCAGGTGGTTCGACAGCGCCGCCGAGTCCATCACCGCGGACCATGCGGCGGCTTTTGCCTCGAGGGTGGGCCGGGCGGCCCGGGCCGTCGCGGCGCGCTTCTCGCCGGTGGCGGTGCGGTCCCGGGCGAACTCGGCGTCGATCTCGGGGTCGCCGTAGGCACCGCGGGCGACGAGCTGGGTGAGCAGCGTCCAGCGCAGTTCGGTGTCGAGCACCAGACCGTCGATGACGTCGCTGCCCTCGAACAGCGCGCGTACCCGGGCGATCTGCTCGGGGTTCTCCGTCCTGGCGAACGTGGTGGTGAACACGAGCTGCAGATCGCTGCCGGGCGCGGCGGCACGGGCGAGTTCCTCGGCCCGGCCGGTGAGCGCGGCGAGCGCCGCGGCCCGGTTCGCCGGATCGCCGTAGGCGTCGATCGTGAGCTCGGCCTTGGTGAGCAGCGACTGCACCACGCCGATGTCGTCCTCGGCGCTGATCCCGGACAGCACCAGGCGGACGTAGTCGCGGGCGGCAAGCTCGGCGTCGCGGGTCATATCCCAGGCCGCGGCCCAGCACAGCGTGCGGGGCAGGCTCTGGGTGACCGACCCGATCGAGTCGACCAGGGTGGCCAGCGACCGCTCGTCCAGACGGACCTTGGCGAAGGTGAGGTCGTCGTCGTTGAGCAGGATCAGCTCCGGCTGGCGGGCGCCGACGAGCTTGGGCACCTCGGTGAGCTCGCCGGTCACGTCCAGCTCGACTCGCTCCCGGCGGACCAGCGCGCCGCGCGGATCCCGGTCGTAGAGGCCGATCGCGAGCCGGTGCGGGCGCAGCGTGCGGGACGCGGTCGGCGGGGCGCTCGCCGGCTCCTGCACCACGTCGAACGAGGTGAACAGGCCCGAGGAGTCGGTGAAGAAACGCGGGCGCAGGGTGTTGACGCCGGTGGTCGTAAGCCAGGCGGCCGACCAGGCGGACAGATCCCGCCCGGAGGCGTTCTCCAGCTCGTCCAGCAGGTCCCGCAGGGACGTGTTCGCGTACTCGTAGCGGCGGAAGTACGCCCGCAGGCCGGAGAGGAACTCCTCCTGACCGACCCAGGCGACGAGCTGCTTGAGAACACTCGCGCCCTTGGCGTAGGTGATGCCGTCGAAATTGGTGCGGACCGCGTCCATGTCGGGCGCGTCGGCCACGATGGGATGGGTCGACGAGAGCTGGTCCTGCCGGTAGGCCCAGCCCTTCTCGGCGTTGGCGAACGTCGTCCAGCCGCCTGTGAACCGGGTCGCGGTGACCTGTGCCAGCACCGACATGTAGGTCGCGAACGACTCGTTGAGCCACAGGTCGTCCCACCAGCGCATGGTGACCAGGTCACCGAACCACATGTGCGCCATCTCGTGCAGGATCGTCTCGGCGCGACGCTCGCGGCGGGCCTCGGTCACCTTCGCCCGGAAGACATAGTCCTCGAGGAACGTGACGCAGCCGGCGTTCTCCATCGCCCCGGCGTTGAACTCCGGCACGAACAGCTGGTCGTACTTGCCGAAGGGGTACCGGTAGTCGAACACCCGGTGGTAGAAGTCGAACCCGGCCTTGGTGATCTCGAACAGCTCGTCCGGGTCGAGGAACTCCGCCAGCGAGCGGCGGCAGAACAGCCCCAGATCGATGCCGTCGTGCCGGTCGCGCACCTCGTGGTACGGGCCGGCGACCAGCGCCGTGATGTAGGTCGACACCACCGGCGTGGTCAGGAAGCGGATCGTGCGTACGCCGATCGCGGCCTCCGCCGTCGCCGCGACCGCCCCGTTCGAGATCGCCGACCACTCGGCCGGCACCGTCACCGTGAGGGTGAACGCGGCCTTGAGGTCGGGCTGGTCGAAGCAGGTGTACATCCGGTGCGCGTCGTACGTCTCGAACTGG
This sequence comes from Frankia sp. AiPa1, assembly GCF_023243075.1. Taxonomy (GTDB): domain Bacteria; phylum Actinomycetota; class Actinomycetes; order Frankiales; family Frankiaceae; genus Frankia. The sequence goes on along the minus strand of NZ_JALKFZ020000195.1, from coordinate 10,656 downwards.
GTGTAGAGGTAGACGGCGTCGTCCACAGGGTCGACGAAGCGGTGCAGCCCCTCGCCGGTGCGGGAGTAGACCCCGTCGCCGACCACCCGCAGCCGGTTGGACTCGGCGAGCCCGTCGAGCCGGATCCGCTCGCCGTCGAAGATCGCGGCCGGATCGAGTGCCCGGCCGTTGAGCTCCACCTCGTCGACGCCGGCGGCGGCGAGCTCGATGAACGTCGACGCTCCCGGTGCGGTGCAGGTGAAAGTGACCATCGTCGACGTGCGGAAGTGCTCCGGGCCCGTCGTCAGGTCGAGTTCGACGTCATAGGACGCCACGTTGAGCAGGCGGGCGCGCTCGCGCGCCTCGTCGCGGGTGAGATTGTTGGGCACCCGGTTCCTCTCCGCTTGCGGCTTGCACGTCAGCGTGCGACTTGCGTGTGGGCGGGTGTCCTGGCCGGCCGCGGGTGACTCGACCTTCGGCGTGCGGCTCGACCGGACGTCGGCCGGCGCATGCCGGCGCTGCTCACATCAGGGTTCAGTCTCGCACGCCGGAGGCGGCCCGGGATCGCGCCGGCGAACCATCCGTGGCCGGTCCACTGCCGGGCACCGTCGCGAATTGTCGGTTTTCGCGGCCTGCCGCGTCCACCGGTGCGGCGGGTACGGCACGATGGCGTATATCTCCCGCGCATGGCGGGTCGGCAGGTGCCGGGGCGGCGGAGTCGGGAGGGAGCGCGGGTGAGGCGGGTAGCCGGGTTGGGCCGCATTTCCGTGCGAGCCCGTGCCGGCGGGGCCGACCCTGCCGACGGCGCTGCCGGCAGGCCCGCCGCTGGTTCTGCTGGTTCTGGTTCTGCGCCGCCGGATCATGCCGGCGCGGGCCCGGCCGGCTCCGGCGCGCCCCATGAGGGAGGCCCGCCCCGGCGGGCCGGACTCATCCCACGCCGGCTGCGGGAGCTGCGGGCGGCATCGCGGGCTGGTCACCCGGGCCGGCCGGGGGCAGGCGGCGACCAACCCGATCGGGACGAGTCGGCGGCTCGCGGGGCGGATGCGTCCTCGACCGCGCAGCGGGCCGAGGAGCACATCCCGGTGGCGTTGCGTGTCTCGGCCGGCTGGTCCTGGCGGCTGATCGTCACCGCTGCCGCCGTCTACATCCTGCTGATGGCGGTCGGGCGGATCCGGCTGGTCATCATTCCGATCATCGCCGGGCTGCTCATCGCCGCACTGATCCATCCGATGAAACACCGCTTCCAGCGGATGGGCCTGCCAAGGCTCGCGGCATCGTTCGCCGCGCTGTTCGTGTTCCTCGTGGTGCTCGCCGGGGCCGCGGTGGCGGTCGGGTTCAACGCCGCCGACGAGATCCCGACCGTCTCCGATCAGGTCAGCCAGGGTGTTGAGCAGATCCGCGGCTATCTCACCAACGGCCCGTTCCACCTGTCCCAGAGCCAGCTCGACGATCTGGTCGACGACATCCGGCGCAACCTGGCAAACAATCGTGGCCGGCTCGTCAATGGGGTGATCTCCGGCGCGTCGGTCGCCGCCGAGGCGCTCACCAGCCTGCTGCTGGCCCTGTTCTCCACCTTCTTCTTCGTCTATGACGGCGAACGGATCTGGAACTGGATCGTCACTCGCTTTCCCGTCGGAGCCGAGGAGCGGGTGCGTGGCGCCGGCCGGGAGGCGTGGTCCACGATCACCGGCTACATCCGGGGCACGGTCTTCGTCGCGGCCACCGACGCGCTGGGGATCACGATCGGCCTGATCGGCGTCGGCGTGCCGCTGGTCGCGCCGCTGGCGCTGCTCACGTTCTTCGGCGGGTTCGTGCCGATCGTGGGCGCCACCGTGGCCGGGGTGGCCGCGGTGCTGGTCACCCTCGTCTCCGGTGGGGTCACCGACGCCCTGATCATCCTTGGGGTGGTCCTGGCCGTGCAGCAGATCGAGGGACATCTGCTGCAGCCGCTGGTCATGCGGCGGGCGGTCCGGCTGCATCCGCTCGCCATCGTCATCTCGCTGTCCGCCGGTGGCGTGCTCGCCGGCATCCCCGGCGCCATCGCCGCCGTGCCGTTCGTGGCTGTGGTCAACCGCGTCGCCACCTACCTGGCCGCGAGCGCGAAGCCGGCCTCGGATGCGGATCCGCCGGCCGAGGGGGATCCGGCTCCCGACGGGAATCCGGTGCGGGGCGATCGGGTTGATCCTGGTGATCACCGTCCGCCCCGTGAGGAGACCCGTCCGTGAGCAGCGAGATTCCCGGCGACACCGACACGGTGACTGCCGACCTGTGGTTCGACCCGAGCTGTCCCTGGGCGTGGCTGACGTCCCGCTGGCTGCTGGAGGTCGAGAAGGTGCGCCCGGTGCGGGCGCGTTGGCACGTCATGAGCCTGGCCGAGCTCAACGCCGGTCGTGAGGTGCCCGAGCAGTACCGCGAGGCGATGGCGCAGGCGTGGGGGCCGGTCCGGATCTGCATCGCCGCGGCCGCGCGCCACGGCGAGGAGATCCTCGGCCCGCTCTACACCGCGCTTGGCCGCCGCCGGCACCTGGAGAAGGCGGAGTGGAGCCGCGAGACGTTCGTCGCGGCGCTCACCGAGGCCGGGGCCGACCCGTCTCTCGCCAGCGCGGCGACCTCGACCGCGTGGGACGAGGCGCTGCGGGCCAGCCACAACGACGGCATCGGCCGCGTCGGCATGGATGTCGGCACCCCGGTGATCGCGGTTGGTGGCACCGCCTTCTTCGGGCCGGTCATCACCCCGGCACCCAAAGGCGAGCAGGCCGGCCGGCTGTGGGACGGGGTTGTGCTGGTGGCCGGCACGCCCGGCTTCTTCGAGCTCAAGCGCAGCCGGGACATCGAACCGATCTTCGAGTGATCGGGCATGATGACGCATCATGCGCGTCCATCTAGGTTCTGATCATGCCGGCTTCCACCTGAAGGCGGCGCTTGCCGAACGCCTGGTGGAGCTCGGCCACGCACCCGTCGACCATGGTCCGGTCGAGTACGACCCCGACGACGACTACCCGCCGTTCGTGCTCGCTGCCGCGCGGGCGACGGCGGCGGAGCCGGACAGCCTGGGTATCGTCATCGGCGGGTCGGGCAACGGCGAGGCCATCGCGGCGAACAAGGTCGCCGGGGTACGCGCGGCGCTGGCGTGGAGCGAGCAGACGGCGACGCTCGGCCGCCAGCACAACGACGCCAATGTCCTGAGCCTGGGTGCGCGGATGCACACCGTGCCCGAGGCGCTCGGCTTCGTCGAGGTCTTTCTGTCCACCCCGTTCAGCGCCGAGCAGCGGCACGTGCGCCGGCTGCGGATGCTGTCGAACTACGAGCGCACCGGCGACGCCCCGTCCATCCCGGACGCGGCGTCCCCCGCCTCCTGAGCCTGCCGTCCCGGCCGGGGCTGACCGCCGCCGCCCGGCCGGGACGCTGGCCTGGCCGGGCGCAGCGCGAGCGTGCGTTCGGCCTCGGCGAGGTCGGCGTCGGTCGGTGGGGCGACATCACGGGCCCGCATGGCGACGGCCGCGGGCAGATGGGTCGATCCGGCACCGACCAAGCCTCGTAGCGCGGCGTCGAGATCGCCGGCCGTGGCCGCCTGAGGGTCGCGACGATGAGTGCGTGGCATGCCCCGAGGGTAGCCATCATCGGCGAAATCCGGGTGGGCCTGACATTGTCAGCCGGAGCGCCATGACGCTCCGCCGTCGCAGGGTAGATCGCTTGATGAGCGGACGCCAGTACTGCCGCCTTGATCCGACCGGTATGCATCCGCATCCGCGAAGACCATATGCACGCTCCGTTCGATCGTGGTGCCTCCAATGATGTTCCATGGGGTTGACAGAGTGTTTCCCCGGTGGGTGTACTGCGGCCGGTTGCGAGTCGTCGCGGGCCGGTCTGGGGGGTATCGTCCCTGGTCCCGGCCCTGGGGCACCCGTCGGCCGGGCGGACCGGAAGGGTCCGTATGCTTGTTGCTACCGAGAGATCGCGAAAAAGACCTATCTATAGCCCATAGGTGCCACTTCGCAATCTTGAGGTATTTGATCATTGCGTTGGCGGATTCGGGTGAATGCATTGACTTCCATCGCGAATTAGCTGAAACTGTGCGCTGATCTCGACTGGCAGCCAACAGTCGCGACGCCTTGGCCGGCGTCAGTACCGGTTCCGCCGTCGAAGCCTAGGAGCTGACTCTTGGACAGCGTGCCCGTGAGCGTCGTCATCCCGGCGTACAACGAGGCGCTTGGCCTCCCCGGTTCGCTTCCCGCGCTGGTATCCGTCATGCGCCGGACGCCGGATGCCGAGGTGATCGTGGTCGATGACGGCAGCACGGACGGCACCGCCGCTGTCGCCGAGGAGCATCTCGCTGGCCTGGAGGGCGGCCGGGTGCTCCGGTTGCCGTGGAACTCCGGCAAGGGCGCAGCTGTGCGGGCCGGGGTGTCAGCCGCTCACGGCGAGTCGATCGTCTTCCTCGACGCCGATGGCGCCTCCGACCTCAACGATCTTCCGCTGCTGCTCGCGGCCCTGGAGCACGCCGAGGTCGCGCTCGGCTCGCGGCGCATCGGCGGCCGGGCGCTGCGCAGCGGTGGCCGCAGGGTGGGCAGCTGGGCGTTCAACCAGTTCACCCGATCCCTGACCAGCCTCGATGTCGCGGACACCCAGTGCGGCTTCAAGGCCTTCCGGGGCGCCGAGGCCAAGCTGCTGTTCAGCCTCGCCCGTTCCACCGGGTTCGCCTTCGACGTCGAGGTGCTCTCGATCGCCCGGTCGATGGGCTACCGCATCGCCGAGGTGCCAGTGACCTGGGCGGAGATGCCCGGCGGAACGTTCCGGGTCGGCCGGCACACCCCCGCGATGCTGGTCGACGTGGTGCGGGCCCGCCGGTACCTGGGCCGCTCTGGCCCGGCCGTGCCCGCCCGCCCGGCTCCGATCCTGCCGATGCCTGCCGGGCCCACCGCCGTGGCGACGACCCGATCGCCGCTGTCCCCGCCGCGCCGGCCGCGTCCGACCTCGGTCCCCCTGGCCGTGGTGCACGAGCCGGAGGCAGCTGCCCGGTAGGTCCGCCTCTGGGCACCGTGGGTAGGGTCGGCCTATTCCAGTCCCTGGTCTTGGAGTCGACGATCCGTTCACCCGAAGCGCCGCGCACGTCTCGCTGGCCCCTGCTGGCGATCGCCGTTGGCTTCTCCGTGCTGTACCTGCTGCAGGCGCCCGGCAAGCTCACCGCTGACACAAAGCTTGACGTTCCGCTCGACCCGTGGGGATTCATGGGCCGCGCGACCCATCTGTGGAACTCGCAGGCGGAGTTCGGCTACCTGCCGAACCAGTACGTCGGCTACCTGTTCCCGATGGGCCCCTTCTTCGGGCTGGGCAAGCTCCTCGGGGTGCCGCCCTGGATTTCCCAGCGGCTGTGGATGGCGCTGCTGCTCACCGTCGCGGCCTGGGGGATCGTGCGGCTGGCGGATGCGCTTCGCATCGGCGTGCCCGCCACCCGCCTGCTCGCCGGGATGGCGTACACGCTCTCGCCGATGTTCCTCGGCAAGATCGGGGCAACCTCGGTGGCGCTCGTCGGCGCCTCGATGCTGCCGTGGATGACCCTGCCACTGATCCTTGCGCTGCGCCCCGACGGCGCTCTGGGCGCCGACACCGGAACAGCCGCCGAGACCGCGGCGGAGGAGCCACACCGGCGGCTCCCGCCGCGTCGGGCGGCCGCGCTGTCGGGGTTGGCCATCCTGTGCACGGGTGGCATCAATGCCACCGTCACACTGTGTGTGCTGCTCTGCCCTGCGGTGGTGCTGGTCTTCGCCGGTGGATCACGGCGGGCCTGGGCGCTGCGTGCCTGGTGGGTGCTTGCGGTCCTGCTGTCCACCGCTTGGTGGATAATGGCGCTGGCGGTACAGGGACGCTATGGCCTGAACTTCCTTCCCTACACCGAGACCGCGGCGACCACGACGGCGACCACCTCGGTCGCCGAGGCGCTGCGCGGCGTGACGGACTGGCTGGCCTACCTGCAGCTGCCCCGGGCATGGCTGCCCGCCGCCACCGAGTACATCTCCCGTCCGGTGCCGATCATCGGATCCGCCGCGCTGGCGGCGATCGGGTTGTGGGGGCTTGCCCGGGCCGACCTGCCGGCGCGGCGGTTCCTGCTGGTGACGCTGGCAGTCGGGACCGTCTCGGTGTCGGCCGCCTACCCGGGACATCCGAGCGGGCCGTTTGGTGCCGAGTTGCGCGACCTGCTCGGCAACCAGCTCGGTTTTCTGCGCAACGTCTACAAGTTCCAGCCGGTGGTGCGCCTGCCGATCGCTCTCGGCTTCGCCCATGCCCTGACCGCGCTGCCTCAACCGCGCCCGCGCCGGTGGCGTGTGCGTCGATGGGTGTCCCGGTTGCCGTTGCGGCAGCAGTACGGCGGCGTGGCCAGCGTGACGGCCGTGTTCACCGTGGCGGCGCTGGTCTGCGGCATGACCCCGGCGCTGTCCGGCAAGGCGTTGCAGCCCCGTCCGTTCACCAAGGTGCCGGACTACTGGGTGCAGGCCGCGGACTGGCTTGCGGACAACCCGCAGGGCGGCCGGACGCTCGTGCTACCCGCGTCGCCGTTCGCCGAGTACTCCTGGGGACGCCCGCTGGACGAGCCCCTGCAGTGGCTCGCGAAGTCCCCCTGGGGAGTGCGCAGCCTCATCCCGCTCGGCGGCGTGGGCGTGACGAGACTGATGGACGGGATCGAGCAGGAACTGGCGACCGGCTCCGCATCCGGCCTGGGACTCGCCCTCTCCCGCGCCGGGATCGGCCAGATCCTGCTGCGTAACGACCTTGAGCAGAAGGACTGGGACATCCCCCCATCCACCGACGAGCTGCACCGGGCGCTGGAGTTGTCCGGCCTCACCCACGCCGTCTCGTTCGGGCCGCAGGTAACGGCACGCGCTTCGGCCAAGGAACGGCTCGTCCCCTCGCGGCGTAACCCGACCACCGAAGCGCCAGCGCTGGAGGTGTGGACGGTACCGGGCGGTGCATCGCAGGTGCATTCCTATCCGGCAGACGGTGCCGTCGTCGTCTCCGGCGGACCGGAGGCGACGGTCCAGCTCGCGGCCCAGGGTCTGCTCAGCCCGGACCGGGCTGCCGTCCTCGCCAGCGACCTGGCCGCTCCGGCCAACACCACGCCACCATCGACCAGCCCGGCAGCGATCAAGGTTGCGCCCAGCGAAATGATCGGCTCGAGCACCGCCTGGTTCGACACTGACACCCTGACCCGCCGGGACAGCATCTACGGCATCGTGCACGACGCGAACTCCTATCTCCTTGGCCCGACGGGCAACGCGGTCGGCCGCTCCGGCGAACCCACTCAGTGGGCCGAGGACGATGTGGCCGGCCACCAGACCGTCGCCGGCTACGCCAACGGCATGTCGGTCACCGCTTCCTCCTACGGCTATGACCTGCTTGCCGCCCCTGACCTGGCCCCGCAGGCGGCTGTCGACGGCAACACGAGTACCTCCTGGACGGTGCAGCGCACCCGAACCACACGGACACAGGGCCAGTGGATTCAGCTGGACGTCGGCCGGCGGATGTCGGTGCCCTATATCGACATCCAGCTGCAGTCCGAGGGCTCTTGGCGGCCGCGGGTGCGCGCAATGCGGGTGACCACCGAGGCCGGCACGGTCGTCACCGACGTGTCTCCGGTGGAGGCGGTTCAGCGTCTGGCCGTCCCGAAGGGCGCGAGCCGCTGGTACCGCATCACGTTCGATCGGGTGGACCGGGAAAGCTCCAGCACTCTCGGTGGTGGTATCCGGGAGATCACGATTCCCGGCGTCACGTTTCAGCACTACGCGCAGCTCCCCGACGATGTGAGCAAGTTGTTCGCCGGCGCATCCCGCGGCCACATCGCCTATTCTCTGGCGCGGGAACGGGTAGACCCGGCGCAGCCGTTTGGCGGCTCCGAGGAGCTGACCCTGTCCCGCCGCTTCGACGTTCCCCGGCAGATGGACGTCGTCGTCAGTGGTAGAGCGAGTTTCATCCCACCGCCGAGCGGGACCCCGGCCGCCGACAACGGCGCTCTGCTTGTGGACTGCGGCAGCGGCCCGAGTCTGATCGTCGACGGCAAGAGCTACCCACTGCGAATCACTGGCCGCAACAGCGACGTGACCTCGGTAAACCCCGTACAGGTGACTCTGTGCACTGACGACAGTCAGCTGCACCTTTCAGCCGGCCAGCATCTGGTGAGCGTGGACCGGGGGGACACCTCCATCCTCGTCGATGCACTGTCCCTCGTCGCGCCCGGCCACGAGCCTTCGACGGCGCCCGCGCGCACCACCAAGGTCGGCAAGTGGGGCTCCGAACGCCGCACCGTCGAGATCGGCGCCGGAAGCCGGGCGTTCCTGTCCGTCCGGGAAAACGCAAACACCTCCTGGACAGCGAAGCTGAATGGCGCCGAGCTCACCCCTGTTCGCCTGGACGGCTGGCAGCAGGGCTGGATCGTGCCGGCCGGCGTCGGCGGCACCATCGTTATCCAGAACACCCCCGGCGAGGAATACCGCCGCAACCTCGTCGTCGGGCTGCTGCTGGTTCTCGTCCTGCTGGCGCTCGCTGTAATGCCTACGCCTACCGGCCGCCTGCGACGCCGTCAAGACCGGCTCGACGAGCCGCTGATGCCCTGGCTGCTCCAGCTCCCGGGTCTGGCGAGGGTGCCTACCCGGCTTGCCTGGGTGGCGCTCGTCATGGTGGCCCTGGTTCTGGTCGCCGGGCCGGTCGCTCTCGCCGTTCCCGTGCTGGTCTGGGCTGGTCGCCGCTGGCCAGCGGCGCCTGCCTGGGGCGCCGGACTGGCCATGATCGGTGCTGGTATAGCCGTGGCGGCCGCCCCCAACAGTTCCCCCGGGTCCGACCAGGGCGCGTTCGGCGCTCCCACCCAGCTGCTGGGCGCGTTCGCCCTCGCGGCGGCTCTTTCTGCCCTGGCGTCCCGGTGCTGGGACCGTCCCGGCACCACAGCCGACCGGAAGACAGACGATGACGGGGTCGCTGTCGCGTCCAGCGCTGACCCCCTGCCTACGCCGTGAGCCCATAGCCGCCCCTCGCGACGATGGTGCGCCCGCCGGGCGCTCTGACGATGACAGTGCCATCAGCGCGGCGGCGGACCATGAGCGCCTCGTCGTGGATGGCACGGTGATGGGCGCCGCAGATGAGCAACAGGTCTTCGATGTCAGTGTTGCCGTTGCCGGCGTCCCACTCGTGACAATGATGAATCTGGAGCCATTTTGTGTGCTCGCAGGAGGGAAACTGACAGACGCCCTGGTCGCGGGCGTAGACGGCGTCGCGGAGTCGCCGGGTGGGGAGTCTGTTGCGCCTACCCAGGTGCAGAGGATTGTTCTCTCGGTCGGTGATGAGGGCGCGGATCAGTGCGTCACAACCCAGACGTGCAACCATGCGGCCGGGAAGGCCGATGCTCCAGCCGGTGACAGCCGCGATGCCTGCAGGCAAGCTGCCGTGATCGTCCTGGGTGTTCCGCGGAACATCGTGATCGCTGGCGTCGGTGTTGCTGCTGGGACCAGATGCCGCGTCCTCTCCGGTTGTAGGGACATGAACGGTAAGGCTGTGGGGGGAGTCCTGCAGGGCGGGAGCGCCATGGTGCAGGAAGGCCTCGGCGATGGCGATGAGAGCGTCGGCGTCACGGATTTGTCCACGCGGGGTGTGCGCGGTTGCCCCGTCCTCGGGCAAGCCGGTAGGAGCGGGGGCCGCGTCGGGACTTTGCTCGGGGACGGTGTGCCGTCCGGATTCCAGGCTTGTACCAGCCGCATCGAGGGCAGCGACCAGTACGGCCGCATCGTCAGGGGAGAGAGTGGCGGTCAGGCGGATGCTGCCGTCCGGGTTGGCGCGCAGGGCGAGTTTGCGAGCGGCGCGTAGCTTGGCCGGGTCCGCGGTCTGCTGCCGGTGGCGGGAAACCAGCCGTTCGAGTCGACTCGCGGTCGTCTGCCGAGCGTGACGCAGCCAGTCGGCCTCGTCGTCAGGGCCGGCGACGCGGGTGATGGCTCGGACCTTCGAGTACGAGAGCTCTCCAGTGGAGAACGCGGCGCGGACAGCGGACAGTTGCTGCAGGGCATGAGCGGTGGCGAGCTGCTCGCGGGCGGTGCGCAGGTCCAGCCCACAGCGCCAGGCCAGCCAGTGCGCGCAGGAGCGGATTCCGATGCCGGCCCAGCCCTGGCGGCGATCGAACGCGGCGATGGTCGTGAGCCAGGTGTAGGTGGCGGCGGCGAGCCGGGCAGACCAACGACAGATAGTTTCCTCGACCTGTTCCAAGGGGGCCGACTCCGCATCAAATCCTGAGGAGGGGAGCGGAACGGACGCGCCGGGCCTGGGTGCTGCGCTCATGGTCATCACCGGTTCAGGGGTGAGAGTGGGCGGGCTGACAGCTCCTAGTGTCCCACGGATCCAGTCGAGAATCGATCGCCTGAGCGAATTTTTCGAACATGTCTTCGATGTCGCCGCATCGACCGGAAGGCTTGCGGGTGGTGGTTGTTACCCCCGTCCCTACCTGCGAGGGCGTCTCTGTGCGGCGGGCGGCGTTGACATCGGCGCACCGATATGGCTTACTTTCTCGAACACGCGGTCGATTCGTTCGGTCGAGTCAGGGGGGTGCGCGGCACCGCTCGGCGGGGTCGGGGCGGCGGCTAGGGGGGTGGGCTAGCACGTGGGGCGGTGTAACCCGAGTCATAACCCACCTTCGTCCCAGTCGGA
>NZ_JALKFZ020000194.1 GCF_023243075.1 Frankia sp. AiPa1 | reverse complement strand
ACCTACCGGATCATCTACCGTATTGACGACAAGGCCATGGTCGTGACCGTCGTCGATATCGATCACCGTCGGGACGTACACCACCGCTGAGCGATAATGAGTACGGTCTGGGGCCCTCGATGTTAGCCGCGACATCGCCACGAGCACGCCTCACACAGGGAACTTGTTCTTCAGCACGTGGGCAGCCAGCTCGTCAGCGCCCAGGTCCTATCGAACAGGTGTCCCGAATTTCGCGCGGTGCCGGGCGCTTCGGCCCGTCTCGCGACCGTGATCGTCGTAGTGGTGGTCGTGTTGACGTTCTACGGGTGGAGCGTCTGGAGCCGTTCAACGGTAGCGTCATCACGCCTCGTGTGGTCAGGCCGTCCAGTCCTCGGAGCGCAGGCCGGGGACCCTGCTGAACTCGGAGCTGTTGGCCGTGACGACCGTCAGTTCGCGCCGGAGAGCCTGGCCCGCGATCAGCACGTCGTAGGCGCCGATCGGGGTTCCGGCCTTCTCCAGAGCGGCGCGCACCTGACCGGCGGTCCGGGCATCCTCGTCATCAAGGTCCAGCAGGTCCATGCCGCCGGAGAGCAGCACCCGAAGCCGGTCGGTGTTCTCCGCCACCTGACTGCTCTTTGCCACGCCGTACCACAGCTCGAACAGAACGACGGACGACAGCGCCAGATACTCGCCGGACGCCTGGGCCGACCGGTACCGTTCCCGCACCGCGAGCGGCTTGTTCCGCAGCAGCGCGACCACGACGTTCGTGTCGAGGAGGTAGTTCACTCGAAGAGGTCCTCGCCGACGGGCGTGGGCGGCTGGTCCCTGCCGTCCTCGAACAGCGACACGTCGGCGAATCGATCCAGCTCGGCGAACCACGCATCGACATCCGAGGCGATCGGCTCCAGTAGTACACCGTCTCCTACGTGACGCACGCGCACCCGGTCACCGGGCAGGCGAAACTCCTTGGGCAGCCGCACGGCCTGGCTCCTACCATGCGTGAAGATCCTCGCGATCGCGGTCTTGGCCATGGCCCCCTCCCTGAGGGTAGATACCAAAAGTATATATCATCTGCGCGCTGTACGCGAGGCGCAGTCGGCAGGCGGCCCCAACAGGCCGTAGCCCGGCGGGCTGGACGACTAGGGCGGCTCGGGAGACCCGGCAATCTATTTGACCAGGTCAGAGGCTAGATACGCGGCGTAGTGGGCCGTCAGGGACTCGAACCCTGAACCCGCCGGTTAAAAGCCGGCTGCTCTGCCAGTTGAGCTAACGGCCCTGCAGAGCCGATCGTACCCGGGGGAAATGGTCTTGGTCGATGGCCTGACCCATGAGCCTGCCGTAGGCCGAGATCCAAGCTCGACAACACGCGGACGCCAGCGTTGCGCGCTCCCTGCGGACGTGGCCCCGCCTGATCGCCGTGTGCCGTGTCGTGCCGCCTGCCGATCCCGGGTTGGCGACGCCCTGCTCGGTATCGGGGATGGGAGCGGGAAGCGCTGAGGCGTCGCTTATCCGCGGCGTGGCCGGTGGGGCGGTGTGCGCATCCGGGTATGGCGGCAGACCCGCCGTCACCAGGTGTCGTTGAGACCGGACTGCCGGGGGCGTCTACTCCAGCAGCGGTTACCCGCCTCGGCTGCGGCTCCGGGCCGCGGGCGAACGGTTGGTGGCGCGGCTCGGGCCGTCCTGCGCCGGGCGCAGTGAGCGGCGCGTGAGACTCCGGCGATTCGGACCGGTGGCCGGCGCAGGGGCGGCGGACGGGAGTGGGCGCATCTCGCGTCGCTGGTGCGCCCCCGCTGGTCACCGCAGGGTCGGCACGCCGAATCCAGATGCCCAGACTCACGTTCCGCGACGAAATTCCGAGGTCCAGATCGACCGAAGATCCAAACAGGTCGCCGTGGGGGTATTCCTGTCCGATATGCCCCCCATGACGACCTGTGTAGCCGGATCTTGCTCCGCCACCCACCGCGGAAGGTAGCGATCCTCGGATCCGGGCGCTCTCGCGGTGGGATCCGGGCGGGGACGGGGGACGGGGGGCGGGGCTCCGGCCTGAGGCCGGGCGGGGTGCGGCGTTGCGGCTGGTTGACCGCGGCGTGGCCTGTGGGGGTGTGGGAATCCGGATTGGCGGCAGACCCGCCATCACGGTGCGTTGTTGAGCTCGGCTGTCCGGGCGCATCCACTTCCGCCAGGTAGCGGTCACGTGGGGTGACTGGGGGTCGCGGCGCCGCTGGTCAGACGTCTGACGACCGACAACCGCCTGGTGTGGTTCGACGTGCGAAACCCGTTCTGGACCGTCCCGATCGGCCAGATCACAGGCCTCGTCGGGGGCGACACCAAGCTGATCGGGATCGACTTCCGGCCGCAGGACAACAGCTCTACGGCGTTGGAAACCTCGGCGGCATCTATCTGATCGACGCCGGGATCGCCGCGGCCAGGCCCGTCTCGCACCTGACGGTACCGCTCGTCGGGACCGCCTTCGACGTTGATTTCGACCCGGTCGCGAACCGGCTTCGCATTGTCAGTAACACGGGGGAGAACCTGCGGCACAAAATCGACGACCCAGGTGGGATGCCCCTGGCGGGCACCACCGCGATCGATATGCCGCTGGCCTATCCGTCGCAGCCAGGCGTCGCGACCGGAGGTGGCCGCCCAGTCACCGCCCAACCTTGGGTCACTGGTGCCGACGGGCTCACTGCCTGGGCTCGTCGGAACGACCGCTGGTTTCGACATCCACACGGATCGCGTGTACGGCAGGGCGGTCGACAACCAGGGCTTCGCCTCGCTGCTCGTCGGTACGACCTACCGCCTCTACGAGGTGGAGCCGGCGACCGGCCAGGTGGCCTCGCGCGGCTCGTTCCCGTGGTACGCCCCGGTGTTCGACGTCGCGCTTCCGACCTACGACTACTAGGCCGCCGGGCACGAGTACGGTCACGAAGGGTGACGGTGTGGCCGGGCCAGGTCGAGACCAGCCCGGCCACACCGTCATTCGAGACATGGTCGATCACCGTCCGCGGGTGGATACCCGTCATCCGAGGATGGAGTGACCATCATCCACGGACGGCTCGGTGCCACCGCCCGAGGTCGGATCAGCCGCGTCGGCGGCCTCCCTTGGCATCCGAGCCACGGCTGGAGCCAGGGCCGTCGAGGGTGACCTGATCGCCGGTGACCAGACCGGCCCGGCGCAGGGCCTCGGCGATCGCGCCATCGGGCGCACCCCGGCCGCCCCGGCCGCCGCCGGAGCCGCCGCGGTTGCCGCCCGCGCCGCCAGAGCCCGGCCCACCTGAACCAGAGCCACCGGAGCCGGCACGGCTACCGCGGCCGCCGTCCTGACCGCCGGGACCGCGGCCCCGACCGCCCGGGCCGCCCTGACCGGCGCGACGCTCGCCGCCGCCCCCGCGTCGCCCGCCCGCTCCGCCACCATCACGGGCACCACTACCGTCACGGGCACCGCCACCGCCACCGTCACGGGCAGCACCGTCACGGGCAGCACCGTCACGGCCGGCGCCCTCGCGGCCGCCACGCCGCCCACCGCCACCACCACCGCTGGTGGAGCCGCCGATCTCGTCGTCGAGACGCAGGGTCAGCGAGATGCGCTTGCGGGGGATGTCGACGTCCAGCACCTTCACCGTGACGATGTCGCCGGGCTTGGCGACCTCCCGGGGATCATTGACGAAGTTCTTCGACATCGCCGAGACGTGGACCAGACCGTCCTGGTGCACGCCGATGTCCACGAACGCGCCGAACGCGGCCACGTTCGTCACTGTGCCCTCGAGCGTCATCCCTGGGGTGAGGTCCGCCAGTGTCTCGATGCCCTCGGTGAACGCCGCCGTGCGGAACGCGGGGCGCGGGTCCCGCCCGGGCTTCTCCAGCTCCGCCAGGATGTCGGTGACGGTCGGCAGGCCGACGGTGTCGTCGACGAACTCGGTCGGCTTCAGCGAGCGCAGCACCTTGCCGTTGCCGATCAGCGTGGTGAGCTCCTCACCGCTGGCGGCGAGGATGCGGCGCACCACCGGGTAGGACTCCGGGTGGACGCTTGAGGTGTCCAGCGGGTCGTCCCCGCCGCTGATCCGCAGGAAGCCGGCGCACTGCTCGAACGCCTTCGGCCCGAGCCGGGGCACCCCCCGAAGAGCTTCGCGGGTGCGGAACGGCCCGTTCTCGTCCCGGTGGCGTACCAGGTTCTCGGCGAGCCCGGCCCCGATCCCGGACACGCGGGTCAGCAGCGGCGCGGACGCGGTGTTGACGTCCACGCCGACGGCGTTCACGCAGTCCTCGACGACGGCATCCAGCGAGGTCGCCAGCCGGGTCTCGGACAGGTCGTGCTGGTACTGGCCGACCCCGATCGAGCGGGGCTCGATCTTGACGAGCTCGGCGAGTGGGTCCTGCAGCCGGCGCGCGATCGAGACCGCGCCGCGCAGAGAGACGTCCATCCCGGGTAGCTCGCTGGCCGCGTACGCCGACGCCGAGTAGACCGATGCCCCAGCCTCCGACACCGTCACCCTGGTCAGCGACAGCTCCGGATGACGGCGGATGAGGTCCTCGGCGAGCTTGTCGGTCTCCCGCGACGCCGTCCCGTTGCCGATCGAGATCAGGTCGACGTGGTGCTCGGCGGCGAGTTTCGCCAGGGTGGCCAGCGACTCGTCCCAGCGCCGCGCCGGCACGTGCGGGTAGATGGTGTCGGTGGCGATGACCTTGCCGGTCGGGTCGACGACGGCGACCTTCACCCCGGTGCGGTAGCCCGGGTCGAGGCCCATCGTCGAACGGCTGCCGGCGGGCGCGGCCAGCAGCAGGTCCCGCAGGTTCGCCGCGAACACCTTCACCGCGGTCTCCTCGGCCGCCGTCCACAGCCGCATCCGCAGGTCCACCCCGAGGTGCACGATGATCCGGGTCCGCCAGGCCCAGCGGACGGTGTCGGCGAGCCAGCGGTCCGCCGGGCGGCCGGCGTCGGCGATGTCGAAGGCGACCGCGATGCGCTGCTCGTAGTCGCTCGGCCCGGGTGCCGGCGGCGAGTCCGGCGCGGGCGGCTCGTCCGGCTCGAGGGTGAGATCGAGGATCTCCTCCTTCTCGCCGCGGAAAACCGCGAGGATGCGGTGCGACGGCAGCGAGGTGAACGGCTCGGCGAAGGCGAAGTAGTCGCTGAACTTCGCGCCTTCCTCCTCCTTGCCCTCCCGCACCTTCGAGACCAGCGTGCCACGCGACCACATCTGCTCGCGCAGCGCACCGATCAGGTCCGCGTTCTCGGCGAACCGCTCGACCAGGATCGACCGCGCGCCTTCGAGCGCCGCACCCGCGTCGGCGATCCCCCTCTCCGCGTCGATGTAGCCGCTGGCCGTGCCGTGCGGGTCCAGCGACGGATCGCCGAGCAGGGCGTCGGCGAGGGGCTCGAGCCCCGCCTCGCGCGCGAGCTGCGCCTTCGTCCGCCGCTTGGGCTTGTACGGCAGGTAGATGTCCTCGAGGCGGGCCTTCGAGTCGGCGGCGAGGATCTGAGCCTCGAGCGCGTCGTCCAGCTTGCCCTGGGAGCGGATGGACTCCAGCACCGCCGTGCGCCGCTCCTCGAGCTCCCGCAGGTAGCGCAGGCGCTCCTCCAGGGTGCGCAGCTGGGTGTCGTCGAGGGTGCCCGTCACCTCCTTGCGGTAGCGGGCGATGAAGGGCACCGTGGCGCCCCCGTCGAGCAGGTCGACCGCCGCCGCCACCTGCCCCTGGCGCACGCCGAGTTCCTCGGCGATCCGTTGGTGGATGGACTGCTGGGGGACAGCTGTCGTCGTCACAATCCCTGATCCGCCTTCTCGTCGGAGTCGATGTCGGTGCCGCGATCGAACCGCGCTGTCTGCGAGACTACGGGCGATCACCGTCAGCGGGCCGGCCGGGCGGCCCCGCGTGGCGGTGCTGACCGCCGTGCTGTCCGAGCGGACCGGGGTGCCCTCCGAGGCGACGCCCACGGTGCCACTCGAGGCGACACGCTCGATGCCACTCGGCGGGGCCTCGGATCGTCCGGTGTGATCCGGTGTGATCTGTACCGTTCGATCGCCTTACTGGGCATATCCCATTGGTGCGACATGACCTATGATGTGCTCGTGCGCATGGGGTGCAAGGCCACGGGGGCGGGACGGCCTTATTCCTTCTATTCTGGTGCTGGGCGGGCCGAGCGGGCCAGGTTCGCGCGGGCGTGCCCTGGGCCGTGTTTGCGGGCCCGGGCAGCGCGGTGAAGCCGCTGGGCGCGCTCGGCACGGCCGCTCTCGCGGTCGGCGGTGCCGAAACCGGGCTCGGGACCGGAAACATTCGGCACGAGGCGTTTCTCTATCGTGGTGACGTCGGTTTTCTCAGCGCCAGCCGTGACTTCGTTCTGGCCGGCCTGGCCGCCGACGAGGACGTGCTGATCATGTTGAGTGAACCGCGGATGTCGTTGCTGCGAGGCGCTCTGGGGCGGGCCGGCAGACGCGTCGAGTTTATCGACATCGTGGAAGTCGGTCGCAATCCGGCCCGGCTCATCCCGACCTGGCAGGAATTCATCGAAAAGGGAGCTGAACAGGGCCGGGTCGTCCGCGGCATCGGTGAGCCGGTCTGGTCCGGCCGGACGGGCCCGGAGCTGGCCGAGTGCATGTTGCACGAGGCTCTGACCAACGAGGCATTTCCCGGTCCGGCCAGCTGGCGCCTGCGCTGCATCTACGAGTCGTCCGCGCTCGATCCGGCGACGGATGACCTGGTGTGGCGGACGCATCCGCTGGTCGTCAAAGGTGGTCTCGCCCGCCCCAGCACCCGCTTTCACCCCGTACCTGGTGCGCGTGGCGGCCCCGTTGGGCCAGCCGGCGATCTGTTTGCCGAGCCCCTGTCGGATCTGGGCCCGCCTTGGTCCGCGCTTTCCTTCGGCCCGGCGGACCTCGGGCTGGTGCGGGCGGCCGCGGCGGCTGCGGCCCGCGCTGTCCGGCTCGGCCGTGACCGCGTCGGCGACCTCGAACTCTCGGTCCACGAGGTGGCCACCAACAGCGTGCGCCACGGCGGCGGGCAGGGCACGGTGCGGTTCTGGCCTGGCCAGGGCGGTCTGGTCTGCGAGGTCGCCGATGCCGGGCAGGTGGCCGACCGGCTCGCTGGGCGGCGGCGCCCGGCGCTTGATCTCGGCGGTGGACGCGGGCTCTGGCTGGTCAACCAGCTGTGCGACCTCGTCCAGCTCCGCTCGGCCGCCACCGGCACGACCGTGCGCATGTTCATCCACTGACCGGATCGGTCGGGCGCATCGCCCAGAGCCGAGCCGCCCAGGTGCATGATCATGTGGGTCGGTCGAGGCCGCTCGTGCACATGGTCCGCCCTGACCGGGCGGGCGTATGTCCGTGCAGGGCAGGAGGGGATGCGATGACCAGCGCGGAGCGCACTCGGGTCGGGCGCGGATCATGGCCCGCGGACGGCCGGGGCGGTACCTTGGCGCCGAGCGCGAACGGCCCGGGATCCACCGGCCTGGGCCGGTGCTACGGCGTCGGTGCGGGCGAGGCCGCGCCGCCTGGCAGCACCGAGGGCGACATCCTCGCCGTGCGTTCCGCTGTCGTCGCGATCAGCCGTGCGCTGAACTGGCACGCCGGTCCCGGCACGCCTGTGGCGACGGACGGTCGCTTTACCGCAGCCACCGGGGCTGCTGTCGCCGGTTTCCAGGAAAAACTCCAACCGGCCATCAACCGGGACATGTACCTGCCGGCCGTGGAGCACAACCCGTCGGGGTTTGTTGCGAAGGAGACGGCATACGCACTGTTCATGCCGATCGCCGACCGATATGCGCTGAAGTACACGGTGCCGCGCGGCCTGCTGCGCGGAATCACCTCCATCGAAAGCAACTGGGATCCCGGTGCCGTCGGCTACTATACCAACTCGGACTATGGGCTGTGCCAGTGGAATACCACGCTTCCCGATGTGACCACGGCACATGCCCTTGACCCGTTCTGGGCCCTCGACTCGACCGCCCGGATGATGCGCGAGCGGTACGACTCCGACCGGTGGGGCCGTAACTGGCTTTACGTCATTGCCGCGCATAACGTTCCCACCTGGGCCGCGCAGTGGGCGCAGGGCCAGCTTTCGACCGCCAATCCGGACGACGTGCCCAAGCTCGCGCGGATGAACGGCTATGTCAGCAACGTTCTGGCCCGAGTCTGGTGATGTGCCCGGCCCGTCGCCCCGCCGTGCGTCTGCGCGGCAGGCGACGAGGCGGCCGATGACCTAGCCGCCGACCCAGGTGACCGCAGGGCGGATGCGGGAGGAGCGTCAGGAAACGGGCGCGGTGATCCGGTCGAGCACGGCGGTGTGCAGCTTGCGGATGCCGATTGGCGCGAAGGTGCGCTCGAAGAAGCCACCGACACCCCGGGCACCGTCCCAGGTGGTGGTGGCCGTCACCGCGCTGCGTGCCCCGCCGCCGGCTGGCGTGATCCGGTAGCTCGTCCGCAGCGAGGAGTTCTGATCCGCTTCCACCAGGGTTCCCGGCTCCGGTGCGGACACGAGCGCGTCGATGTCCCGAGCTCGCTTGCGGGTCGCCTGCAAACGGTAGGCGATCCGGCTGCCCGGCCCCGTTCCGCCCGCGACCACCCGATAGTCGTGGATGTTGTCCGGCCAGGCTCGGGCCCGCGCACCCTGATAATCGCCCAGCGCCGCGAGGACCTGGTCCGGGGTGCCAGCCACCTCACGACGCACCTCGACCCGAATCTGTGCCACTTTCGCCCTCCCGCCTGGCCGCATCCTGCCCGCTCGGCTGCCGCCGCGGCACCCGCTGGCGCTGGCGACGTCACCGTCACCGTCGGCAGACCCAGGCTCGCACGCCGGCTGCGGATCCCGCACCAGACCCGGGGGAGATGCGGAGTGCGATTACCCTGAGTTAGGTTCCTGGGGCGTTCGATGGGCGGCCCGCGGACGGCTGCGGGGTCGCCGGCCGGAACGGGGGTAGGCCGATTTCTCGCGCTCGACCTGTGAATATGAGCTCTCTCGGCAACGTGCTGGTGGCCTGTTCCGGAGCCCAGCCGGAATCGGTGGGCCCGGGGGACAGGCCGCGGTTCGTCACAGCCGGTGCCCTGATGCTGCTCACCGCCGGGCTCGCCACCTACGCGGGAGCCGCCATCGCCGGCATGGGACTACACCGATCGGTGTGGAGCACCCTGCCGTTCGGACTGTTCTGGGCGCTGCTGATCTTCTTCCTGGACCGGTCGGTGCTGCTCAGCCCCCGTCCGTACCGGTGCGGGCGCGATGGCTCCGTCCGGGTGGGCGGGCCGGGCGCTGCCACGGCCATGCGCGTGTTCATCGCGATCTGCGCGGCGCTGCTGGTCGGTGAGGCGCTGCTCCTGACCGTGTTCGCCTCCTCGATCGCGCCGCGGGTCACCGAGATCCGCCAGGAGGAGCTTGGCCGGGCGTTGCGCGGCTTCGATGCCAACCAGCGCAGCGAGGAACAGACTCTCGCCGCTGGCGTCGCCACCCGCCAACAGGCCCTTGAGGCGGCCCACCGCCGGGTCGCCGCCACCACTGTGGCGGCGAACTGCCAGCTCACCGGGTCGGGCGGCTGCCTGGCCGGTGCCGGGCCGATCTACCGCATCGCCCTGGCTGATCTCGGCGCCGCGGCCGCCGCCGTCACCACGGCCAGCCAGGAACGGGACGCGGCCCAGGCCCGGCTGGATACCTTCGACCGTTCGCGGGACGCGCGCCGTAGTCGGTTTCTCGACGCGCAGACCGCCACCACCGACGCCGCCGACGACCTGCTGACCCGAGAGAAGGCGTTCTGGCGGCTGACAACGTCGGACCACTCGGTCCTGTTCTGGCGGATCGTGCTGACCCTCCTGCTGCTCGGCGTCGACCTCGGGCCGCTCAGTTTCGCCCGGACCCTCGAACAGACCGACTGTCGCCGTCGCGACCGGCTCGAGCGATGGCGGACCTCGACGGCGCACGAGCTCGAAGCCCAGCAGATCGCCTGCACCACCCGGCACCGAGCCCGGCTCGCCCGGGAACTCGCCGACGCCGGCACCGACCGGTACGGCCAGTACGTCCGCCGCCGGGACGAGGTGGAGATCGCGGTGCATCTCGCCGGAGATCTTGCCGCCGCGGACGTCGCGCGGGCCGAGATCCGCGCCGACCGGGACAGCCGGATCCGCGAGCTGCGGGCCCGTCACCGGGTGCCGGACCCCGCCTCACCCGCCGATCCGTCCCTGGCTCCCGCCGCGGGCCTGCTGGCCGAGGCCGACCCATCCGGATGACGGGGCCCATCCCTGAGTACTCGACGCCCGGGCGCGCGGGGTTCGTCCCACACGTGCCCGGGCGCGCTCGCGGACATGGTCCGTGCCAGCTGACGGTCCGTGCCAGCTGATGATGCGGGCCAGCTGATGGTCCGGGTCAGCTGGCATCGGCCGCGGACGAGGCGGAGCGACGCCGACGTCGACGCCGACGTACCGCGGTGAGCAGGAGCGCGACCGCCGCCGCACCGGCCGCGGCAAGCCCCGTGGCCTTCGGGTTCTCCGCGGCCTTGCGCCGACCGGTGCCGACGGCGTCGCCCGCGCTGTCCCGGGCCTGGGTGACCTTCGCGGCCACCTGCGGGTGGGCGTCCAGCTGGCGCTGCACGGTGTGCGTCGCCGTGCCGGCGGCGCTGCCGGCCGTGCTCGCGGCCCGGTGGGCCGTGGCCGCGACCTGGGGATGGGCGTCCAGCTGGCTGCGCACCGTGGCCTTCGCCTGGTCCGCGGTATGCCGGGCCTTCTCGGTCGCGGTGCCGGTGGCCGCGGCCACCTTCGGCCGCACGGCGTTTGTCGCCGTGTTGACCCGCTCGCGCAGGTCGTGGGCAGTACGACCGGCCACCTGGCTCGGGCTGACCCGGGCGGAGAGCTCATCGAGGTCATCGCCGAGCCGTGCCCTGGTCGCCTCGATGTCGGACCGGATCTCATCCGGGCTCGTGCTGGACGCGCCTGTGCTGGTCACTGTCAACCTGGCCTTCCTTGGGTGGGGATGGAGCGAAGTGATCGAAGGTGGAGTGCGCGCCTGGACCTGGCCGGCCGCGCGGCCGCCTAGTGCCGGCGGCTCTCCGCCCACTGGACGTCCTCGCGCAGCGTCTCCACCGTCTGCGTCGGTGCGGGGTGGACGGTGCGCACGGTGGAGCGCCCCTTGAGCGCGAGGACGGCGGCGACGGCGGCGAGCACAACGGCGACGATGAGCGCCGCCCACCCGAGCGCCATGACCTCGCCCAGACCGAACATCACGGCCAGCAGGGCGAACAGCAGCGCGTACAGCCCGGCGCCGCCGGCGCCCGCGAACATGCCGGCACCCTTGCCGGCCTTCTTCGTCTCCTCGCGGACCTCGGCCTTCGCGAGCGCGACCTCCTGGCGGAGCAGCGTGGAGATGTCGGTGACGACCTCGGAAACCAGACGTCCGGTCGATGTCCGCTGCCCGCCCGCGGCCCCGGACGGTGCGCTCGCGCCTGCGTCGGGCCCGTAGGACCCGACGGCGGCGTCGTCCGGGTACGGCTCCACGGGTGCGGTGGGCGTCGTAGGGGCTACGGGACGGACGGGAGCGGGCCCTGCGGTCGTTGCCGGGGTGGGGTTGCCGCCCCCATGGTCGGTCCTGGGGTTGATCGTGCTCGTCATCGGGTCTCCTCGCGGCTTGTCCGTGCGGGGCGGTCTCCCCGCGTGGGGGACGTCTCCCCTCCTGTTCGTCTCCGCGTGGCGGCACCAGCGGAACCGTGTCTGATCTGCGGAATTCCCGCCATTGCGCGGCTTAATCGCGTCAGTCGCTCCGGCGGTGGCGCAACGTTGTGCGATGGGCCGGCGCGAGGGTCGTCCGCTCGGCCCGGGTGATGTGGGTGGGGTTCGCGGCCGAGGGCCGCGTGGCGTCCGTCCCGGGTGCGCGGGGCTTCGGTTCCTGAGTGATCTCAGCATTGATCAGCGCGCCGACCAGGACGACCATGACCGCGTAGTACAGCCAGAGCATCAGGATGACCACGCCGCCGAGCGTGCCGTAGGTCTTGTTGTAGCTGCCGAAGGCGCGGACGTAGAACGAGAACGCCACCGAGGCGACGATCAGCGCGACCGTCGCGCCGCCCGCACCGAGAGACAGCCATCGCCAGCTCGACGGCGTGCGCGCGGGGCCCAGTCGATAGAGCGAAGCGATCGCCCCCAGCAGCACCAGTGCCAGCACGAACCACTGCAGGATCGTGAGCACGACCCGGACCGCACTGTTGGACACGTGGTGTGACAGCAGCGAAGCGCTGGCGGTGATGCCGCCGATGACCAGCACCGCCACGACCACGGCGCCGAGACTCATCCCCACCGCGAGCAGCCGCAGCCGGACCGGGCCACGGGTCTCCTCCTGCTCGAAGGCCACGCGGACGGCCTTGATCAGATTTTGCATCCCGGACGAGACCGCCCAGAGCAACCCGACGATGCTCAGCAGCAGGCCCACACCGAGGCCGGAGTGGTTCGTGGTCGTGAGGCCGGTCAACCAGTCCCGCAGTACGGTGCTGGTGGCCGGAGAGAGCGAGCCGGACAGGTGGGCGATCTCGTCCCGCACTGTCTGCGGGCTCGAGACCAGGCCGTAGACGGTGATGACGGCGATGACCGCGGGGAAGATCGACAGGATCGCCCAGAACGCGACCCCGCTAGCGAGCAGTGGGATGGACAGCGCGCCCAGCTGCGACTTCACCCGCTTGCCGACGGCGAGCGCGCCGCGCTCGGCCGACCCTTCCCGCGATGCTCGCTGGTCCAGCGAGGGCCGTCCACCGCCGGCTCTCGCCCCTGCGGTGCCGGGGCGTCGCGGCCCGGCACCGTCCTGCCGGCCGGCGGCGTTGGCACGGCCGGCAGGGTCAGGGTCGTCGCGGTCGGTGATGTCGCTGTGGCTGGTGGTGTCGTCGTGGCGGCGTGTGTCGTGGCGGCGTCCGAGAAGGGCGGACGTGTTCATGGCGATCTCCCCTGCCGTTGGAACATGGGGGCAGGTGTACCCGTCCGGTCCTGGTCAACTCCTCGATACGGGTCCTCTGATCAGTGGTCCTTCCGGGCGGGGTCTGATCAGTGGGCCGGGCTCAGTCGCTGCGTTCCTGCGGGGAGGAGTGCTCCCAGTCGGCGAGGATGGTGCGGATCCCGGTGACGAGCAGCAGCGGGCGGTCCAGCATCACATGGTGGCCGGCGAGCGGGATCTCGATCACCGGGGCGACCCGGCCGAGCAGGTTGTACATCTGGTCGCCGATGTCCGGGGTCAGCAGGCCGTGCTCCGCGCGGAACAGGGCGACCCGGCAGTGCACCTTGCGGAGCATCTCCGGCGAGGGTGTCCGGTTGCTGAACACCTTCGGGTCGAAC
This sequence comes from Frankia sp. AiPa1, assembly GCF_023243075.1. Lineage (GTDB taxonomy): Bacteria > Actinomycetota > Actinomycetes > Frankiales > Frankiaceae > Frankia. The sequence goes on along the minus strand of NZ_JALKFZ020000194.1, from coordinate 27,893 downwards.
TTCCAGGTCCAGCCACCCTGGACGGAACCGATCGAGCCCTGCGCGATGTGGTCGATGATGTAGGGCAGCGAGCCCGGCTGGTCCGGCACCGTGCGGAACCGCGCCAGCGCATCCGTTGCCGTGCGGTAGACCCGCAGCGGGCCGAAGGCCGTGCGCTCACGGGCGGCGCGCTCCTCGGGCGTGAACTCCCCGACGGGAGAGTCGACCACGACGATGCCGGCCACCCGATCCGGATACTCGGCCGCCGTCATGATCGTTACCCAGCCGCCCATGCTGTGGCCGATGATGATCGGCGGAGAGGTGATGCCGGCGTGGTCGATCACCCCGATGACCTCGGCGGCCCAGGTGCCAAGGGTGTATTCGTCCCGTCGGGCGCTGTCGCCGTGCCCGGACAGGTCGAGCGCGACGACCCGGTATTCACTGGGGATCAGGGGAGCGATGTGATCCCACCAGCCGGCATGCGCGGCACCGCCATGGACCAGGACGATCGCGGGAGACCCCCGCCGGCCCCAGCAGCGATAGCTGATGGTGGCGCCGGCCACCTTGGTCTCGTGCCGCTCCGGGCGGGTGTCAATGGCGGCCTCGAACCAGGCCGGTGCTTCGTCTTCCATCCCAGGTTTCTGCCGTTCGCTTCGTTGTCGGGCGGGCGGGGTGCGGTCGCCGGCCGGTCAGGCCGCGACGTGCCCCCCCCAGATACAACACCGGCCGACCGTGTTTCTGGCCGTTCCAGGGCGAGTTGTCGGATTGACGATGGTGTCACCCGGCGCACTGGTGCCTCCGGTGACCTCGTTGTCACCCCACGTCGGCAGCTCGACGGGCATCCGTCAGATCATAAAGGTCGAACTGATAACCGCGCCTTTGCGACTGTAATGGATGACACAGTCCTGCAGGTCGGAGGGGTGGGCGGGAATCACCCCGGAGATGACGTCCTCCTCGCGTAGGCCGTGCAGGGAAAGCCCATAGCGGCAGACGTACACCGTGCCGCCCTCCGCGATGAAGATTTCGACCTGGTTGTTGATGTTGTGTTGCCCAGGGAAAGCCGAATCCCCGGTATGCGGAAATCCCCGGGTTGCCATCGTGTTCATCGCTCCGGGCCCGTGAAAATAGACCACGGTCTCGAAACCCTTGCGCAGGGCGCGGGTCGCCTGCAGCAACGCGACGAAGCTCACCGACGACTCGTGGGCGATCCCGTGGATCAGGGACAGGTAGGCCTCCCCGTCGTGGGCCTGGAAGTCCGGGAAGATCTTGATGGAGCCGTACAGGCTGGTTCCGGGGGACAGGACCGGGTGGGGGATCTCGATGAGACTGCGCCGTTCCTGCTCGGCGAGCCGCGGGTCTCCCTCGGCCTCGCCGGACCCGTCGGCCCCGCCCAGCCGGCCGAGTCCGTGGGACGGGGCGACGCCGGCCGCTGCCGGGGCGCCCCCCGGCCGGAACTCGTCCGGCCGGGGGGCGCGCTCCTGCGCGCCGGCTTCCGGGCGCGTCATATCAGCTCTTCGGGCTGCTGGCCGTCGAGGGCGCAGGGACGGCGGCAGAAAGGCGACCTGATCGGTCGGCGGAGATTCCACATCGGCACGACAGGAAGTCAAGCACCTCACCGATAGCCGCGTGCGCCAAATGGGCCGAACCAGGTCACGCCGCGCCGTCCTTCTGGTCCCGTGGCGACCGGAGCGGACCAGACTCTTCACGAACCGGCCCAAATAAATTATCTCTTTATGCGGGTGTCGTGATCGGTGGTGATCCCCGTCGGTTGCGGGGATGCTGGCGGGATGCGTTACGCGTTGTTCGCTGATCTGCATGGCCGGCCGAAGGCACTGGATCGGCTCGTCGCCGCGACCGATCGGGCGGGCGTGGCGGAGCTCGTCTGCCTCGGCGACTATCTCGAGGCCAACGTGTCGCGTCGGCGGCACGATCCCTCGCGGTGGTGGCGGTTGCCCCAGGTGGTCGACCCGGACCCGGCTCTGTGGTCACGGCTGGCCGGGGTGCGCCGGATCCGGGGCAATCAGGAGGAGCGCATCCACGCCCTGCTGCGTCCGGAACAGCTGCCACCGGGTCTCGCCGCCATCCTCGACGCACCCGCGTTCGCCCGGCTCCACGGGCTGGTGGGCCTGCATGGCCATCAGATCCGCTGGACCGTCTCGGCCGACTCCGACTCCGACTCCGAGCTGCTCGTTCCGGTTGCCACCGACGTGCCACGCCTGCCCGTCGTCGTGGTGGGGCATACCCACCAGAACGCCCTTTTCGAGATCCACTGGCCCGCGACGCCGGCGGACGAACCGCGCGTGCGGGTCATTCCCGTCCAGCCCGAGCAGGTCCTGCGGCTGTCGGTCGACGCGGTACCCGCAGAGCTCGTGCGGGCCGAGCTCGGCCGCCTGGGACTCGCCGCCCCTGCCGGCCCCACACCCACACCCACACCCACACCACCCACCGACCCCACGCCGCCGACCGGCACGGCTCTGCCCTCCAGCCTCGTTCCGCCGGCTGGCACTGCCGTGGCCGCCGGTACCGCCGTCCAGGTGACCACCACGGTGCTGATCAACGTGGGCCCGGCCCGCGGGCACACGCAGAACTGGCTCGAGTACGACACGGATCGTGGCGAGATCTCCTTCAGGTCTATTGTCCGTTCACGGAAGGAACCCGGACAAATACCACCTGACGAAGTGCCGTCGGGGGCCGAAGGCAGGGACCAAGGTCCTGTCGCTCTCGACGGATGGGGGTCGTAGGCTCAGGTCAGTCCCGATGAAGTTCGTGCCTGCGTTCCCCCCGTACGCCAGGCGCCGGCTTCATCGGGACTTCGCGTTTCCCGGCCCACCCGGCGTCAGCCGGAGGATGCCCGGGCGGGGATCCCCACGTCGCTGGCGGACAGTCCGCGGGCGCTATGCCCGGGACGTCCGCGCGGCGCGTCGGTTTCCCTTTCGGTCGGACCCAGGTTGGCCCGGACCCGGGTTGGCCCAGACCTCGTCGGCGGCGGGAAGTGTGGCGTGGTCACTCCGCTGGGGTGATTTCCGTGCGGTGGGCGTGATCTGGTGAGCCTCGCGCGCGGTCTGGTCAGGGGCGTCGTCGGACACCCCATGGGCGCCCTCCAACGGTCACCCGGCCGGTGTGATCAGGCTGCGGGCCGGGCGTGTCCGTCCGGGGACGGCGCGGTGCGGGCACCCTGCCCGTGCCTACGGCGAGCGGTCCGGGTGGGGTCTCGCGGAGCCGCGGCCCCGGCGCCGTCGGTCGGCCTCGATCGGGTGACCCCCTTACGCGGACGCGGCGAAGGCGCGACGATGCAGATCCCCGGCTCTGACCGTGTCCGGGGCCATGCCTGACCGACATCCGACAGTCATCACTGTCCGTTCCGGGGTGAGATGTTCACGGCTGGTGGGGGAATCGTTCCCCGGTCCGGCGTCGCTTTGCCGACAAGGTCCGCTACTTTCAGATAGATGTGAGATGTTTCGTAGGTAACTGTTGTAGGCCGTGGGCGCGCTGCTGACCGGGATCGCTAGCCTGTTTTGGGCATGCACACACAAAGCCGGTCGTTACATGCGGAGGAGTTGAAGGGGGCGCGGTGGCGCCGGTCGGATGCCGGCGGAATCCGGGAACGAGGGTCATGCCGGCCGCGGCCGCCGGGGGGTTCCACGCCATGGTGAGGCCGGCTCATCGGGTGCGATGCGCTGACACCTCGTGGCGTCGTGGGGGCCCGGAGCAGCGCCCGCTCGCGCGGATGACTCGGAAGGCAGGGGTGAACAGGTGCATGTCCCCGCAGCGCGGATCGTCTTCTCAGCGGACGATCGCGCGGAGATCGCATCGGCCACGAACGAGATCCTCACCACTGGTGCGTTGACACTTGGTGCGCACACGAAGGATTTCGAGGCCGCGTTCGCGACGGCGCACGAGGCGCCGTTCGCAGTGGCAGTGAGCAGCGGTACCGCTGCTCTGGAGATCATTCTTCGCAGTCTGGACGTTCGGGGCACGGATGTCATCGTTCCGACCAACACATTCGCGGCGACCGCCTTTGCTGTTCTGCGGGCCGGTGCGAACCCGGTGTTCGCCGATGTGAACCCGGACACTTTTGCGTTGTCGGCGGCTACCGTCGCCGCGGCGCTCACGCCGAACACCCGCGCCGTCGTGCTCGTGCACATCGGCGGCCTGATCCCACCGGACGTCGACGAACTCGTGCGCCTGTGTGCCGAGCGGGACATCCTGCTCGTGGAGGACGCGGCGCATGCCCACGGCGGGCGGCACGCGGGCCGGGCCGCGGGTTCCTTCGGAGTGGCCGGGTCGTTCTCGTTCTATCCGACCAAGCTGATCACCAGCGGCGAGGGCGGCATGATCGTGACCTCCGACCCGGCGATCCACGAGGCGGCGCTCGTCTACCGCGACCAGGGCAAGGCGGGCTTCCTCGGCAACGTCCACATCAGCGAGGGCTATGCCTGGCGGATGAGCGAGCTGCACGCGGTCACCGGCAAGGTGCACCTGCGTCACCTCGACGAGTTCCTCGCCACCAGGACCCGCATCGCCGCCCGTTACGACGCGGCGATCGACGCCCTCGAGGGAGCGAGCCGCCTGCGGCTGCCCGCGGGCGACGTCAACAACTACTACAAGTACATCGTCGTGCCCCGCCCCGGCGTGGATCGGGCCCGGCTGAAAAAGGAGCTCAAGGAACGGCACGGCGTGTCCCTGTCCGGCGAGGTCTATGAGGCGCCGTTGCATCAGCAGCCCGTCTTCACCGGGTATGCGGGCGGCGCGTTGCCGGTCGCCGAGGACATCTGCGCCCGGCACGTGTGCCTGCCGCTCCATTCCGACATGACCGACGCGGAGGCCGACCACGTGGCGGCCTCCTTCGCCGCTGCGCTTACGAGCCTGGACCTGGACGGGGCAGCATGAAGATCGCCGTTACCGGAGGCTCCGGCTTCATCGGTAGCCATGTCGTCGACCGGCTGCTCGACGCCGGGCACGAGGTCGTCTCCCTCGACGTCGACGCGGGTCCGAGTGATCCACGGGCGACCAGTCTGCAGGTGGACGTCCTGGACCTGCCTGGGCTCACCGCGGCGTTGCGCGGCGCCGACGCCGTGTTCCACATCGCGGGCATGTCCAACGTGGACTTCGCCTACGCCGACCCCGCCCGCACGGTGCGCCTCAACGTCGAGGGCACCGGCAACGTCTGCGAGGCGGCCCGGGCGGCGAAGGTGGGCCGGGTGCTGTTCGCCAGCACCGTCTGGGTGTACGGCGCGGTCGGGGAGCGCTCGGATCCCGCCGCGCTCACCGAGGATGCCGAGATCACCCTCGCCCGCGCCGGGCACGTCTACACCTCGACGAAGCTCGCCGCCGAGTTGCTGCTGCACAGCTACCAGCAGACCTACGGGCTGCCGTTCACGATCCTGCGCTACGGCATCCCGTACGGCCCCGGCATGCGCGACGAGCTGGTCCTCGCCCGCTTCGTCCGCAAGGCCCTCGACGGCGAGTCACTCACCGTCGCCGGAGACGGCCAGCAGTTCCGCAACTACGTGTTCGTCCGGGACCTGGCCGACGCGCATGTGCTCGCGCTGCGGCCCGAGGCGGAGAACACGACGCTCGCCCTGGAGGGCGCCGAAGCGGTCAGCGTGCTGGAGATGGCCCAGACGGTCTGTCGCTATTTCCCCGGGACGACCATCGAGCATGTGCCGGCCCGGCCCGGGGACTTCCGCGGCCGGGAGGTGTCCGCCCGCCGGGCGCTCGACCTGCTCGGCTGGCGCCCCACCACACCGTTCGCCGACGGCGTCCGGCAGTACGTCGAGTGGTACCTGGCGAACCGGCGTCCGCCGGCCCAGGCCGTCCCGCGCGCCGACGATCTCGATGTGTCCGCCGCCTCGTCGGAATGACTCCCGCGCAACGATGATCAAAATGACCGAGCCGTCCAGAACCTGACCAGCTGGAAAATCCAGACGATGATGCAGAACGCATGACTCAGATCGGTGGTGTGACGGTGACCGGACCTTCCGAGGACGGCGATCCGGCGGCGGGGACCCCTGCCCGGCGCGGGTCCGCGCTGCTGTTGTCCGGGTCGCTCGGCATGGGGCACGACGTGATGGCCGAGGCGTGCGGTGCCTCGCTGACGCGGCGCGGCTGGAACGCGCGCACCGCGGACAGCCTGCGCATGCTCGGCGGTCGCAACGGCGCCCGCGGGGAGAAGGTCTTCCGCGGGATGCTCGCCGTGCCCGGCCTGTACGACGCGGTGCACTTCTCGCAGATGCGCACCGGCGGCAAGCTCGCCGGGCTCATTGAGCGGACGTCGAGCCGCTACGTCGTTCCCGCCCTGCGCGAGGAGCTGGCCACCACACCCACCGATCTCGTCATCTCCATCTTCGCGACCGGAGCCGCGGCGACCAGTCGGGTGAAGCCCGAGTTTCCCGGTCTGGTCACCGCGGTCTTCTCCACCGACTGCTGTGTGCACCGGCTCTGGGTGCACGAGAACACCGACCTGTATCTGGTGACCTCGCAGACCGCCGCCCGTTACGTGCGGCGGTTCGCGCCGAACGCGCTGGTCTCGGTGGTGCCGACCCCGGTGCGCGCCCCGTTCTACGAGCCGCCGACCCAGGAGGAGGCCCGCACGTCGCTCGGCATTCCCGCCGATGCGCCGTGCGTGCTGCTGATGTCCGGTTCCTGGGGCCTCGGGCCGCTGGTCGAGAGCGCCTCGGCGCTCGCCGGCGCCGGGATCTACGTCCTGGCCGTGGCCGGGCGGAACAAGCAGCTGGCCGCCCGGCTCACCGCGCTCGCCGAACGGCAGCACAAGGTCATTCCGTTCGGCTTCACCGACCGCATCCCGGCGCTCATGGCCGCGAGCGACCTGGTGGTCACCTCGTCCGGCGACACCTGCAGCGAGGCCCGCGTGATCGGACGGGACCTGCTGCTCCTTGACGTCGTGCCCGGTCATGGCCGGGACAACCTGCAGAAGGAGCTCGAACGAGGGCACGCGGAGGTCACCAACACCGACCCGGTCTCGCTGACCCGCTCGGCGCTGGCCTGCCTCGACCGGGTCAAGCCACCGTCGCACCGGGTGGCCATCGGGCCGCAGGCGTGGGAGCAGGCCTTCGACGCCGCTCTGGCCCAGATCGGCTTCGGCGCCCACTGGTGAGCCACGACCTCCTGGGCCGATCACCCACCAGGTCCGGAATGCCTCCTCTCGCCGGCAGTGTTGACTGGTACGGATGGTGGGCGTGAATCAGTCGCGGGCGTGCCGCGGGGCATGGGCGTACCGGAGGTGCGGGGCGCACCAGGCGTTGCGGGAGGGGGGCAGGGCCAGGGTGGCGTTCCAATGAGCAAGGCACTGCTGGTGGGGCTGCCGACGGCGATGGTCTCCGCCGGCCTGTACGGCATCGCCCCGCTGGTGCAGGCCCGGGCGGCCCGGCAGGAGGAGGCCAGCTCCGGGCTCGGGCTTGGTCTGCTCGCTCGGCTGGCACTGCGTCCGCTCTGGTTGCTGGGGCTGGGCGTCGAGGCCGGCTCCTTCCTGCTCGAGGTCACCGCCCTGTCCGTCGCACCGGTGGCTCTGGTCGCCCCGGTGATGGCACTCGACATGATCGTCTTTACCCTGCTCGCCCAGCGGGTCCTGGGCGAGCGCATCAGCCGCAACGGCTGGCTTGGCGTCGCGTCGATGGTCGCCGGCATCGGTCTGCTGGCCTATGCGTTCGCCCGCCGGGCCGAGGTGGGAACCTCGGCGAGCACCGATGTCCTGCTGGCGTTTCTGGTCCTGGGCCTGCTGTTCGCCCTGTTCTGCGCCTTCCTCGCCAATCTTGCCGCGCGCCGGGAGGGCGTGGCCGCGACCGCCTTCGGCTTCGGCGCCGCGGCCGGTGTCTGCTACGCCATCGCGACGCTGGCCACCCGTCAGATCGGCCTGGCCGTCCACGAGCGCCGGGAGGGCCAGTCCACCCTGGTCGACCTGCTCAGCACGCCGACGCCGTACCTGCTGGTGCTGTTCTCGGTGCTCGCTCTCGGCCTGCAGCAGCGCGGCCTGCAGGGCCGTGCCGCGGTCATCGCCTTCCCGGTCACCAGCGGGGTGTCCGCCTTCCTGCCGGTGACCCTCGGCGTCACGCTCTTCGACGAACCGGCACCCGACGGCCCGCAACGCGTCGCCTTCATCTTCGCCCTCACCATGGTCGCCGCCGGCATCGTCGCGCTCGGCCGGGACCGTATGGCCGCCAACCGCTCCGTCGACGAACTCGAAGGCGCCGCCGCCGCCGCTGCCGCCGAGCCGTGCGAGGGCGCCGATCCCGCTGTGCGCGACGGCATCGACACGGCTCCGTCTGAGGGCACCGGCTCCGCGCCCGCGGCTGCTCCCGGTCCGCTGGGTCGGGTCACCACCGATCCGCCCGCCTCCTCCGACTTCGGGCGCAGGCCCGACGGCGACCGCAGCGCGGCCGTACGCGAGTTCGGCTGACCTGCGCCGTCCCGCCGTCCCGCCGGCCTGCGGATCCTCGGGTGACGGATGTGCGGATGGTGCGGGAGGGGTGTCAATGGGGACGCACACCTCGAGTGCGGACACCCGTTCACTCCAGTGCCACACTCCAAACTGAAAGTGATGTCACGTGCGCTTTCGGTGAGACAGTAGCCGTGGCCGGCCGCCCGGGTTCACCCCCCGATCGCCCGGGCGCCCGGCCGTCTCCCCGTGGAGCTTCGCTCCGATCGCCCCTGCGCGGGCCGCAACATCGCCGGATGGAGTATCCCGGCATCTCCCCGCCGGTAGAGCTCCGCGGGTCGACCCCCGTCGCGACCTGTGAAGCGCCCGGTCGGAATGAGGAACCCCGCCGTCCCGGTCACCTTGCGATGGAAGTTGCGCGGGTCCAGCCGGCATCCCCAGACCAGCTCGTAGATCCGGCGCAGCTCCGCGACGGTGAATTCGGGCTCGCAGAACGCCGTGGCAACCGCACTGTACTCGATCTTGGACCGGGCCCGCTCCAGCCCGTCGGCCAGGATCGTCGCGTGGTCAAAGGCAAGCTCGGTCCTCGGGTTGCCGGCTGGGGAGTCGACGCCGGAGATGGTGGCGATGGGCGCCCATCCGCTCGCGGCCGCGTCGGTGCCGGCGACCGGTGAACGCGACTGTGGCACCAGCGCGAGGAACGCGACGGTGACGACGCGGCCGCGCGGGTCGCGTCCGGGAGCACCGTAGGTCGCGAGCTGCTCGAGGTGCGTGGGCGGGTGGCGAACGCCCGTCTCCTCGGCAAGCTCCCGCACCGCGGCGTCGGCGAGGTCCTCTCCCGGGCGGACGAACCCGCCGGGCAGGGCCCACCCGCCGAGATACGGGTCGATGCCGCGGCGCACCAGCAGGACGGCCAGTTCGTCGTCGCGGACGGTCAGTAGCACGAGGTCGACGCTGAGCGCGACCGGTACGACGCCATCCGGCAGCCAGGGCTCTCCGGCTGCTTCTCTCGGCGCCCGCGGATCACTGGATGGCGGCATGACCGCACCCTATCTCGTCACCTTGACGAGAAGGGGGATCTCGCCTTATCGTCATCTCGACGATAAACGAGGGCGATCAGCCGGGGCGCTGATCACAGGGGAGGCAGCCATGGCGGACATCAGCCGCGTGCCGTTTCTGTGCCACCTGCGAGGCCGGCCGACGGCCTACGTCCGCCACCAGCGGGGCACGACGGTCGCCCACGAGGGCGTGGGGCTTGTGTTCTGGTACCGGCCGCGTACGGCGGTGATCAGCGAGGTGCCGGTCGACGACCGGGAGCTCGCGCTGCTGTTCCACGCCCGGACCTCCGACTTTCAGGACGTGGCGGTGCAGGCCACGGTGACCTACCGGATCGCGGATCCGGCGCTTGCCGCGGCCCGGCTCGACTTCGGCATCGACCCGGAGCTCGGCACCTGGCGGGAGAAGCCGCTCGACCAGCTCGGCGGCATGATCACTGAGACGGCGCAGCAGTACGCCTCGGACCTGCTCGCCCGCACGCCGCTGACCACCGCGCTCGCCGAGAGCGTCCCGGTCATCCGGGGGCGGGTGACCGAGGGGCTGCGCTCGGACGCGCGGCTGGTCCAGACCGGTATCGCGGTCGCCGGGGTGCGGGTCATCGCGGTGCGGCCGACACCGGACGTGGAGAAGGCGCTGTGCATGCCGGCCCGGGAGCAGATCCAGTCCGAGGCCGACCGGGCCACCTACGGGCGGCGCGCACTCGCGGCCGAGCAGGAGCGACGGATCGCCGAGAACGAACTGCAGAGCAAGATCGAACTCGCGGTGCGGGCGGAGCGTCTGGTCACGCAGGAGGGCGCCAACGAGCAGCGCCGGATGACCGAGCAGGCCGCCGCCGCGCACATCACAGCGCAGGCCGAGGCACAGCGCACCGAGACCGCCGCCCGAGCACAGGCGCAGCGGGTGCGGGTGGAGGCGGCGGCCCGCGCCGAGGCGGTGCGTCTGCTCGGGCAGGCCGAGGCGGACACCGAGGCCGCGCGGGTCGCCGCCGTCACCGGGCTCGACACCTCGGCGATGGTCGCCCTGGCCGTACGCGACCTCGCCGACCACCTGCCGTCGATCGGCGCACTCACCATCACCCCCGACATGGTCACCGAGCTGCTGGCCCGGTTCGTCCGCGGCGGTGCTCCCGGCGGTCCGGGCGCGCTGGCGGGTGGATCTCCCGGTGGCGGCGCGGGCGCGCGGTCCGGCGGTGGCGAGGCGCGGCGGTGAGCCTCGCGCCGCGCGCGGTGCTCGTGCACCGGCGCACCGAATACGCCGACCTGCTGGCCCGGCACGGTACCTCCGGCCAGGCGGAGTTCTTTCTGCGCACCCGGGGGCGGGAACTCGCTGAGGTACGGGCCGTCCACGACGGGGCCGAGGCCGCCCGCCGGGCGGTGGCCGCGGCGATCCCGGCACACTGGCGGCGCGGCGAGGTCGAGCGGGCCGACCTCGACCGGTTCCTGTTCGCCCCGGACGATGTGGTGATCTGCGTCGGCCAGGACGGGCTGGTCGCCAACGTGGCGAAATACCTCGACGGGCAGCCCGTCCTCGGCATCAACGCCGACGCCGACGCCGGGCGCGGGCCAGGTGTGCTGGTCCGCCACAGTCCTGGGGAGGCAGCCGCTCTGCTGGCGGCGCTGAAGCCTTCTTCGCCCGGCTCGCCCGGCTCGGGCGGCAGGCGGTCGGGGGAGCTCACCATGGTCGAGGCCCGTTCCGATGACGGCCAGCGGATCGTCGCGCTCAACGAGGTGTACATCGGGAACGCCGGGCATCAGACCACCCGGTACGTGCTGCGCGTCCCGACTGACACCGGCGCGCGGCCGTCCGTCGGTCCCGATGGGCTGGTGGCGGAGCGGCAGGCCTCGTCCGGCCTGCTGGTGGGTACCGGGACGGGGGCGACGGGCTGGTGTCGGTCGGTCTGGGCGCAGCGGCACAGTGAGATCGAGCTGCCGGCACCCACCGCCGACGCGCTGGCCTGGTTCGTGCGTGAGGCCTGGCCGTCGCCCGCGACCGGCATCACGTGGACCGAGGGTCGTCTGGCCGGGGTGGCGCGGCTGGAAATGCTGGTCGAGTCGGACCGGATGGTCGTGTTCGGTGACGGCATCGAGACGGACGCGATCGAACTGTCCTGGGGGCAGCGGCTTACCGTCGGCGTGGCGGATCGCCGACTGCGCCTGCTGTGACGGTCACCCGCGACGGCGGGCGCGGCGGGAGGGGCGCAGGCCGACCTGGCGGCCGGGGCGGCGTACCGCCCCCGCCGCGGACGGGCCGGCTGGAGGCCGGCGCCGTCCACGGGGTATGCCTCGACCGGTCACACCGTGAATCGTTCGATGGCCTTGCGCACCCGGAGGTTCGCCTGCGCAAAGCTGATCTTGCCATCCACGTAGGCCGACAGTGCGGCGCGACGAACCCGTTCCACGCGTTGGTCATCGATCGGAGTGTTGAGCAGGTTGGTCGTGGCGGTGGCCACGGCGATCACCTCCCGGTGGCAGGGGAACTGGACGGTGTACTCGTACGGAGGGCCGGTCAGGTGGTCCGTTGGCCGCATTCGATGTGGCCGGTGCGGACTGGTTGTGTTTAGGGTGGGTTGAGGTTTAGCTGGGGTTGACCTGGGGCCGGCTGGCGTGCTCGTCGAGCGGCCGGACCGCTGGCGTTCCTGCCCTGTCCTCGGTCCGACCCCCCGGCTCCCGGCGACTCGCCCCGAAACCATCGATGCTGGCGTGGATCCCGATGCGGAGGCGGTGGCCGCGGCGGCTGTACTCGCGTGGTCCGGACGCGCGGGGTGCGGGTCCGGCCACCACTGCCGGGAGCGAGGACGGCGCCGCCGGCCGAGACGTGGCCCGCGGGCGCCTCTTCGCGGGGACGGGGCTGCCGGACGGCGCCGGGCAGGCTCCTGGGCGGATGCCGCTGCCGCACGGGCGCCCGGCTGTCTCCTCGGGCCCGCGGCTTCGTCGGACGCGGCTGGCCCGTCGGATGCGGCTGGCCCGGGGAGGCGGGTGCCTCGGCGGTGGGCAGGACTCCCTGGAACGCGGCGGTGCTGGCTAGGAGGGCGCCGGCAGGACGGCGCCGGCTGACCGGCCGGCCCGATGCTCGCCCGCAGGCACGCGGCGCCAGGCGGGTACGCGGCGCCGCGTGGACGGACAGCGTCCTTGGGAAGCAGAAAGGGAAAGCCCAGAGGAGAGGGCGGCGGCGTGGGGACGGCAACAACTGCCGGGCGGCGCGTCCGCACGGGCCGTGGCGCCGGAGATCGGCGCGCGGGTAGCCGCACCGTCAGACCTGGTCACCATGGTCACGACGACTGCCCTCCTCCGCGTGTGGGCGGGCATCGCGAGCCCGCTTGACCCGTCCAGGGGACGAGGGTGGCCAGCCGCCACGTCCGCGGCCCCGCCAGGCTTGGACCGACCGGTCCGCCGGCGCATCCCGCACGATGCGTGGCGCGAACGTCGTACCCCAAGCATGCCGTGACCACAACACTGACCACAACGCTCGCTACAGCGCTGGCCAGAAGGGCGTGAACGCCTGAACAACGAGGATCGACTGAACGTCTACAAGAGTGCGCGACTGGGAGCCGTTGCGCAAGGGCCAACTGGCACGCGGCACGACCGCGAGGGTCCGCCAGGGTCCGGGACGTTCGTCCCGCCCGGCCCGGTCGCCGCTGAGAAAGCGACCGGGCCGGTTCGGGCGGAGGTCAACGACGAACCTGGGCGGGGGTCACCCCAGGCGCACCCGCTCGCGGTCGAACTCCCCGTCCCGCGCACCGGCGAGGAAGGCGTCCCACTCACCGGCGGTGAAGGCGAGCACCGGACCGGTCGGGTTCTTCGAGTCGCGCACCGCGACCCCCTCGCCCAGCGCCGCGACCTCCACGCACATGCCGCCCGCCCCGTTGCTGTAGCTGCTCCGACGCCAGGCCAGTTCCGCGGGATCGCGCGAATCGGGCTTCGCAAATCTGGTCATCTCAGTTCCTTCGCAACCGACAGTATCATTTGGATGGATTCTTCGGGCCGCAGAGCGGCGGCCAGAAGATGTTCCATCTTCAACTTATATCGGCGGACTTCCGCGACGCGCTCGATATACAGGCTTCCGGCTGCCTCTTCTATATAGACCACCTCGTGGTCTTCTGAGTCCGGGAAGCCGAGTATCGAGAAAGTGCTGCCCAGGCCGGCATGTGCGCCCACGTTGAAGGGAATCACCTGGATGGTCACGTTCGGGAGTTCGGACCGTTTGGCGATGAACTCGAGCTGTTCGCGCATCACCGCGCGCCCACCGATCTCGCGGCGCAGTACGGCCTCGTCAAGGATCACCCACAGGCGCGGGTGGTTCGGTGCGGTGAGCCGGTGCTGCCGATCCATTCGTAGCGCGATCTTCCGGTCAATCTCGTCGTCGGCGACCTCGGGGTCGTCGGCGCGGATGACCTGGCGGGCGTAGTCGCTGGTCTGCAACAGCCCATGGACGAGCTGGGATTCGTACACCTGGATCGACGCAGCGTCACCTTCCAGGCCAATGTAGATCTCGAACCAGGTCGGGACGACGTCGTGGTACGAGTGCCACCAGCCGTGGCGGCGCGACTCCCGGGCCAGGGCCATGAGCGCATCGCGCTGCTCGCCCTTGGCGACACCGTAGAGGTCGAGCAGGTCAGCCACGTCGCGAGTGCGCACCGGTACCCGGCCGTTCTCCATCCGGCTGACCTTTGAGATCGAGCAACGCAGGAGCTGGCAGACCTCATCCACGGAGACGTCGGCGGCCTCCCGCAGCCGGCGTAGCTCGGCGCCCAGCCGCCGCCGTCGCACGGTCGGTCCGCCGCTCGTGGCCATCGCTCGTCCTTCGGTCGGTTCGGAGTGATGGATGCATCTTGCCACTGGATCGCCACTCCTCATCCACGCTAGGCAGCTCTGGGTAGGGAGACTGTTACAGAAGCTGTTGCAGAAGCCGCAGGCGGGGGTGCTCGCGGATGTGACGAGTAACCTTGAGTGGCAAATCAATGCCTCTTAGTGAGACCCTGGGAGGGCAAGCTGTGTACGAGGAGTAGCTAATCGGCCCGCACCCACGCCCCAGGGTGCCCGAGCGCCGGCTCCGGGCGGCTGGACACCGAGCCCCGCCCGGAGCCGGCCGCCGCGCCGGCGCTCCCGAAGCGGCGCTCCCGAACCGGCGCCGTGCCGGCGACACACTCGCCCGGACGATGCTCGAAAGGCGCGAACAATGCAGACTCGCCGCTTTCAGGTCTATGACGGGGACGGTGAACTCGTCGCCTCCTTCCCGGAATGGGAGACGGCGCATTCGTGGGCGCACCGGCGTGCCGCGGAACCGGCTACCCACACGCCCGTGCAGATTGAGGACCGGTCGGATCGGCGCACCTGGACGGTGGATGGAGACCGCTGCCGACTGACGGTCTGGCGGCGCCGCGTGGAGTATGGCTACTGCGAGTGGCCCTGCTCGGACGGCGCTTCTCGCCCCGCCGGCGGGGGAGTACTGGCCGGTGCCAGACCATCTGCGGATTCGGCCTGAATCCACAGCGAACGCGTACTCCGCCTGTGCCCGCAGCGAACGCCGCTCCGCTTCGGCGGCGGCCTGGCTCGCGTTGACCTACGAGAGCCGCGACCCTGCGCCTCGAACTCCGAGCCATGCGCAGGCTGCCGATCGGGAACTCCGCAGCCGCAAGTCACCATCCGTGACGACGCTATTGAGGTCAAGATCCAATCAGGTCGCTGTGGGCGTGTCCGTGTCCGATTTGCCCCCCGCGGCGACCTGTTTAGGCGGATCTTGCTTGGCGGCCGACTGCGTGGCGTGGTGATCATGAGAATTCAGGCCGCATGCCACCCAAACTCCGGCAGCCCTCGTGGGAGGCGCTGGCCGCTGATACCCTGAGTGACGTCATAGCTGATTGTCCTGAGGAGGTGGGACCGATTTCCGCCGTATCAGAGTGGGTGTCCTCCTCTCGCGTCCGTCCGGGGTCCGAACCGGCGCGGTGATCGGGGAGGCACCGTTCGGTGTCTCGAAAGGCCTCCCGTGTCACACTGTGCGCCAGCTGGTCGACCTGACTCTCCGCTGGCTTCCATCGTCCGTCGACTGCGAGCCGCCGGCTGCGTGTTCGCCGAGGATGAGGCCGGTCTGCTCATCCAATCCGCGCAGGGCGGCGCTGGTGCCGAGGGCTGTGTTCGTCCCGGAAGCGATACTGATCTTGAGGTGATGGTGGCGCGCCGGGTGGCCGGTGAGCCGTTGGAGCACATCCTCGGTTGGGTTCAGTTTCATGGCCTGCGGGTCTGCGTGGCGCCGGGCGTCTTCGTGCCCCGTCGCCGGACCGAGTTTCTCGTCGACCTCGCCCTGGGTCATGCCCGCGCGTCGGGAGCGGTCGTGGTGGACCTCTGCTGTGGGGCCGGCGCGGTGGGCGCGGCTGTTCTTGCCGCCCGGCCTGATGCGCAGGTTCACGCCGCCGATGTCGATGTCCGCGCGGTCCGGTGCGCGCGGCACAACCTCGCCGGGATGGGCGGCCAGGTGTATGCCGGGGATCTGTACGCCGCGCTGCCCGCCGACCTGCGCGGGCGCGTGCACGTCCTGATCGCCAACGCGCCGTACGTGCCGACCCACGCCCTCGAGCTGATGCCGCCGGAGGCACGCGACCATGAACCTCGCCTCGCCCTCGACGGGGGGCACGACGGCCTCGACGTGCTGCGCCGAGTGATCGCCGGTGCGCCGGACTGGCTAGCCCCCGGCGCCGCCCTGATCGTGGAGGCCGGCGTGCGGCAGACGCCAGCACTGCTCGATGCGGCCACGGGCGTGGGGTTCACCGCCCGCGCCGGCCGGTCCGAGCCGTTGGACGCTACCGCGGTGATCGCGACCTGGAGGTGATCCCCGCCTGGTGGTGATCGCGGCCCTGGCGGCTCGCTCGCCATCCCGTGTTCGCGGCAGGTCTGCCGCGGCGGGTCTGCCGCGGCGCGGTGACGGGCCTCGTCAGCTGGGGGTGGCAGCGCCGGCGGAGCGGGTGGCGCGGGGCGGCATGGGCATGGGCGGGGGGAGCGGGCCGGCGGTGAGTCGGCTGCCGAGCCAGGTGGCGGCGACCGCCGCCGGCCACAGACGGCTGGCGGCGTTGCGGGCCCGGATACCGGCCCAGGTTGCCGGAACCAGCAGGTGGGAGGCTTGCTCGACGCCGCGTTGGCGCGGGTCGGCCAGGCGGCGGTGCCGCGCCTCATAGCGGCGTAGGGCGGCGCGATGGTCGTCGGGGGTGGCGGCCAGCTCCTCGGCGAGAGCGAACGCGCCCGCCATGGCCAGCGACGGGGCGTCCCCGAACAACGACACACAGGACGCCGCGTCCCCGACGAGGGCGATCCGTCCGCTGGACCAGGTCGGCAGCTGCACCCGGCTGACCGCGTCGAAGTAGAGGTCCTCGCTGGCCTGGGCCCGGGCGAGCAGCTCGGGGGTGCGCCAGGCGCCGCGGCTGAACGCACCGGCGAGCAGAAGGCGATGTTGCTCGACGTCCCGATGGTTGAAATCGGGCAGCGTCTCGTGCCGGAACGCGAAGAACGCGATCGGCCCGTCGGCCGACGGCTGCAGCGCGACGACCCGTCCAGGCGTGTTGTGCATCATGACCTCGCGCCCATAGTCGGCTGGCCCCTCGAAGGGCACGGTCGCGAAGTACAGCCCGAGATGCCGGACATGGACCGAGTCCGGACCGAACGCCAGCCGGCGTACCGTCGAATGCAGCCCGTCGGCCCCGACGACGAGGTCGAACCGGCGGGTCCTGCCATGCTCGAACGTGACGTCCACTCCGTGCTCGTCCTGCGCGAGCGCCGCGATGGTGTCCCCGACCACGAACTCCGCGTGCGGGGCGCTCGCGTTCTGCAGGATCGCGGCAAGCGTGCTGCGCGGCACCTCGATGTCGTGCCCGCCGGCCGAACGGGCCAGGGCACGCAGGTTGATCCGACCCGAGCCGCGTCCGTAGCCGTCGACGAACCGCATCCCCGTGACCCCTGTGCCGGTCGCCCGCAGCCGGTCGAGTACACCCATCCGGTTGGCGACCTGCAGGGCCTGGCCGTGCACATCCACCGAACTACCGCTGGTGCGCTGCCACAGCCCCCGCTCGACCACCGTGGGACGGAACCCGTGCCAGGCCAACCAGTACGCGAGCGTCGTCCCGGCGATGCCGGCGCCGGAGACCAGCACCGTCCGGTTGCGCATGGATCCTCCGGGGATGGTCGGGAATCGGGAAAATCAGCGTACGACCGGATACGAATGATGATCTACAATCGGTAGCCTGGTGTGACGAACGTCGGGCCGGTCGAGGCATCGGGCCTGGCAGAGGCCACATCCCGCATCTGGTCCAACGCGGACAACCGCCGCAAAGTGCCCACCCGTCCGCCCGCCTGAGCGCTAGCCCGCCTCTCATCCGCCCGGAGCGGGAGCGCCTGCCGGGTGGCGTGGTGGTCGTCGTCCAGCCGCCGCCGCTCGGTCTCCGCGTGGGTGCGAACGGGGTCTGTACGCACTCAGAGTCACGTTCTGCGCCGGCAGACATGGGCGCAAGATCCTAAGAGGTCGCTATGGGGGCATCCGAGCCCGATTTGCCCCCCACGGCGACCTGTTTGGCGGGATCTTGCTCCATGACTCGCTGCGAGCTGTGACGATCATGGGCTGGCGGCTGGCGGCTGGCGGCTGGCGGCTGGCGGCTGGCGGCTGGCGGCAGGGGGTTAAGGGGCAGGGGGCACTACGGTCGTGGTGGGGTGATGGCTTGAGTCGGAGTTTGGTGTGGCGGGTGGGGCGGCGAAACGGTCGAGCGTGGCGCGCAGGTGGGTGCCGAGGCTGGCGCTGCCGGTGTGGCCGGAGTCGGTCACGCCGATGAGCGTGGCGTCCGGCCAGGCGCGGGCGAGTTCCCAGGCGACCCGGTAGGGGCCGCCCAGGTCGTGCCGGCCGTGGATCAGCACGCCTGGGATGCCGGCGAGGCGCCCCGCGTCCCGGAGCAGGACGCCCTCGTCCAGCCAGGCACCGTGGCTGAAGTAGTGGGAGCAGATCCGGGCCAGGGCGAGGCGGGCCCGCGGCGGCCGGCTTCCGTAGGCGCCGGGCTGGCCGTTCGACTCCAGGGAGATGACCGCGTCCTCCCACGTGCACCAGGCCTCGGCCGCCGCGGCACGTTCGGCCGGATCGCGGTCACTCAGCCAGCGTGCGTAACCGGCGACGAGGTCACCGCCGCGGCCAGCAAGTCCGTCTTCGCCTCTGGATGGGTCGGCTCGGGACAGGCTGGTGCGGTGGATGGTCGGCAGCGCGTCGCGGAAACGTGCCCATTCGGCTGGGAAGAAGCGGGCGACGCCGCCGTAGAGCCAGTCGACATCGATCCGGCGCGTCATGGTCACCGAGACCAGGACGATGCCGGTGACCTGGGACGGATGGCGTTGCGCATAGGCGAGCGCGAGGGTTGATCCCCAGGACGAGCCGTACAGCAGCCACGAGGGGACGCCGAGATGCCGGCGCAGCCGTTCCATGTCCGCCAACAGATGCGCGGTGGTGTTGTGCGTCAGGTCGGTGTCGTGCTCGCCGGCATGCGGGAGGCTGCGTCCACAGCCGCGCTGGTCGAACAGGATGATGCGGTAGCGGTCGGGGTCGAACCAGCGGCGGGCGCCGATGGAACAGCCGGAGCCGGGCCCGCCGTGGACGACGAGTGCCGGCCGTCCGGCCGGGTTTCCGCACGTCTCCCAGTAGATGTGGTTGCCGTTGCCGACCTCGAGCATCCCGACGTCATATGGCTCGATCGGCGGGTACTGGGCGGTCACGGCTGTCGTCCGTTCATCGGCGCAGTGTCCCAGCGGGGCGCCGCGATGGCGGCGAGATGTGATGGCTGGCAGTCGCGATGCCGGGGAGTCGCGATGGCGGCGAGTGCCGGGGGCGGCTCCGCGGTTCCGCGGAACCGCGGCGGGCGGCTCCGCGTGCGCCTGGGGCTGGTGCGGGTCGGGCATGGGGTCGGTCATCCCTTTCCCCGACGAGGACGCGCCACTGTTCGATGACATGGTCGCGCGCTGGGAGGTGCTCGCGGCCTGATGCGTCCGGGGCCGGCGGGCAGCCATCATGCGCCCGCCGGATCCCGCCGGATCCCGCCGGGTGGGCACCCGGCGGGGGGCTGGCGACCGCCGTCAGGGGAGGACGAGGACGCGACCCAGATTGGAGCGGGCTTCGAGCAGCCGGTGGGCCTCGACCGCCTTGTCGAGCGGCAGGCGGGCGTGGACGGTGGTGCGCAGCCGGCCGTCGGCCGAGTAGGCGGTGATCTCCTCGATTTCCCGGCGGGCGGCGTCCGGCCGGGCGGAGCGCCAGGCGAGCAGGGAGAAGCCGGTCACCGAGCGCAGGGCGAACAGGCTCGTCACCGGGACCGGGCGGAAATCGCCGGCGGCAACCCCGAACGTCACTACCCGGCCGAACGGGGCGAGCAGGTCCAGGCTCTGCAGCAGGGTCTGCCCGCCGACCGAGTCGAGCACGACGTCGACCCCGGCGGGCACGGCGGCGCGCACCTGGTCGGGCCAGTCTGCCTCGGTGTAGTCGACGGCGACGTCGGCGCCGAGGGAACGGGCGAAGTCGAGCTTGGCGGCGGAGCCCGCGGTGGCGACCACCGTGCCCGCGCCGAGCAGCTTCGCGAGCTGCACGGCCAGATGCCCGATCCCGCCGGCCGCCGCGTGGACGAGCACGGTCTCGCCGGGCGCGAGCTGCCCCGCGCGCAGGGCCCGCAGCGCCACCGGGCCGCCCATCGGCAGCATGCTGGCGGCGCCGTCGTCGAGCCCGTCCGGGACGGGGGCCAGCCAGGCGGCGTCGGCGACGATCCAGTCGGCGAACGCGTCCTCGACGAGCGTGGCGACCCGGGTGCCGAGCAACGCGGCGTCCACCTGCGGGCCAAGGGCGTCCACTGTGCCCACGACGTCGCCGGTGATCGTGCCGGGCAGTGGCCGGACGAAGATCGAACTGGACGCCGGGCCGCGGCGCAGGCGGGTGTCGACGAAGTTCGCGCCGATCACCTCCGCGCGGATGCGTACCTGGTGGGGACCGGGCTCGGGCACGTCGACGTCGTCGATCGTGAGAACCTCGGGCCCGCCGTACTCGTGATAGCGAACGTTGCGCATGTCGCTCTCCGGGTAGTGTCGCGAGAACTGGACTGTCGGTCAGGTTGAACTGTACTGGACCGTCGGTCCACTTGTCTGGCGGGGTGAGAGGTTGGCGGAGTGAGAGGGATGGAACGCCCGCGGGCGCAGCGTGCCGATGCTGTGCGCAACCAGCGCGCGATCCTGCTCGCGACGGAGGATCTGCTGACCCGGCTGGGTCCGGACCAGATCTCGATCGAGCGGATCGCCGCCGCGGCCGGGGTCGGCAAGGGCACGGTGTTTCACCGCTTCGGCAGCCGGACCGGCCTGTTCGTCGCGCTCATGCAGGAGCGGGCGTTCGCCGTGGAGGAGGCCGTGCGGGGCGGTCCGCCGCCGCTCGGCCCCGGTGCGCCGCCGCGGGACCGGCTACTGGCGTTCCTCGCGGCCATCGTGGCGGTGGTCGGGCGCAACAAGGGCCTGGTGACGGCCCTCGGCCTCGCCATCACTTCGACGTCCACCCCGGCGCCAGCCGTCGACGCGAACGGAGCCGGCAGCGCGGCCGGGGCCCGAGGCGCGGACGAGGGCGGCGGCGCGGACGAGGGCGGCGGCGCGGACGAGGTGCCGAACTGCGCTGCCGACCCGGCGGACGGGCATCCCGTCTATCGGTTCTGGCATGGCCATGCCAGCTCGCTCATCGCGCAGGCGCGGCCCGATCTGGACGCGGATCTTCTCGCGCATGTCCTGCTCGGCGCGCTGCACAGCGAGCCGATTCTGCGGCTGCTTCAGCTGGGCGAGCAGGATCGGCTCGCCGCCGCCCTGTGCACCATGGCCGCCGGCGCGCTCGACGCCGGCGCTCAGCCGCCGCCCGCCTGATCCGCCTGATCGTCCCCACTGCCTGGCGCCGTGGGGCTGGGCGCGGTGGGTCGAAGGCCGTCGAACATCACGTCGAGAAGGTGGTCCCGCCGCTCGGCGAGTGGGCCACGCTCGGTCAGGGATGCCACGGCGGTGGCCAGCACGAACACATCGATGCCGGTGACGTCGGGACGGACCGAGCCGTCGGCCTGGGCTCGGGCCAGCAGCCGCGCGCCCGTCGAGTGCAGGGCGGTGCACGACGACGCCAGCGCCGACTCGGGATCGTTCAGGATCGCCACCAGCGATGCCGAGAGGCCCTGGTAGGTGCCGGCGCCGATGGCCAGTTCCCGCAGCCACGCGGCCAGCGCCGTCGCGGGCGGATGGGTGGCGGCGAGGTCGTCGGCGAGCCGGACGAGTCGGTCGAACCCCTGCCGCATCAGCGCTGCCAGTAATGCCTCGCGGGTCGGGAAGTGCCGGTAGAGAGTGCCGAGCCCGACCTCGGCCCGCCGGGCGACATCGCGTAGGGACGCCTGCACGCCCTGCTCGGTGATCACCGTTCGTGCCGTGGCCAGGATGTGGTCGTAGTTGCGGCGCGCATCGGCGCGCTGGTCGCGGGCGGCGGGCTGACTCGGCGTGGCAAACACCTCCTTGCCTCGGAGCGGCGCGGCACTATATGGAGCAGTGCTCCAGCTATGATCTGGAGCGGCGTTCCATTTGGAGTCTCTCCTCTGGAGCGCTGCCGCGCACGCTATCCCGCGCTACCGACAACCTTCGCGAGGTGACCGAAAGCCATGCAGTCCATTCGCGCTCATCGCACCGGCCCGCCCTCCGTCCTGCACCTGGAGGAGGTGGATCGCCCGGAGCCCGCCGCGGGCGAGGTGCTCGTCCAGGTGCAGGCCGCCGCCCTCAACCCGCCAGACTGGTACGCCCGCGGTGGCTACCAGCAGATTCCCGAGGGGCTGCGACCCCCGGTACCCCTTCCCTACACACCGGGTACCGATGTGTCCGGGGTCGTCGTGGGCATCGGTCCCGGCGTCACCGGGTGGGAGGAGGGCGACGAGGTACTCGGCCTGCTGCGCTTTCCGCGCGGCGGTACCGGCAGCGCCCGGGGGTACGCGCAGTTCACCACCGCGCCGGTGGAGGACCTGGCCCGCAAGCCGTCACATATCGATCACATCCACGCGGCGGCGATCCCGATGGCCGGCCTCACCGCCTGGCAGTACCTCACCGAATACGCACCGATCGAGTCCGGACAGACCGTGTTGGTCAACGGCGCCGCCGGCGGTGTCGGGCACTTCCTCGTCCAGCTCGCCCGCCGCGCCGGCGCGCGGGTCGTGGCGGTCGCCTCCACGGCGCACGCGGATTTCCTGCGCGGGCTCGGCGTCGACGAGTACATCGACTACACGACCACCCACGTCGCCGACGCGGTGAAGGACGTCGACCACGTGTTTGACACGGTGGGGGGGCCCAACGGGCATCTGCTCATCCCGGCGATCCGCGATGGCGGCGTGATCAGCCCGGTGTTCTTCGGCGACTACGGCGAGGACGAACTCGTCCGCCGGCAAATCCGGCATCTTGGCGGCCAGGTGCGCTCCAACGGGAATCAACTTGCCGACCTGGTCAAACTGGTCGCCTCGGGGGACGTCCGGGTCGCCGTCGACGAGGTCTACCCGCTCGCCCAGGCCGAGCAGGCGCACGAACGGGCCGAACGGGGCCACATCCAGGGCAAGCTCGTCCTGGAGGTCACTCACTGACGAGACGCAGGCCCCTGGGGCGGTGGCCGGGGCGTGGCCGGCGCCGATGGCGCTCAGCCGCCCGCGACGGCCTTTGTCATGGCGGGCAGTTCGGCCCGTGCCTGGGCGAGGGCCAGCGGGTCGAGGTAGTCGCGGTACGAGTGGATCTCGCCGTCGCGCACCCGGAAGACGGCGATCACCCGCTGCCGATAGGGCCTGCCGGTGGTGGTCACCCGGCCCAGCGCCTGGTACTCGGCGATGGCAACCTCCGGGTCGGTCGTCTCGTGGACGACCAGGTCGGTGTAGGCGTCCCAACGGATCGGGGCCCTACCTGCCGCACGCAGGTAGGTGCGGATGTCCTCGCGGCCGCGCAGGTGGCCCGGCACTCCGGGCGGGTGGTACGGCCACTCGACCAGCACGTCCGGTGCCATGAGGGCGAGCAGGGCCTCGAAGTCCATCTCCTGGCTGGCCTGGAGGGCGCGCGCGACAACGTCAGGGGTGCTGGCAGCCATACGTTCGCTCCTTCGTTCAACGCTTGTTGATTGAACGAGCGTAGAACGAGCTGGACGGTCGGTCAACGTCCGTAGGATGAGACGGTGGTCGACTCGGATCCGCCCGCTGTCTCGCGAGGCGCCGCTGACCCTGCGAAGCCCCCCGGCCCGGCGGCTGACGCTGTCGTTTCGGGGGGCGCCGCCGCGCGCGGGACCAGGGCCCAGCAGCGGGCGAACACCGAGGGGCGCATCCTGGCGGCGGCCCGGGAACTGTTCGCCGAGCAGGGTTACGAGCGCACCACGATCCGCGCGGTGGCGGCGCGAGCAGGCGTCGACGCCGGGCTTGTCATGCACTACTTCCACTCGAAGGATGAGCTGTTCACGACCGCGGCGAAGCTCCCCCCGGACGAGCTGCCCACCGGCGGCACTCCCGCAGACGTGGCGCAGGCGCTGCTCGCCTCGCTCGGCCGGCGGCTGGTGGCCGAGCCGGTGGCCTCCCTGGCGGTGCTGCGGTCGATGTTCACCCACTCCGAAGCGGCCGAGGGGTTCCGCGCCGCGGGACGAGAGCGGGTCAGCCAGATCGGCGCGGCGATCCCGGCGCGGGACGCGGAGCTGCGGGCCGGCCTGCTCAGCGCGATCACCCATGGCGTGGTCACCGAGCGGTACCTGCTGCGCACGAGTCTGCTCGCCGAGGCGGAGCCGGAGGAGATCATCGATCTGCTCCGACCATGCTTCGAGGCTTTGGTCGGATCGCCGGACGTTCGTGCCCGGGACGCACCGGACGCACCGGATGCCGGTCGTATCCCGGGGAGGTCGGAAACCGTGAGCGTGCGGGAGCCCGGGGATCCTACGGACGTTTCCGATGCCCGGAGGCGGACACGACCGTCGGCCCCCGGCTGATGGCTGTCTCGTCGCACAGTGCCGGGCCGAGGTCAGGGGCGGGTCAGGGCCGGGGTCAGGATGGGCGGGGATGATCAGGCACGCGGCGGGGCGGTCACTCGGCTGGCGAGGTGAAGTAGTGGGCCTCGGCCAGATCCTCCAGGAGCCCCGGGTGGGTCGGCTTCCAGCTCAGCAGGTGCCGGGTCAGGTCGCTGGCGGTCGGGTTGTCGAACTGGACGAGCGGCCCAAGGAAGCTGAAGTGGGCGTCGGCCTCGGCGGACGAGACGCTGGCCACCGGCAGGTTCAGCCCGCGCCCGATCGCGGCGGCGATCTCCCGGAAGGGCACGCCCTCGTCGCCGACGCCGTGCAACCGTGTCCCGGCCGGGGCCGACTCCAGGGCCAGCCGGTACAGGTGGGCGGCATCCAGGGTGTGGACCGCGGGCCAGCGGTTCGACCCCTCGCCGACGTGGCCGGCGGCGCCCCGCTCGCGGGCTATGCGGATCAGTGTCGGGATGAAGCCGCTCGCATCGAGTGAACTGTGCACGGTCGGTGGGAGCCGGACGACCGACGAGCGAACCCCACGCTCGGCGAGCGCGACCACGGCGTTCTCCACATCGGCCCGACCACCGGCAGCCACGTCACTCTCCGTGCCAGGCCGATCAAGGCCGGCTGCGACCAGCAGCAGCGTGCCCGACGTGCTCACCAGCGGCTTGTCGGTGCCAGCGAGCGCCGTGCCGATCGCCTCGTGCGCACGCACGTCGGCGGCGACGGCATCCTCGGGGCGCCCGGCGAACATCGCCTCGTGCTTGAACGCCAGATGGATGACGCCGTCGGCGTCGGCCGCGGCCTGCGCCAGACCGTCCAGATCGTCGAGATGACCGCGGCGGACCTCGGCCCCGGCGGCCGCGACCGCCGCGGCCGACTCGTCCGAACGGGCGAGGCCGAGGACCTGGTGGCCGGCCGCGAGCAGCTCGGGGACGACCGCGGAACCGATGTGCCCGGATGCCCCGGTGACGAACACGCGCATGAGTGAACCTCGCTGATGGTCGGATGTGGCCGTCAAGTGTGGCCGTGATGTCAGGTGCTGACATCAGCCTAGCGCGTGATGGCAGTGACTGACATCGGCGAGATCGCGCCTGCGGTTACGCTCGAGGAATGGGTCGTTGGGAGCCGGGCGCGCGCGACCGCTTGGCGCTGGCAGCGATGGAGCTGTACGGCGAGCGCGGCTACCAGTGCGCGTCGGTCGCGGAGATCGCCCGGCGGGCCGGGCTTACCGAGCGGACGTTCTTCCGGCACTTCACCGACAAGGCCGAAGTGCTGTTCGCCGGCACGCATCTGCTGGAGGAGACCCTCGTCGCCAGCGTCCGCGCCGCACCCGGGGAGCTGGGACCGATCGGCGCGGTCGTGCACGCGCTGAACCTGGTCGCTGTCGAGGTCTTCGAGCAGCGCCGCGACTTCGCCTGCCAACGGCAGGGCATCATCGTCGCCAACCCCGAACTGCGGCAGCGTGAGCTGGCCAAGATGGCGACGCTGGCGACGTCCGTCGCGCGGGCACTGCGGGACCGCGGTGCCCGGGAGCCGGCGGCGAGCCTGGCCGCCGAGGCGGGTATCGCCATCTTCCGGGTCGCCTTCGGCCGCTGGATTGACGACGCGGACGGCCGAAGTCTGGCCGCGTTCGTCCGGGAGACGGCCGACGAGCTGGCAAGGCTGACCGCGCTGCCCTGACCGCGCTGCTTTACGGATCGTGACGGCGCCGACCCGGTGTGGTGCTGGTTGTGGCGCGCAGACCGTCGATCAGCAGGTCGAGCTCGTGGGAGAACTCGGTACGGCACCCGGCGCTGACCAGCGCCGGCAGGGCCCGGTGCAGGCTGGGCAGGGCCTCGGCGGTGACGGTGCGGGTGAACCAGGCGGTGACCGGCTCGTCGCGCTCGTCCGTAGCCAGGGCAGGGTCGGTCGAGTCGACGAGAACGGAGCCGAAGACGAGCCCCAGCAACCCCCGGTAGCGGCGCACGGCGTCCTCGGGCGACAGTCCCGCATCCAGCAGCGCGCCGAGCATGGCGTCGAGCACCCGCAACGAGCCGAACGAGCGGGGATTGGCCTGTTCCGCCACGAGCGCGCGGACGACGACGGGATGCGCACCCAGCGCCGCGTGGGCTCCGGCGGTGAGCAGGCGCAGGCGGTCGTCCCACGGCAGCGCCGGATCGGGCAGCGGGATGGACTCGAAGACCCGGCTGGCCAGGCCGTCGAGCAGATCGCCCTTGCTGGCGACGTGGTTGTACAGCGACATCGCCTCGACCCCGAGCCGGGTCGCCAACCGGCGCATCGACAACCCCGCGAGACCCTCGGAATCGGCGAGCTCGAGCGCGGCGTCCAGCACCCGGTCGCGCGAGAGCGCCTGTGCCCGCCGCGGTCCCACGAAGGCCTCCTCTCGACCCGGCCCCGCGCGGGGTGTAGGCCCGGGAGCGGCTCTCCCGAGGGCGTCCCGTCACGCGCGACGCGGGGATTCTCGGCCCGGGTCTGCGGACAACTCTAGGCAACTCCGGCCGACCGCAGGTGACTCCGGATGTCAGGGGCGACCCCACAGCGATCCACCGGTGTTACTTACGTCGTAAGCTTACGCCGTAAGTAACACCTGAGACGAGGAATCAGATGGACGTCGACACGTTGCTGACCACCACGCGATCCGTGCGCCGCAAGTTCGACCTGGACCATCCCGTGGACATCGCGGTCGTCCGGGACTGCCTGCGGATAGCGCTGCAGGCACCGGGCGCCGGCGCGCTGGCGCCTGGTATCCGCTTCCTGGTCATCGAGGACCCCGGGACCCGGGCGGCCCTCGCCCCGCATGTCCGCGAGCCCGCTCGCGCCTCGCACGCCCAGTACGGGCATCTGGTCAGCCCAGCCACCCTCGCGTCCAGCCGGCACCTGCTCGATGTGCTCGACCGGGTGCCGGTTCTCGTCCTGGTGGCCATGCTCGGACGCCCCGATGGGTCGCCGTCGTTCGCGAACGCCTTCTACGGCTCGGTGTATCCGGCGATCTGGAGCTTCCAGCTCGCCCTGCGCAGCCGGGGTCTCGGCACCGCGATCACCTGCTACCACATCGCCGGCCGTGAGGGTGAGGTCGCAGCGCTGCTCGGCATCCCGGACGACGTCACGCAGGTGACCCTGCTGCCGGTCGCCCACCTGACCACGAACGAGTTCCGCCCGGCCGCGCGGCCCGAGGTGCAGAGCGTGACGTACTACGAGCGGTGGGGACGCACCGCCGCCGAGACGGAGCACCTGTCGGTCGGCTGAGCGGTCGCCACATCCGCGGCGGCCAGCATGGCGGTGGCCGGATCGGCCGCGGACCGGCCGGTCGCCGCCAGATGGGCCGCGGACCCGCCCGCGTGTCAGGGCCGGGTGAAGGTCACGTGGGTCACCAGATTTGCGCCGTGGATGCCCCGGTCTTCAGGCCGGGGAGGAAACGGCGCCTCACGCTGGAACACATACG
>NZ_JALKFZ020000193.1 GCF_023243075.1 Frankia sp. AiPa1 | reverse complement strand
GGGGGGGGGGGGGGGGGGGGGGGTGTGGTTGTGGGGGGGGGGGGGGGGGGGGGGGGGGGGGGGGGGGGCCCCGCCGCCCCCCCCCCCCCCCCCACGCACGGTGTCGCCCACCGGTTCCTGGAAGGAGAGAACCGTGCCGCCGGTCGGCAGGAATCCACGCGCCGGGTCCTCCGCGTACACCCGGGCCTCGATCGCGTGACCGGCCGTGTGCACGTCGGCCTGGCCGAAGCGCAGCGGCTCGCCGACGGCGACATGGATCTGCTCGGCGACCAGATCCACCCCCGTGACCAGCTCGGTGACCGCGTGCTCGACCTGCAGTCGGGTGTTCATCTCCATGAAGTAGAACTCGTCGGGCGTGTCAGCCGACATGATGAACTCAACCGTGCCGGCGCCCACGTAACCGACGGCCTGGGCCACCGCGACGGCGGCGGTGCCGAGCCGCTCCCGGGTGCGAGCGTCGAGCATCGGCGACGGCGCCTCCTCGACGATCTTCTGGTGGCGCCGTTGCAGGCTGCATTCACGTTCACCCAGATGCAGGACGCTGCCATGCCGGTCGGCGAGGATCTGCACCTCGATGTGGCGAGGCCGCGAGATCAGCCGCTCGACGAACAAGGTGTCGTCACCGAACGCCGCCGCAGACTCACGGCGCGCGGAGGCGACCGCCTCGGCCATCTCCGCGGGCTCCCGCACGATGCGCATCCCCTTGCCACCGCCGCCCGCCGACGGCTTGACCAGCACCGGGTAGCCGAGCTGGCCGGCAGCCTCGATCAGCGCCGCGTCGCTCATCCCCGGCGCCGACCGACCCGGGACAACGGGCACGCCGACCTCGGCGACGGTCCGCCGCGCGCGAATCTTGTCGCCCATCACCTCCACCGCTGTCGCCGGTGGTCCGATGAACACCAGTCCGGCGGCCTCGCAGGCCCGCGCGAACGTCGCGTTCTCGGCCAGGAACCCGTAACCCGGATGCACCGCCCGCGCACCGCTCGCCCTCGCCGCGTCCAGCACGGCGTCGATGTCGAGATAGCTCTCGCGGGCGGGTGCCGGCCCGATCCGGACGGCCAGATCCGCCGCCCGGACGTGACGTGCGTCGGCGTCGGCGTCGGAATGGACGGCGATCGCGCGGATGCCGAGCTCACGCAACGTCCTGATGATCCGAACCGCGATCTCCCCGCGGTTCGCGACCAGGACGGACGTGATGCCCACATCGTCTCCGCTGCCGGCAGCGCCATTCACCGCGGGCCGTTCCAGTGGCGACGGTCCGGCCGGGCCTGGCCCTGCCGGCGCCGGGACCGGCGGTGCCGAGACGCCCGGCACCGCCCCGACCGGCACCGCGCCGGGCGGCGCCGCGGCGGGCGGCGGACCGATCCCGCCGCTGCCGCGCTCGGGTCCATCCGCGGGCCCGCCGGACGGTACCGGCGAGTGGCCGGAGTTCTCCCACGAGGTCAGATCAGCGGCGGACACCCTGGACCCCTACCTCCCGATTGCTCCTGCGCACCGTCGACTCCCGTGCATTGTCCTCGTCACCCACGCGCCGTCCCGCGGGAATCCCGACCCGACCATCCGCGGACGGATCCGGCCCGGTCGTTGCGGCGACAGCCCTGCCTCGCCCCGTCCTCGCCCCGTCACATCCGAAACACCCCGTATCCCACCGGCTCCAGCGCGGCGTTGGCGGCCACGGAAAGACCCAGGCCCAGCACCATACGGGTGTCCACGGGGTCGATCACGCCGTCGTCCCACAGCCGTGCCGTCGAATAGTAGGCGTTGCTCTGCGTCGCGTAACGCTCGTGGATCGGCGCCCGGAACGCCGTTTCGTCCTCGTCGCTCCAGTCGACGCCGGTCGCGGCGAGCTGGTCGCGCCGGACCGTGGCCAGCACGGCGGCGGCCTGCTCACCGCCCATCACCGAGATCCGCGCGGTCGGCCACATCCAGAGGAACCGCGGAGAGAACGATCTTCCACACATGGAGTAGTTGCCGGCGCCGTAGGACCCGCCGATGACGACCGTGAGCTTCGGGACCCGGGCGCAGGCGACGGCGTTGACCATCTTTGCCCCGTGCTTGGCGATGCCCGCCGCCTCGTACTCGCGGCCGACCATGAAACCGGTGATGTTCTGCAGGAACACCAACGGGATGCCCCGCTGATCGCACAGCTCGACGAAGTGCGCACCCTTGAGCGCCGACTCGCCGAACAACACCCCGTTGTTCGCGACGATGCCCACCGGATGGCCGTGCAGCCGGGCCGTGCCGGTGACCAGGGTGGGGCCGTACTCAGCCTTGAACTCGGCGAAACGGCTGCCGTCGACGATCCGGGCGATGACCTCACGCACGTCATAGGGAGTCCGCCCATCCGGCGGCACGGCCGCGTACAGGCCGGCGGGATCGACGGCGGGCTCCTCGACTGGTACGACCCCCCATGGGCGTGGCGCACGCGGCGCCAGCGTGGCCACGATCGACCGGATGATGCGCAGCGCGTGATGATCGTCCTCGGCGAGATGGTCGATCACCCCGGAGATGCGCGCGTGCAGCAGGCCGCCGCCCAGCTCCTCGGCACTCACGACCTCGCCGGTCGCCGCCTTCACCAGCGGCGGCCCGCCCAGGAAGATCGTTCCCTGATCGCGGACGATCACCGCCTCGTCCGCCATCGCCGGCACGTAGGCGCCGCCCGCCGTGCAGGACCCGAGCACGGCGGCGATCTGCGCAATACCCTGCGCCGACATCCGCGCCTGGTGATAAAAAATGCGACCAAAATGATCCCGGTCGGGAAAGACCTGGTCCTGTAGGGGCAGAAAGGCGCCGCCCGAGTCGACCAGATAGACGCACGGCAGCCGGTTGTGCAGTGCGACCTCCTGGGCGCGCAGATGTTTCTTCACCGTCAACGGATAGTACGTCCCCCCCTTCACCGTCGCGTCGTTGGCGATGACGAGGCATTCCCGTCCGCTGATCCGCCCCACGCCGGTGATGATGCCCGCGCCCGGGACCGGATCGTCGTACAACCCGTTCGCGGCCAGCGGGGACAGTTCGAGAAAGGGGCTGCCCCGATCAAGCAACGCGTCGACCCGGTCCCGGGGCAGCATCTTGCCTCGCTCGACGTGCCGCTCCCGCGCCTGCGGCGATCCCCCGGCCGCGGCGACGGCGAGGCGCTCCTGCAGGTCAGTCACCGCGTGCCAGTGCCCCTCGGCGTTACGCCGGGCCTGTTCCCCCGACGCGTCGACCCGACTGAGCAGAACAGGAACGTCCGCCCACGCGGCACCACCCACCTCGACGCCCGGCACCTGCGCGGCGACTCCACCTTGTACCGCGGTCACGGCCACACCCCCACAATGACGAACAGATCCCTACCAGACACGACGTTTCCCCAGGCCACCAGGTTGCGAATCCTGATGCCGCCGGCAGACATAGAACCGTGCGGTGCCGTTTGCCGACAAGGGCTTCCCACCGCGCCGGTGGACACCACCGCATACCCCGAATTCGGTACGCCACCTGCAACCCGAATTGCCCTGGTTGATACCAACGCGGCATACCTTAGCCGCTGCGGGTAAACATCCGGCGATGGGACGTGGTCACCCCTTGCGACCTGCGGCGATACAACCGTGCCCCGGTCCGGTCCGGTCCGGCTCGGGGCGCCGCACGGCCCAGCGTGCGACGCCCCGAGCCTCTGGCCTGTTTCCTGTCCCGACCCGACCCGACAGGTGTCGCGGACTCCGGGAGTCCGCCGCAGAGGTGTCCCGCCCTACAGGTAGAGGCCGTGGCGAGGGTCCGCCAGGGTGGGGCGAGGCAGACCGCGGCCGTCGCGCAGCGCGAACAGCTCGGCGAGTGTCATCGTGGAGCCGACGCCCTCGGCCGAACCGAGCCAGGAGACCGCCTCGGCGTGCGGCAGCGCGCCGACCTCGATCTGGGCCAGGCAACGTCCCGGGCGGACGACGGCGGGATGCAGCCGGGTCAGGTCCTCGTTGGTGGTCAGCGCGACGAGCACCTCGCGGCCCTGGCCGACCAGGCCGTCGGTGAGGTTCAGCAGTCGCGAGAGCTGCTGACCGGTCGATCCCCGGCCGTCACCACGGATCAGCTCGTCGCAGTCCTCGATGACGAGCAGCCGCCAGCGCCGACCGACAGGCTGGCCCATCCGGTCCTCGACCCGCTCGCTGTACGCCTCGGCCGCGGAGCGGGAAAGTCCCGCCCCCCGCTCGACCCCTGGGCGCTCACCGCTGTCCGCACCGCTGGCCCTGCCGACGCCGCCGGAACCACTCAAACTGTGAGAACCGTGAGAACCGCCCTGCCGATCGGCGCTGTCGTCGGTTCCCCCCGCGTCCTCGGAGTCCGCCAGCCCGACGGGTCCCGCGCCGGCATCGGTCAGCGATTCGGCCGCATCGGCCTCGCCCTCACCGTCATCGTCGAAGCCGATCGCGACCTCCATCATGTAGGCGGGATCGGCGAACAGCGCCTCCGGGTCGAGCACGCAGTCGACCTGGCACCAGGACCGCCACTCATGGGCCAATGCGCGCAGCACGGTCGTCTTCCCGGTACCGGCGGGGCCGTGCAGCAGGATCAGCCTCCCCGCGACGGTGTCCCGGCGCACAGCCATCAGCGCGTCGAGCCCGCCCACCGTCGACGAGGCGTAGTTGCCTCGGATGGACGGCCAGCTCGTCGTCGCCGTGCGGCGGCTGGTCCGGATCGGTCCGCGCTGGCTGGACAGATACCAGAAGCCCATGGTGACGGCGCTGTCCGTGCCGGCTTCGGCGGTCGAGGTGCGCACCACGTCATCGAGCACCCCCCGGGCGAGCTGTTCGGTCACGGCGGTGACGGTGACCTCACCCCCGCCGCCGCGCCAGCGCACGGCCCGCACGGTCCAGCCCTCGCCGACAGCAAGCCGTGAGTCACGAGACTCCTCAACTACGGAGCGCAGCAACCGGGCTCCGGAAGGCAACAGGGTAGCGCCGGGTAGCAGCCGATCGAGCCGCGCACTGCGGGCCCAGGGCTGTTCACCGGTCGTGAAGGGAGCGAGCGCAAGAGCGTCGACCACGTCATATGGAGTATCGGAATCGTCCAGGCCGACGACGAACGGAAGCTTCATCCCCCCGCTCAGCGACTCGGAGACCATCCAGGACTTGGGCAACGACGCCTTCTGGTTTGGAACAGACACGCTCTCAATGGTCCCGGACGCATGCGGATTCCACCATCCCGTTACGGGATTTACCGCGCCACGCCGCGACACAGCCTGGCCGAGACACGGTCCTCGCGGCCGGCCAGGCCGTCATCGGCGGCCAGAAAGCGGCCCCGCCGGCCCCGCCTATGCCGCCCCGCTCAGGCCAGCCGACCGGGTGACGCGCAGCCTGTGGCGCACCTCCATCAGCGCGAAACCCAGCAGGTTGTGCCCCGGCCAGCGGCCGGGATGGGCGGCCCGCTCGTCCTGGCGGTCGCAGCCGATGCCCCAGATCCGGTCCCGCGGGCTCGTGTTGGCGAGGATCAGGCCCGTCGTGCCGACGAGGTAGCTACCGAGCGCCCGGTTCTGGCCGAACTTGGCCAGGTTCGCCTCGACCGCGACAGCACGCCGCTGGCCGGCCCAGACCGCCGGGTCATAGCCCCGCACCCGCTGGCACGGCGTCGAGAGCGGAATCGGCGCCGGCAGCGCCCACACCGAACGCAACGCCTCCTCATCACCGAACACGATGGCCTTGCGGGCCAGGACGAAGTGCTGGGCGCTGCGGTACTGCACCCCGTCCACCTCGAACCGGCTGGGCCACAGCAGGCTGAGGCACCCCGCCCCGGTGCTGTCCGAGACCGCCAGGGACAGCCCGCCGAAGTAGCGATAACGCAGCGGAGTCTCGGTCAGCTCGAGACGGCAGAGGTCGTCAACGGTGCGGGGCGGGGCGGCGGTCGGGAGCACAGGTGCGAGGCTCGCAGATACCAGGTTCCGCCGACCCCGGTTTACCCAGATTTCTCTCGACAGGTGACATCCGATCAACGACAGAACGCTTCCGCCCGACGCCTCCCGGTGCCTCCCGGTGCGGCCGCAAGGGCCCCACATCCCCGGCGCGCCTACCTGGCGAACTCATGTCGTCACCTCATGCTCGTCGATGGAGGTGGTACGCAGTGCTTGGTGGACGTATTGCTCACAGGATTATACGTAGGGTGACTGGAGATCCTGGCGACCCCAGGCCCGATGCCTCTCGCTCCGGGACCAGGCCGGACATGGCCACGCAGGACAGGGCCGCCCGCCCCGAGACCGCCCGCCCCGGGACCGGCGGCCCCGAGACCGCCCAGCACATGACCACCCAGCGTGGGAGCGGCCAGTCCGCAAGCGCCCAGCCCGCGGGCATCCGGCCCCAGAACGCCCCGGGCGACGCGGTCCCCCGTATCGGTCCCTTCGATCTCGCCGATCAGCCGGACGACGGGCGCCGGCGTGCCGACTTCGGGGCGCTGCACATCCCGCAGGTCGACGGCACCTGGATCCGGCTCTCGCTCGACGGCCCCCTGCCGGCGCTGATCGCCACCGACGGCGCGTCCGCGATCGAGATGACCGTCCTGGCCGCGCCACGCGGCGAGGATCTGTGGGACGGGATCCGCGCCGAAATCCTGGCTGCTCACGACGGCGCGACGACGTCCGACGAACGGCTCACATCAGGCGAAGGACCCGATGCGAACGCCGGTGCGGAGGATCGGGACGGCGCGGACACGCGGTCCGAGGACCGGATCGACGAGGGCCAGGTCGACGCGGCGGCGCCCGAGGCGGGCCCGGACCTGGGGGTGGTAACCGAGCGGCCAGGGCCGCACGGCCTCGAGGTGCAACTGTCCATCGTCACCGAGCAGGGCCCGCTGCCGGCACGCATCGTCGGGATCGACGGTCCGCGGTGGTTCCTGTGCGTGGTGTTCACCGGCGAGGCCGCCACCGATCCGTCGGCCGCGCCTGCCCTGGACGAACTGCTCGGCGCCACCGTCGTCGTCCGCGGCTCCGAACCGATGCCGGTCCGCGAGCCGCTCCCGATCGTCCCGCCCGACCGCCACGCCGCCCCCACCCTCGACATCCCCGCCCCCCGCCAGCCGACGGAGATCATCACCCTCGGCGGGCGGGGCAGATCGACCACGTCGACCCCACCGACCACCTCCGCCTCGTCGACCTGACCCGCTGTCACACAAGGTCGTCCGCCCGCGATCCCGCGATCCCGCCGGGGACTGCTGCTAGCGTTGCCCGGCGTGTCCTGTTCCGAGCGCCCGCCCGGCGCCCAGTGTCGGCCCGCATCGGGCGAGCGGCGGATGACGGCCTCGGCCCGATGACGGTGCAGCTCAGATGACGGTGCAGCTCGGATGACGGTGCACTTCATCGGTGCGGGGCCGGGGGCGGCCGACCTCATCACCGTGCGCGGGCGCGACCTCATCGCCAGCAGCCCGGTCTGCGTGTATGCCGGGAGCCTCGTGCCCGCCGAGATGCTGACCTGGTGCCCATCCGGAGCGCGGCTCGTCGACACCGCCCGGATGAACCTTGAGGAGATCGTCGCCGAGCTGTGCGCCGCCGACGCGGCGGGGCTGGACGTCGCCCGGCTGCATTCCGGCGATCCGTCGCTGTACAGCGCGCTGGCCGAGCAGATGCGCCGGCTGGACGCGGCCGGCGTCCCCTACGATGTGACACCCGGCGTACCCGCGTTCGCGGCCGCCGCCGCCGCTCTTCGCCGGGAACTGACGGTGCCCGGGATCGCCCAGACCATCGTGCTCAGCCGGGTGTCCGTGGTGTCGAGCCCCATGCCGCCCGGTGAGGACCTGGCCACCCTGTCGGCGTCCCAGGCGACGCTGGTGCTGCACCTGGCGGTGCACCGGATCGAGGACGTGGTCCGCGAGCTCACCCCGCGGTACGGCCCGAGCTGTCCCGTGGCCGTCGTGGCCTGGGCGAGCCGGGAGCGGGAGGTGGTGCTGCGCGGCACTCTCGCCGACATCGCCGGGCAGTCCCGCGCCGCCGGCCTGACCCGGACAGCGGTGATCCTCGTCGGCCAGGCCTTGGCCGCGGACGGCTTCCCGGACAGCTTCCTCTACTCCAAGGCCCGCTTCGCCGCGGCCGGCGACCTGCCCGCGCCGGCCACCGGCTGGTCATCGGTGCCCCCCGAGCCAGCCCCGCCACGAGCCCCGCGCCGCGTCCTTCTGCTCGGTGGCAGCGGAGAAGCCCGCCGGCTGGCCACGACGCTGGCCGGCGACGACCGGGTCGAAGTGCTGTACTGCCTGGCCGGACGGGTGCGGGACCCGCGGATTCCACCCGCCAGCCAGATCCGGATCGGCGGATTCGGCGGGCCGGACGGGCTCGCCGCGCTGCTGCGGACCGAGCGCATCGACATCCTGGTCGATGCGACGCATCCGTTCGCCGCCAGGATGAGCGCGTCGGCGGCGACCGCGGCCGACGCGGCGGGCGTCCCCCTGCTGCTGCTGCGCCGGTCGGGCTGGCAGGAGCGCCCCGGCGACGACTGGCGCCGGGTGCCGTCCCTGTCCGCCGCCGTGGACCTGCTCGACCGGTTCGTCCCCGATCCGAAAAGCCGGCCGGGCTCCGACGCGGCGGCGCGGGTGTTCCTGACGACCGGGCGCGGGGATCTCGACCTTTTCGCACGGCTGGATCGGCCCTGGTTTCTGATCCGCTGCGTCGAGGCCCCCGACGGGCCGCTGCCGCCACGGCACACCGTCCTGCTCGACCGGGGGCCGTTCGACGTCGACGGGGAGCGGGCGCTGCTACGCCGGCATGCCATCGACCTGGTCGTCACCAAGGACAGCGGTGGGGCCATGACCGCGGCGAAACTCACCGCCGCCCGCGAGCTGGGGTTGCCGGTCGTCCTGGTGGACCGGCCCGCGCCGCCGGCCGGCGTCGACCTCGTCGACTCGGTTGACGATGCTCTTGGCTGGCTCGCCGGGCGGATCGCGCAGGACCCACGAGCCAACGGCAGCGATCATCAGGAGTCGGGGTAGCTGCGGGGGGTGAAGACCAGGTCGGGGCGGCCGGGGCGGCGCACCGTCCGCGTCGTGGACGAGCCGACGAGCAGCAGGCTGCGCATGTCGACGACGTCCGGGTCGACGGCGCCGAGCGTGGTCACGGTGACGGTCTCGGTGGAGCCGCCGACGTCGCGGCCGATCACCAGGGGCGTGTCCGGACCCCGATGCTCCCGTAGGACGGCGAGCGCCCGGTCAAGCTGCTCCCGGCGGACGCGCGACGCCGGGTTGTAGAGCGCGAGGACGAGATCGGCCGCCACCGCCGCCCGCAGCCGCCGCTCGATGATCTCCCAGGGTTTGAGCCGGTCGGACAGCGACAGCACGCAGAAGTCGTGCCCCAGTGGCGCGCCGACCCGGCTCGCCACCGCCTGGGCCGCGGTGAGCCCCGGCACGACCCGCACCGCCACCTGCGCGAACCGCTCCTGCTCGGCGGCCTCCACGACCGCGGTCGCCATCGCGAACACTCCCGGATCCCCCGAGGAGACCACCGCGACCCGGACGCCCCCGGCGGCGAGCTCGAGGGCGTGTTCGGCCCGGTCAGCCTCGACGGTGTTCCCCGACGGATGCCGCCGCTGCCGCGGGTCGACGGGCACCCGGTCGAGATACGGCCCGTAGCCGATGAGCTCCTCGGCCGCCGCCAACGCCGCCTCGGCCTGCGGGGTGAGCCAGGCGGAATCGCCGGGCCCCAGCCCGACGACGACCACCTCACCGGCCCGCCCGCCGTCGAGCGCCCCGTCCCCGCCCCCGGCCCCGGCCGGCCGCGTCCCGGCCCTGGCAGCGCCGATCGGCCCGGCAGGCGTGCTGCCCGCCCGGGTGACCCAGTCGGCCTGTCCGGCCCGCAGCGGCGCCGGGTCGTCCGGTCCGCGCACGGGGCTCGGCAGCACGGCGAGGGAGAAGTACGGCACGGACGCCGGGTCTACCTCGTCCAGCCGCGCGATCCGCTGGCCGCTGGTGGTGGCCCGCTCGACATACCAGGTGTCGGCGAGCCGGCCCGCGTCGCTGAACGCCTCACGCACCCCGGGGAACGTCCGGCCCATCTTCAGCACGACGGCGGTGTCAGTCCCGGCGATCCGTTCGGCGAGCGTGTCCGGCGGCAGGGTCCCTGGCATCACGGTGAGCACCTCGTTGCCCTCGACCAGCGGTCGGCCGAGTACCGCGCATCCGGCGGACAGGGAGGTGACTCCCGGCACGACCTCGGTCGGATACCGGTCGGCCAGCCGGCGGTGCAGGTGGATGAACGAGCCGTAGAAGAACGGGTCGCCCTCGCTGAGCACAACCACGTCCCGGCCGGCGTCCAGGTGAACGGCCAGCCGCTTGGCGCAGTCCTCGTAGAACTCGTCGATCGCCCCGCGGTACCCGCCAGGATGCCCGGTCACCTCGGTGGTGACCGGGTAGACCAGGGCCTCCTCGGCCTGGTCGCCGCGCAGCAGGGTGGCGGCGATGGACCGCGCGATGCTGCGGCCGTGCCGCGCACTGTGGTACGCGATCACATCCGCGTCCCGGATGAGCCGCGCCGCCTTGACAGTGATCAACTCCGGATCCCCCGGCCCGACCCCCACGCCCCACAGCCGCCCTGGTCGCGCGGTCATTCCTGCTCGCTCGCGATCGCGTTGACCGCGGCGACGGCCATCGCGCTGCCCCCACGGCGGCCGTGCACGACGAGATACTCCAGCCCGGCCGGATCGTCGACCAGGGCCTGCTTGGACTCGGCCGCCCCGATGAAGCCGACCGGAACGCCGAGAACGGCGGCCGGCCGAGCGCCCCCGGCCGCGACCAGTTCGAGCAGCCGGAACAGGGCGGTGGGCGCGTTGCCGACCGCGACGACCGCACCGGCCAGCCGCTGCGCCCACAGATCGACGGCGGCGGCGCTGCGGGTGGTGCCGAGCTCGGCGGCGAGCGCCGGCACCCGCGGGTCACCCAGCAGGCACAGCACCTCGTTGCCCGCCGGAAGCCGGCTTCGGGTCACCCCGACGGCGACCATCCGCGCGTCGCACAACACCGGCGCGCCGGCCAGCAGCGCCGCCCGCGCCGCGGCGACCACCCCCGGGCTGTACGCCAGATCGTCGACCAGATCCACCATCCCGCACGAATGGATCATGCGAACGGCCACCCGGGCGACGTCCGCGGGCAGCCCGTCCAGGCGGGCCTCGGCGCGAATCGTCGCGAACGACCGGCGATAGATCTCGGAGCCGTCGCGGACATAGCTGTACTCCGACCGTGGCGTGCCCGCCGACGTCACCATTTCCACCCGCCTGCTTCCGTCGTCCGTGCCGCCGTGACCGCGCCGACCAGCGCCGACCAGTCCTCGGGGGTCAGCTCACCACCACTGCCCGTCGCCCAGGTAATCAGCGTTCCCTCGGGCGGTTGGGTGCCGTCCGTCCGGTGGACGCGATAGCCGTCCGGCTCCGCGACCACCTCGACGACGGATCCGGACGGCTGCCCGCAACGCCGCCCGCATCCCGACCAGTGCGTCGGCAGCAGCCGGCGCTCATCGCCAGGGGACGTTTCGGACGCCCGAGCCGGCCGGCGCGTCCCCGTGGCCGACCCGGCCAACGACCCCGCCAACGGCCCGCCCCCCTGCGCCGCGCGGGAACCGCCCGCGGATACCTCCGGCGGCATGCCGGTGGCGCCCACGGATACCTCCGCCGGCGTGCGGGTGGCGGCCGCGGATACCTCCGCCGGCGTGCGGGTGGCGGCCGCGAGCCGGGTGGCGTCGCGACGCACGTCGGTGACGGACCGGGCGCAGCCGGGACGGCCGGCGCAGCTCGTCACACCGGTCCATCCGGCGCCCGGCTCGACCACCAGCCCGGCGGCGGCCAGCCGCGCCCGGATCCCCGGGATGTCCGCCGCCATCCGATCGACCAGAACCACCGACCGCCACGGCGTTACGGTCAGCCCGTCACCGCCGGCGAGCTCGGCGGCAAGCTCGAGCTGGCCAGCCCTCAGCCGTCCCAGCGGGACGAGGACGGTCACGGCCCGGCGACCGTCCCGCTGGACGTACACCCCCGGCCGAGCTCCCCGCGGCGCGGGATCCGCCACGTCCGCACCCGCACCCTGAGACACCGACTCCGCACCGCCACGCGTGCCACCGGAGAAAGCACTGGCAGCGACGACGGAAACACCCACCGCGGCCGCCGCCGCCGCCGCGAGCAGCCGCTCCCGGCCAGACGGCAGCTCCGCGACCCGCCAGGCGGACGCGGCCGGGCCGCCCGCACCGATCAGCTCGACGAACGCCCGGGCGGCGGCGAGCAGCACGGGTACCGCGTCGGCGTCGGGAACGCGCAGCTCCCAGGGCTCGCCGGCCACGCGCACCAGGGTCCGCCCGCCCGGCAGTGCCCGCAGCGCGAAATCCGCCGGGATGGCGCCGAGGTCACCGGTGCCATCGTCGACGGTGAACAGGACCCGGCCAGGCAGCGCCGCCAACGCCGGATCGGCGCACAGCCCACGGTCGAGCGCGGCGACCAACGGCGTGACATCCCGTCCGTGCGCGACCCGCCCGGACATCGGCGAGGCGACGATGTTGCGGACCCGCTCGTGGGTGTCCGAAGGCAACAGGCCAGCCGCCCGGGCCCGGCGGGCCAGCTCCGCGGCGCCACCGCCCGCGAGACCGCCGTCAGCAACACCGCCGCGAGCAAGGCCGCCGTCAGCAAGGCCGCGCAGCTGCACGTTGCCGCGGGAGGTCAGCTCCACATGCCCGTCCGCGAGCTCTCGGGCACAGGCCGCAAGCACGCGGGCCGCGTGCGCCGTGAGCCGCCCGCCGGGCAGGCGAAGCCGGGCCAGCGCGCCATCGGCAGCCGAATGCGTCCTGAGCACCCCGGGGCAGGCGTCCTGGGCACGCTCCCGCCGGCTGGTGGACACCGGCGGAGCATACGTGCAAGCCGGGACAGGTGCCGGCGGTTCAGAAACGCCAGCGGGTGGCACCGCCCGATTCGACGGCCCGCGGCGCGGTCGCGGTGCCGGCCGTGATCCGGTAGACCGACCAGGGCGCGGACCGGCCAGGGCGCCGGACCTGACCCCCAACCACCAAGATCGCTACGCTACGCACCGGGCAGCGGGGCAAGATCCGGCCACGCAGGTCGCCATGGGGGGCAAATCGGGCATGAATACGCCCACGACGACCTGTTTGAATCTTGGGCTTGACTGACTCCCGGAAATTCGTCGCGGAGCGTGACGCTAGGCGCGTGATGTCGGCGGGCCGGCCTCGAGTGGTCGGCGGGGTTCCTAGCCAGCACCACAGGTCCGGCCGGCGATCGACATGGAGCCGAGAAAGACCAAGCCGACAACGGACGAGGC
This sequence comes from Frankia sp. AiPa1, assembly GCF_023243075.1. Classification (GTDB taxonomy): domain Bacteria; phylum Actinomycetota; class Actinomycetes; order Frankiales; family Frankiaceae; genus Frankia. Next base: position 29,022 of record NZ_JALKFZ020000193.1, on the reverse strand, counting down.
AGGGGGAAGGTGCCGGGGAAGGGAAAGTGGCCGGGATGCGTCCGTTGACGCGGGCGCGGCTTGACAGTGATGCCGGGCGATCTGTCATGGTGGAGCAGCCACGAGCGGCGAGCGGCGAGGAAGTCCGGTGTGAATCCGGCGCGGTCCCGCCACCGTCACCGGGGAGCGGACCCCAGGCATGGCCACTGGCGCGGACAGCCGTCCACGCTGGGAAGGCCGGGGCGAGCGATCGTCGACGATCCACCGTGGCCCCGCGCACCTCGCGTTGCCCGCGCACCTCACGTTGCCCGCGCGCGTCCCGTCCCGTCGGGCCACCGTCCGGCCGGGCCATCGTCCGGCCGGGCACCATCCGGCACCGACGGCCGAGCACGGCAGCCGGCTGACACGGGGACGCGGATCCCCGGGAGAGGCAGCTCCATGATCCTCGCACGCCCTGAACCGTCCCCTTCCGGGGAGTTCGACGCGACGATCCTTCTGCTGTCGACGTCCGACACGGACCTGCTCTCGGCCCGGGCCAGCGGCGCACGGTTCCGGCTCGGGAACCCGGCGCGGCTCGGCGTCGACGATCTTCCCGGGCTGACCGACGGTGTCGACGTCGTCATCGTGCGGATCCTCGGCGGCCGGCGGATGTGGGAGGAGGGGCTGGATGCGCTGCTCGCCGGGCCCCGGCCGGTGGTGGTCCTCGGCGGGGAGCGAGTGCCAGACGCCGAACTGATGGCCGCGTCGACCGTGCCCGCGGGCATCTGTGCCGAGGCGCACACCTATCTGACCGAAGGCGGCCCGGCGAACCTCCGCGAGCTGCACCGCTTCCTCGCCGACACGCTTCTGCTCACCGGAGGTGGCTTCGCCCCGCCGGTGGTCACCCCGTCCTGGGGCGTGCTGGAACGTTCGTCCGGCGCCTCGCCGGCAGACCATCGGCCCACCGCGGACACAGCCGCCACAACCGCCGAGTCCGCCGAGTTCCCCGCCCCCGAAGCCGGCGGGACAAGCCGGCCGGTGATCGGCGTGCTGTACTACCGCGCGCATCATGTGGCCGGGAACACGGCGTTCGTCGAGGCGCTGAGCGCGGCGGTCGAGCGGGCCGGCGGGGTGGCGCTGCCGGTGTTCTGCGCGTCGCTGCGGGCCGCCGAGCAGGAGCTGCTCGCCGTTCTCGGCCGGATGGACGCGCTGGTCGTGACCGTGCTGGCCGCGGGCGGCAGCCAGCCGGCGAAAGCCGGTGCCGGCGGGGACGACGAGGCGTGGGACGTCGGCGCGCTCGCGGCGCTGGACATCCCGATCCTGCAGGGGCTGTGCCTGACCAGCCCGCGAGCGGCGTGGGCCGATTCGGACGACGGGCTCTCCCCGCTGGACGCGGCTACCCAGGTGGCGATCCCCGAGTTCGATGGGCGGCTGATCACCGTCCCGTTCTCGTTCAAGGAGATTGACGAGGATGGCCTGACCAGCTACGTCGCCGACGCCGAGCGGGCCGATCGGGTGGCGGGCCTCGCGGTGGCACACGGCCGACTGCGCCACATCCCACCGGCGCGGCGTCGCGTCGCGCTCATGCTGTCGGCCTACCCGACGAAGCACTCCCGGATCGGCAACGCCGTCGGCCTGGACACGCCCGCGAGCACCGTCCGGCTGCTGCGGGCGATGCGCGCGGCCGGCTACGAGACCGGCCCGGACAGCGGCCCGGACGCGCTGCCCGGGGTCGAGGCCGGCGATGGGGATGCGCTCATCCACGCGATCATCGCTGCCGGCGGGCAGGATCCCGCCTGGCTGACCGAGGCGCAGCTCGCCGGCAACCCGGTCCGCATCCGCGCCGCCGACTACCGGACCTGGTTCGACACCCTGCCGGCCGACCTGCGCGAACGGGTGGAGCAGCACTGGGGCCCGGCCCCCGGCGACCTCTACGTCGACCACAGCGCCTCCCGCAACAGCAGCACCGTCCGGAACAGCAGCACCTCCCGCGACACCGACGCCGATCCGGATGGCGAGATCGTGCTGGCGGCGTTGCAGGCCGGCAACGTGGTGCTGCTCGTCCAGCCGCCGCGCGGGTTCGGCGAGAATCCGGTCGCCATCTACCATGATCCGGACCTGCCGCCGAGCCACCACTATCTGGCCGCCTACCGCTGGCTGTCGGCCCCAGCCGGCGAGGGCGGGTTCGGCGCGCATGCGCTGGTGCACCTCGGCAAGCACGGCACCCTGGAATGGCTGCCCGGCAAGACGGTGGGGATGAGCGCGTCCTGCCCGTCGGACGCGGCGCTCGGAAACCTGCCGATGATCTATCCGTTCCTGGTGAACGACCCGGGTGAGGGCACCCAGGCCAAGCGACGCGCGCACGCCACGCTCATCGACCACCTCGTGCCGCCGATGGCCCGCGCGGAGAGCTACGGCGACCTGGCCCGGCTCGAGCAGCTCCTCGACGAGCACGCGTCGATCGCGGCGATGGACCCGGCGAAGCTGCCGGCGATCCGCGCCCAGATCTGGACGCTCATCCAGGCCGCCCGTCTCGATCACGACCTGGGCCTGGCCGACCGCCCGCACGACGCCGAGTTCGACGACTTCCTGCTGCACGTCGACGGCTGGCTGTGCGAGGTCAAGGACGCCCAGATCCGCGACGGCCTGCATGTCCTCGGGGTCGCGCCGACCGGTGCCGCGCGGGTCAACCTGGTGCTGGCGATGCTGCGGGCCCGGCAGCTGTGGGGCGGCCAGCGCACCCTGCCCGGTCTGCGGGAAGCCCTCGGCCTCGACGAGAGCCTGCAGACGGCGAGCCGCACCGCGGTGGACGACGCCGAACGCACCGCCCTCACCCTGGTCACCGAGCTGGAACGGCACGGCTGGGAACCCGCCGCCATCGCCCCCACCGTCGCCGCCGTCCTCGGTACTCACCCCGCCCCCGGCCCCGGCACAGGCCTTGACGGCGACACAGGCCTTGACGGTGGCACAGGCCTTGACGGCGAACGGGCTGACGAGGCGCCCGTCGGGGAGGCAGTCAGCGGTTCCGCGGAACCTCCCGGCGTGCCGGCACCATCGAACGGTTCCGCGGAACCGGCCGGCCTCGCGGAACCGGCCGGGCTTCCGGAGTCGGCCGGCCGCGCTGAGGCGGTCGCGGCGGTGCTGCGGTTCGCGGCCACCGAGATCGTGCCCCGGCTGGCGCGCACGACCGACGAGATCACGCATGTGCTGCACGCGCTCGACGGCGGGTACATCCCGGCCGGGCCGAGCGGCTCGCCGTTGCGCGGGCTGGTCAACGTGCTGCCGACCGGGCGCAACTTCTACTCGGTCGACCCGAAGGCGGTGCCGAGTCGGCTCGCCTGGGAGACCGGCCAGTCCATGGCGTCCAGCCTGCTCGCGCGCTACCAGGCCGAGACGGGCCGCTGGCCGGAGTCGGTCGGGCTGTCGGTGTGGGGCACGAGCGCGATGCGGACCAGCGGGGACGACGTCGCCGAGGTGCTCGCCCTGCTCGGCGTCCGTCCGCAGTGGGACGACGCGTCCCGCCGGGTGCGGGGGCTGGAACCGATCGGGCTCGCCGAGCTCGGCCGACCCCGTATCGACGTGACCGTACGGATCAGCGGCTTCTTCCGGGACGCGTTCCCGCACGTCGTGGCGATGCTCGACGACGCGGTACGGCTGGCCGCGGGCCTGGACGAACCCGACGAGGACAACTACGTGCGCGCACACACCCGCGCCGACCTCGCCGGCCACGGCGACGAGCGGCGCGCCACCCTGCGCATCTTCGGGTCACGTCCCGGCGCGTACGGCGCGGGACTGCTGCCGCTGATCGACAGCCGTAACTGGCGCGACGACGCCGATCTCGCCGAGGTATATGCCACCTGGGGTGGCTACGCCTACGGCCGCGGCGTCGACGGGACGGCAGCCCGCGCCGACATGGAGGCGGCCTACCGGCGCATCGCCGTGGCCGCGAAGAACGTGGATACCCGCGAGCACGATATCGCCGACTCCGACGACTACTTCCAGTACCACGGCGGGATGGTCGCCACCGTGCGTGCGCTGACCGGCCGGGCGCCCGCCGCCTACATCGGCGACAGCACCCGGCCCGAGGCGGTACGCACGAGAACCCTGATCGAGGAGACCTCCCGGGTCTTCCGCGCCCGGGTGGTGAACCCCCGCTGGCTCGCCGCGATGCGCCGTCACGGCTACAAGGGTGCGTTCGAGATGGCCGCCACCGTCGACTACCTGTTCGGCTACGACGCGACCGCCGGCGTGGTCGCCGACTGGATGTACGAGCGTCTCGCCGAGACCTACGCCCTGGACGTCGAGAGTCAGAAGTTCTTCCTCGAGTCGAACCCCTGGGCCCTGCACGGCATCGCCGAACGGCTCCTCGAGGCCGCCGCCCGCGGACTGTGGGAGCATCCCGAGCCCGCCACCCTCGACGGCCTTCAGGAGCTCTACCTGCGCACCGAGGGCCAGCTCGAGGACGGCACCGCGGGCACACCGGACGCGGCCAGGTAGCACCAGCCGGGTACCGGCGCGAACAGGCCGGGGCCACGGACCCGTCCCGGCACGGCCTAGGTACCCCCGGCCGGGGCCATCCGGCCTGTCCCCGCAGGGCCCGGATGGCTCGGAAACCCCGCAGGACAGCGCCTTCACCGGGTCTCCCGCGCATCGGCCCACGTGCTCGGACAGCACCATCCACCACCCGACCGCGCCCCTGGCGGGACAATGCGGGGAGTTCGGGGAAAATGGCCAAGGTGCGGACGACTCTTCTGCTCGTAGGTGACGAGACGGCGGCGCGCCGGGAACTCCTGCCCGCTCTGATGGACGAGGGCTACGGTGTCGACACCGCCCGTTCGGGCGATCAGGCCCTCGCCATGCTCGCCGCCCAGCCGATCCACCTGGTGCTGGCCTGCCTCCCCCTGCCCTCCGAACCGGGATGCCTTCCTCCGCCCGACGGCCTCCTGCCCGGCGACCCACTGCCCAGCCGCCTTGCCGCCCTCGACGGCTCGTGCTTCGACCACCTGGCCTGGCTCGGGGAAGCGGAGCGGCCGCCTGCCCGGGAGCAGCTCTCACCACCCGAACGGGCCGAGCTCGCCGCCGAGCGGCTCGACACCCTGGTCTACGGCCCCGAGGGCCCACCGACCGTCGACATTCCCGCTGCGGCTCCAGCCCTCCGGCTCCTTCCCATACCTGGCTCTGGCTTCCGCCCCGCCCGAGACCGCCGCTCCCCCGTTGTCCACGAGACTCACGCCCAGCCCACCGCGGACCCACCCGCCGTCGTATCCCCACCCGTCACGCCGCCCCCGACCGCCATGCCCCCAGCCGCGGTACTTCGGGCCGCGGTACTTCGGGCTGCGGTGCCACCGACCGCGGTACCACCGACCGTGTCGGCCTCCGGCACCGCCCTGATGCGGACCGACGCCACCCGGCTGAGTGGCCTGGATTTCTGTCGACGGGTCCGAGCCGCGAGCGACGTCCCGCTCGTCCTGGTCGCCGACCGGTACGACCCGGACAGCATCGTCGCCGGTCTGGAGGCCGGCGCCGACGACTACATCACCGCCCCACCGCTGTCCGCGGAGGCGCTGGCCCGGCTGCGGGCGCTACTGCGCCGGACCCATCCCGACCACGCGGCGGCCCGGGCTCTCAGTGTCGGCGACCTACTCAGCGTCGGTGACCTGCAGATCCGCCCGGCCGAGGGGGTCGTCCGCCGCAGCGGCGAGGACCAGCATCTGACCCGGACCGAGTTCCGGCTCCTGTGCGAGCTGGCCGTGGCCGGCGGCCGGGCGGTCAGCCGCAAGCAGCTGATGGAACGGATCTGGGGTTACGACTACTTCGGCGGGGCGCGGATGCTCGACGTCCACGTCCGTCGATTGCGCCGCAAGATCGAGGCGGACCCCTCGGCCCCCACCCACATCCTCACGGTCCGCGGCATCGGCTACCGCGTCTGCTCTCCGACCGCTCGTGATCCCATCCCCGCCGGCTGATCCCGCCACCCACCACCTACCGCCTCCCGTCTCCCACATCCCACCTCTCCCGATAGTCACCCTCCGCAGCCGGCCGCAGAGCAAGATCCGGCTACGCAGGTCGCCGTGGGGGGCAAATCAGACACGAACACCCCCACAACGACCTGCTTGGATCTTGACCCCCCACACGGTCGACCATGACGTCACGTACCGCGATTCACGCTGCCCCGCCAGCCAGCCCTGGGGTCAAGGCCACCTCATGGACCCCGCAGACCCTCCGGACCCACGGACCGCGCGGGCCTCGGCATCACGCAGCACGGCGCGGACGATCTCCGTCAGGCGCTCGGCATCCGAGATCGCGTCACGCCACGTGAATCGCAGGATCTCCCAGCCCAGACGGACGAGATCATTCTGGCGGCGACGGTCGCGGTACAGCGCCGCGGGCTGGCCGTGCGGCCCAACACCGTCGGCCTCGATCGCCACCTGCAACGAGGGCCAAGCGAAGTCGAGCCGGGCGACCTCGTTGCCGGTGACTGGATCACGCACGGGCCACTGGGTCTCGCCCGGCGGCAGGCCGGCGTCGCAAAGCACAAGGCGGATGCGGCTTTCCAGGGGCGACTCGGCCTTCCCATCAATCAGCGGCCACCAGGTCCTGGTGGTGCCGCCGCCACGGCGGCACCAGACTCGGCGACGCATCTCGGCGACGTCCGCCGGGGTGATTCGACGCGCATGCAGGGTCGCGTCCATCGTGGTGATAAACGTCTCGCGGTCGTGCATGACCGCGACGTCCTCCAGGGTTCGCCGAAGTGAGCTGGTGGGAATCCCAGCGTGGTCCGTGACCTCCCAGGGTTCGAAGGACGATCGGTGCCTGCGGTATCCACGCCGCCGACGCTCCTGGTCGGCATCGGGGAACGCAAGGTCGACCGGTTCGCCAGGCAGACGCTCGGGAAGGCCAGGCAGGCCGTGGAGCCGCGCGGCGGTCAGCCCGCAGATCGTGCCGCCGAGCACGGTGGACGCGGCCCGAGCGTGTGCCCGGAGCTCGTTGCGCACTGGCGGCACGAACATCGCGCCGCGGATCGGTGACCCCCAGCCGTGCCGCTGCCGTAAGGTCCTGATCGCGTCGGGGGTCATACCGAAGGTGAGCGCCTGCACACGGGTGACGACGTCATCCTGCTGCCGGGCAAGGGCGGTCACATTCTGCTGGGCCGGGTGCACTTACCGAGTCTGCGGTCCGGCGACCGCCCCGCGAAAGGCGTTTCCTCCTTCTGTGGAAATCCGTGGATCGCACCAGGCAGCTGTGGACAACCGCCCGAGAGGCCGCCTCCTCCGCCCCGCGTCCTCTTCCGCTCGCATCGCACTCCGCCCCAGATACTCGCCTCCAGCCTCCACACTCGGCCCGAGCGGTCGACAGCTCCCGAGCGCTACGCGGCGCAGTGGGCCACCGATCAAGATCCAGCTACACAGGTCGTCGTGGGGGGCAAATCAGACACGAACACCCCCACAACGACCTGCTTGGATCTTGACCCGGGTAGATTCGGGTTTCGTCGTCACACACGGCGACTCCAGACACACAGCGATTCCGGCTACTCACGCAGGGCGCGTAGGACCGGTCAGGCTGGCTGCCTGAGACCACGGCGAGCGGAGAAGTCGCCGGTCGAGACCATGCCGCGCCGCCGCCGGGAGCCGCGCAATGCGGTCGGCCGACGGGAGCCGGCCGACAGGAGTCAGCGACCAGCGGTCCAAGCCCAGCGATCAGCGGTCAGGAGTCGGGGGTCAGCGGTCAGCGGTCAGCGGTCAGCGGTCGATCGTCGACGCGTCGAGATAGCGGTCGCCGGCGACGGACGCGGCGAGGGTGGCCAGGTGCGCCGCCTCGGCCTCGGTGAGGGAGAGCTCCGCGGCGGCCACGTTGTCCTCCAGGTACCGGCGGCGCTTGGTGCCGGGGATCGGCACGACGTCGTCGCCCTGGCGGTGGACCCAGGCGAGGGCCAGCTGCGCCGGCGTCACCCCCTTGTCCGTGGCCAGCTTCTCGATCTCGGCGAGCAGGCCGAGGTTCGTCTCCAGGTTCTCGCCCTGCATCCGCGGGAGGGTCATCCGGAAGTCGTCGGGACCGACATCCGCCTGCGAGCGCAGGGTCCCGGTGAGGAACCCTCGGCCCAGCGGGCTGTAGGCGACCAGGCCGATACCAAGTTCCCGCAGGGTCGGCAGGATCTCCGCCTCCAGCTCCCGCGACCACAGGCTGTACTCGGTCTGCAGGGCGCTGATCGGCGCGGTGGCGTGGGCCCGGCGGATCGTCGCCGGCGCCGCTTCGGACAGGCCCAGATACCGCACCTTGCCGGCGGTGACGAGCTCCGCCATCGCCCCGACAGTCTCCTCGATGGGAACGTTCGGGTCGACCCGGTGCTGGTAGTACAGGTCGATGTGGTCGACGCCGAGCCGTGCCAGTGAAGCGTCGGCGCTGGCACGGACGTATTCCGGCCGGCCGTTGACCCCGCGGGCCGCCGGGTTGGCCGGGTCACGGACGATGCCGAACTTCGTGGCGATCACCACCTGGTCACGGCGGTCCGCGACCGCGGTGCCGACGAGACGCTCATTGGTATACGGGCCGTACATGTCGGCGGTGTCGAGCAGGGTGACGCCGAGGTCGAGGGCTCGGTGGATCGTGGCGATCGACTCGGTGTCGTCGAACACTCCGTAGAAGTCGGACATCCCCATACAGCCCAGGCCTTGGCGGGACACCCGCAGACCCTGGTTACCTAGCGTGACAGCACGCATCAGCGGATCCTCTCCTCGTATGCAGCGATCTTGACGTCGATGGCGGCCAGGTTGCTCTGCACCTCGTGCAGCCGTTCGAGTACCCGGCGCCGGTGCTCGGTGAGCAGCTCCAGCCGCTCGGCCTCGTTGCCCTCCCCGGCGCCGGCGAGACGTGCATAGCGGGCCATCTCGCGAATCGGCATGCCGGTCAGGCGCAGCCTGGTCAGGAAGATCACCCAGGCGATGTCGGTCTCGGTGTATCGGCGATGCGACGACGTGGCCCGCGCGACCGGCATGCGCATCAACCCGGCCCGCTCGTAATAACGCAGCGTGTGGACGCTGACCCCGGTTGCCTGCGCTGCCTGGGCGATCGTCCACGCCGATGTCTCGGAGCCGACCGCCGGGTCAGCGCAACCATCCGTGCCGTCCCGAGGAGTCGCCTCGGGCCCAGGCGGGATGGCCGGCGACGGTGCGGGGGGCAACGATCCGGGCGGCAACGATCGGGGAGAGGCGGGGGGCAGCCGAAGGGACGGTGATACAGACGCTTCGAGCGTGGCCATACCTCAGACGCTAGGTCCTGAAGTGCACTCCAAGTCAAACGTCTGTGCCCGCCGACCGGGCCCCTCAGCTCAGGTGCCAGTGCTCCGGTTCGAGCCGAAGCCAGCGGTCGATCTCCGCACGCCACCAGATCCGGGTTCCGCCCCAGGTCGCGGTGCGGTTCACCACCGCGGCCGGCTTCGGCGCCGCCGGGTCGACCCGCAGCCGATGGTCCACTGCCTGACGGGTCAGGCCGAGCGTGCGCGCGATGTCACCGGAGCCGACGAGCAGCGGAAGTTGATCCACACCTGCCGACGTTAGCCAACCACACCTATCACGCGCCCGTGGAACGGAACAGCTCGGCCCTGTGGTACTTCCAGCCTGGCACCTTGGCACTACCTCCGATGCCCAGGCTGAGGAAGAGTATCGGCGTTGCGCTGCGGCCGAACGCCGGCATGTGCTTGGCTGATCACGGATCGCGTCAGCCGCAGGCGCGCCGCTCACCGGACCAGTCGCCGTCGGGCCGACAGGGCCGACCGACCGTGGCCGACACGCTGGCTCACCGACTCAGCTGGCCTACCGACGCGGGCTGGCCTACCGACGCAGGGGGAAACGGAGAACAGTGGGCATCGACCTTGCCAAGGGCGCCAGCACCGTCCTCGCCGAAACCAGCGGCATTCTTACCCACATCACTGTCGGCCTGGGCTGGGATCCGAACCGTCCGGGTGCCGAGGAATTCGACCTGGACGCGAGCGCCATCGCCCTGCAGGCAAACGACCGGGCGCCGAACCGCAGCTACTTCGTCTATTACAACAATCTGAGCACCCCACGGGGTGAGATTGTTCATCGCGGGGACAATCTCACCGGCGCGGGCAGCGGAGATGACGAGCAGATCGAGGTGCGTCTCGACCTGCTCTCCCGGGCGATCACCCGTATCGTGTTTCCGGTGAGCATTCACAACGCCGAGTTCCGCCGGCAGAGTTTCGGGGATGTGCACGAGGCCTACATCCGCATCGTCAACGCGGACACGGGTGAGGAGTTGGTCCGCTACGACCTGACCGCGTCCGCCGCGCGCGACACCTCGATGCTTTTCGGTGATCTGTTGCGCGCCGACGACGGCTGGCACTTCCGCGCCCTGGGCGAGGGCGGGGTACGAGGGCTCACGGAGATCGCACGCTCCTACGGCCTCGACGTCTAGACCGGCCCGGACAGCCCTGGCCGGCGCCGGGCAGCCGATGCCCCCCGCTCAGAGAGGTCCGGCCGCCCTACCCGGGCGCCCGTGCCGGACCAGACGGGGCGCCCGAGCCAGACGAGGCACCCCGGGTCGCCCAGGCCGCCGACCCGGGCGACCCCGGCTCGGCGAGGTTCTGGCGAGGCTGGGGCCGGGCGGGCTCAACGGGTAATCCGCCTCAACGGGGAATCGAGGTGTGCTTGAACTCGTTCAGCTCTGGCCATCCGGTCAGCAGGTCCACGACCCGTTCGACGGCGCGGATCGACACCGCCGCCGGCGCCCCCAGCGGCGCCCGGTTCATCAGCCGGACGAACACGGCCTGCTCGCCCGCGATGAACGTCGGCACTCCCCAGACGGAATGCGACTGTACGTAACGCTCGTGTTCGGCGCGTACCTTTCCGAGGACCGACCCGTCGTCGATACGGGCCAGCACGTCGTCCGCCGGCACGCCGGCGCCGGTGAGCGCCGCGGCGAGGACGTCGCGGTCCTCCAGATGGCGGCCCTCGTCGTGCCGGACGGCGAACAGCGCGCGGTGCGCGGCCGGGAACAGGTCGGGGTACTCGTCGCGGACGACGACTCCGGCCTGCAGGGCGAGGATCCCGGTGTCCTGCTCCGGCTTCTCCCAGACGCTGGGCTGGCCCTCCTCGACATGGGCCTGCCCCAGAGAGAAGGGCAGGAACTCGACATTCCAGTCGGCTCCGGCCGCGAGACCGGTCAGCACGTGCTCGTGCGCGTTGCGCGCGAAGGGGCACCGGTAGTCCCAGGTGACGGCGAACGTGGCAGAGGTCATATCCGCGGCAACGCCCACCCGTCCGGCAGTGTTCCACCGCGGTAAACCTCGTAACAGCGCTGCAATGATCAGCGGCCCGCCCGTCAGCGGCGGCCCCGCTGGCCCCGGCTCAGTCGGGGCCAGCGGGCGGGTGGGGGTAGATCGCGGGCCAGCCCGGAGGCATGGCCTGGTCCGCCGCGGCGGGCCTGGACGAGACCGTGCACGTAGACCACGGCACCGATGATCACCAGCAGGTCGTCGACCAGGCCGATCGGGCCGAGCGGGATCTCGGGGACGGCGTCCACCGGCGAGACCACGTAGGCGAGGCTGGCCAGCGTCGCGACGATCCCGCGTACCGGCAGCTCGTAGCGCCGGATGACCACCAGCGCGACCGCCGTCAGCACCAGGCCGACCGCCACCAGCACGCCCAGGCCGACCAGCAGCACGGTCCCGAAGTCATCCATCGTCCGCGTTCCTCTCGCCTCTGCCGCGGGAGATCGTCTCCTCCGTGTCGACAGGCATGATCTCCCGCGGCATGCCCCGCGACGGCCCGGTCCGAACATTGACCGGCACAGTGGTGATATCCGCGACGGACACATAGGTGACACCCGGTCCACGCGAAACCGGCGGGCGATGTCGCGAAGCGGATCCTGCGAGCGGCGGACAGAATCGCGGCGACGCCGGTAGGCTTCACACTGTGGCCCCCGCGGATTCGTCGGCGCACAGCGGCCGGTTGATGGCCGTAAGTGACGTCCACGTCGGCTACGCCGAGAACCGGCAGCTCGTCGAGGGCATCGAGGCGCACTCCCCCGATGACTGGCTTATCCTCGCGGGCGATGTCGGTGAGATCGCGGCCGACATCCTCGCGATCTGGCGTCTGATGACGCGTCGCTTTGCCAAGGTCCTCTGGGTGCCGGGTAATCACGAGCTGTGGACGGCCAAGCAGGACCCGCTGCGCCTGCGGGGCGAAGCCCGTTACCGCTATCTGGTCGAGGCCGCCCGTGACCTCGGCGTACTCACCCCGGAGGATCCCTATCCGGTGTGGTCCGGCGAAGGCGGTCCGGCCGTCGTGACCCCGCTGTTCGTCCCGTACGACTACAGCTTCCGCCCGGCCGGCGTGGCCACCCGCGACGAGGCGCTCGCCCTGGCCCACCGCACCGGCGTGGTGTGCACGGACGAGTGGCTGCTGCACAGCGATCCCTATCCCCACGTCGACGACTGGTGCCGCGCTCGCGTCGACTACACCGCGCGGCGGCTGGCGGCGCTCGACCCGGCCATCCCCCCGGTTCTGGTCAACCACTGGCCGCTGGTGCGCCAGCCCACGGACATCCTGCGCTACCCGGTGTTCGCGCTGTGGTGCGGCACCACCGCCACCGCCGACTGGCATCTGCGCTTCCGCGCCGCCGCCGCCGTCTACGGCCACCTGCACATCCCCCGCACGACCTGGTACGACGACGTCCGCTTCGAGGAGGTCTCGATGGGGTATCCGCGGGAACGGGTGGCCTGGGAGGCGCACGGCTGGCCCTTCGCCGGCCCGCGCCAGATCCTGCCGTACGTGCCGCGACCTGGACGAGCACAGGCCGGCGGGCAGCGGGCCGGCGGATCCTCGGCCGGCGGAACATCGAGGGCGGCCGTGTCCGGCACAGTCTCGCCGGACACCGGCGCGGCGGCGCGGAGCTGACGGCGGTGCTCGCGAGCCTGCTGCCCGCGGCGGCCATCGCGGTCGAGGCGTTCGAGGACGATCTCGCCGCGGTGCTGTTCCCCGAGGAGTCGGCGCTGCTCGCACGGGCCGTGGAGAAACGGCGGCGCGAGTTCACCACCGCCCGGATCTGTGCCCACCAGGCGTTGCGCCAGCTCGGTCTGCCCCCGGCGCCGATCCTGCCCGGCCCACGCGGCGCGCCCGGCTGGCCGGACGGCGTCGTCGGCAGCATCACCCACTGTGCCGGCTACCGGGCCGCCGCCGTCGCCTGGGCCAGCGATCTGCACACCCTGGGCATCGACGCCGAGCCGAACGAGCCGAACCCGGCCGGGGTCACCCAGGAGATCACGGTGGCCGACGAGGCGGCCCGGCTCGCCGATCTCCTCGCAGACCGGCCGGCCATCCGCTGGGACCGGTTGCTGTTCAGCGCCAAGGAATCCGTGTACAAGGCGTGGTTCCCCCTGGCCCAGCGCTGGCTGGGATTCGAGGACGCCGTGCTCGCCCTCGACCCGGGCACGGCACCACTCGGGCGTCCACCGGACCACCTGGACGGCCCGGTCGGGGTCGCGAGCCGTCCCTCCTCGGCGACCGTGCGAGGCGAAGGGACGTTCACCGCCCGGCTACTGGTCGACGGCCCCGCGCTCGGCCAGGGCGTTCTCACCGGTTTCGACGGCCGCTGGCGCGCCGAAGGAGGCCTGCTGATCACCACGATCACCGTCCCCCACATCGACGGCACGCCGGCGCCCTTGGTCACCGCGTGATGCGCCGTCCAGGACGCCGGCCGCGTCCGGCCGGCCGGTTCCGCCCAGCGGGCCGCACCGGCCCCGGGTCCCACCCCGCCGGCCGCCGGCCGCGCACCCGCGGCGTCGAGGGCCGCAAACCCCGCTAGCCGACCGGCTCCAGCCGGCGGCGCCGGTGCCCCGGGCGCCCTCAGCGTGGACGTTCGGCCAGCCGGTCGAGGAGCTCGGCGGCGATGCGCACCAGTTCGACCTCCGCGCCGGTGAGATCCTCCATGGCTTGGGCAAGCCAGGAATCCCGGTGTGCCATGTCCACGACGAGTGCGTCCCGGCCGGCCTCGGTGATCGCCAGAACGACGGCCCGCCGATCCTGTTCGGCCGGCCGACGACTGATCAGCCCGGCGCCCTGGAGTTCGGCGAAGGTGCGGGACAGCGACTGCGGCTGGTGACGTTCGGCCGCGGCGATCGCTCCGGCCGTGCTCGGGCCAAGCCGGTACAGGTGGCTGAGCACGCTCAGCTTCGTCCCGTTCAGGGCACCCGCGGGCCGCTCCGCCCGCAGCCGACGCCCCAGGTTCGTCACCGCGCGCCGAACCGCCGCCGCCGACTCCATCCGGCCGGGCGCCTCGTGCGCCCTCTGGACCCGCCGGGCCGGCAGTGCCGGCACTGCCGGATCCGCCGGACCCGGCTCCTCGAATATCACGCATCCACTTACTATCATGCGGGATCATGGCCGCCACCAGCAGCACAAGTGCCGCCACCCCCGCCACAGGAAAGTTAACACTGACGACTATCTTGCGGGCGTATCGGCGGTGCGAGTCGTGGATCGTGGTGGCGACGACAATGGGCGCCGTCCTCGCCACGTTCGGTTCGGCGATGGCGCTGCGCGCACTGACCGGCGGTGCGGACTCCAGCGTCTCCGGTGGGGCGGTGGTCCTCGCTGTCGTCCTGGCGCTGACGCTCGGCCGGGTCGGGCGGCGCGGCCAGCCCCGGCACGGCCGCCTGCTGGCGGTAGTCGTGCCGCCGACAGTTGCCCTGGTCGCCAGCGAGGTCGCCACGCTCTCCATCCGCCACCGCGCCCTCGGCGAGGTGCTGTTCACCGTGGCGCTCAGTGGCGCCGTCTGGCTGCGCCGCTTCGGCCCGGCAGGCACCCGGGCCGGCACCCTGATGACATTGCCGTTCCTGGCCCTGATCATCACACCGGTTCCGCCGCACACCCATGGGATATCCCGGCTCACCCTGGTCGTGATCGCGCTGATCGCCACCGGCTGGACCCTCCTCGCGGGCCTGCTGGCCAGGCTCCTCGAGGCCCGTCATACCGCCGCCTCGGATGCCGCGGCCGCCCCCGATACCGCACCGGCGGCACCGGCCGCCCCCGGTGCCGCCGGTGCCGCCGCCGGCCCGGCGCAGGCCAGGATGGTGGGTGCTTCCCGGCCCGGTCGGCGTCGGCTGCCGGCCAGTACGCGCATGGCCGTGCAGCTCGCGGTGGCGCTGGGAACGGCCTTCGTGCTGGGCGCTCGGCTCTTCCCCGAGCATCGGACCTGGCTCGTCCTGACCGCCTACATCGTCAACAGCGGGAACCGCGGGCGAGGGGACGTCGCCCTGCGCAGCGGGCAGCGGCTGGTCGGCGCGGCGCTGGGGACGGCCGCGGCCGGTGTCCTGGCCGGTCACCTACCGGTGCACAACCCATGGTCGATCGTCGCGATCTTCGTGCTGCTCACGGTCGGTGTCTGGTTGCGGGCCGCATCCTATGCGTGGTGGGCGGCCTGCGTGACCGGGGTGCTCGCGCTGCTCTACGGCTACTACGGGCAGAGCGGCACGGGCATCCTGCGCGAACGTCTGCTCGCCGTCGGGCTCGGTGCCGTGATCGGGTTGGCGGCGGCCTGGTTCGTCCTGCCGGTGCGCACCGGCGACGTGCTGCGCCGCCGGGTCGCGGATGTGCTCGCCGCGCTCACCGACTATCTGGTGGTCGCCCAGACCGGTCGCCGGCGAGGCAGCCCCCGCCCGCCCGGCCCCCGGCGCGGGCCCGATCCCGCTGATCTGCGGGCCGCGCTGACCGAGGCCCACGCCCAGGTGGAGAGCTCACTCGACCGCCTGGCGGAGATCGCCCCGACGCTGCGCGCCCATCGCGCCCTGGACCGAACCCGCGCGCGGACGCTGGCCCGGCTGCGCGGACACCCCCGTTCACACGAGCACGGCAGTTCACGCGAGCACGGCCATCCCGGGCCGCATCGTTACGACGGTGTCGAGGCGCTGCTCGCCACTCGAGGGGCGCTGCGCGCGATGACCCGTGCCCTCGACGCTCGTGGCGCCCCGCCGGCCCGCGCGCACGGAGAACAGATCGCGCGAGTACGGACCACCATCGTCGAGTTCCGCCGCGCCATGGGTCGGGCCAGCGCCGCGGCCCGGGCACGGTAGGGGAACGGGCCTACGCCGTCGGCGGTAGGGGAACGGTGTTGAGTGCCCGGTGCAGGCTGCCGAACTGCTTGTGATGCTCATCGAACGGAACGGCGACGGTATGCACGCCGAACCGGGCGAGCACCGGCTCCGTCCACGGCGCGCTCGCCGTCGAGACCAGCGCCGCCGGCTCGTCGAAGCCAGTAGAGCCCGGCGCGGCGGGCAGGAAGAAGACTCCGGCGGCAAAACCGGCGACCATCTCCGGAGCCAGCGGGCAGACTGCCAGATCGATGCTGCGCAGCGCGTCCACCAGTGTCGTCTCCCGCCCGACGATCCCCTCGCCGTCCGGGTCGCCGGACCCGCCGTTCAGATGCCCGCGGGGACCGGCGGGAACGTAGGCCGCACGGACGGTGCCGGCACCAGGATGCGCGCGGCCCGCCGGGCTCTCGACCACGGCCGGGGCGTCCAGCCGGTCGGCGGCCACCAGGGCGATGCCGGGACCAAGGCCCAACCAGTGGTCCAGGTGCGGCTCGCCGGGACGGCGCAGCTCGTCCCGGACCCGCACGACGTGGGTGAACGCCGCCCGCAGGTGCGGTCGCAGCAGCCCCCACGCCGCCGGGCTGGTGCGCGCCCCGGTGGCGAGCACGGCCACGCCGCCGCAGGTCACCACGTCGCCACCGGCGAGATACAGCGGCTCGGGGACCCGCACCTCGGCCGAGCGTCCCCGCAGCCCGCGCAGCACCGCGGCCATGACCACCGTCTCGCGGGCGCGTTCGCGCCGCCACAGCCGCCCGACGGCGACGGCACCGCCCAGATCGACGTAATGGTCGCGCGGGAACATCAGACCGGTCAGCGGTCGCAACGCGTAACTCTCATCGGACGTCTCGGGGCCGATCACCCCACCGCCGGCGCCCGCTTCGAGCAGCAACCGCGGCTGGCGCAGCACCACGGGCGCGAGCGCGGGCACCGACCAGTCCCGCAGCGCCTCCCGGGCCGCGTGCAGCCGCGCGTCGTCGTCGGCGCTGACCGCCCGCGCCGCGAGCTCCAGCAGGACGCCTCGGGGCAGCATGGTGAGCAGTTCCGACGGCGACCACGCCTCGGCGCCGAGCTCGACGAGCGCGGACCGCACCATGGCGGACTCCGCCGCCGCCCGCACCGGATCATAGGCGGGGCGGCCCGCCTGGAACACGAACGTCTCCACCGGCTGGACGACCGTCGGACTCTGAATCAACACCATCGGCCCCGACGGCCCACTCCCGAGCGAGCCGTCGGCGACAGTGCCCGCCGCGAAAGGGCCAGCCGCGACAGCGTGGGCCGTGGCAGAGCCGCGCGCACGCCCCGGTGCCGCACGTTCGTTCCGCGTCGGGGCGTCGGCAATCATCTGGCCGATTTCCCGGCGCGGATCCATCATTCCCGCATTATGCCGACCCCTACACCGCTCCGAACGGCGTACGGGGCGCACCCGGGCATCCGGCGGCGTTGTTCCTGCACGTAGACAACGAAAACAGAAGATGCGATTCCCCCGCCCAGGCGCAGTCCGGAATAAGAGCCAAAAAGCCCGAAAAACCGCCGCCGTGCGCCCCGGACGCCGCCGTTCACGGGTCTTTGCCATCGAAAAGGCAGAATCGCCGAAGCGTGGCGTCACCGAGCGGGCGGCGTGGCCGAAGGGGCAGCGGCCAAGGAGGCAGCGTTGCCGAGGAGGGCAGAGCTACAGAACGAGTTCGCCGACGGCCCAGACCGCGGCCATCGCCAGTCCGGCGAACAGCTCCACCAGGACGCCGATGCCGAAGGCGACGATCGCCGCCCAGGTGGTGGCGGCGGCGGTACGAGGGTCACCGAGGCGGACCAGCTCCGCCGCATAGATGCCGAGCACCCCACCGACCAGCAGGCCCACCACGGGGATGACGAAGAAGCCGACGATCGCGCAGACCAGGCCGATGACCAGGCTCGGCCAGGGCACGCCCCGCCCCGAGGTGGCCCGCGCGGGAAGGACGTACTTCGTCAGCGTACCGATCACGAACAGTGCCGTCATCAGCGCCAGCACAATCCAACGGCCCACCCCGCCGCCGTCCGCGATCACCCACCACAGCCCCGCCCCCCAGACCAGGACGAGCCCGGGCAGGACCGGAAGCACGACTCCGACCAGTCCGACCGCCATCACGGCGGCGACGGCCAGAAGCTGCGCGGTACTGATGGCGCACCCTCCTTCGCATCCACCCTTCGACGAAGGTACCGGCGCGCCGCCCCCGGCATACCGGTATGGGGCCAGGCCGACCTGACAAACATCCGATTCCGCCGTCAGTCCGATTCCCCGGTCCGGACACCTCGGTCCGGACGAAGCCACACTCCGTCGGCGTGCCGCTGCGCCGGCGTGCCGCTGCGCCGGCGTGTGTGCCACCCAGCCGGTACGCCAGTCAGCCGCCGTCGCTGCCATAGGCCAGCCGACCGGGTTCCTTCGCCGGGCGGCTCGCGAGCCGGACGCGGCGGACGCGGCGGACGCGGGTGTGTTCGGCGTCGGCATCGTGGATGGTCAGGGCAGCCAGAGCACCGAGGACGGCGACGCCGGCGGCGACGAGCAGGGCGACGTGGTAGCTGGCGAGATCGGGCGCCGTGTGGCCGCCGACCAGGTGGGTGGTGCCGACGGCGGCCAGCGCCGTGGACAGGACCGCCACACCCACCGCACCGCCGAACTGACGCTGGGCGTTGAACAGGGTGGAGGCCCGACCTGTCTCGGCGGGACTGATCCGGGCGAACGCCGCTGCCTGGGTCGGCACGAAGACGTGGGACATCGAGTACCCCAGGCCGAACATCGCCAGCCGCATCCACCACAGGTTGGTGCCGGCGCCGACCAGCGACATCGACGCGGTCATGGCCGCGATGCCGAGCAGCCCGCCGATCATGACCCGGCGCGGGCCGAGAGCGGGGTAGAGCACCCGGCTGGCGACCTGGGAGCCGACCATCACGCCCACCGCCTCCGGGAAGGTGGACAGGCCCGAGTTCAGCGCCGACAGGCCCAGGCCGTCCTGGTAGAACAGCGCGATGATGTAGAGGCTGCCGAGAAAGGCCGCGGTGGCCAGGAACATCACCATATTGGTGGAGCGGAACAGCCGGTCGGTGAACAGCCGCAGGTGCAGCAGCGGCGCCCGCGAACGCAGTTGGTCGACGACCAGGACGGCGAGCAGAACCGCGCCGAGCGCCAGGCAGGTCAGGATCAGCGGGGACGCCCAGCCGCGTTCCGAGCCCTCGCTGATACCGATCATGACCAGCGCGAACCCGATGCCGGACAGCAGGAACCCGCGCACATCGAAGCGGCCGACGTCCGGCTCGGCGTGCTCGGGCAGGAACGCCAGCCCGAACAGCAGCGCGAACAGGCCGATCGGCACGTTCACGAAGAACACCCAGCGCCAGGACAGGTCGGTGACCAGCAGGCCGCCGAGTACCGGCCCGAGCGCGGGCGCGAACGCGGTCGGGATCGTGAGAATGCCCGAGGCCCGCACCCGTTCGGCCGGCGGGAAGACACGGAACAGCATCGCCATGCCCGTCGGTGTGAGCAGTCCGCCGCCGACACCCTGCAGGATCCGGAACGCGACCAGTTCGCCGAAGCTGTTCGCGACTCCGCAGAGCACCGAGGCGACCGTGAACAGCGCCACCGCCACGAGCAGGGTGCGCTTGCCACCGAACCGGTCACCGACCCAGCCCGAGGCTGGGATCACCACCGCCAGACTCGCCAGATAGCCGATCGAGACGGCACTGAGCCTCGATGGGGCGACGCCGAACTCCCGTCCGAGCGTCGGCAACGTGACGTTCACGATCGTAACATCCATGATCGACATGAACATCGCCGCCACGAAGACGACACTGACGGCTATTTTGGGGTTGCGCGGCGACAGGCTCACCCCAGCCCCAAGCAAGTTGACCTCCGCTCACTTCCCGCTCGGTCTTTCGAGCGCACGGGGCGGCACGGACCCCGAACAGGGACAATGCTCGGTGACCGCGCCGACCGGAACACCGTCTACCCGGGAGAACAGGCGTTCCGAACACCTGCCGTTTTCGGGCAACCGCTGGGCCGCCAGTCGGCCGTGATCGTGGTCAGTGCGGTTGGTCGAGTTGGCTGGCGACGAGCGGGAACTCTGCCTTGAGGAGCGCGGTCAGTTGCTCGTGGAGCTCGCGCAGCTCGGTGGTGGCGATGCGCCACACGATGGACCAGTCGACATCGAAGTATGTGTGCACGGCGATGTTGCGGAAACCTGTGACGGACCGCCATGGCACGTCCGGCCAGCGTGCGCGCGGATCTCGGGCGACACTCGTCCGGCCGCCTCGCCGATCACCAGGAGCTTCTGCAGAACGGCGCTCTGGATCAGGTCGCTCGCTCCGAAGCCGGTCTCGTCGACGTCCCGGACGAGCGTTGTCGCGGCAGCTGCCGCTTCGATCATGGCGACGAGGTACAGCTCATCACGCCGCATAGAGAACCTTGGCCTCCGCTAGCACCCGATCGCGGATGACCCACTTCAACCGAGACTTGGGCACCAGGTCGACGTGACGGCCGACGATCTTTTCGAGCTCGTCTCGGAGATCGACGATCTCGAAGCCTAGTGTCGAGTCGGGCGCCAGCACATACAGCAGGTCGACGTCCGAGGACTCGGTGTCCTCGCCGCGTGCCACCGAGCCGAAGACGGACAGCTCAGCGACGCGGTAACGGCGGCACACCTCAGCGATCCGGCTGTCACGAAGGTCGACGGTCACCTGACCATTATCACCTCCACGCAGCGACGGCAGCACGACTCGGCACCGCTCTGAGCCTGGATGCACCGGCTGGATTTCCGCACCATTCCCGTTGATCTGTAACGATCTTTAACGTTCGGTAGTTATCTGTGGGTGTGGCTGGCTGAGCCGCTCACGGTTTGGCGGTGTGTCCGCGGCCTGCGTGCGCAGTCGGGATGACCCGCCAACGCCCGGCCGGCCGCGTTGACTTCGCCTGCAGGCGAAGTCCTACGGTTGTGTTCATGACCTTGATGTCGGTCGGGGTAGCCGCGGAGCTCTGCGGCGTCAGTCCCAACGCCCTGCGTTTCTACGAGCGGGTGGGCCTGCTCGAGCCGGTTCGCCGGGACGGCGCTGGCCGGCGGCTCTACGACGAGGAGACCCTCGCGAGCATCCGTTTCGTCATCCTGATGCGTGACACCGGGATGCCGCTGAGAGTGCTGCACGAGTATCTCGGTCTCGCCCGGCAGGGTGAACGGACGGCCGGCCGACGCCGCCAGATCCTCGAGGAGCAGCGGCTGCGCCTGCGTCGCCAACGGACGCGGATCGACGACTGCCTGACTGCCATCGACGGAAAGATCGACGAGTGTCCGCGGTCGACAACCATCCGATCATCACAGCTGGTTACCACTACGAGCACCGGGGAGTCGGCGTGAATGAAGCGAACAAGGGATGGAACCCCGATGGCGTCCACGCGCCGGACGGTCGGGGCAGCCTGCCGCGCCGCCGGCTGGGCGCGGGGCTGGAGGTGGGAGCGATCGGGCTGGGCTGCATGAATCTGAACGGGTTCTACCGGCAGCCGGACCAGGCCGAGGCGCAGGCGACGCTGGTGCGCGCCATCGACCGCGGAGTGACCCTGCTCGACACCGCGGACATCTACGGTCCCCACACCAACGAGGAGCTGGTCGGGCGAACCGTGCGGGGCCGCCGGCACGAGGTGGTGATTGCGACCAAGTTCGGGCTCGTGCCGGGGGATGACGGGTACGTCAACAACGGTCGGCCCGCCTACGTCCGCGAGGCGTGCGAAGCGTCCCTGCGGCGACTTGGCATCGACCATATCGATCTTTACTATCAGCATCGGCTGGATCGGGACGTGCCCGTCGAGGAGACGGTCGGCGCCATGGCGGAGCTGGTCGCCGAGGGGAAGGTCGGCCATCTCGGACTGTGCGAGGTGGGGCCCGCCACGCTGCGCCGCGCGCACGCCACCCATCCGATCACGGCGTTGCAGACCGAATGGTCGCTGTGGTCGCGGGACATCGAGGAGCAGGTGCTGCCGACAGCCCGTGAACTCGGCATCGGCATCGTGGCGTACAGCCCGCTGGGCCGTGGCTTCCTCACCGGGACCATCACCAGCACCGACGACCTGGGCCCGACGGACCTGCGCCGCCGGATGCCGCGCTTCCAACCGGACAATCTTGCCGCGAACCAGCACCTCGCCGAGCAGGTCCGGCGGGCAGCCGCCGACCATGGCTGCACGCCGGCCCAGTTCGCCCTGGCCTGGATCCTGGCCCAGGGAAGCGACGTGGTGCCGATCCCCGGCACGGCCAGTCGCGCGCATCTGGAGGACAACCTTGGCGCGGCCAGTCTCGTCGTCGCCACCACCGGTCTGAGCCGGCCGGCGGCCGGATGGCGTGCTCACCCTGCCGCCATCCAGATGGAACAGGTGTGACGCCCAGCGCATAATCGCCATCGTCGGCCGACCGGCACGGCCCGCCCAGCCGAAGGAGTCGCCCTGACGACCGCTCAAGCCCACCTTTCCACCGCGGGTTCGGGGCTGTTGCCGCGGCGCTGGACGCGGACGCCAGGGTAGCCGGGCCGCCAGCTCTCCAGGACGATCTGTTCGGCGGGTTCGTCCACGCTGGTGCGGACGATCTCGGTGATCTCGGCGCGGAACAGGGCGAACGGCTCCGGCGGCGACACCTCGTCGGTGAAGCGGGCGAGAGTGGCCGGGTCGTCCACCCACCGGGCAAGGCCCGCGATGCGGATGTCGCCGCCGGCCATGTCGGTGCCGGGGCCCGGGTTGGCGTGCAGCTCGAAACGGGGGTCGCGGCGCAGGTCCGCCACCTTGCGGGCGCCGGGCATGCTGCCCAGCCAGAGCTCGCCGGAGCGGAACGTCGCCTCGATCCCGCTGGTGCGCGGGGCGCCGTCCAGGCGCAGGGTGGCCAGCACGTGGTGGCGAAACGCCTCGAACCGGGTGCGTACGGTCGTCGCCAGCGCGGGCTGGGCGTTCTCGAAGTCCTGCCAGGAGGTGGCCATGTGCCCATCCTGCGGGCCCAACCGTGACATCTGCTGTCACCGTTTCCCGACTACCATTCCGGGGTGCGTTCGAGTCGGCTGACCGCGTTACTGCTGCATCTGCAGGCGGTACGCCGGGCCACGGCGCCCGAGCTGGCCGCGGCGCTCGAGGTGTCGGTGCGTACCGTGCGCCGCGACATCGCCGCGCTGCAGGACGCCGGCGTCCCGCTGTGGTCCGAACCGGGCCGCCACGGCGGCGTCCGGCTCACCGACGGGTGGCGCACCGATCTCGACGGGCTCACCGGGGACGAGGCCGCCGCTCTGCTGCTCGCCGGGGCCGGGCCGCAGATTCTCGCCGGGCTGGGCCTCGCCACCGCGGCCGTGGCCGCACGCACGAAGGTTCTCGCCGCGCTGCCGCCCCGGCCGCGCGTCCACGCCGGGCAGGTGCACCAGCGGTTCCTGCTGGACGCTCCCGGCTGGTTCGCGCGGGAGGAGGCCGTGCCGCAGCTGTCCGCTCTCGCCGAGGCGGTCTGGGCCGCCCGCCGCCTCGACCTTGGGTACGCCCGGCGTGACGGCGACTCGATCACCCGCCGGGTCGACCCGCTGGGACTGGTCTGCAAGGCCGGGACCTGGTATCTCGTCGCCCGGCACCGTGGACGGATCCTGAGCTACCGGGTCGCCCGGATAGTCTCGGTCGGACCGCGCGCGGAGACGTTCGACCGTCCGGACGACTTCGACCTCGCCGGCTGGTGGCGCGCCGCCGGCGACGACTTCGCCCGCTCGCTGATGCGCTGGACCTGCCGGCTTCGCCTGTCGCCCGAGGCGTTCACGACCCTGCACGGCGCCGTCGGCCCGGTGGCCGCGCGGGATGCTCGGGCCAACGCGTCCGATCCGGATGCGGACGGCTGGCGAGTGGTGACCCTGTGCACCGAGGGCCCGGACGTCGCTCTGGGGCAGCTGCGCGCCCTCGGTGACGGCGTCGAGGTGCTCGACCCCGCCGACCTGCGCGCCGCCCTCGCGGCCAGCGCCCGCCGCACCGCCGAGCGGAATGCCGCACCGCTGTCGGATATCAAACAATGCCCCGCCAGGCAGCGCCACGCCGGGTAGGAAACTGCCGTCAAGGCCCTCGGCGTCGGCGGGCTCGGCACCGCGTTCGTCATCGCCGCCTGGGCGAGGGCCGGACCAGGCGGCAGGGCTGGACCGCCGCCCTGGTCGCGGTGGGCCCCCCAGGAAAACGGAGATCCTCACCGCGATCCGCTTGAGCCATGGCTCGGTGGTCACGGTCACGGAGGATGCGATCATCGCGGCACGATCCCGGCTCGCCGCACATGGCCTGTTCGTGGAGCCCACCGCCGCTGCGGCTTACGCCGGGCTCCTGACCTGGATGGAAGGACCGGGCGGCGAATGGAGCAGCCGATTCCGTCGCGAGACCGGCCACCCGCCCCAGGTCGTGCTGCCGCTCACTGGTGCGGGCCTCAAGTCCTCCTGACCGGCGCCCGCCATGGATCTCGCTGTCCGCACACCCAGTGAACGATCCCGCCACACAAAAATGAGCGCTCGACAGACACGTCGGTGCTTGCCGTCACAGACCCCACTCCCGTGCGGCGATGGCCGCCTGAACCCGCGTTCGCAGTTCGAGCTTGGCCAACACGTTCGACACGTGGGTCTTCACCGTTGTCTCGCTGATAAAGAGCGCCCCCGCGATCTCGGCGTTCGACATACCTTTCCCAAGACAGGCAAGAACGTCGCGCTCACGCCCGGTCAGAGACTCCTTGAGTTCCTCCACAGGCCGAGGGGACACATTCACTTTCATCGTCGCAAAGGTTGAGATCATTCGGCGTGTGATCTGTGGCGCCAGCACACCGTCGCCAGCAGCCACCAGGCGCACCGCATCGATCAACCTGGCCGCTTCCAGCGACTTCAACAGGAAGCCGGCGGCGCCGGCACGCATCGCCGCGTACACGTATTCATCCAGATCAAAGGCCGAAAGGATCAGGACGTCCGACAGGCCCTCTCTGACCATCGTCCGTGTCGCGACTATCCCGTTTACCACCGGCATGCGAACATCCATGAGCGTAACATCTGGTCGCCGCTGGCGCGCCTCGTGGATAGCGGCGGCGCCGTCCGCCGACTCGGCAACGACCTCCACTCCTTCTGCGTTGTTGAGAATAACCGTCAGACCAGCACGCACAGTCGCATGATCGTCGGCGACGAGTACCCGGATCGTCATACAATTCCATCCACGATCGGGAGGCGGGCGCACACCTGCCAGCCACCATCGGCGAATCCGGCGCTGAAAGATCCCCCAACCGCGGTGGCCCGCTCCCGCATGTTACGCAGGCCGTTTCCCGCCTGAGCGGCGGAGGCCGCCGCCTCATCACCCACTACGCAGTCGCCATCATGAACCATGGTGGATTGACTCCTTAGATCGGGCAGCTCATTGACAATCCGGACCGAAAGCACCCCGTCAATACGCTGGATATCCACGTGCGCCCGACTCCGGGGGGCATGCTTGATAATGTTCGTCAGCGCCTCGTGGGCGATTCGATAGGCGGTGAGATCGACCGCCATCGGCAACGACGGCGAGTCCTCGAGATCGGAGTTCACCTCGATTTTTATGCCCGAGCTCCGTACCGACTCAACGACGGTGGACAGCGCGGCGAGCCGGGACGGCGATGTCATCTCGTCGTCCACGCTGTCCTGCGCGGCGAGGAGGTTGATGATCGCCCGCATCTCCTCCAACGCCTTCACACTGTTTTTGCGGATCGATACCAGCCCGTTTCGGGCGGGGTCCCGGATCGCCCCGCCGCTGGTCGCTAGGACCGCTTCAGACTGGATCGCGATCGCGGACAGGTGACCCGCGATCACGTCGTGCAGGTCGCGGGCAAGCCGTGATCTTTCGGCGGCAACCGCTGCGGCCCGGTCGAGCTCGGCTATCCAGGCCACCTGGACGGAATTTTTTCGCTCGACCTCGGAAATCCTCTTTTCCTGCCGAAGGTTCGCGGCCAACCACACAGGAAGCACGATGAGAGGAAAGGCCGACAATCCGGTGATGATTGTCGCCCGCCAGTCCGCGACCAGTATCTGCGCATCCAGAATCAGGCCGAACATGCACAGAACGGCGACCAACACCATATCTCTACTCAACCGCGGCGAGCCGTAGAGCGTAGCCGCGTAGAGGAGATCGGCGAATACCACCAGCATCGGTAGGCTGACGCCGGTGTAGCCGGCGAGGGCGCCATCCAGGAGAACCAGCATCAACCCCGACGTCAGCGCGAACCCGGGCGCCCGACGCCGGAGCAGCTCCACAAGACAGATTACCCCGAACAAACCGATACGAACCCACCAGAAACGCTGGACCGGCTCGGGGTCGACGGGATACAGGCGGGTCACGTAGAGGAGACCGCCAACCGCCACCGAGCTTGCGACGACGAGCACGTCCTGCAGCCATACCGGAAGATCGCGTGGGCGCAAAAACGACGGAGGGTGTAGGCGCCGACCGCCGCTGAGCCGCACGACCTTGATTACATCACAGGGACCGGGACAGCGCCTCCTTCGAAGTGATGAGACACAGATGGTACGAGCGCATGACGCGCCCGTGGCCGCGCTCAAGCATGCTCGTCATAGCCGCAGACCGGACTCCTGTGTACGACCCGGTGTCGCCCACGTCACCTCAGGGGAGACCCGTGCGGCCGACCCGCACAGGCAGGCAGGCGAACAGCAGATGGAGCATGTTGGAGGGCGCTCGATCGAGATGCCGTCGACGGAGACGGCAGGCCTAATACGGGACGGCGGAAGACGGTCCGCCGTTTCCACTCGCCCGTCCCGGGTCAACGCTAGCAAGGCGGTGCGCCACCACGGTGCCCGCTCTCACCCAACGCCCCGCGGATCGCCGAAGCCGCGCGCGATTGAGGAGCAGTCTTGACCACTCGGCCCGAGGGTGCGAAGGCAGGTATGGAAAATCAGCAGCCGACTGACGGTAGGTGGGCTCCCTGGTATGTCTACGTCGTTATCATTGTTGGCGCCAATCTGGCCAAGCAGAAGCTGATCGAAGACTTCCCGGTCGTGGCGAACGCAGCCATCACCCTAGCACTCGTCGGAGTACTTTTTCTGCTGATAACAGCCGTGTACCGGTCGATTTCCAGCCCAAACCGAAAAGGGCGCTGAAAGAAGGATCAGCAAGCAGCCAAGCGCGAAGCGGTCGGAGACGGCGATGTCCGTCTCCGACCGCTTCGCCTGTGGGCTTCAGCTGGTGGCCGCCCGGCGATACGCACGGATACTCAGCGGAACAAAGACCGCCATGATCGCCAGTGAGCAAAGCGGGGCGTAATACGTAGAATGTGTCGCGGGCCAGCCGGTCGAGACAAGTTCCGATCCTCCTGGAGCCTGATTCCCGAACAGCTTTCGCGCGGCATTGATGGCCGCCGTGGCGGGATTCCACTCAGCGACGATGCGCAGCGGCGCGGGCAAGGTGGACGCCGGCACAAAACCCGAGGAGACGAACGTTGCCGGGGTCAACCAGACCACGCCAAGGCGCTTTTCGACCTCGGGCGTCAGCGCGTCAGCCAGGTCCGCCATGGACCTCGCCGGAGCCTCAGCCAGCCGGTCCTCACGGCCGGGGTATTGCGCCACATGCGTCTCGATTTCAGCGGGAAGCAGATCTGCCCACTCCCGCACCACCTTGGCCACCGCCATCGACGATGGCACGGTACGGCTGTGGGACAGCGCGAGTGCCGAGATGCGCGCGGTGCTGCTCCCCCTGGCGGCGGGGGTGGGCGGTGCTCCTGCCCGACGGCTCCTACAAGCTGATGGGGGAGCCGGACGGCCGGTTCTGGTGGATGGTGAAGGACGTCCGCTTCTAACCGGGCGAGCTCGATGCCTACGACCCGACCATCCGTCGCCCCCCGGACGCCCCGATCCTCCCGCCACGATGACGATCAGGCCGGCCGCGGGCGGGCGTCAACGGCGTTGATTATCATGACGGCATCGACGATGACGAGCAGGACTCAGCCGCCGGCCCCTCCGACAGCGCCGAGCCCGGGGCCGAGCCCGAGCCCGGGGCCGAGGGTGAAGGCGGGGCCGAGGGTGAGCCCGGCGCCGAAGCCGAACCCGGGGCCGAAGGCGAAGGCGAGACCGGGCAGCCGGCGGGGCGGCGGACGAGACGGCACCGGCGCACCCCCCGGGGGACGCTCTCGCGGGAGGTGTTGATGGCGGCGGCCATGCAGGTCGTGGACACACAGGGCGCGGGCGGGTTCAGTATGCGAGCCCTCGGTGCGTTCCTCGAATGTGACCCGACCGCGATGTACCGGCACTACCGGACCAAGAACGCGCTGCTCGACGCGCTGCTCGACAGTGTCGTGCGCGACGGCTCGGCGGACCTGCCGCAGACCGACGACCCGCGGGCTGACATCCGGGCGAACTTCCGCCAGCTGCGCCGCTCGCTGCTGGCGCATCCGACGCTGGCGCCGCTGGTGCTGCGCCGTCCGCCGGGGGTCGGCGCCTACTGGGAACGCTCCGACCATGCCGTCGCCCAGCTCCACCGCGCCGGGATGGACCCGCTGGACGCGGCCAACGTCTATCAGACGCTGCTGTTCTACACCCTCGGCCACACCCTGTCCGAGGCCCGCCAGCTCGCCCGGGCCCTGGAGCGGGAGGGCGCCGGCGCCGACGGCGGACCGGTCGCCGCCGTCAACGCGCCGCAGGACCGCCATCCGGACCTGTCCGACGTCGCCCCGCACCTGCGCGACGACAACGAGGCGCAGTTCCTCGCCGGCCTCGACCTGATCCTGCGCGACCTTCCCCGCTGATCCGGCGCTGGATCCGGCGCTGGATCCGGCGCTGGATCCGGCACGGAATCCGGCCCTGATCCGGCGCTGGATCCGGCCGAGCGGCAACCGGCCGAGGGGGCCCCGCGCCCCGGGGGGCCGGGCGCTGGTGGTGGGCCCCCGGGGGGTTCCCCCTTAGGTTTACGGGCGGCGGGGGGTTTTTTTTTTGAACAAAAACAAAAA
>NZ_JALKFZ020000192.1 GCF_023243075.1 Frankia sp. AiPa1 | reverse complement strand
CGACGAAGAGCTCCTCGACGATCTCCTTGAACGTCGGCAGCATGCCGGCGTGGTGGGGGGGGGGGGGGGGGGGGGGGGGCCGCCCCCCCCCCCCCCCCCCCCCCCCCCCCCCCCCCCCCCCACGCCCCCGTTGTTGTTCTGTCGGCGCTCCACCGGTTCACCGCTGGCCATCCGGCCATTGTTGTCCGGGACCGGAGAGAATCCGGCGCAAAGGCCTTACCTGGCGTTTACGTTCCTTGTAGGTTCGACGAAACAGTGGATACCACGGGCCACCATCGCCGGCCGGCGCGACCTCGAACCGCGGCGCACGGAACCTCAGCAGGCCGCGCTCCGCGCGCCGCACCATCGAGAATTTCTATTACTCGATTGCGACCGCAATGTTGCAGACGCTACAGAAAGAGGGGTACTCCATGCCGACGGGAGCAGTTGTCGTCACCGGTGCCGCGGCCGGCATCGGACGGGCGTCCGTCGAGTTGTTCGCCGAACGCGGCTTCGGTGTCGTCGCCCTCGACGTGTCCAAGAAAGGGCTCGACGGCCTGCCCGAGCATCCGAACGTCGTCACGCTCGCCGGTGACGCGGCCGACCCGGCAGCCAACGACGAGGCGGTGGCCCTGGCGGTGGAACGCTTCGGCCGGCTCGACGCGTCGGTCCTCAACGCCGGGCTCGGCGGCACCCCGCCGATCGAGGCACCGGGCGCGGTGGAAAGGCTCGACGAGATCCACGCGGTCAACGTGCGCGGACTGCTGCTGGGCATCCGCTCGGCCGCCCCGGCGCTGCGCGCCGCCGGCGGGGGATCGATCGTCGTCACCGCCTCCGCGGCCGGCCTGCGGGGTGACCCCTACACCTGGGCGTACAACGCCAGCAAGGCCGCCGCGATCAACCTGGTGCGCGCCGCCGCACTGGACTACGCCTATCAGAACATCCGGATCAACGCCGTCGCGCCCGGGCTCACCGAGACGCCGCGCACCGCCGGGCAGCGCGCCGACCCCGAACTGTCGGCCGCGCTGACCCGCCGGATCCCGTTGGGCCGCTGGGCGAAGCCCCGCGAGCAGGCCGAGGTCATCTGGTTCCTCACCTCGCCGGCCGCCTCGTACATCACCGGCGCCGCCATCCCCGTCGACGGCGGGCTTACCGCCTCCAACGGCATCCTGCTGGCGCCGACCTACGACGGCGAGCCACCGAGCTGACCCGACCAAGCCCGACCCGCCTCGTTCTGCCTGTTCCTGCCTGTTCCTGCCCGTTCCGCCCAGGCTCGGGCCGTCCTCGCCCGCCGACCCGAAGGAAGCACCGATGAGCATCGAGACACAGCCCGACGTCCAGATCCACCCGGACGTCCAGATCCAGCCCGGCATCGCGGCGCAGAAGGACATCGCCCGGCGCATCTACGAGGAGGTGGTCAACCACGGCCGGGTCGACCTGCTGGAGACGTTCATCGCCGACGACGGTGACGACACCACCCGGGCGCGCTCCGGGTGGTCCAGCGGCCGCGACGGGTTCGTCGAGCACGTGCAGTGGCTGCGCACGGCGGTGCCGGACGTACGCACGACGGTGACCGACCTGCTCGCTGAGGGAAACCGGGTCGTCGTCTACTGGCGGATCGAGGGCACCCAGCGCGGCGAGCTGTTCGGGGTCGCACCGACCGGACGCCGCATCGACGCGACCAGCATCAGTCTGTTCACCTTCCGCAACGGACAGGTGATCAACTACTCGGTGCAGCCCGACCGACTCACCATCCTGCGTCAGCTCGGCGCGGTCGAGGCCTGACCAGGCACCGGCCGCACACGAGAGGGGCACCCGTGGGCCACACCGTGACGGCGACGCTGTCCGCCGCCGACCTCGCCGAGATCGGGCAGACGCTCGCCCTGTTCGCGCATGTCTGCGACAACTGGCGGGAGATCAGCGGGCGACAGGATGGCGGCCAGCCGGACGACCGGCCACCGGACGCGCTCGAACTCGTGTTCACCGAGGACGTCCGGTTCGAGTTCGCCCGCAGCGGACGGGTCCTCGACGGCCTCGCCGAGATCCGCGCGTTCCTGCGCGGGATCGGGCCGGACGCGGCCGACCATCAGACCGTCAACACGGTGGTCCTGGTCGACGTGGACGGGACCGTGCGAGCGCTGAGCCGCTACCTCGCCATCCTCGCCGACGGGTCGGTGACGAACGGCGAGTACGAGGACGTCCTGGTGCGGGCCGAGCCGGGTGGCTGGCGCATCCGGTCGCGGCGCTCGGTCCACCGTTACCCCCGCGCGTCCCAGGAGGCGCCGCTGCCGCGGGGCGAGGCCTGGCGTCCGAGCGCCGACCGGTTGCCGAGCCTGTTCTCCTGACGGGCCGGCCCGGCTCGTCGCCGCCGGGCCGCGCCGCCGCGCCGCCGGGCCCCCTGGCCGACGTCAGCCCGCGGCGGACGCCTCGGGTGCGGCGGACGCCTCGGGTGCGGCGGGCCGGGGAGCCGCCGGGGCCGCTGACGCGGCGGGGAGCCAGCTGGCGAGCAGCGCGCACAGGTCGCGCAGCTCGTCCCGGTACAGCCGGGCCGGATCGTTCACCTGCGGCCGCAGGTGGCCGTACACCTCCAGAGCGACCAGGCCGTGCAGCCGCCCCCAGACCCGCAGCGACAGCGCTGCGGCGCCGGGTGGCAGCCCGGGGAAGGTGTCCCGTGCCATCGCCGCGAAGTCGGGACGGAAATCCGACCACCGATACTCCGGCACCTCGAGCCCGGCCGCCGCGGGCCGTGTGCCCGGCGCCGCCGGCCAGGCGTCCGCGACGATTTTGATCAGAACGCCGCAGGCCCGGTGCTCGGCAGCGAGCTCGGCACCGTCCTCGGGCACCTGGTACCCCGGCAGGGGGTCGCCGTAGACGAGCTGGAACTCGGTCGGGTGGGCAACCGCCCACTCCCGGTAGGTCACCCCCACGGCCACCAGCTGCCCGAGCGGGTCGCCCGGGCGGCTGAGGCGAGCGGCCTGCAGCGCGCTGGCAAGGCCCGTGTAGATGTCCACGATCAGGGCGGTGATCAGGTCGTCCCGCGTGTCGTAGTAGCTGTACAGCGCGCCGGCCGTCATCCCCATCTCGCGGGCGATGGCCCGAAGCGAAAGCGCCGCGGCTCCGCTGTCGGCCATGTGCCGAAGCGCGATCTCCTTGATGTCCCGCACGGTCTCGGCCCGCAGCCGCTCCCGCCGGCTGAGCTGCACCCCATTCACTTGCATGACTCTACATCGACGAGTAAGTACACAGTGTTCAAGTTCTCATTGCCACTCACTGAACTCAACGGCAGACGAAAAATCGAACACTGTGTAGACTTGCGCCGTCCGGTTCGTCGGCCGCCCGCTCGGCGGCGGCGCCACGGCGGAACACGCACCCGACGAAAAGAGCCACTGGTGGTTGCCTCAGCACCCCGATCGCGGTCAGGGCTCGGGCTGACGCTCGCGCTCCTCGCGTTCGCCGAGTTCATGATCGCCATCGACTACAACATCGTTTACGTCGCCCTCCCCGACATCGGCCGGGAGCTCGGCTTCACCACCCATTCACTGCAGTGGGTGGTGAGCGCCTACGCGGTGACGTTCGGTGGCCTCCTGCTGCTGGGCGGGCGCGCCGCCGACCGGCTCGGCGCCCGTCGGGTCTTCGTCGTCGCCGTGGCGCTCTACGGGCTGTCCTCGCTGCTGGGCGGCCTCGCCGGCGAGCCCTGGCTGCTGATCACGGCCCGGGCGGTGCAGGGCGTGGGCGGCGCGCTGCTGTTCCCGACGATCCTCACCCTGATCAACACCACCTACCCGGCCGGTGCCGAGCGCACCCGGGCGATGGCGGCGTGGGGGGCAGCCGGGGGCGGCGGGCTGGCCGCGGGCGCGCTCGCCGGCGGGCTGCTGACCAACTACCTGGGCTGGGACTGGGTGTTCTTCGTCAACGTCCCGGTCGCGGCGCTCATCCTCATCGCCGCCCCCCGCCTGCTCCCGGCGGACACCCCCCGCGCCGATCGGTGGGCGGATTTCGATCTTTCTGGCGGGCTGCTGGCCACCGCTGGCGTCGCCCTGGTCGTGTTCGGCCTGGTCAGCGGGCCGGATGCGGGCTGGCTCTCGCTGCGCGCGGCGGGCGCGATCGCCCTGGGGGCGGTGCTGGTCGTGGCCTTCGCCGTCCTGGAGTCGCGCCTGCGCACGCCGCTGCTGCCGCCGCGGTTGCTGCGGTACCGCAGCCTCACCACGGCCCTGCTGGCCGTGTTCGTGTTCTCCGGCACCCTGTCCGGCGAGTACTACCTGTTCACCACCTATCTGCAGGGCGTGCTCGGATACAGCCCGCTCAAGGCTGGCCTGGCGTTCCTCCCCCTGACTCTGATCTCCATGGCCGGCGCCGGGCCCCTGGCCACCACGGCGGCCCGCCGCCTCGGTTACGGCGCCACCCTGGCACTCGCGCTGCTGCTGTGCGGGATCGGCATCGCGCTGCTCGTTCCCGGAATGTCGACGGACGGCTCCTACGTCGCCCTGCTGCCGGGCATCGCCGTGTGGGGCATCGGCGGCGGGATCGCGTTCACCGTCTGCTTCGCGGCCGCGGGGCATGGTGTCGCGCCCGAGGAGCAGGGCGTGGCCAACGCGGTGGCCTCCACCTCGCAGCAGATCGGCAGCGCGGTGGGCCTCGCGGCGATCGTCGCGGTGGCGAGCTCCGGGCTCGACGACGTCGCCCGTCCCGCCCAGGTCGTACACGGCCTGCGGGTGGGCGGGCTGGTCTCGGCCGTGGCGGCGGCGGCCGTCAGCGTGGTGATCGCCCTGTTCCTGCGCGACCGGCCGACGGCCACCCCCGCGACCCCGGACGATCTCGTCCGCCCGGGCGCCGCTCCCGACCCCGTCGCACCCCACGAGGTGCCCACGCCTCACCCAGCTAGCACAGCCTCACCCAGCTAGCACAGCCTCACCCAGCGAGCCGACCACGAACGTTGGCGGTGGTGAAACGACCGGCGTCACCGTAGGTGCTCACCCTCAACTCCATTGATCACATCGCGGGTCGCCGGTGGTCGTTCTGGTAGGGCAAATCGGACACGAAACCGGTAACTCGGACCACAGCGGTCTCCTGCCACGCAGACATCCGACAAATCAGACAGAAAGGCCGGTCACTGCGGTCGCTATGAGTAAGTATGGCGACCGTTATAGATCGCGGACAACGCACTACCACCCGCCCCAATGAGCAAGCACCGCCTCATCCCGATCAGCATGGCTTGCCCGGCCGCCGCGCCCTGGCCCCGCGCGGCGCTCGCCGGCGTCAGTCCACCGTTCATCCGCCGTCCGATCACCGCCGCATCGCGCTCCGGCGGGAATTCCGGTAAGGAACTCCCGGATGGCGAACTCCCAGTACGGTCTCCCGGCGCCCGCACCATCTCCCCATCCGTCGACGGGGAGATGGTGCGGGCGCCGAAGAATATCCGATGCCCTCGGCGCGCCCGCCCGGCCCAATTCCCAGGATGCAAGGTGGCCACTTTCACATCCCCATCCGGGGTAGGCAAATGGCTCCATTAGCCCTATGATCTGGAACGTGGATGAGCGACGGTCGGCGGCAAAGCCTCACATTCGCCACCGCCATCTCCACGCCCACCCGGTGCCGTGGAATCCGAAGGCGGCATGCCGGCCCAAGGCATACCTCGGCCTACCGCCGGTCCGTGTGTTTCTCACTGCCCGTCGGCACATCGATCTGCTTCGCGTGTCCAGCGCCGCCTGTCGCTGACCGCCGCACCGTTCCAGGCCGGCAATGGCGCCTCGCCTGGTTCAGTCTGTTTCCCGCTCCCCCGCGGATCCACCTTCGGCCACGGCTCTGCCCGGACACCAGTCTGCCCGGACACCAGTCTGCCCGGACACCGCTCTGCCCGGAACACCTCACCGGTGCCCTGGCCGAGATACATCCGCACCCAGAGAAAACCCGGGTGCGGCCATACCGTCCGTGCTCTGCCTTTCGCGGCGCGCAAGAACCATGACCGCTCTGTACCCCCCTCGTCGCCTTCCTGTCTACTTTCGGAGCCCACGCATGCGTCTCGCCAGACCCGTCCGCCTCGCACTGGTTGCGACGGCGACGGTCGC
Organism: Frankia sp. AiPa1; assembly: GCF_023243075.1. Classification (GTDB taxonomy): domain Bacteria; phylum Actinomycetota; class Actinomycetes; order Frankiales; family Frankiaceae; genus Frankia. Next base: position 37,097 of record NZ_JALKFZ020000192.1, on the reverse strand, counting down.
CACACTTGCCCTCACCGCCTGCGGCTCAGGTTCCAGTTCGGGCGGCGGCGCCGCGGCCGGCGCCCCGAAGGCCGGCGGGACGGTGACCTACGCGCTTGACGTCGAGCCCACCTGCTTCGACCTGCAGGTCAACCCACAGGGCATCACCGGCGACATCGAACGCGGCGTGGTCGACTCGTTGGTGACCATCGACGCCAAGGGCGCCTTCCACCCCTGGCTCGCCACATCATGGAAGGTCGCTCCGGACCTGAAGAGCTACACGTTCACCCTGCGTGACGGCGTGAAGTTCACCGACGGCACCCCCTTCGACGCGGCGGCGGTCAAGGCCAACTTCGACCGCGTCGCCGACCCGAAGACGAAGTCGCAGTACGCGGCGACCCTGCTCGGGCCCTACAGCGGCACCGAGGTCATCGACCCGCACACGGTGAAGGTCTCCTTCAGCAAGCCCTTCTCCCCGTTCCTGCAGGGCGCCAGCACGCCGAACCTCGGCTTCTACTCGCCGAAGTCGCTCACCCGCGGCCCTGACGCGCTGTGCGCGGGCGGCAGCTCCATCGTCGGCACCGGCCCCTACGTCTTCACCGGCTACACCAAGGGCCAGAGCGTCACCCTGACGAAGAACCCGGCGTACAACTGGGCGCCGCAGTCAGCCTCGCACACCGGCGCCGCCTATCTCGACAAGGTCGTCTTCCGCTTCCTCACCGAGGACCCGGTGCGCACCGGTGCCGTGACCAGCGGTCAGGTCGACATCGCCACCAGCATCTCGCCCTCGGACATCAAGACCGTCCAGGCCGACAAGAACCTGACGATCCGCAAGGTCGAGGACGCGGGTGGCACCTACGCCATCTACATCAACACCGTCCGCGGCGCGACGGCCGACGTCCGGGTCCGCAAGGCGATCCAGCTCGGCACCGACATCGACCAGATCGTCAAGACCGTCTACTTCGGCCAGTACCAGCGGTCGTGGAGCCCCCTGACGCCGTCCACCCCGTCGTATGACAAGTCCCTCGAGGGCAGCCTGAAGTACGACCCGGCGCAGGCGAACAAGCTGCTCGACGAGGCCGGCTGGACCGGACGGGACGCCCAGGGCTACCGGACGAAGGACGGCAAACGCCTGACCGTCGACTGGCCGTGGAACCCGCCGCACACCCGGGAGCAGCGCGCCGTCGTCGCCCAGGCGATCCAGGCCGACCTGAAGAAGGTCGGCATCGACATCAGCCACCCGGCCCTGGACATCGGCGCCTTCGTCGCGCTGGCCGGCACCGGCCAGTACGACCTGTACGACTTCTCCTGGACCCGGTTCGACCCGGACATCCTGCGCGGCTTCTTCAACTCGGCGAGCACCCCGGCCACCGGCGGGCAGAACGCGGCCAACCTGAAGGACCCGCGGGTCGACGAGTGGACCGACGCGGGCGCCGCCACCCTGGACACCGCGAAGCGCGCCGAGCTCTACGCGAAGGTGCAGCGCCAGGTGACGCTGACCGACGCCGCGGTGCTGCCCATCTATGTGCCGACCAAGCTCGTCGCGGTGTCCAGCCACGTGGCCGGGCTCGCGGTGGATCCGAACGGCAAGCCGCTGCTCTACGACACCTACCGGTCCTAAAGCGGCCCGCGATGACGAGCACCTCCACGACGGCGCTGCCACGGCCGCTGCCGCCCGGGCCCGGTACGGGCGCCGAGCCGGCGGCGCGCCGGGGCCTGACCGGGCGAACGGTGGCGCTGGCCGTCGCCCGCCGGGCCGGGTCCGCGCTCGCGGTCCTGCTCGGCGCGGCCACCACGGCCTTCGCCGCGCTCCAGCTCCTGCCGGGCGACCCGGTGGCGATCATTCTCGGCCCGTCGACGATGGCGTCGGCGCAGGTCCGCGACCAGATCCGCCACGACCTCGGCCTGGGCGACCCCGTGGTGGTGCAGTACCTGCACTATCTGGGCCGGCTGCTGCATGGGGACCTCGGATGGTCCTACCAGCTGCAGCAGCCGGTGTCGGCGCTGATCGGCGACCAGCTCATGCCCACGGTGCAGCTGGCGCTCGCGGCGATCGTCGTGGCGGTCGTGCTCGCGGTGCTCTCCGCGGTCATGACCGCCGGGCGCCATCCGGCGCTGCGCGCGGTGGCGAGCTTCTGGGAGCTCGTCTCGGTGTCGACGCCGCCGTTCTGGCTGGGCATCCTGCTGCTTACCGTCCTGAGCTTCAAGATCCACGCGTTCCCGGTCGCCGGCGCGCAGGGGTTCGGCGCGCTGGTGCTGCCCGCGCTGACCCTCGGCCTGCCGGTCGCCGGGATCCTCGGCCAGGTGCTGCGTGAGGGGCTCGAAGCCGCCCTTGAGCAGCCCTTCGTCACCACGGCGCGGGCCCGCGGGCTCAGCCAGACGGGGATCCGCGCCCGCCATGCCCTGCGCCACGCCGCCGCCGGACTGGTGACCCTCTCCGGCTGGCTCGCCGGCACCCTGCTCGGCGGTGCCGTGCTCGTCGAGAAGGTCTTCGCCCGCCCGGGCATCGGGGCGCTGACCCTGCAGGCGGTGAGCAGCCGCGACATGCCCGTGGTGATGGGCGTGGTGATGCTCTCCGCACTGGTCTTCGTCGCGATCTCCACCGCCGTGGACCTGCTCTACCTGGTGATCGACCCTCGACTGAGGACGGACTGACGCCGTGACGACCATCGATGTGGCGGTGGACGTCGCGGCCAGCGCCGGGCACCGGACGGCTATCCGGGCACGCCGCCCACCACGGCTCGGTCTGGCCCTGTCGGTGCTGGTCGTGGTCGTACTGGCGCTGGCCGTGGCGGCACCCGGACTGTTCACCAGCCGCCCGGCCACCGGCACCGATCCGCTGGCGGCACTGCGCGGGCCGAGCGGAGCGCACTGGTTCGGCACCGACCAGCTCGGCCGGGACGTGTTCAGCCGGGTGGTGCACGGGGCCCGCCGCTCGATGTGGATCGGCCTGACCGCCACCACGCTCGGGGTCGTCGGCGGCGCGGTGCTGGGCCTGGCCGCGGCTCTCGGCGGCCGGGTCGCCGACGCGGTGCTGATGCGGGTGGCGGACGTCCTGCTGGCGCTGCCGCCCCTGCTGCTGGCGCTGCTGGCGATGACCGTGCTCGGCAACGGCGCGATGAACCTGGCGCTGGCGGTCGCGATCTCCAACGTGCCGGGCTATGCCCGGGTGGTCCGCTCGGAGGCACTGGTGGTCCGGCGCTCCGGTTACGTGGAGGCGGCGGTCGGCCTCGGCCTGCGCCGCCGCCTGCTCGTCGGGCGCCACATCCTGCCCAACACGCTCGGCCCGCTGCTCGTCGTCGCCACGGTCGGGTTCGGCACCACGATGATCGCCGTCTCGGGCCTGAGCTTCCTCGGTTTCGGTACCGAGCCACCCACGCCAGAGTGGGGACTGATGCTCTCCGAGGGCCGCAACTACCTGTCCACCGCCTGGTGGGCCGGGGTGTTCCCGGGCGCGGCGATCACCGTGACCGTGATCGCGGTGAACGTGGTCGGACGGTTCGCCCAGGCGCGCTACAGCCGGAGGTCCCACCGTTGAGCAGCTCGCCCCCCGCCCCGGCCAGCACCGTGCCTGGCAGCCCAGCCACCTCCCGAACCGCTCCGGCCGAAGCTGCCTCGGCCGGGAAAGGCGCGAGCGAAACCAACAGCGTGACGATCGACAGCGCCGCGACCAGCGGCCCGCAGAGCAGTGGCAGTGGCAGTGGCGCTGGTCCGGCGCTGGTCGTCGACGGGCTTACCGTCACGTTCGACGGTGCGTCCCGGCGTGGCGGGAACCGGCAGGTGCACGCCGTGCGGGACGTCTCGTTCACGCTTGAGCGGGGCGAGTGCCTGGCCATCGTCGGCGAGTCGGGTTCGGGCAAGAGTGTCACGGCGCGCACCCTCGTCGGGCTGACCGGTCGGGGCGCCACCGTGCGCGCCCGGGCACTGTCGTTCGGCGGGCAGGACCTGATCGGGCTGCGCGAGGGCGCCTGGCGCCAGGTGCGCGGGCGGCGCATCGGCCTGGTGCTGCAGGACGCGCTGGTCTCCCTCGACCCGCTGCGCACCGCCGGGGCGGAGATCGCCGAACCGCTGCGCACCCACCGCACCGTCGACCGCGCCCACCGGTATGAGCGGGTCCTGCGCCTGCTCGCCGATGTCGGCGTGCCCGAGCCCGCGCGGCGCGCGGCGCAGTACCCCCACCAGCTCTCCGGCGGCCTACGCCAACGGGCCCTGATCGCCTCGGCGCTGGCCGCGGAACCGGAACTGCTCATCGCCGACGAGCCGACGACCGCCCTCGACGTCACCGTGCAGGCCCAGGTACTCGATCTGCTGCGCCAGCTCACCGTGGACGGCATGTCGGTGCTGCTCATCAGCCACGACCTGGCGGTGGTCGCCGGGCTCGCCGACCGCGTCGTGGTGATGTACGGCGGGCTGGTCGTCGAGCAGGGACCAACCCGGTCGGTGCTCGCCCATCCGCGGCACCCGTACACCCGCGCCCTGCTGGCCGCGGTGCCGGCGCTGCACCCTCGGGGCGCGCGGCTCTCGGTCGCGGCGGCCGGCCGGCCCGGTCATCCGCGGGGCTGCCCCTACGCGGCCCGCTGCGCCCGCGGCGACGACCGATGCCGCACCGAGCTGCCGGCCATGCCACGCGCGGGGTCCGCGACCGACGCGGACGCTCCCGGCGCGGTTGTGCCCGGAGCGGTTGTGCCCGGAGCGGTGGATCTGGACGTACCCGGCGCGTTCGAGCACCAGGCGCGCTGCTGGCATCCGGAGCCGGCGGACGGGCCCCCCGCGGCGCCGGCAGTCGTACCCGCGCAGGCCGGGCCGGCCACGGCGACTCCGCTCGACACCACCCCAGCCGACACCACGCCAGCGAACACCACGCCAGCCGACACGACGCCGCCCGACGCCACCCCGCTCGACGCCACGCCGGCGGCCACTCCCACCCAGGCCGCCCCGTTGATCGAGGCGGACGGCCTGCACAAGCGGTACCGCTCCCCCGACGGGACCTGGCGCACCGTGGTGCGGGACGTGTCGCTCACGCTGGGCTCCGGGGAGGTCCTGGGCGTGGTCGGCGAGTCCGGCTCGGGGAAGACGACGGTGGCCCGGATCGTGCTGGGCATGGTCGAGCCCGACGCGGGCAGCGTGCGGCTCGCGGGCGAACCCTGGAGCGGGCTGCCCGAGCGCACGCGCCGGGGACGACGGCCGGGCATCCAGGCGATCCACCAGGACCCGCTGGGATCGTTCGACCCCCGGTTCACCACCGAGCGGATCATCGGCGAGGCGGTGGCGGCGGCAGGTGTCGGTCGTGCGCGGGAGCGCCGGGACCGGGTCGTGGAGCTGCTCGACCAGGTCGGGCTGGACGCCGGCCTGCTGCGGCGCCGTCCGCTGGAGCTCTCCGGCGGGCAACGGCAGCGGGTCGCCATCGCCCGGGCGCTCGCCCCCCGCCCCCGTGTGCTGGTCTGTGACGAGCCCGTCTCCGCCCTCGACGTCTCCGTGCAGGCACAGATCCTCGACCTGCTCGGCGACCTGCGCCGTGACCTGGGCGTCGCCATGCTGTTCATCTCCCACGACCTGGGCGTCATCCGCCATGTCAGTGACCGGATGATCGTCATGAGGGACGGTGCGGTCGTCGAGGCCGGCGAGGTGGACCAGGTCTTCGACCATCCGCGCGCGGACTACACCCGGGCGCTGCTCGCCGCCGTGCCGCGGCCGGTCCCGCGATGAGCGGCGCGGCGTTCGCGGCGCGCCGCCAGGCCTCGGTGCGCACGACGCAGCGACGCCGGCTGCTGGCCGCACTGGACGACGTCGTGGCCGGCCAGGGCGGCATCGTCGAGGTCGGTGGCGACCCCGGCTTCGGCAAGACCCATCTGCTCGGCGAGCTCACCCGGCAGGCGGCCCGGCGCGGCGTTCCCCTGCTGACGGGCCGCTGCGCCGCCGTCGACCAGCAGGTCCGCTTCGGCGTCTTCCACCGTCTGCTGGCCGTCGCGCCCGCCGGCGCATCCGATGACGGCGAGGCGCTCCTGCCAGGCGGGATGCTCACGGCGCTGCTCGCCGAGGTGCGCACGGGCGACGACCCGATCGGCCTGTTCGACACGGCCCGGCTGCTGCTGCGCCGGATTGCCGGCGACGGCCTGGTTCTGGTCGTCGATGACGCGCACTGGGCGGACGAGACGTCCGTCGCGCTGGTGGGCCATCTCGTCCGCTGGCCGGTGGACGCCCCGCTGCTGCTGGTCGTCGCCCACCGGCCGCGGCAGAGCTCGCCACGCCTGGTCGACGCTCTTGCCCGCGGCGGGGAACTGGACACGGTCGACCAGATCGTGCTGGAGCCACTCACCGTGGACCAGTCGGCTCGGCTCGCCGGTCTGCCCCCCGACGACGAGAGAGTGCTGGACCTGCATGAGGCGAGCGAGGGCAACCCGCAGTACCTGCTCGCGCTCGCCCGCGATCCGCAGGGTCCCGCCGGTCCGCCGTGGAGTGGACGGGGCACGGCCGTAGGCCTGACCGGCCATCAGCTCATCGGCACGGTGCTGGCGGAACTGGCCGACCTCGGACCGGAATGCGCGAGCGTGGCCTGGGCCGCCGCGGTCCTCGGCGGTGCCTTCGACGTCGACACCCTCGCGCCGGTCGCCGATCTGGCGATCACCCCGACCTGTGCGGCCGTCGCCCTGCTGACCAGCCGCGACCTGCTGCGCCCGGTGCACGGCGAGGCCACCTACCGGCTGCGCGACACCCTGCTCGCCGGGGTGGTGTACACCTCCCTGGACCCCCACTGGCGCCGTGAGGCGCACCGCCGGGCGGCCCGGACGCTGGGCCTGGCTGGCGCGCCGGCCGCGGTCCTCGCCGTCCACATCGAACGGTTTCCGCAGGACGCCGGGCTGCACGAGGTGCACCTGCTGGCCGACGCGGCGCGCGAATCGCTGGGTTCGTCCGCCCAGGACGCCGTGCGCTGGCTGCGGCTGGCGCTGCGCGTCCTCGCGCTCGCCGATCTTCCTGATCCGCGCCAGGTCGACCGGCTGCGCGGAGAGATCTCCCTCAGTCTCGCCCGGTCCTACGGCAGTGCCGGGATGGTCGCCGAGAGCCGTACCCAGATCCGCCAGACCCTGGAGCTCGCCTCCGCCCGCCCGCCCACCGAACGAGCCGGCATCGCCAGCCTGTGCGCCATGCTCACCTACGCGATCGGGCAGCACGCCGACGCCCTGGCGATGCTGGGCGCGGAGATCGAGGCGGCCATCGGTGACCCGTCGGGCGGCGTCGACGGTTCCCCGCTCGCCCATCCCCCCAGGTCCATCGGTCCGGCCGAGCCCGCGCCCACCAGCGAGCCAGCCACCAGCGAGCCAGCCACCGCCCTCTCCGCCGTCGCCGCCGCGGCCGCCCGACGGGTGATCAGCCCCGCCGCGCGGCCCGCCGTGATCAGTCTGCTGCTCGCCCGGGCCGCGGTGGGGCTGCTGAACGGCTCCGCGCCGCCGCCGGGCGAGCTGGGTCTGCTCCTGCACCTCGCCCGGGACGAGGGTGACCGCACCGCGGAGGTCGGGGCACTCGCCCTGCGCGGGGTCGTCGAGGCGCTCGGCGGCGACATCGCGGCCGCGGCGCAGTCGGTGACCGGCTGCGCGACCCTTGCCGACAGCCTCCCGGACGCGGCGCTCGCCGACCATCCCGAACATCTCGCGTTGCTGGGCTGGGCGGACTCCGTCCTCGGCCGGCAGATCGACGCCGAGCGGCATTTCAGCCGGGGCACGGCGCTGGCCCGCGCCTCCGGCCGAGGTGACGCCCTGCCGCTGCTGCTCAGCGGTCTTGGCGCGGTCTACCAGCGGGTCGGCCGGCTGCCGGAAGCCCGGCGGGTCGCCGCCGAGATGCAGCAGCTGATCCGCAACACCCGACGGGGTCACCACACGAGCCTGGCCGAGGCGCTCGAGGCGCTCGCCGGCATCTGGATCGACGGGCACGGCAGCCGGCGGGCCGCCGCCCTGGTGGAGCAGGCCGCGGTCGAACGTTCCGCCGCACGCCCCGCCGCGCGCCGGTCCTGGTGGTGGGACGTCGCCGCGATCTGGACGGCGTACGCCGCCATGGCGGACGGCGGCGAACCCCGCCGGATCACGGCGCTGATCCTCGACACCGGCGGCGGCGAATCGCTGGAGCTCATCTCCCCGGTGCTGCATCCGATGGCCTTCGAGGCTCTGTGCGCCGCCGCCGAACGGCTGGGCGACGTCGATTCGGCGCGGCGCTGGGCCGACCAGGCCGAGCAGGCCGCCCAGCGGCTGGGGCTGGACTACCAGCGGGGCCACGCGGCGGCCGCGCGGGCACACGCGCTGTGCGCGATGGAGCAGCCCGAACCGGCCGGCCAGCACTACGCGCGGGCCGCGGACCTGTTCGCCGCCGCCGGCATGCTCTCGCTGCGGACCTACCTGCTCGTCCAGGCTGGCCGGTGCTACGCCAGCGCCGGCCAGCCCGCCGACGCCGAGCGCCTCCTCACCCAGGCCGGCGAGCTCGCCCGCCGCTGCGGAGCCGTCCGGCTTGGCCGCCAGGCGCTCACCCTGCTGCGCGGACTAGAACGCCTCGACCCGGGAACCAACGTCCTGGACGTACTCACCCCCCGGGAACGCCAGATCGCCACGGCGGCCGCGGGCGGCGCGACCAGCCGGCGCATCGCCCTCGACCTGGGGCTGAGCCCCCGCACCGTGGACGCGCACCTCACCCGGATCTACCGCAAGCTCGGCGTCTCCTCCCGGGTGGCGCTGGTCCGCCTGACCGGCCTCGCCGATGCTCCCGCCGCCCGGGGTTAGCCGGTCGCGGTCAGCCGGTGGAGGACAGCACGAAAGGGTCGTCGTCGAAGCGACCGTCGTCGGCCAGGATCGCCCGCTGGATCTCACGCAGCGGGCGGCCCGGTTCGAGGCCAAGCTCGTCGGCGAGGATCTGCCGGGCCCGCTGGTAGACGCGCAGCGCATCCGCCTGCCGCTCGGAGCGGTAGAGCGCGAGCATGAGCTGACGGTAGAAGGCCTCCCGCAGGGGATGCTCCAAGGTCAGCTCGAACAGCTGCCCGGTGAGCTCGCGGTGCCGTCCGCCGAGCAGGCCCACCTCGATCATCATCTCGAGGCACTCGAGCCGGGACTCCTCCAACCGGGTGACGAACCCGTCCACGATCGGGCCGTCGCGCACGTCGCCGAGCGCGGGCCCCCGCCACACCGCGAGCGCCTCGGCGAACCGCTCCGCTGCCTGCAGATGCTGCCCGGCCCGGGCGAGCACCCGCCCGGCCATGACCCCGCTCTCGAACTGGTGCAGGTCAACCGACTGCGCGTCGACGTTGAGCAGATAGCCCGGCGGACGGGTGAGGATGGGGCACACCGGGCGCAGCGGGCAGGTCAGCGCCTTGCGCAGCTGGGACACGTAGACCTGCAGCGTCGCGGTCGCCCGCCGCGGCGGCTCGTCCGGCCAGATCTCGGCGACCAGCAGGTCGCTCGCCACCACCTGCCCGCGCCGGGCCAGCAAAGCCGCCAGCAGCACCGTCATCTTCGGCGCGCTGAGCTGCACCCGCCGGTCACCGGACAGCACCCGCAAAGGTCCCAGGATCTCGTACCGCACCAGGATGCCCCTCAGAGGTAGTAGTCACCGATCCCGCGGGGCCGCCGGCTTCGTCGGCGGTGCCCACGTTGGCACCGTCTCACGCGCCGGTACGGGTGCGTAGAGCGAGAAACTTCGTAGTCCGGGCGAACCGCTCCGGTGGACGCAACAATCGAGCAATGTCCTGGGAGACGCGCGTCACGAAAGAGTGTAATGGGCGCCGCGCCGGGTGCCCTCGCGTATGAGCTGGCCCGCCGTCACCATCCGCCGCAGCAGACGGGTGGCCTGCTCCGGCGTGACCGCGCAGAGCTCGGCCGCCTGCGCCCGGCTGACCCGGCCGTGGGCGCGAACATACTGCAGCACCATGACCTCCTGCTGCGACCGTTCGAACCCGCGGACCCGGACGTAACCAGCGGGCGTGCGCAGCGACCGGTGCAGTGCGGCGGACAGGTGCCAGGTGCGCCCCTTGCCATCACCGCGCGCCTCCACCCAGCCTCGTTCCACCATCCGGATGAGGATCTGCCGGGTCTCCGCGGGGGTGCGCTGCACCAGGGTGGCGAGCTCCCCGGTCGTCGCCCGGCCCTCCTGGCTGAGCTCGGCGAGCACCTGCAGTTCCGCGAGCCCGATGGCGCGGCCCTGCCGCTGTTCCTGTTCCAGCAGCCAGCGGGTCATCGCCAGGTTGGCCGGGCCGCCGGGCAGGATCGCGACGACATGGTCCGAGGTGGTGCGCCCGTAGTCGGGCGCGGGCCGCCCCAGCCGGAGCTGTTCGGCGAAGATGCGGTTGACCCCACGGCCTGTCCGCTCGGCGAGGCCGGTGCGTTTGAAGGCGTCGGCGAGCAGCCGGCTTCGGGGATGCGGCGGCGCGACGAGCAGGGTGTCAACTCGGATGTCGGGCGGAAGACCGCCTGGACTTGAAAGTGCGAGATGATCATCATGCCACTGCACGTGGACCGCGCCGAGCCGGGTGTAGTCCCGGTGGATGAGTGCGTTGGCCAACGCCTCGCGGAACGCCGTCTCCGAATACGCCGGCACGGCGACACGGAACAGCCCGAGCTGGATCTCCTCGGCACTGTTGCGCGCGGCGAACCGTGCGAAGACCTCCTCCGCGAGCCGCAGCAGCGGAAAGTACATGAACTCGTTGACCTCGACATCGAGCCCGCGCAATACCTGAAACGCCGCCTCATGGGTCGGCACGTGGCGCCGCAGCGATTCAACCCGCCCGAACAGCAACAGCGCGCCGGTGGTGATCTCGCCGTCGGCGCGGGCCAGCCCCAGAGCACGGACGATCTCCTGGTCGGCCAGCGTGGCGAGCACCCGGTCGGCCAGGTCGCCGGCGCGGCCGACCATCGACCGCAGCCGCTCGAACTCCAGGGGGTCGAGGTCCTGCCAGGTCGCCGTGGCGGCCCGCAGGGCAGCCCAGTCCACCGCTCCCCGGTCGACCTCGTGCGCCAACATCTCGTGTGCGTGGTACGGCAGGCACACCGGCCGGCCATCAGCGCCGAGCGCCCGCCGCACGTACGTACCACGCATCGTTCCGATCACCCGAGGACTGTCGGGCACCTCGATGACGATCACATCCTGACCGTCGACATCCACGACGTCCGCGGTCACCGACAGCGGCGGCTGGGTGCTGTTCGCCACCAGTGCCTGCAGGCGAAGCGGGTCGGTGCGGGCCGACTCGTGTCGGGGCCGCGCGCCCGTGACGGCGCCGTCGTCCTCGACCCCGACGAGCAGGACGCCGCCCCGGCCGTTGGCCAGGCACACCACGGCCTCGATCAGGTCCCGGTCCGCAAGCGGCCGGCGCGATTCGCCCTTGAACTCGACGTCGAACCGCTCGCCCCTGGTCACCCAGGCGCGGACCCTGGTCGCCAGATCCTCCGCCGGCACGTGATCGCCTCCGGTTATACGACACTTATGCAATAGTTATGCGACTCGCTGGCAGGGGTCGCAGGATGCATCATAAGTGCTTCATAACTGAGCGCCGGCCAGGCCACCGAACGTGCCGGCCGCCCATACTCGCTCACCTCTGTAACGATTGCTCGCGACGGCCGTCCGGCGCCGGTGGCCGTACCGTGCTCGTTTGGGTGACTATGCGATGCTGTCCGGGTGACGTTCGGGGGCGAAGGGGACGCCGTCGACTGTTTCGTGTCGTATGCCGGGGACGGGCAGCCCTGGGCGGAGTGGATCTCCGCGGCGTTGGAAGGGGCGGGGCACCGAGTCGCCAACCACGCCTGGGATGTGGTGCCCGGCACGCACGTGGTGGTCTGGCTGGACCGGATGATCCGGCAGGCCGGCTGCACCATCGCGGTTGTCTCCGACGACTACCTCGACTCCGCGCAGGCCCAGGCCGAATGGGGCGCCGCCTGGTCCCCGCCGGTCGACGGCACCGCCCAGCGCCCGCTGCTCGTCGCCCGGGTCACCGAACGACCCATCCCAGGGCTGCTCGGTCAGATCGCACCGATCGACCTGGTCGGCCGCGGCGAATCGGCCGCCGAATCCGTGTTGCTCGGCGCGGTGCGGGCGAGCCTGGGCCGGGAATCGCCCGGCGCCGGTGAGAGCGGGCTGGTGCGGTTCCCGGGGGCGGCGGCACGGCCGGTCTACCCGGCGGAACTGCCCGCGGTCTGGAACGTGCCTCGACCGGCAGCCCGTTTCCTCGGCCGCGCCGACGACCTCGCCCAGCTCGACACGGCACTGGCCGGCAGTGGACTGGTCGCGGTGACCGGACTCGCCGGCATCGGCAAGACCAGCCTGGCCGCCGAGTTCGTCAGCCAGCATCGGCTGGACTACCAGGCGGTCTGGTGGGTACCCGCCGGCCGTCCCGAACTCGTCGGGCAGCAGGTGCGGGCGCTCGCTCCAGCGCTCGGCCTGCCATCCCATGCCGAACCGGCGGCCGTGCTCGCCCACCTCGACATGGCCGGTGGACGCTGGCTGCTCGTCCTCGACGACCTCGCCGACGCCGCCGATCTGCCCGGCTGGCTGCGGCCGTCCGAGGGCGCCGGACGGGTGCTGGCGACCTCCCGCGGCTCGACCTGGGACTGGGAACGCCAGCTCAGCGGCCCGTGGAACGGCCAGGTCCTCGGCCTGCGGCCGCTGCCGCGCGCCGAATCGGTGGCCTTGCTCGCCGACCGTCTGCCCGGCCTCGACGCGGCCCTCGCCGACCGGGTCGCCACCCATCTCGGTGACCATCCGCAGGCACTCGACCAGGCCGCGCACCAGATCATCGACATTCACGGCGACGCCGACGGCTTCCTCGCCGGCCTGGAACGCGCCGCCGTGCCACTGGCCGCGCTCGGCGACCGTCCGGTGCCGGGACGACCCGAGACGACCATCGCCACCCAGTGGGATGAGGCGATCCGCCGGCTCGACGCCGACAATCCCGCCGCGGCGACGCTGGTGCGGCTCGCCGCGCACGGCGACTCCACCCGCCTGCCGCTGCGCCTGCTCACCGCGGAAGCCAGCACCGGAACCAGCATCGGCGGCACCGGCACGGATACCGACATCGGCGCCGGCACACTGCCCGGCGACCGGTTACGCGCCGTCGCCGCCGACCCGCTGGCACTGGCCGCCACCACCGCCGCCCTCGAACGCACCGGGCTCGCCCACCGCGACGGCTCCGCCGTGGCGATGCACCCGCTGGTACGCGCCGCCGTGCGCGCCCAGACCACGCCGGAACAGGCCGCCGACCTGGTCGACGGCCTCGGCCGGATGCTGCACGCCGCCCTGCCCGAGACCGTCACCGCGCACCCCGAATCCTGGCCGGCGTGGCGCGAGCTGCTCCCCCACGCCCTGGCCGTCCTGGACGCCACCGCCCCTTCCCCCGAAGCCCCGCATGCCCCCGGTGCCCCGCCTGCCGGCACCCAGCCCGCCGAGGCGCCGCCCGCGGACATCCCGCCCGCCGACACCGTCCGCACCGACACCGCGCACACCGCCTGGCTGGCCGAACACGCCGCCGCCTACCTGCTCGAGCAGGGCCATCCCGAGCAGGCCGAACCGCTGGCGGCCCGCGCCGTCGCCGCCCGCGAGCACCTCGACGGCCCGCGGCATCCGGACACCCTCGCCGCCCGCGACGTCCACATCCGCACCGCCCTCGCCGCCGACCACCTGACCGTCGCCGGCCCGCTCGCCGAACGCAACGCGGCCGACCGCGAGCGCCTGCTCGGACCGGAGCATCCCGACACCCTCGCCAGCCGGGAGACCCTGGCCCGCGCCTACCAGCAGGCCGGCCACCTCGACCACGCGCATGACCTGATCACCCGGAACCTGGCCGACCGCGAGCGGATCCTCGGTCCCGAGCATCCCGACACCCTCGAGAGCCGGCACCGCCTCGGCACGGTCCTGGACGACACCGGCCGGGGCGACGACGCCGCCCGCGTCCTACGCCCCACCCTCACCACCCGCGACCGCGTCCTCGGACCCGAGCACCCCGACACCCTCACCACCCGCTACCAGCTCGCCACCACCTACCAGCGGATGGGTGCCGTCGGCGATGCCCTCGCCCACGCCGAACCCGCCCTGGAGGCCCGCACTCGCGTCCTCGGACCGGATCATCCCGCCACCCTCGACAGCCGCCATGGCCTCGGCGTCACCTACGAACAGGCCGGCCGGACGGCCGACGCCACCCGCGAACTCAACCAGACCCTCACCGGACGCGACCGCATCCTCGGACCCGACCACCGCCGCACCCTCGACAGCGCCGACGCTCTTGGGCGTATCCATCGGCGGACAGGTCAACCGGAACTTGCCCTGCCCTTGTTCGATCGCGCTGCGACCGGTCGCGATCAAGTGCTCGGTCCCGACCATTCGGCGTCCGTCCAAAGCCGCGAGCAGCTTGCCGCCGTATTCGTCGCCATGGATCGACCGGCCGAGGCAATCCCCCATCTCGAACGTGTCCTCGACCGGCACGAACGCGTCCTCGGGCCAGCGCACTCCCTCACCATCGAAGCTCGCGAGAAAGTCGCGGATCAGCTCCTCGGCGCCGGTCAGCCCGAGGCCGCCCGCCATCACCTGGAACGGCAGCTCGTCATCCGCGCGCATACGGCCGGCGCGAACGACGAGCGCACCCTGCGCACCGCCGCCACCCTCGCCGAAACCTGCCGCCGGACCGGCCGGCTGCCGGAGGCCGTCCACCTCAGTGAGCGCGTGCACACCGGTCGCACCGACACCCTTGGCCCGGACCATCCCGAAACCCGTGCCAGCCGGTTCGTCCTCGCCGACACCTACCGCCAGGCTGGCCGGCACGCCGACGCGGCATCCCTCGATCGGGCCAACCTCGCCGACTCGACGCGCGAGCACGGTCCGTTTCACCCGGACACGGTCCGCGCCCGGCTCTCCCTCGCGGACGCTCCCCGCCCGGAGGCGGGCGAACCGCGTCCTCCCGAGCGACCGGCCGCCCCCGAGCCCAGGTTTCTCCGGCCCGGCCCCTGATCGAAGCCACCGATCCGCCGCGCGGGAGGACTACCGCGGACGGCCAAACGTCAGCGTGCGCCAGGCGAATCTCCGGAGTCGTCGCCCGGTCGCTCGTCCACGTCGTCGTCCCACACGCGCCCGAGGTTCTCAAGCCGGTCGAACAGGCTCTGCTTCCGATTGCCAGCGGCCGCCTCACCGGCCGCGCGGTCCCGCGCCTGCCGTTCCGAGGCCGCACGCTCCCGATCCGCCCGGGACCAGGCCTCCGCCCGCGCCCTCGCCTCCTCCTGCTGCTTCCGGCTGAGCTCATCCAGCTCCCGTTGAGCCATCTTGTACTCGTGCTCGGCGGCGAGGCGGTTCGTCACCTCGTGGTCCCAGCGGGAGTCCCAGGTGCGGCTGAACGAGCGATCCCAGTCGACGGGACGCAGGGGCTTCGCCGGCGCCGGTGCGGACTCGGTCGGCCAGACAGGCGCGTCCGCCTCCGGCCAGGCGGCCGGCTCGGCAGACGCAGTGGACTCAACCGACCCGGCGGGCTCCGCAGGCCCAGCGGACTCAGCGGGCCCAGCAGGTCCAGCGCTGGCGACCACACCGGCTGATTCGGTCGACTCGCCTGCCCGGTCGGGCGTTACGGGCGTGACGGGTACGGCGGGCGTGACGGGTACGGCGGACGCGGCCGAGTCGTCACCGGCCGGCGGTGAACTGGCCCAGTGCTTCGTGGCTTCGAGCCAGGCCGCGATGCCCTCACCCGGCCGCCCAAGGTCGTCGAGCGTCAGGTCCTTGGCGGGTTCATGGTCTGGCTGCGGCTCGGGGGACGACTCGGGCATGGCGGACCTCCAGCGGCTACGACTACCAGTCATGATCCCACCGCTGTCCGACCGCGCGGGCGGTAACCCCTGCCACGACAGGTCCCAGCCAAGCCCCACGACCAACCATGACCAACCACGACCAAACTGATAGACCACCTGGCTCCACCCGAAGGTGTGTCCGGCGGATGGCAACATGGCCGCATGGCAACGGTCAAGGTCCAAGCTGGGCAGTCGATCCTGGAGGGGTTCGACAGCAGGGACCAGATCAGGCTGGAGGATGACATCGAAACGCCCCGCGGCCGTCTGATCCTGGCCGCACGTGACGCGCTCCGCGACTACCTCGCGGAGCGGCAGCGAATTCGCGAGTCCGCCACCATCCAGCGATGGCGCGACGAGGGTGTATGGCCCTACAAGGTGGAGCCCAAGACTCCAGTCGAGGCCGCAACCCGCGACACCTTTCGAGTTGTGGCCATGGCGGCTTCACGCACCATCGACGAAAGCAGGAGCAGCCATTCGAAGGCGCTCGCTCTACGGCTCCTCAAGGAGACCTTCGAAAGCGATCCCGGTTCCCTGTTGCCAATACTGACCGACTTGGCTCGCCTATCGAAGTCACGTGTTGACGAGCTTGCCCGACTCCTTCAGCACACCACGCTTAGTCAGCTGATCCAGACCGGCCACGAGATCGGGGCGCGGATGGAATTCCTCAGTGGGCTAACCACCATCCTGTTCGACCGACAGATCAAAAGCCGCCTGCTTGAGCGTCGCCAGCTTCATCGGATCTTGGCGCACGAGACTTGGATCTTCGGCGAGGAGTGGACCCTCACCGGCGACGACGAGCGGCTGACCAAGGTCCTCGGCAAATTTCTGTCCAAGCTCGGCAAGGATGTCGAACTAGCGGATCTCAAGGAGGTGCGGTTGGAGGATGGCTCCGACGCCATCCCGGATCTGGTCCTCGGCCGGCGCCTCCAGACCAACGCCGACTCCTTCGAGCAGCTGGTCGTTGAGCTCAAGCGGCCGAGGCACAGACTCGACGACGATGATGTCAGTCAGCTTCGGGGGTACGCCAGTGCCATCGTCAACGACGAAACCTTCACTCAGCCAAACGTGAAGTGGGATTTCTGGCTCGTCGGCAACGAGACCACTCGAACTCTCGACGAGCAACGCAACCAGCCGCACCTGCCATATGGCGTCCTCCAGGACACCGGAACTTACCGAATCGTCGTCAAACAGTGGAGTGAGCTGATCTCCGACGCCGACCACAGGCTTAAGTTTGTCCAGAATTCGCTGGATTACGAGACCTCACACGACTCGGGTCTCGCCTACCTCCGCGAAAAATACGCACAGTTCCTACCGGTGGAGGCCCACGGGGGTGGCCGGGACTGAGATGCCGCCGCAGCACCCGTGCCCGGAGCGGCGGAGCCGTGTCAGATCAGTGTTGATCTATGTGCTAATTTGGGATCCCAACCTGTGCTGTCTGTCGATTGGAAGCACGTGAGCAGCTATGTTCCGCGCCTGCTCGACACGGAGCTCACGGCGGTGCTTGCCGCCCACCCGGCCGTTCTCGTCGTCGGCCCACGGGCCTGTGGCAAGACGACGACGACCCGCCGGCTGTGCCACTCCGTCCTGCGCCTCGACGTCCCGGCGCAGGCCGCGGTGGTGCGGGCCGACCCCGACGCCGCGCTGCGCGGGCTCACCGAGCCGATCCTGATCGACGAATGGCAGCTGGTCCCCGAGGTGCTGGGCGCCGTCAAGCGCAGCGTTGACGACGACCCACGACCGGGGCGTTTCGTCCTGACCGGCTCCTCCCAGGCGGATCTGACGGCTTCCGGCTGGCCCGCGACAGGCCGGATAGTCCGCCTGACGATGTATCCACTCGTGGGTCGGGAGCGCCATGGCGACCCGACAGAGCTCTCTGTGATTGATCGGATCATTGAGGATGGCGTCGAGACCTTCACCGATCCGGCACCCGGCTGGGACCTGAACACCTACCTGGACGAGGCTCTGACCAGCGGCTGGCCCGAAGCGATCCGCGCCCCGGCTGGACGCGCGCGCGACCGCTGGCTGACCGGCTACGTCGACCATCTGGCAACCCGCGAGGCACCGACGCTTGGCGTCGCCCGGGACCCCTTGCGAATGCGGCGCTATCTCCAGGCCATCGCCGCGAACACCGCCGGCGTGCCCACCCACAAGCTGCTCTATGACTCGGCCGGTATCGACCGGACAACGGCCGTCGCCTACGACGATCTTCTCGACACTCTCATGATCACCCAACGGGTGCCCGCGTGGGCCGGCGGCCGCACGCTGCGCGCTGTCCGTCTTCCCAAGCGCTACCTCATCGACCCGGGCCTACTCGGCCCGCTCCTGCGCATCGACCAGCGCCGCGCCCTCCGGGACGGCGACCTCCTCGGCCGCGCCATCGACACCCTTGTCGCGGCCCAGTTGCGTTCCGAATGCGCCCTCAGCGCCATCGGCGCCGACCTCTACCACCTGCGCGACGCGAACGGCCGGCACGAGATCGATCTGATCGTGGAAACCAGAGCCGGCCAGCTCCTCGCCATCGAGGTAAAGGCGTCCGCCGCACCGTCGGCGGCCGACGCCCGACACCTCGAATGGTTCAGGGACCAGACTGGTGCGAGCTTCGCCTGCGGCCTGCTCCTGCACACCGGCCCCCGGCCGTTTCGCCTGGCCGACCGCATCATCGCCGTCCCCATCGCCAGCCTCTGGTCATAAGGATCAGCCCCAGCGCGACCGGGGCCACCCTGACCGACCCCGAGCGGAGACCTACGACAGGCCGCGGCCGAGCCTATCGATGATCTTTTCGAGGTTCTGGAGTTCACCGGAAGCGCCGGAGCCGTAGGCCGCGGCCAAGGCTTGGCGGAGGGACTTGAAGGCGGCCAGGGCGGCGGCGGTCTTGCCGGTGGTTGCGAGCATGAAGGCGGCGGTGCGGCGCGCTTCGAGGAGGCGAAGGTGCTCTTCGTTCGCGGTGTCGGCGTTGTCGAGGTAGGCGCGGAGTCGATCCAGGGCCTTCTCGGGTTCGCCGATGCGGGCGTAGGAGAGGCCGGCGTAGTAGGCGCCGTCGAGGACCCACCGATGGCCGGGCTCCAGGCGATAGCGCAGGCAGTCGGCGCGGACGGCATCGTTGAGGGCGGCCGCCCGGGTGAACCTGTCGGCGAGGTAGAGCGTCTGTGCCAGAGCGCGGCGCAGGTCAAGGCCACGGGGGGGATCCTGGGCGCCGGCCGCGACGGCCACATCGAGCAGGTCGATGGCCTCCGTTGGCCGGTCCGCGGCGACGAGCGTCGCAACGTGAGCCAGCAGCCCGTCCACCGCCGCGTCGGACAGTGGCACGTCAGCCAGTCCCGGGTGGTCCAGCTGGATCGCCAGCGATCCAGCCTCAGGCGGAGCACTGGCCGCAGATGCGCCTAAGCCGGCCGCGGCGGGGCGTGGTGCGGTTCCGCCGCCGTTCACGGCGGCCGTCTGACGGGGCACGACGAGCAGCGGGTTGCGGAACGGCTGCGTCGGATCGAGCCCGTCGCGGGAGGGTGTGGCCGGCGGGGCCGCGGCCCACGGGACGAGGGCGTGGTAGGCATCCTCTGCCGTGGGACGGGTCCGGAGGTCCTTGGCGAGCATCGCCTTGACAAGCTCGGCGAGCTCGCTGGGCACGTCGGGCCGCAGTGAGGTGACCAGCGGCGGGTCGGCCGTGACATGCAACTCGCGCAGTGACACTCCGTCGCCGGTCGGGTAGAAGACCCGTTCGCCGGTCAGCAGGCCGAAGACCAGACAACCAAGAGAGTAGATGTCGGAGGCGGCCGTGATCACGCTGCCGAGGTGCTGCTCGGGCGACATGTAGTCCGGGGTGCCGATGGTGTGGTCGACCTGGGTGAGCCGGGGCGGGGCGTCGGCGCCGCGCAGGATCGCGATGCCGAAGTCGAGGACCTTCACGAACCCGCCGGGCACGAGGATGAGGTTTTCCGGCTTGATGTCGCGGTGGACGACGTCGACCGCGTGGACGCTGGCCAGGACGGCGGCCACCTGGGCGCCGATACCCGCCACGCGGGCGATGCCCAGCGGTGCGTTGTCGTAGTCGGTGTCCTCGATGAGCCGCGCCACTGTCGATCCGCGCAGTAGCTGCATCACAAGCCACACCCGGCGGCTGCCGTCGGGGAACGTGTGGACGCCCGTGTCGAAGACCGCGGGAATGCCTGGATGCTCCAGGCTGGCGGTGGTGCGGATCTCTCGGAGAAACCGCTTCTCGTTGATCGTGCGCTGTTCCACGAACGCGATCCGCTCCGGGCTGCCCGCAGCGCCCGGCGGGTTGCCAGGCGGCCGGAGCAGCTTGATGGCGATCGGCCGGTCGAGGCGCTCGTCGTAGCCGTAGAACACCTCGGACATGCCGCCGCTGCCGAGCAGCCCGTCCATCCGATACCGGCCGGAGAGCCGGATCCGGTCGTCCGACGGGTCGCTGGTGGTCGTGGTCGTGAGTGGGTCAGTCACGCCTTCTCCCGCGTCGCGCGCTGTAGGCCTTGCCGCGCCCCGAACCTGGCACCAATCCTCCCCCGTCGGTGGCCCGTGTGCCTCAGGTGGTCTCGCGGAGCATCTCGGCGCGCAGGCGTGCCAGGGCCTCGTCGCGGGCCGGGTCGGTGATGATCCGGTAGGCACGTTGGCGGGCGGCTTCCTTGACCGCTTGCTGGAAGTCCGGGTTGTCGAAGTACAGCTTCATGAAGTCCTCGTTCTTCGAGGCGTTCTCCGCGACGATGTCATCGAGCCGGCCGTCGACGACCTGGCCGAAGCGCGCCTCGTCGTTCATCAGCGCGACCTGCTGCATCTGCGTGTTCTCGACCAGGCCGGCGACCTGCTGGTAGAACAGGATTTGGTCGGAGGTTCCCAGGTCCAGGCCGAAGCGCTTGTTGAGATCGCTGATGACGTCGGCGAGCCGGACCACCTCCGGTTCGACGTAGCCGCCGCCGTCGGCCGCATGGCCACGGACGATCTGTTCGCCGGACGGTGAAAGTGACACGTCGTGGTGGCCGGTGAAGTCGAGACGGTAGTGCGACAGATCGGCGTCGCCGATATCGACGGCTGTCGCGGCCCGGCCCGGCAGGCGGCGCAGCAGGATCCGGCCGTACTGGTAGAGCCGCTCGAGCGTCGCGTCGCCCCAGTCGATGACCTGGGCGAGCAGGCTGTAGGCCCGGCAGTATTTCTGCAGCGCGTCGCGGAACTCCTCCCGCTCCGCCACGGTCGCCAGCGCGGTGAACCGGTCGACCGCGGGGCCGAGCAGGCGGTGCAGCTCGGCGTGCAGCTTCTTCTCGGCGGCGCCCGGCATCCGGTCCGGGATGGCCGATCCGAGTACTCGCATGAACGCCTCCATCTCGGACACGTTCAGGACCTGGAAGTCCATCACCTCGTGCTGCTTGCGGTAGAGCAGGTTCGCGTCGGGCTGCTCGGTGAGCGTGCTCTCGAACCAGGGCTTGAACGAGTTCTGGATGTCCTCGGCCGCGTTGACGAAGTCGACGATCCGGACGTCGTCCTGGGACTTCAGCGGATGGGTCCGGTTCAGCCGGGAGAGGGTCTGAACAGCGGCGACGCCCGTGAGCGGCTTGTCGACGTACATCGCGCACAGCAGCGGCTGGTCGAAGCCGGTCTGGTACTTGTCCGCGACCACGAGGATCCGGTACTCCTCCTGGTTGCGCGCCGCCGCGTCGGAGTCGTCCGCCTTGGTGTAGGCGAACCGATCCGGTAGCCGAGACTCCGGGAAGCCGTTGATCTTTGACTCGGTGAACTCGTGGCCGCTCTCCTCGTCGGTCAGCGAACCGGAGAACGCGACCAGCGGGCGGCAGTTCGCGAGGCCCCTGTCGTCTACGTACCGGCGGATCGCCTGGTAGAGGTTGAGCGCCTTCTGCCGGCTGTCTGTGACGACCATCGCCTTCGCCCGGCCGCCGAGCCGACCGGTGATGTTCGCCTCGAAATCCTCGACGATCAGTTTCGCCTTCTGGGCCGCCGACTCCGGATGCGCCTCGACGAGCTGGACGAGCTTGCGCCGCGCCTTCTTCTTCTCGACCTCCGGGTTGGAGATCTCCGAGTCCTGCTGTTCGACGGCGGCACTGGAGAGGAGCCACATCGCGTCATAGGTCAGGTAGTTCGCGAGGACGTCGAGGATGTAGCCCTCCTCGATCGCCTGCTGCATCGAGTACACGTGGAACGGTGCGTACAGCGGCTCGCCGTCCTCGTCCAGGTGGTCCGGGTCAAGCGTGCCGAAGAGCTTCAGCGTCGCGGACGTCGGGGTGGCGGTGAAGGCGAAGTAGGACAGGTTCGGTTGCTTGCCGCGAACCCGGGTCAGGTAGGTCGCCTCGAGCTCGTCGGGCTCCCGTTCCGACTTCGAGCCGATCGCCTGCTTGAGCTTCGCGGCCTGCTCCCCGGTCTGCGAGGTGTGCGCCTCGTCGATGACCACCGCATAGCGCTTCGAGCCCAGGCCCTTGCCCGCGACCTTGTCGAGGATGAACGGGTACTTCTCCAGCGTCGAGATGATGATCTGCGACGTCGAGTCCGACAGGGCGGCCGCGAGCTGACCCGAATCCACCTCGATCTTCTTGACGACTCCCGGGGTGTGGTCGAACTGGTAGATCGTGTCCTGGAGCTGCTGGTCGAGCACGAGCCGGTCAGTGATGACGACGATCTTGTCGAAAACCTTCCGGTTGTTCGCGTCGAACAGGGTCGACAGGCGGTGCGCCAGCCAGGCGATCGTGTTCGACTTTCCGGAGCCGGCCGAGTGCTGCACCAGATAGTTCTGGCCGGCGCCGTGCTCCCTGGCGTGGCGGACCATCGTCTGGACGGCGTGCCACTGGTGGTAGCGGGGGAAGATCCGACCCAGCTCGTGAACTCGCCGCTTCGAGCCCTTCTTCTGCTCCTTCGTGTCGACGTGCACGAATCGCTGCAGCATCTCCAACCAGTTGTGCCGGTTCCAGATCTCCTCCCACAGGTAGGAGACACGGTAGGAACCCTCCGGGGCCGGCGGATTGCCAGCGGCCCCCGACTCACCTGGCCCGTTCGTGCCCAGGTTGAACGGCAGGAACCGGGTGTCGGGACCGGTCAGCCGGGTCGCGACGAACGCCTTGTCCGGGTCGACGGCGAAGTGCACCAGGGCACGCTTCGCGAAGAACAGCTCCTTTGGGTCCCGCCTGCGGTACTGCGCGACCGCGTCCTCGGCCGACTGCCCGGTCATCCCGTTCTTCAGCTCGATGGACGCCACCGGCAGCCCGTTCACGAACAACGCCAGGTCGACGGACTCCTGCGGATTCCTCGCGCTGAAACGAAGCTGCCGGGCGACGGTCAGGACGTTCGCGTCGTACTCCTGCAGCGCGTCGACCGCGAGCGTGTGCCCAGGCCGGAAGTAGGCGAGCTCGATCTGCACACCCCGGTCCCGCACCCCCTGCCGTAGGACGTCCAGCACCCCACGCTCGTCGATCTGCGCCGCCACCCGCTGGCAGAACTGCCCATGCGCAAGCTCCTTGGAGCCGTAAAGCTCAACAAGCCGATCCCAGCTCTTCTGCTGCGTGGCCCCGATGAACCGAACCAGCTCAGCGGTATCCAGCCCAAGCTCGGCATCAAACCCGAGCGTAGGCTGCCCCGCCTCCCACCCACGGCCAAGCAGCTCCCACTCAACCCGATCCTCAAACGCGTGCTCCCCGTACACCCCCGGCGTCATGCGACTCCCTCCAAACCCCGCGCGGCCGTGACATCAATCTGCCCAGTAACAGCAGCTGTAATCAGTGCTTGACGACGTTCCGCGAGAGCGCCTATTTGCTTTAGAAGCCGCACGTCCAACTCGACCACTGCCCTTAGCCGACCATCAATACGCTTGACAAGCTCACGTTGCGTCAGGAGATCCGGCAATGGTACGCGGAAATCGCGAATCTTACTGCTGCTGGTTGATGCGAGATTCGTCGTCTTGTTGCCAGTGCTTTCGAAGTACTGTCGCGCTCGCGATGTTCGCGTAAACAACGCCAAATACTCGGGCTCTATTGCACGAAGGTCCGGCCGCACGGCGAAGACGTGATTCTGGTGTAGGCACTCTGGTATCTCTCCGTGCCAAACGGTTCCCCGACCGAGCTTGTCGAGGTCGCCACCCTCGGTCATCAGAACGTCCCCGATCCGCAGGCGCGAGGCGGCCGCAGTCTTTCGCGGCACCGTGATCTCGGCAACGTCACCAAGATCGACACGGCCGACCTGAACATTCGCGACGCGCAAGTACGGCAATGTGACGGCGTCGTCGTCGTTTCGACGTCCGCTGTCAACTGTCACTCCGGTCTGGACAAAAGCCATGTACCCAAGGCGGATGGCCGGGATTGAATTTAGACGATCAATAGAGTCGTCGATCAGGCTCCGAGTCAGCTCGTCAAGCAGTTCCCGCTGCCGGAGCCTCTGCGTCACCAGCCGGTCGATGCGGGCGGTCTCAGCGTCAAGGAAATCTGCGATTCGGCGCTGCTCGTTGAGGTCCGGTAGGTCAACTATCCAGTTTCTAAGGAGATCATCTGGGACCCGCTTCTGGCCCGCAACCCCATACATCTCCGCAGCGCCAGACTTCAGGAACTCGCGACCGTAGAAGATGTACAGAAGGAAGCGTGGGTCGATGTCCGGTCCAGGCCGCACAACATGAATTTCTGTAGTGCCCGCCCCTACCTGACCAGGGATATCGGGCACGAGAATCGAACGACTCGCCTCAAACGTTGGCGTAATCTTCGGGACGAGGACATCCCCCGACTCGAAACGAGTATAGCCCGTAACAACAACCGCCTTCTTCTTAACTTGACTGAGGTCGAGCATGCCCCCAGGCCAGAGATTCTCCATCGGAAGGAACGTCAGGTCAGCATCCCCAGATAGACGATCAAACTTTGGACTAGCTGGATTGACCCTAGCGACGTGACGAAGACGTGTTTTCACGCGGTCACCTCGCCGAGGAGCTTCTGGATCTGGGCTTCCAGGTCCTTGAGTTCGGCGTCTATCTCGGCGAGGGGCCTGGGGGGTGTGTAGACGTAGAAGTGGCGAGTGAAGGGGATCTCGTAGCCGACTTTCGTCTTGTCCTCGTCGATCCAGGCGTCGGGGACGTGCGGGGTGACCTCGCGGGCGAAGTAGGAGTGGATGTCCTCGTCGAGTGGGACGTTCTCGAAGTCGCGGAGGTCCGGGTCGGGGATCGGCTCGCCCTTGTGGAGCTGGACCTCGCCCGCCGGGTCGGAGACGGCGACGGCATTCCAGAACGCCTTCAGGTGCGCGGCGGTGCCGGGCAGGCTCGCACCCCCGGCCATCGCCGCAGCCAGCATCCCGGCCGTGGCCTCATCCTTCGTCCACCAGACCGAGCCGATCGCGTCGTGCAGGGCATCGACCAGCTTCTGCCGGCCGTCCCACTTGGCGAGCGCCTTCGCCTCGGTGAGGGCAGCCAAGGTGTCCTCTGTGATCTCGAAGCGCTGCTTGAGCGGCCGCTCGACGGTGATGCGGTGGTAGCCGAAGTCCCGTGTCCCGAAGATTTTCACCTTGCCGTGATCCGGGTGCGCCGGATCGCCGGCAACCTCCAGCGCCCGCTCATACAGCTTCGTGATGTGCTTGATCTGCGCCTCGGAGATGAGTTTACGTTTGTCGCCGAGGGACTTGCGCATCTTCTCCCACTGGTCACGGGCGTCGAGCAGGATCACCTTGCCGGCGAGCTTCGCGGGCTTCCGGTTCGAGAGGATCCAGAAGTAGGTGGAGATCCCGGTGTTGTAGAAGAGCTGGTCGGGCAGAGCGACGATGCCTTCGAGCCAGTCGTTCTCCAGGATCCAGCGCCGGATGTTCGACTCGCCGGACTCGGCAGCACCAGTGAACAGCGGTGAGCCGTTGAATACGATCGCAAGCCGGGCTCCCTTGCCCTCAGCCCGCTCCATCTTCGAAATCATGTTCTGCAGGAAGAGGAACGACCCGTCGTTGATGCGCGGCAGGCCAGCGCCGAAGCGGCCCGCGTAGCCGAGCTCGGCCTCCCGGTCGATGTCGTCCTTGACCTTCTTCCATTCCACCCCGAACGGCGGGTTGGCGAGCATGTAGTCGAACCGGCGCCCGGCGAAAAGATCTTGACTGAACGAGTTACCGAGCTTGACGGCGCTATCCTGGCCGCGCAGCAGCATCTCCGCCTGGCAGATCGCCCACGACTCGGGGTTGAGCTCCTGGCCGTAGAGGAAGACCTGCGCGTCGGAGTTGAGCGACTTCAGGTGATCCTCGGCGGTGGTCAGCATGCCGCCGGTCCCGCAGGCGGGGTCATAGACGTTGATCACCTGTCCAGGTCCGGCGACGACGTCCTCGTCGGGGGCGACCAGCAGGTTGACCATGAGCTTGATGACTTCACGGGGCGTGAAGTGCTCACCGGCGGTCTCGTTCGAGTCTTCCGCGAACTTGCGGATCAGGTGCTCGAACACGTAGCCCATGTCGTGGGGCTCGAGCTTGTCGAGATCGCGCATCTTCGCGAATTCCCCGACCACGAGGTAGAGCAGCTTCGCACTCGCCAGCCGGCCGATCGTCTCGTCGAACCGGAAGCGCTCCAACACCTCGCGGACGTTCGGCGAGAAGCCGTTGACATAGTCCCGCAGGTTCTTCGCGACCACCGACTGGTTCGTCGCATCGGAGGCGATCGTGTCGAAGTCCTGCTTGGAGGTGTTGTAAAACGGCCGGCCGGCCGCGATTTCCAGCAGCCGCTGCTTGTTCGTAAGGGTCAGCGACGCATCCCTGTCCCGGACCGTCTGCCGGGTGTCGCCCATGACCGCGTCAAGACGTCTCATGAGCGCGAACGGGAGGATCACGCCGCCGTACTCGTGGCGCCGGTAGTCACCGCGCAGCAGGTCGGCCACCGCCCAGATGTCGGCGGCCATCTTCGAATGGCTGGGCCCCGGGGAAGTCACAGGTTCTCCTTGTGCGTCGGCGTCATCGGGGGAAGCCGGTCGGGGGTCAGGGTTCCGGCGGTCAGCCCGTGCAGGGTCTGGTCAATCACGGTGGTGCCAAGCCTGGCGAGCGTCGTCAATGCCGTGCGCAGTTCGGACAGTCGCCGGAATTCGGCGCCGTAGTGGCGCTGCTCGGCGATCGAGAGCCGTGGGATCCGGCAGCGCCGCAGGTCCTCGCGGCCGAGCACGCCGATTGTCCTCGGGATCGGCACAGCCTCGACTTCGGGTCGTAGGAACGTCGCCACGAAGTCGGGGTCGAGCCGGGCCAGGTCCGGCTCGATGATGTGGGTCGTCATCGAATCGGTCCGTTCCTCGCCGGTCGCCGCGATGACGCCCGGAGTACGTGGCCAGACGAGGACGTCGCCGGCGTGCGGCGTCGTGCCCCGCGGCCTGATTTTCAGAGCGCCCACGCGTTCGAGCTCCGCGAGCGTCACGTAGGCGAAGTCGCCGCCTGCGCGGGCAGCCGCATAGTGCGGCAGTCCGGCGCCGAGCCGGGCGTGGACCGCTTCAAGCTGCCTCGTGACCAGCGCGATGTCGTCGGCACCGGCCTGCGCCTCGGTGGTCACGTACCGGGAGGGCAGGACGTTGGCCTCGCCGTCCTGGAGCAGCCGGGCCCGGCTCACCGCGCGGGTCGGTGCGGGGCCGGGTCGCACCCGCCCCGCGCCACCTGGCATGGCCAGGCCGAACAGCTGCCGCCACTCACCGAACTGTTGCGGTACCGCCGCCAGGTCGACAGCGGCGGAGAAATCGACCAGGACGACCGGCTCGTCCTCCTCGTCGCCGCGCGGGCGGCGCAGCACCCAGAGACAGGTCTCGCCGGCCATGGCGCTCATCTCGGCCGGTAGCGCGATCACGGCGCGCAGCGCGCCCTTGCCGATCATCAGGTTCCGAATCGCCTGCCCTGACAGCGAGACACAGGCACGCGGCGAAACGGCGACGACGGCGGTGCCACGCGGGCGCAGGTGGGCGTAGCAGTGCTGCACCCAGGCCAGATCGCCGTCGCGGGGCGCCGGGCGGCCGAACTCCCAGCGGCGGTCCGTCGCCAGCTCGTCGGCGGGCCAGCCCGGCCGGTCGAACGGTGGCTCGCACACCACCGCCGCCGCCTTGCCGAGCAGCTCGGTGAACCGGTTGCCACGCAGCGAGTCGCCGAGGCGGACGTCGTACGGGCCGGCGAGCGGATGGCCACGCAGACCGAGCGCGGCGCTGCGTGTCAGCCGCTCGTCGATGTCCTGGCCGAACAGGCGAACCCCGTTTTCGAACCTGTCCGCCGCCGCCAGCAGGAGGGTGCCGTCGCCGCAGGCCGGGTCGAACACGACCGGCAGGTCGTCCGCGGTGGCGAACAGATCGTCGTCCCCCGCGCCGGCGGCGACCGTCGGTGGCAGCAGCGAGACGAGGACTCGGGCCAGCCGCTGCTCGGCCACGACGTTCCGCCTGGCCCGCTCGACGGGCTCGTCACGGGTCGCCCAGCCACCGGTCGGGCCGTCCAGAGCCTGCGTTCCGGTCTCCGTGCGACCCGCCCGCGCGAGCTGCCCCGCGCGGCCGGAGCGTTCCAGCCAGTCCGCGACAGCGACCCAGCGAAACGTCGGGTTGGTCCCGTTGCCGCCGACGGGCCCGGGGAAGTCGTCGTAACGCCGGCGCCAGTTCGACACGGCGGCACGGCCGACGCCGATCCGCCGCGCGATGGCGGCGGCCGTCAGCTCTTCCTGCCCGTCGATCTCCACATGCCGGACCATACAGGCCTGATCGCCCCCCAGGCAAGCCGTGTGAACAGTTTTGGTTCTCGTACACAAATTGACTGTTCACACTTGACGAACGGTCCGGCATGGACCTAAGCTGCTGAACTGTCGCGGATCAGTCGCGATGCGCACATACCATATCTATTCAGTGTCACCTTCCGGACACGGAGGCGACCTTCCGCTCGGCCCTAGGCCAGTTCCACCCTCGGCGCCGGCGTCATTCCTCGCCATGCGTCCTCCCCCAGTCTCCGATACGCCTCGCGCCGCCCCTCAGGCGGCCTGGGCATCCCGGCGCCGGCCGCGTGTTCACAGCGCTGTCCGGCCACCGCCGGCTGACCGCCGGCCGGGCTCACCCGCGCCCGTCCGGTCGGACGACAGCGACAGCGCCTGCCGCTCGTGAACGACCCCGACATCGCGAACACTCACTCGACATCCCGGAGGCAATGATGACCGAGACAGATCTGTCCGAGCCGGGCGCGTCGGCGCCGCAGGTCATGGCGACGCCGATCGCTGAGCTGGCGGCGATCCGGCTGGAGGCGGCGACGTTGCCCGACGCGGCGCGGGCCGCGCTGCGGGAGGCGTTCGGTGCGGTGGAGACCCCGGCGGCCAGCGCGCTCGGGCACATCCACCTGGAGTCGATCACCGTCACCGGGTACCGCGGCATCGGCGCTTCCACCAAGCTGGCACTGCCCACCGGCCCGGGCGTGACACTGGTGATGGGGCGCAACGGCTCCGGGAAGTCGAGCCTGGCCGAGGCTGCCGAGACCGCCTTCCTCGGCACGAACACCCGCTGGAATCGCCAGGAAGACGCCCGCCGTGGCACCTGGCGCAACCAGCATGACCTCATCCGTCGGCCCCGGATCGAGGTGGCTCTCACGGTCGGCGGCGGCCGGGCGACGCTGACCCGCACCTGGCCAGGTGACGACTTCACGGACTCCGAAGGCGTGTTCGCGCGCCGTGGGCACCCAGCCGTGCCCGCCGAGCAGGCCGGCTGGGCGCGGGCCGCGGACGAGTACCGGCCGTTTCTCTCCTACGCGGACCTCGGCTATCTGATCGATGACAAGGCGGTCCGGCAGTATGACGTCGTCGACAAGATCCTCGGTCTCAGCTACCTGACCGCCGTCGACAGCCGACTCAAGGACGAGCAGAGCCAGCATGCGGCAGCGGTCAAGGACGTCGGCAAGGGGCTGACATCGCTCACCGCCGCGCTCGAGGACCTGCTCCGTGACCTGCCCGAGGAGACGCGCGCCCGTGCCGCGCTGGACGCTCTGGGAACGAACACTCCGGGAAAGAGGAGGTCCAGCCCCGACTTCGCGGCGCTTGACCGGATGTTGGCGGACCCACCCTTGGTCGAGGACGGTGACCTCGCCGAACTGCGCCAGCTCGCCGACCTTCAGGGCCCCGACCTCGACCAGGTCGACAGGGCGGTGCAGCGGCTACGCGAGGCCCTCGCCGCCGCGGTGGCCGTCACGGGCACCAACGCCGAGGACGCCTCGCTGCGCGCCGACCTGCTCTTGCGGGCACTCGACTACCGCGAGCGGCACTCCGACGTCGAGACGTGCCCGGTCTGCGGCACCGAGCAGATCCTCGACGAGGACTGGGCACGGCAGGCGGAGGCACAGGCCACCGTGCTACGTGACGAGGGGCAGGCGGTCAAGAAGGCGGACGACGCGCTGCGGGCGGCCGAGACCGGACTGAAGACGCTCATCGTCGCGCCGCCCGCGATACCACCCGCGCTCGCCGCGGTGCGGCAGGCATGGCAGATATGGCAGGCATGCGAATCGCGCACGGACCTGGCCACGCTGGCCGACGAGGCCCCCGGCATAGCGCGGACGCTGGCCGACGCCTGTGCCAGCGCCCGCGCACGAGCCCGGGCTGTGCTGGCCGGACGCGACGATCGGTGGCGTCCTCTGTTCGCCAACCTGCAGATCTGGACCGACCAGGCCCGCGCCGTGGACGCGGCCAAGGCACGCCGCGGCGGCGTGAAAAAGGCCCGCTCCTGGCTCGACTCGCTCATCCAGGACCTGCGCCGGGAGCGGCTCACCACCTTCGAGGCCCAGGCGCAGGAGATCTGGGCGGCACTACGGCACGAGAGCAACGTCAACCTCAATAAGGTCGGCCTGGCCGGCAAGGAGACCTCGACCCTGCGCCAGCTCATCCTCGACGTCTCCGTCGACGACGCCAACGCCTCGGCGCTCGCCGTGATGAGCCAGGGCGAACTGCACTCGCTCGCGCTGGCGCTGTTCCTGCCGAGGGCTCGCACCGCCGACAGCCCGTTCGGCTTCCTCCTCATCGACGACCCGGTGCAGTCCATGGACCCCGCCAAGGTCAACGGGCTCGCCCAGGTTCTCTCTGATCTGGGCAAGCAGCGGCAGATCGTCGTTTTCACCCATGACACCCGCCTCCAGCGGGCGTTCACCAGCCAGGACCTGCACGTCACGATCCGTCGGGTCGAGCGCGGGACGGCGTCGAAGGTCGAGATCGAGAACGCGCTCGACCCCGTCAAGCAGGCGCTCAAGGAGGCCCGAGGCTTCGCGCACGCCGTCAGCAGCAAGAACAAGAACCTGCCGGCGGCGGCACGGGCCCACGTCCTGCCCAGCCTCGGCCGAATCGCGCTGGAGAACGCCTTCACCGAGGCCGCCTGGATCCGCTACCACAAGGCCGGCGGAGCCGAACCCATCTTCGACGAGGCCCTCTCCGAGGCGGAGAAGTTCACCAAGCTCGCGGCCCTCGCCCTCTTCGGCGATGCCAAGAGGTCCGGCGATGTCTACGGCGAGATCAGGAACCGCTGCGGCGACTGGGCGGTCAAGGTCGTCCAGGACTGCCAGAAGGGCAACCACCCCGGCGGCGCCACGATCGACGACCCGGTCCGTTTCGTCGACCTCGTTGAGAGCATCGCCAACACGGTTCGCCGGCCAAGCACCGCCACCAACTGACCCGCTCGTCCACCGCCCATCCCTGTCTCCGCGCCGACCGGGAAGAACCCGACTCCACCTGGAGAAACCAGTGAGCACGCCACCTGCCGGCACGACCGGCGCCACGATCAACGAACTGCTCCAGACCGCCGATCTGCTGGTCGCCGGCCGCATCCAGGTGACGCCCACCGCCCGCCACCGCGGCGCGGCGGTCGTCCTGCGCACCGCCCTGGAGATCGCCGTCGACGCGGCGCTCGCCGCCGCCGAGCCGGGCCGGTCCATCCCGACCATGACCGCCAAGCTCCACTGCCTGCGCCACTACAGCACCCCCGCCACCGCCGGACGGGCCCGCCGCGCCTGGTCGCATCTCTGCGTCGCCTGCCATTACCACCAGTACGAAATCGGCCCCACCAGGTCGCAGGTCCAGGCCTGGCACGCCGAAGTCTCCTCCCTGGCCACGCAACTCGGCCATCCCGTCAACCGAGGAGCCCCCACAAACGTCACATGATCACAGCACCCCGCGAACCCGCCACCACCCAGCCGGCACCACAAAAAAAGGGGGGTCAGGCCCTGCCGGCACCACAAAAAAGGGGAGGTCTAGGCCCTGCCGGCACCACAGGAGGGGGGTGGAGAGCCTGCGTCGCGAGGCGCCGCCGCGTCACAGGCGGGGGTCGACGGGCTCTGACTCCAGGGCGAGGATGGCGAACACGCATTCGTGGACGCGCCACAGGGGCTCGCCCGCCACCGCTCGTTCCAGTGCCTCCAGGCCGAGGGCGTACTCGCGGAACGCCAGCGACCGCTTGCGTCCCAGGCCGCGGGAACGCAGCCGGTCCAGGTGCTCGGGCTGGGTGTAGTCGGGGCCGTAGACGATCCGCAGGTACTCGCGGCCCCGGACCTTCACCCCGGGCTGCACCAGCCCGCGTTCACCTCGGGCCAGACCAGCCGCGGGTTTGACGACCATGCCCTCGCCGCCGGCGGCGGTCAGGTCCTCCCACCAGCGAACACCGGCGGCGATCGAGTCCGGGTCGCCCGCCCGCACCAGGATGTGCCGGGTCGGTGCCACCAGGTCCGGGTCGGCGGCGGCGAGCCGGTCGGCGATCGCGAGGTGCCAGCGGTGATCCCGGTCGACGTAGGTGGTTCCGGCCGCGCGACCGGTGGCGAGGAGCATGAACGGGGCGATCCGCACGCCGGTCAGGCCGTCGGTCGGCCAGCAGTAGTGCCGGTAGGCGGCGGTGAACGCCTCGGCGTTGTCGCGCCGCGCCTGGGTGCGTCCGAGCAGGTCGGCGACGTCGATGCCGCGGCCGGCGGCGGCGGTCAGCGCGTCGAGGGCGGCCGGCAGTGCGGTGCGGGCCGCGGCGCCCGCGGCGGCGTACTGGCGGGTGATGAGCTCGCCGGCCTTGGCGCTCCACGGCATGATCTCGGCGTCGAGGACCAACCAGTCGGCGGCCAGCTCGTCCCACAGACCAGCGTCCTCGACGGCGGCGCGCAGCCGGGCGAGCATCCGCTCAGCCAACGACCGACCTGCAAACGGCTCACCGGCCGGCGGCTGACCTGCCAACGGCTGAGCGGCCGACGGCTGAGCGGTCGACGGCGCGGGCGCGGGGAAGAACGGCCGGCCCGTGCGGGTGTGGACGACACCGGTCGACCCGTCGGTCGCGCCGAAGCGGGCGGCGGCGACATCCGCGTTCCGGCACAGTACGACGACGGCCCGCGAGCCCATGTGCTTCTCCTCGCAGACCAGCTCGTCGACGCCGTCCGCGCGGTACGCGGCGAACGCCTCGCCGGGATGTTCCAGCAGCCCCGGCAGCGTGGTCGTCGGCGGCGGGCTCATCGTCGGCGGCAGGTAGACGAGCCAGCGCGGGTCGAGCGCGAACCGGCTCATCACCTCCAGCGCCGCCAACGCGTTCTCCTCCCGGACCTGAATTCGCCCGCCATGACGGGTCTCGATGAACCGCCGACCCAGCACATCCGAGATGTCCAGCAGATCGGCGCCCGCAGGACCGGGGCGCCGCGCGCGCACCTGACCGTCCCGAGCAAGGGACGGCTGCGACCCGAGAGAAAGCTCCGACCCGGGAGCAAGTTGCGACCCGAGGGGAAGCTGCGACCCGAGGGACGGCCCCGGCTCGGGCGCCGCAGGCCCGAGCGGTGGAAACGCCGCAAGCAACGCCTCGGCCGAGGAGGGGTCGGCCGACTGCCCCGCGGGCTCCGCGGACGGCGCGGACGGCGCGGGCCCCGCAGGCGGCGCGGGCTCCGGGGCTACCAGCCCGTCGGCCGGCTGCGGCTCGGCCAGGGGACGGGCCGGTTCGACGTAGACGCGGGCCGCCGGGACGGCGACCAGCTCACGCTCCGGGTAGCGCAGGGCGCTCAGGCTGCCGCCGAACACGCAGCCGGTGTCCACGCACAGGGTGTTGTTGACCCATTCCGGCTCGGGGCTGGGTGTGTGGCCGTAGACCACGGTCGCCCGGCCGCGGTACTCGCGCGCCCACGGGTGACGCACGGGCAGGCCGTACTCGTCCGTCTCGCCGGTGGTGTCGCCGTAGAGCGCGAACGAGCGCACCCGGGCCGAGGCGCGGCCGTGGTAGGCCTCCTTCAGCCCGGCGTGCGCGACGACGAGACGTCCCGCGTCGAACACGTAGTGGGACACCAGGTCCTGGCAGAACGTCGTCACCTGCGCCTGGAACGCGGCGGGTTCGGCGCCGAGCTGCTCCAGGGACGCGGCCAGCCCGTGGCTGACCGTCACCTTCTTGCCCTGCAGGGCGCGGACCAGCTTGTTCTCGTGGTTGCCGCAGACGACATGACCGCTGCCCTCGGCCACCATGCCCATCGCCAGGCGCAGCACGCCGGGGACGTCCGGACCGCGGTCGACGAGGTCCCCGACGAACACGGCGCGCCGTCCGGCCGGGTGCCGCGCCGATGTCGGCCGGCCGGCCTCGTCGCGGCTCAGGTCGTAGCCGAGCCGGGTGAGCAGCAGCTCCAGCTCGTCCCGGCAGCCGTGGACGTCGCCGATGATGTCGAACGGGCCGGTCTCGTGGCGCAGGTCGGTGAACAGCTTCGTGTACTCGACGCTCGCCGCGGCCACCTCGTCCACCGAGCGCAGGACATGGACCCGGCGGAAGCCCTCCCGGGCCAGGCCGCGCAGACCACGGCGCAGGTCGCCGGCCTGACGGCGGATGACCCCCGGTCCGAACGGCCGGTCCGGCCGCTCGGCGTTGCGCGCCACGCAGACCTTCTCGGGCACGTCGAGGACGATCGCCACCGGCAGCACGTCGTGCTCCCGGGCAAGGGCGACCAGCGACGCGCGGGCCTTCGCCTGGACGTTCGTCGCGTCGACGACGGTGAGCCGGCCGGCCGCGAGCCGCTTACCGGCGATGTAGTGCAGCACGTCGAAGGCGTCCGGGGTGGCGCCCTGGTCGTTCTCGTCATCGGCGACGAGCCCGCGGCAGAAGTCCGAGCTCAGCACCTGGGTCGGTGCGAAGTGGGTGCGCGCGAACGTCGACTTCCCGGAGCCGGACACCCCCACGAGCACCACCAGGCACATCTCGGGAATCGCCAGCACCCGCGGACCGACGTCGGACGCGCTGGTGGGGTCGGTCATCGTCGTCGTCATCCTGTCCGTTCGAGGATCGCGAGCTGGGTGGGGGCGCCAAGGTCCGGATCGGCGTCCCCGACGCCGCCGACGCGGGCGGTGTACGGGTAGGTCTCGGTGAGACCGCGCACCCAGGCGGCGAACTCGGCGCGGGTCCACTCGAACCGGTGGTCCCGGTGGCGCAGCGCCCCGGGCGCCAGGCCCGCATAGCGAACGTTGAACTCGACGTTCGGCGTGGTGACCACGAGGACGCGGGGCCGCGCCGCGCCGAGCACGGCCTCGGCCAGCGCCGGCAGCCGCGGCGGGTCGAGATGTTCGACGACCTCGCTGAGCACCGCCGCGTCCAGGCCGGCGAGGCGCGCGTCGGTGTAGGTCAGCGACGAGGCCACCAGCCGCAGGCGGTCCCGGACCCGCTCGGGCATCCGGTCGAGCCGCAGCCGGCGGGCGGTGAGCTCGAGTGCCCGGTGCGACACATCGACCGCGATCACCTCGGTGAAGGACACGTCGGCGAGCAGCTCGGCGACCAGTTTCCCGTCACCGCAGCCCAGGTCGGCGACGCGCCGCGCCCCCGCCGCCCGCAGCACGCCGAGCACGGCCTCACGGCGCGACTGCGCCAGCGACGGCGGCTTCGGCTCCGAGACGCTCGCGCTGGCTGGCGTGCTCGCGCTGGCCAAGGTGGCCGCAGTGGCCAAGGTGGCCGCAGTGGGCGCGGTGGACGCAGTGGGCGCGGTGGACGAGATGGGCGAGGTGGCGGGGGCGGCGCCGGGCTCAGCCGGGTCTGGTGCGGAGTCGGCCGAGACGAGGCCGGGCTCGAAGCCGGTGGTGATGGCGTCCTCGGGCACGTCGTCGACGGTGGCGAGGCGGGCCAGGGCGGAGCTGGCGAGGCCGCGCCGGTGGGCGAGGTAACGCCGGGCGATGAGGTCGCGTTCGGGATGTTCCCCGAGCCAGCGGGCGCCCTCCCGGACGAGCTTGTCGGCCTCGTCCGGTCCGACGTAGTAGTGCTTGCCGTCGTCGAGGACGGGCAGCAGCACGTAGATCTGGGTGAGCGCGTCGGCGAGGCGCACGGTGCCGGTGAGCGTGACGTCATGGTGGGATGCGATGCCCCACTCGGGGAACCGCGGGTCCAGCGGGGTGGGCACGGCCTCGACCGTCCAGCCCAGCGGCGCGAACAACCGTCGGGCGAGCTCGCCACCGCCACCCCGGCACGGCAGCGCGGGAATGCGGATCTCCAGCGGGATGGCACGGGCGGCAAGGTCCGGTCGGGCCTTGCAGACGCCGGCCATCGCCGTGGAGAACACCCCGGCGAGGGCGACCGCGAGCAGGCTCGACGCCGCGTACGGCCGGTCATCCACGTAGTGCGCCTCGACGCCCGCCGTCGCCGCACCGGCGCCCGCACCCAGGCCACCCGACCTGCCACCGGCACGTCCCGCGCTGCCAGGCCGGCCGCGCACGAGGCTGACCGGGTCGATGTCGAGCAGCAGGGCGGCGGTGGTGCGCTCCTCGGTGGCCTGCGGGTAG
The DNA here is from genome assembly GCF_023243075.1 of Frankia sp. AiPa1. Lineage (GTDB taxonomy): Bacteria > Actinomycetota > Actinomycetes > Frankiales > Frankiaceae > Frankia. Next base: position 665 of record NZ_JALKFZ020000192.1, on the reverse strand, counting down.
AAGACATGCGCCGGACCGGCCGCCGTGGTGAACCGCTGCGCCCGGTCGGGATGCTTGTGCAGCAGGAAGCCCAGGTCGGTGGCGGGCCGTACGGTCGTCGACACGGTCAGCAGCACACCGGCATTCTGCCAAGCGATGGACATCCCGGGCCAACGACTTTCCCACTCCGCCTGCCGGGCCCGCTGTTCCTGCCGCCTGGCCCGCTGGTCAGGGGGTGGGGGGTGACTGGTCCAGGGGTGGGAGGGGGCCCCAGGTCTCGGCCGGCAGCCGCACGAGTTCGCCCCGGCGGAGCACCTGCCAGCCGAGCCACCGCCACGCCTCGCGCGTCGCCCCGAGCAGCCGCCCGTCGGCGGCGGACCAGACCGCGAGTTCTCCCTCGGCAAGCTGCTCCAGGCGCCACCCGACCGGATCACCGCTGACGGCATCCCACACCCGCACCGACCCGTCGTCGCCGCCGGTCAGCACCCGCGACCCCTCCGGACTCCACCCCACCGCCCGCACCGCACCGGTGTGGCCGGTGAGTGCGAGCAGTTCCCGACCAGACCCCACATCCCACACCCGCGCCGACCCGTCGCCGTCGCCGGTCAGCACCCGCGACCCCTCCGGACTCCACCCCACCGCCCACACCCAGCCGGAGTGGCCGGTGAGCGCGAGCAGTTCCCGAC
>NZ_JALKFZ020000191.1 GCF_023243075.1 Frankia sp. AiPa1 | reverse complement strand
CGACGTTCGGCAGCACCTGCCGGCCGGCGATGGCGACCGGCCCGGCGCCGCTGGCCCGGGCGGCGGCCATGAAGTCCATGCCGGTCAGCCGGATCGTCTCGGCCTCGGTGATCCGGGCGAGCGGCGGGACCAGCACCACCGACAGCGAGATCACCGTGGTGGTCGTGCCCGGCCCGAGCGCGGCGGCGATCGCGATGGCCAGCAGCACCGCCGGGAAGGCGTAGAGGACGTCGAGGGTCCGCATCACCAGGGCGTGCACCCGGCGTGGGGCGAGCCCGGCGCCGATGCCCAGCCCCCCGCCGACGATCCCGGCGACGGCGACCGGCAGCAGCGCTGAGATCATGCTCGGCCGTGCCCCGGCGACCACCCGGGCCAGCACGTCGCGGCCCTGCCCGTCGGTGCCGAGTAGATGTCCGCCGCTACCGGGCGAGAGCATCCGCCGGGACATCACGTTCGTCGTGACATCCCCGACCAGGTACGGTCCGACGGCGCCGAGCAGCACGAGCGCCACGGCCAGCCCGCCGAAGATCCACACTCCCCACGGGACGCCCCGCACCCGTACCCGCATCCGGTCATGTCCGCGGGCGCGGCCGGTCTGGTCGCCGTCCACGGGCGGGGCGGCCAGTTCCGGCCCGGGGATCTGCTGGAGGGTCATGAGGTCCGCACCCGGGAGTCGATGAGGGCGTGCGCGGTGTCGACAGCGATGTTCACGAGGACGAACGTCGCCGCGCTGATGAGCACGCCGGCCTGGGTCACCGGCAGGTCCCGGCTGCTGATCGAGGAGAACAGCAGCGAGCCGAGGCCCGGCCAACTGAAGATCGTCTCGACGAAGACGACCCCGCCGAGCAGGTAGCCCACCTGCAGCCCGGCGACCGTGAGCAGCGACGGCAGGGTGTTGTGCGCGGCGTGCCGCAGTACGCGCCGTTCGGGCAGACCGCGGGCGCGCAGCGCCTCGACGAAGTCGGCCCGCAACGTGTCCTGGAGCGAGGCCCGCAGCACCCGGCCGATCATGCCGGCGGGCACGAGGGCCGACGTCAGCGCCGGCAGGAAGCCGTGCCAGAGCAGGTCGCCGAGCCCGCCGCCGGTGGTGGCGTGCATCCCGGACACCGGGAACCAGCCGGTGTCCAGGGAGACGTAGATGATCAGGAGCAGGGCGACCGAGTACTGCGGCGCCGAGACCGAGATCGAGCTGATCGCCGAGCACACCCGCCCGGCGAGGCGACGCGGCCACAGCGCCGCCGCGCCCCCGAGCACCGTCCCGAGGACGAGGGCGAGCACCAGCGCGTAGCCCGCGAGGATCAGCGAGTTGCCGAACGCGTCGATCACCAGGCCGGCGACCGGCCGGTGCTGGGCGATGCTGTCCCCGAGGTCGCCGCGCAGCGCGTGGGTCAGCCAGCTCCAGAACTGGACGGCGACCCCGCGGTCGAGGCCGAGGCTCGCGCGGACCGCGTCCTTCTGCTGCTCGGTGGCGTTCACCCCGGCGAGCAGGGCCACCGGATCGCCGGGGATGAGCTTCACGGTGGCGAAGACGACGACGGCGACGCCGAGCAGCACCGGGACGCCATAGCCAAGTCGTCTGGCCAGAAAGCGGATCAATGGTCCTCCCCCGGGCAGGCGGTGAACCGGGGGTGGACCTCCCGCGACCGCAGCGACATCTGGTCGCCTCGGGCGCGCAGGATGGCGAAGTCGAACGGCGCACCGTGCTCGTCCCGGATCACCTGCTGCATGCCGAGCAACGGGCCGCCCACCGCCATCTCGAGCAGCTCGGCGATGTCGGCGTCCGCCCGCAGCGTCTCGATCAGCAGGTCCGAGCTCCCGACCGTGATCCCGGCGGTGTCGAGCAGGGCATACCAGTCACGATCGAACGGGGCGTCCGCGACGGCGGCCGCCTGCGGGAACCGCAGGTAGTTGGTGAACACGCCGAGCGACTGGCCGTAGAGGTAGCCGATGTACTCGTAGAGCAGGCAGTCCTCGCCGGCTGGCCGGCCAAGATGGCCGGCGACCACCGGCGGCATCGGGATCACGGCGAGGGCGAGGATCCGGTTGGACAGCCCGACGGCCGGGCGCTGGTTGTTGTCGGGGAACCCGGTGCCGTGGATCTCGACGAGCCTGGCGGCGAAGCGCTGCGCGACGGCCAGCGTTCCGGTGCCCTGGATGCGTTCGACGAGCCCCTCGTGGCGCAGCAGGTCCAGCGCCTCGCGCACGGTCGCCCGGGAGGACGCGAACGTCCGCATCAGGTCGGCCTCGCTGGGCAGATGGCCACCCCGGAAGCCACCGTCGATCACCTCCGCGCGGAGCATGTCCCGCAGCCAGCGCGCGGGCTGGTGGCGGCGGTCCCGGCGCGTCGCCGGGGTGGCTGTTGTCATGGCCGGCATGCTGCCGGCACCGCGATGACGGCCGCCGGTTCGCTCGGTTACGCCACCGTTGCGCCGGCAATGGCCGTCGATCAGCCCTGGGAACACGGCACTTTCCGTCGGCAACGCCGCCGCCGGCCCGGTCAGCGCCGCGCTCTGCCGGCCCGCGGCCCGCCCGTCGGCCCCGGGCCGTGTGCCACGCTGGTGCGACTGGTGCGACTGGTGCGACTGGTGCGACTGGTGCGACTGGTGCGACTGGTGCGACTGGTCGGGGGCGGGTGCTTGCTCGTCGTCGGGCCCCGGCTCGGCCTTCGGCTGCTGGTAGGCCCGGGAGAACAGCGCGAGCCGGTCCGCGCAGATCCGGGCGAAAGCCACATCGACCGGCTCGCCGTCCGGGCGGTGGATGACCTGCACGAGCAGAGTGAGGGGGGCGGCGATCGGCAGTGCCAGGGTGACCGCGTCGTGCTCGTCGGCGAGCGTGCCCTCGATCAGGAAGCTGCTCTGCCCGAGCTCGATGCCGCCGGCCCGCAGGAGCCGGTAGAAGTCGAGGCGCAGATCCTCGGGCCGCAGCGCCGAGGCGTCGGGCTGACGCACGTAGTTGGTGACGAGCGCCACCGGCAGCGCGTCCTGGCGCCCCAGGTAGTCGATGCGCAGCACCGGTCGCCCCGGCTCGATCGCCAGCCGCCGGGCGACCGGTGGTGCGGCCGGAACACAGGTCCAGTCGAGTACCTCGGCCGTCATGCCCAGCTCCCCGGCCAACGGCTCGACGCCGTGCGCCGCCCGCAGCGACGTCCAACCCCGGGCGGCGGAGACGAACGTCCCTCGTCCCCGCACCCGCTCGACGAGCCCCTCGGCCCGCAGCTGGTCCAGGGCTGCCCGCAGGTTCGCCCTGGACGCGGCGAACTGCGCGCACAGCGCGTCCTCCGCTGGCAGGACGCCCTGCGGGACATCACCGGCCATGATCTGCGCACGCAGCAGGTCCCGGACCCGGCGTACGAGGTCCCTTGTGCGTCGGGGTGGCTGGGTCGACGGCATCCCCACACCGTCGACGCGCCGGAGCACCGCGCGGTAACACCCGCGTTTCGGCTCCCGTCAACCGCGGCGCCGGGCACGTCATCCAGCAGTGTCAGCGCGACGTCACGGCCGGCCCGCGCCCTGTCGCGAACCCTGTTCTCGCTGACGCGGGCCCCTCGCCGCCGCGGAGGGTGGCCCGACGGCTACCTGGTGTGGTGTCGGACCCGTTCCGGTAGCAGCCCACTCAGCGGCCGCCGTGGAGATGCGGTTCCCCCAGGGGTCGGGGTCTGGCTGACCGCGGGGGCCGGTGGGGTTTCTACGCTCGCCTTCGTGCCCACTGTTGTATGAGGTTCGCGGTGGTGGGGTGGTCGACGGTGAGACGGCTGCCGAACGCGGTGTGCGCGGCGGCGAGCTTGCCGAGGAGCTTGCCGATCAGCGCTTCGCGTTCTTCGGCGGTGAGGTTTCCCCGGGTGATGAGCTTTGTGTAGCGGACGGTGTCGACGATGGCCGATTTGATGCGTTCGTGGGCGAGGTAGGTCTCGAGATCGGGTTGCCATCCCTCGATGGCGGGGCCGCGCAGGGTGGTGCTCCATCCCGTGATGAGGGTGGCATGTTCGTCGGGTTGGTAGCTCATCTTGTGAAGATGGACTGCGAGATCGTAGACGGGGTCACCCCAGAGAGCGAGCTCCCAGTCCAGAAAATAGGTGCGCCCCTCGAACGTGATCATGTTTTTTCGGTGGATGTCGGTGTGGAGGAGCCGAAAAGGTCTGCGGTGGAGGGTGGACCATCGGTCCTCAACCGCGGCGAGGGGGTTGTGGGGTATGCCGAACTGTGCGTACAGGTCGCCGTAGTCGGGCGAGAAACGCGCATACACGCCAGCCGTGACGGCGGACAGGTGTCGTGCGAAAACGGCGGTGTCCTGGTCGTCGGGCCAGCCAGCGGGTAGTTGCGGCAGGTGTTCGAGGGGGATGAGACCAAGCTGGCCGAACAGTTCGACGACATCGTCGATGATGTGGGTGGAGACGCGGACCCCGCGGGGGGCGACGGTGTCGAGGAGCTGACCGGGGAAGAACTCCACGACCTGGTACCCGGGCAGCGGGTGTGCGTAGAGAAGGCGCGGCGCGCGGGCGACGCTGCCGCGCAGGGCGCGGAGGATGCCGTTCTCCGGCCAGATCTTCAGGTCCATGGTGTCGGCGTCCGGAATGGGAATGCGGACGATCACATTGCCGGTGGGTGTGCTGAGGCGGATGTTGTGGTTGTAGAAGCCTGACGCGGATTCCGGGTGTTCTACCGCCTGCCGGTACAGGTCCTCGTGGCGCCAGGTGTGCCCGTCGAGGAGATCGCCGATGAACCGCGCGACGCGGGCATCGAGATCGGCCAGAGTGCCGAAGGGCTGGAGTGTCGCGCGCGCTCGCGTGGCCGAGCCGGCTATCTCGTCATCGGTGACGCCGAGGACCGCGAGCGTGTGGTCGGCGCACAGGATCATTGTCGGGTAGACCTCGGCGGCTTCCAGCTCACGGACGGACCACCGCAGCGAGATCAGGGTTTCTTCGATTCTGCCGCGCCGCGCATGCAGGACCGCCCGGTAGAACTCGGCGCGGGCCCGGCCGGAGCGGTAGCCGACCGCGTCGAGCGTGTCGCAGGCCGAGCGCAGAGAGGTTTCGGCTTCGTCGAGCTGGCCGCAGCGTAGCTGTCCGATGGCGAGCGCGGTGTAGGCCTTGCCGAGTTCGTGACGGGCGCCGATCTCCCGCTGGATCTCGATGGCCTGCCCCGCCTCGATCACGGCTTCGGCGGGGTGGGTGTGCGCGAGGAGTTCGGCGCGGTTGGTCTGGATGTTGGCCAGACCGAGAACGCTGTCCGCCGCGGTGTAGTGGGCGGCGGCTTCGTCGAGGTAACGGGCGGCGGCCTCGAAATCGAACGCGAACCGGTGGGCGAGGTGCCGCAGGCGTGCGACGTCGCCCCGCATCTCCGTCTCATGCGACGGCACCTCGTGATCGAGTTCGGCGGCCAGGGACTCGGCGGAACGGAACCGGCCCTGGGCCATGTGAAGGTCCGCCGCCCACAGGCCGGCGGTCCGCCGGCAGGCACCGGGACCCTGCTCCCAGACGCGGGTGTAGATGTCGAGCGCGGTGCCGGTGGCGCCCGCGATCCGCTGACCGTGCCCCGCGGCCACGGCGATCCGCGCGCCGACCATGGTGCGGATCGGCCGGGCGGACAGCGGATCGGGGATCAGAGCCGTGGCGGCGGCCGCATCGCCGAGACGCACCGCGGCCTCGGCTTCCAGGCACAGCAGCGCGTCGGGCAGATCGTCTCCACCCGGATCGTCACGGAGCCGGACGCGTAGATCCTCGGTGATACCGCGGGCGGCCCCGTGACCGCCGCGGCGGACCGCCCGGTCGGTGTAGTCGAGCAGGCCAGCGCCATCGACCGCGGCACTGCGCAGCGCGTGATAGGCCGCCTCACGCAACGCGCGGGCGGCATGCGCGCCGCTGTCCCGCCCGGATGCCTGATCGGCCCGGTTCTCCCACAGGCCGCGCAGCAGTCCGTGAATGTCCGCGGTGGCCGCCGCGGACAGACGTTCCCGCAGCGCGGATGCCATCAGTTGATGGAACCGGAGCGCGGGGCCTGCCGGGTAGACGAAGGAGTAGGCGGTCAGGGACTCCCAGGCGATCCGGTGGTCAGGTAGATGGTAGGCGGTGGTGAGCAGCCGAAAGGTGTCGTAGTCGAAGATCCGGGCCGGGCTCAGGACCTCCATGGATCGGATTTCCTCCGATGCCACGTTCTGCAGGAACCGGGCGAGGATCTCCTGTTGGGAGACGAGAGCTCCGCTGACCCGGCCACCGGTCTGCTGATGGGTGTCGACAGCGAGGTTCAGGTAGAAGGGAAGTCCGGCGCTGGCGTCCGCGATGGTCCTGCTCTGGATCGGGTCGCTGATGCCCCCGATATCGAGCAGTTCAAGTCTGGCCTCCATCGGCAGCCCACCGATGTCGCTGACCTGGATCAGGCCGTTCCATTCGGGATCGGTCAGTTCCCAGCGCAGTGGCTCCCGGCTCGCGATGACCACCAGGCCACGGTCAAGCTGCGCCACGAGGTCACGCAGCCAGACGTCCGCGAGCTGCGTGCGCCCGGTCCGCACCGGGCTCGGCACGAGCGCCTCATGGCTGTCCACGATGATCACGTAGGGTCTGTCCTGGCTCGCGGCCCGCAGATCCTCGGCGAACAGGAACGTCACGGCATCGGTGAGTTCACTGTTCGGGAGATCGTCAAGAGCGGCCAGGGTGGGGTCGCGCCGAACCCTCATCCGGCGGCGCACGTCCGAGGTGCCCCGCTCCAACAGTTTGATCAGCCCGCGTGCGGTACCGAACATCGGCAGCCCGGCCACTGTGTCCGCGATATCGGTGAGGATCGAACTGTCCTCGACGAAGGCCAGCTCCGACCGGTTGAGCCGCAGGTGCGGATGGAGCCGCTGCCAAAGGACGGCGTAGGCGATGTCGAACCGGTCGAAATGAACCCCCTGCGCGCCGAGTGCGGTACGCAGAACCGCGAGGGCGTCTTCCTGCTGGCGCATTGCCTGCACCTGAAGGTCAAGCGACGCGGTCCGGTGGTCAACGGCAGCGCGGCTCCTCAGTTCGTGGAGCAGCCTCGATTTTCCGATACCACCCACACCGGTCACGTTGAAAATCCGCGGCTCCCGGCCGGCTCTCGCGAGTTCGGCGTTGAATGCCGCGAGCACCGGTTCACGATCCACGAAACGGCGCTGCAGGGCCGCTACTCGCTGAAAACGTGACGTCGGCGCCATGCAATCCTCCGAACCGGAAAAGACCGGGAATGTCCGATGACGATGCAATCATAGCCAGCGTCATCGTGCCGGCTGATCGACGGTCTGCCACAGACCTGACACCCCGCAGCCCCCGCCGGTACACCCGCCGGGGAACGACAAACAGGCAAACGAGGGCGAGGGTGTGGACGTGGACCGGTGACGGTGACGGGGACGGGGATCTGGACTCGCGGTGGGCGCCCGCTCGTACCACCATCGGTCCGGGAGCGGCCGGCCCGGCAGGGGCGGGCCTGACGGGAGCCGCCGGGTGCGGGGCGCCGCGGGATTCGTCCCGCGCGACCGGTACGCGTCGGCGGCCCAGCGCGTGTCGGCTACCAGCTGGAATGGAAGGACCGTACTGGTGAGTGAGTACGCCGTTATCGACCCGGCCACGGGGGAGGTGGTCCGGGAGTACCCGACCGCCAGCGACGAGCAGGCCGCGGCGGCGGTCGCCGCCGCGGCGGGGGCCTACCCCGACTGGTCTCGCACGCGGACCGTCGCCGACCGCGCCGCGTTGGTGCGTCGCGTCGCCGAGCGGCACGGCGAGCGCCGTGCGGAGCTGGCCCGGATCATCCAGCGCGAGATGGGCAAGCCCTACGACCAGGCGGTGGCCGAGGTCGACTTCTGCGTCGACATCTACGGCTACTACGCCGACAACGCGCAGGCGCTGCTCGCCGACGAGCCGGTGCCGCTGCTGGCCGGGGACGGCAACGCCGTCGTCCGCCGCGGCCCGGTCGGGGTGCTGCTCGGGATCATGCCGTGGAACTACCCGTACTACCAGGTCGCACGGTTCGCCGGGCCGAACCTGGTGCTCGGCAACACCATTGTGCTCAAACACGCGCCGCAGTGCCCGGAGTCGGCCGAGGCCCTACAGCAGATCTTCCTCGACTCCGGCCTGCCCGAGGGTGCCTACGTCAACCTCTACGCGACCAACGACCAGATCGCCGAGGTGATCGCCGACCCGCGGGTGCGGGGCGTCTCGCTGACGGGCTCGGAGCGGGCTGGCACCGCGGTGGCCGAGATCGCCGGGCGGCACCTGAAGAAGGTCGTCCTGGAGCTGGGCGGCTCGGATCCGTTCCTCGTGCTGAGCACCGACGACCTCGACGTCACCGTCGCGGCGGCGGTCGAGGCCCGCCTGGAGAACACCGGGCAGGCCTGCAACGCCGCCAAGCGGTTCATCGTCGCGGACGGCCTCTACGACGACTTCGTCACGAGGTTCACCGCGCGGATCATCGCCGCGGCCGACGGCATCGCTCCGCTGTCGTCGGCCGCCGCGGCGCGGAACCTGGAGAGCCAGGTCGCACGGGCGGTCGCGCAGGGCGCCCGGTACGCCGGCGCCGGCGAACGCCGCGGGGCGTTCTTCCCGCCCGGCGTACTGACCGGGGTCAGGCCCGGCGACGATGCCTACGGCCAGGAACTGTTCGGCCCCGTCGGCATCGTCTTCGCGGCGAGCTCCGAGGACGAGGCGGTGCGGTTGGCCAACGACACCCCATTCGGCCTCGGCTCCTACGTCTTCACCACCGACCCTGACCAGGCCGCCCGCGTCGCCGACCGGCTCGACGCCGGGATGGTGTTCGTCAACGGCGTCGGGCTGGAAGGAGCCGAGCTGCCGTTCGGCGGGGTGAAACGCTCCGGTTTCGGCCGTGAGCTGGGCCGGTTCGGCATCGATGAGTTCGTCAACCGGAAGCTCATCCGCACCGCGGGCTGACGGCGCCCGGCCGCTCGCGGGAACGGCTCATGCGCCGAGGCGACGGCGCGGCCCTCGCGGTCGGGTCATTCGGGTTTTGCCGCGACTCCCTCGTAGCCGTAGCCGATGAACTCGGGGCCCACCCGGTAGTGGTCGAGGCTTCGCAGCGCCAGGCCGGCCTTCGTGACCAGCTCGTCGATGGGCCGGTTGAGGTGGCAGCCGCCGAACAGCCGGCCCCAGGCCGGGGTGAGCTGGTCCTGCCGGCGGGCGACCCGCTCCCGTGGGGAGCGACCATGCTCGGTGAAATGCAGTGTCCCACCGGGGCGCAGGACGCGAAGGGCCTCCCGCAGCGCCTGGTCCACGTCGGGGATGGTGCACAACGTCCAGGTCACCAGCACGTGGTCGACCGAGGCGTCGGCGAGCGCCAACCGCTGTCCGTCCCGCCCGACGACGTCGACGGGCACGGTGGCAGCGGCGATCCGCCGCCGCGCCAGCCGTAGGCCGGTCGCCGCGGGCTCGACCACCAGGACCCGGCTGACCTGCGCCGGCAGGTGCGACAGGTTGCGACCCGAGCCGAAACCGATCTCCAGCACGGTCCCGCTCAGCCCGGCGGTCACCCGGGCCCGCGCCGGCTCCACCACTCGCCCGAGCGCGACGTCAATGATCCGCGGTACCACCTGCTCCGTATAGATCCCCATCCACACTCCTCCATCGCCCGCCGCAACCCCGGCCTGGCCCACAGCCGGCCTACCGCCCACGACAGTCTCATCCAGAGAAGGACGCGCATGGGCGTAGCACCCTGTAGCACACGGTGCTACGGTGACGGCGTGAGCACTCCCGAGATCACCCAGCGGGATCTGCGGTCGAGATCGCGGGAGATCATGGACGCTGTCGAAAGCGGGCAGTCCTTTACGGTCACCCGGGATGGTCGCGAGATCGGTCAGCTCGTCCCCATCCGACGCAGGCGTCGGTTCATCTCCCGGGAGGAGTTCGCCGCGATGTCGCGCAACGCCCCCCACTCTGATCTGGACGCGTTTCGTGCCGATCAGAATGCGGCGGTCGACCAGTGGCAGGACGAGCGCATATGAGCGGCGAGCCGGTCCGGCGAGGTCTGCTCGACACCAACATCGTCATCCTTCGGCACTGGATTCCCCCGGAGGATCTCCCGGACGAGATGGCGATCAGCGCGGTGACGCTCGCCGAGCTCTCCGCCGGCCCGCACGAGGTCCGCCGCAATGACGAGCAGGATCGGTACGACGAACACGAGGAACGGGCCCGGCGGACAGAGACGCTCCAGCGGGCCGAGAACGAGTTCGATCCCATCCCGTTCGACGCCGAGGCGGCGCGGCTCTACGGCCGGGTGTCCGCCGCTGTCGTGGCCGCTGGACGCAAACCGCGCCGCCGCGTCGCTGATCTGATGATCGCCTCCACGGCGATCGCGGAGGGCCTGCCCCTGTTCACCACCAACCCCGCCGACTATGCCGGCCTGGAACAACTCATGGACGTGGTGCCGGTCGCGCGACCTTCCGCGCCGCCGGAGAAATAGCGCTGGTCTCGGCGCCGCGCGCCACATCGAGGGCTGGCTCGCCAACCACCACGAAGTCGACTTTCGAGGCGTACCGGGTGGACACTGTCGTACACGCGGGCCGGGTCGCGCCGGGCGGCGCTCGACATGCGGGTGGACCACGTTGGACGCGGCGTGCGGGCGGTCCAGATCCCTTTTCCGCTGCCCGGGTACGCCGCGCCCGCACAGGTGTGCGAGGGTGGCGGCCGCGGGGGATGGATCGGAAGGCGGGTCAGTGGGCAGCGATGAAGGGTCGGGCGGCTACACGATGCCGCTCGAACGTGGCAAGATCCGCGAGTTCGCCGCCGCGACCGGAAGCGCGTCGCCCGCCTATGTCGACGACCCGGCACCGCCCATCCCGCCGACCTTCCTGCGGACCCAGATCTTCTGGTCGCCCGCGGACGGTTCGGGGCCGAAACTGCCCGACGGCCTGGAGCTTGACGTCCGGCGCATCCTGCATGGCCAGCAGGAGTACATCTTCTTCGGTCCGCCTCCGCGTGCGGGCGAGGAACTCACCGTCACCTCTCGGGTCGAGTCGGTCACCGAGAAGCAGGGTAGGCGTGGTGGCACGATGACCGTGATCGTCTTCGTCGACGACTTCGCCAACGGCGAGGGCGCACTCGTGGCCCAGGGTCGCCAGACCGTGATCCAGACCGGGAGGGCACCGTCATGACCTACGCCAGTGGCGACACCCTGCCGGAACGCGCGTTCGGCCCGATCAGCCGGACCGACATCGTCCGCTACCAGGGTGCCAGCGGCGACTTCAATCCGATTCACCACGACGAGGAGTTCGCGAGGTCGGCCGGCTTCCCCACCGTCTTCAGCGTCGGGATGCTGCAGGCGGGCTATGTCGCGACCTATCTGACCGACCTGTTCGGGCCGGACAACGTGCGCCGGTTCGGGGTGCGTTTCGAGGAGCAGGTGTGGCCGGGCGACGTTCTCACGGTCACCGGAACGGTCAGTGACCTGACCGTGGAAAACGGTGAGAAGGTCATCGCCATCCAGGTTGTCGCCACCCGTCAGACCGGAGGCAAGGCGATCACCGCCTGGGCCTCGTTCGCGGCCTGACACCTCGAGTGACACCTCGAGTGGAGAGCTCGGTGGCGGACTGGACCGTCGCGCGGGCGATGGTGCGGCATCCGAAGCTGTGCTCGGCGACCACGACGGTCGGTGAGGTCCGCCGGATGTTCGCCGACGACCATGTGCACGCCGTGCCGATCACTGCCGGTCGCCGTCTGATCTCGTTGATCGACCGGGATGACGTTGGCCAGGACGTGCCGGACGAGCTGCTGGCCGCGCCGCTGGGCCGGCTTTCGGGTCGCGTCGTGTCGCCGGACGCCGCCGCGGACGTCATCCTCGAACAGATGATCAGGTCGGGCCGCCGCCGCCTCGCGGTCGTCGACGATACCGGCTCGTTGCTGGGTCTGCTGTGCCTGAAACGAAAGCGCACCGGATTCTGCTCGGACGAGGACGTCCTGGCGCGCCGCAACGATCCTCGGACGTGAGCCGGCCGGTCGGAGCGAGAATCCGATGTGCCGCACCGAAGGCGGAAAGACCCGTCGGCCGGACCGGTCTTACGCGGTGATCGCGGGCCAGTCACTGGCAGAGGGTAGCGGTTGGCGGAACAGCCGGGCGGCGTTGCCGCCGGCGATCATCACGGCCTCGTGCCGCGGGAGGTCGGCGAAGCGCTTGCGCAGCAGGTCCTGGGAGCCCGGCCAGGTCGAGTCGGCGTGCGGGAAGTCCGTCTCGAACAGGATGTGATCGATACCGATCAGATGGCGCTGGTCGAGCGTGCCGGGATCGTCGAGCATGCAGAAGTAGAAGTTGCGGCGCAGCACCTCGCTCGGCGTCAGGTCGTACGTCCACGGCGTCCCGCCGCCGCCGGAGTGCTCGAGCACGTAGTCGAGGCGGTTGATCGCCATCGGGACCCAGCCGATCCCACCCTCACTCAGCGCGATCCTGAGATCCGGGTACAGCGACGGGATGCCCGCCCACACCCAGTCGATGGCGGCACAGTAGGCGCCGGCCGGGAACAGCGAGGTCTGCACGTTCAGCCCGCCGCCGGGCGAACCCTGCAGGACGAAGCCACTCGCGCCGCAGTGCAGCGAGAGGACGGTGTCGGTCTCCTCGCACGCCTTGAAGAACGGCTCCCAGTGCCCGATGTTGGTGATCGGCGGCAGCTTGAGCAGGTGCGGCGACTCCAGGAACGAGACCGAGGTGAACCCGCGCTCGGCGTTGCGCCGGACCTCCTCGGCGGCGATCTTCGGGTCCCGCAGCCAGGGCAGCTGCATCGGGATGAACCGCTGCGGGTAGGCGCCATGCCATTCCTCGAGCATCCAGCTGTTCCACGCCCGGATGGCGGCGAGGCCGACCTCCTCGTTGGCGTTCATCGACAGCGCGCGCCCGGTGAAGCCCCAGGCCCCGGACGGGAAGCACAGCGACGCCCAGATGCCGTCGACGTCCATGTCCCGCACCCGGGCGTGGACGTCCCAGGCGGAGCGGCGCATCTCGGCGAAGTTCAGCGGGTCGAGGGTCCACTCGGCCTTCGGGCGCCCGGCCACCACGCTCATCCCGTTGTCGCGGTAGAGCCGGTCGCGGTAGAGCCAGGCCTCCAGGCCATCCGGTGTGGTGATCAGATGGGGAGCCTGGTCGCGCAGGTGCGCCGGGAAGCGCCGGACGAACAGGTCCGCGGGCTCGGTGAGATGGTCATCCACCGAGACGATCGAGTAGCTGCGCTCCTGCGGCTCGGGATCCGGAAGCAGCTGCCAGTTCGGCCTCGGCATGATGCGCTCCTGACACAGGTCGGTCGATCGCGTCCGTGGATGGGTAAACGCTCACTCGCATCCTAGCGCTGACGCGCCCGCGCGAGGGCCGCCTCCGTGAGCGTGCCGTCAGTCGTGGGCGCCGTCAGTCGATCAACTGGTCCTGGGAGGCGGGACGGCGGCGCGGAGTGGCCTGGATCTCGCCGTCGAGGAGCTCCGCGGGCATGGCGCTGGCTCCCGCGTTCGGTTCCGGGCTGACCGCCGAGTTCGTACCGTCGGCGCGCAGCACGCCGCGCCGGGTCAGCTCGCCGACGACCTGTTCCGCGACGGCGGTGGCGTCCGCGAGCCGTGTCCGGGAGGCCAGCCGGGGGTCACCGGCGACGATCGCCTCGATGACCCGGCGGTGTGCCTCGACGATCTCGGCGTGGCCGCGGCGGTCGCACTGGGCCGCGGCCCAGCCGAGAAACCCGCCGTAGCCGTGCAGTTCGGCGCGCAGCCGTGGAGTCGCACCGGCCCGGTTCTGCAGCCGGAGGATCTCGCCGGCCACGTCCTGGCGGCGCGCCACCAGATCGCCGCTGCTTGCGAGCTCGGCGAGCAGGCTCGTCAGCGCCTCGAGCACCCGCGGGTCGCGGTCCAGCGCGACGCGGGCAGCGGCCACCCCGCCGAGCAGGCCGAGGACGTGGAAGTCCGCGCGCAGCGTCCGCGCGTCGAAGTGCTGCACGAAGGTCGCCCGGTGCACCTGCGCGGACACCAGGCCGTCCCGTTCGAGCAGCACCAGGGCCTCCCGGACCGGGGTTGGGCTCACGTCGAGCGCGGCGGCGAGGCGCTCGACGTAGATCCGGTCCCCGCAGCGCAGGCGTCCCTCGAAGATCTCCCGCTGCACGTACTCGACGACGACCGCGCTCGTCTTCGTCCGCTGCGGCACGGATGAAGTACCCATCGCGCCATCGTGGCCACGGCCTGTCAACCCGGTCAAATAAAAAATAAAAAATTGCCAGCGGTCACATGTGAGTGTACGTTCACTCTGATCTGGCAAGTGATCGGGGTGGACGCAAGGAGGCTACGGATGGTCAAGCTGGCTGAAAACCTGCGCGTGCTCGACGCGGACGCGCACATGACCGAGCGCCATGACCTGTTCACCGAGCGGGCCCCGAAGGGCTATGAGGACCGGGTGCCCCACGTCGAGCACATCGACGGCGTGGACATGTGGGTGGTCGACGGCCGGACGTTCGGCAAGGCGGGCTCCGGTGGCACCATCGATCACGACGGCAAGAAGCATCCGTTCAGGGCCTCCCAGGGCGGGTCGTGGACGATCAACGACGTGCATCCCGCCGCGTGGAACCCGGTGGAGCGCCTGCGCCTGATGGACGAGCTGGGCATCTACACCCAGGTCCTCTACCCGAACGAGATCGGCATCGGCGGGCAGAACCTGCGGAACTCGGTCAAGGACGAGGTGATCCTGCGCCTGTGCATCGAGCTCTACAACGACGCGATGGCCGAGGTGCAGGAGCAGTCGGGCAACCGGCTGCTGCCCATGCCGATCATGCCGGCATGGGACATCGCGTCCTGCGTCCGCGAGGCCGAGCGCTGCGCCGCCATGGGCGCGCGCGGGGTCAACATGACCGCCGACCCGCAGGACTCCGGCTCGCCCGACCTTGGCGACCCGGCCTGGGACCCGTTCTGGGCGGTCTGCGCCGGGCTCAACCTGCCCGTCCACTTCCACATCGGCGCCAGCCAGACGTCACTCGTCTACTTCGGCACGACCTTCTGGCCGAGCCAGGACGACTACGTCAAGCCCGCGATCGGCGGCGCCTCCCTGTTCCAGAACAACTCGCGGCTTCTGCTCAACAGCGCGTATTCCGGGATATTCGACCGGCACCCCAACCTCAAGATGGTCTCGGTCGAGAGCGGCATCGGCTGGATTCCGTTCATGCTCGAGGCGATGGACTACGAGCTGAAGGAGAACGCGCCCGCCTGGACCGACAAGCTGAACAAGCTCCCGTCCGAGTACTTCCGGGACAACTGGTACGCGACCTTCTGGTTCGAGACCGGCCGAGGCGACCTGCAGCACCTCATCGACCAGATCGGCGAGGACAACATCATGTTCGAGACGGACTTCCCGCACCCGACCAGCCTGCACCCGAACCCGCTCGAGATCGTCGCCGAGACGATCGCCACCCTGCGCCCCGAGACCCAGCGCAAGGTCATGGGCGAGAACGGCGCCAAGCTCTACCGCGTCTGAGCCGCGAGCGCCGCCCGCTTTGCGCAGTGGGCTGGTGTCCGGTGTGCCGACCTGGGTACCGGGAGTGCTTTTGGGTGCTCTCGGTGACGGATGCGGGTCGGCTGGCGGCTGCATGTGCGGACAACGGGACTAGCCTGGCGTGATGGGTTCCGCGCAGCCGTCTCGGGCCGGCACATCCGCCTCTGCGTCGCCGAACGCCACGCCGTCGGAAGCAGCGCCGTCGGAAGCGGTGCCGTCGGGCACCGAGCTGCCGATGACCGTGCCGTCGGGATCCGCGCGACCAGGTGTGACGGCGCTGGAGCGGCTGGAGGTGGGGGTTTCGGCGCTGGTGCGGTGGAGCGAGAGCCGGCACATCCGTAGGGAGATCGCCCAGAGCTCGGGCTGCGAGCTGGCGCCGAGTGAGTTGCGGCTGCTGGAGTTCTTCGGTCTTGTGGAGCCGTTGCGGATCTCTGTGATCGCCGAGTGCATGCAGGTCGATGTCTCCACGGTCTCGCTGCAGCTGCGCCGGCTGCGCGAGAACCACCTCGTCCAGACGATCCCCGTGCTAGGAGACCGCCGCGCGAGCCTGATCGCCATCACACCGCAGGGACGCGCGACGGTCGAGAGGGTGCGCGCAGCACGGCACGTGCTTCTGCGGGCGGTGTTCGCCGATGTGCCCGACGACCGGCTTGACCAGGCCGCCGACGTGCTGTTGCGCATCCATGAGCACATGCTCGCCGGGCTGGCCGAGCAACTCGGGCTCGGCGCCACGGACGAAGCGGCCCCGCGCTGACTTCTTCTTTCGTCCCGCATCGGATACTTTGATAGTTCAAAGTATCCGATGCGTGGAGCCGTGTCCGCCTGGTGGAACGGGTCCCAGGTGGAAATGGAGAAGCGGTGGTGGCGGTCGCAGTGATCACGGGTGGTACCGACGGCATCGGCCGCGGGCTCGCCGAGGAGTACCTGCGCCGGGGTTATGAGGTGCTCGTCATCGGGCGCAGCGAGCGGAAGGGCCGAGCTTTCGCGGGCATCGGCGAGCGGGCTCATTTCCTGAGCGCCGACCTGAGCGAGGTCGCGGAGAACCGTCGCCTGGCCGAGTGGATCGCGCAGCGATATCCGGTGCTCGACGTGCTGGTGCTCGGCGCGAGGTACCACCGGTCGGCCCGGGTGCAGACCGTCGACGGCTTCGAGAGCAACTTCGGGCTGTTCTATCTCAGCAGATTCCTGCTCAGTCATGGGCTGGTCGGACCGCTGAGCCGGGCCGAGCACCCGGTCGTGCTGAACTTCGGCGCCGCCTGGCAGACCGGCCCGGTGCGCTGGGATGATCTGCAGCTGGAGCGGGGCTATCACGGTGTCGGGGCGATGGGGCATGCCGGCCGGCTCAACGACCTGCTCGGTGTCAGTTTCGTCGACCGGTACGCCGACGAAGGCATCCGGTACGTCGTGAATCACCCAGGGGTGGTCGTCACAAGTTTCGCCGGGGAGTATGATCATTCCCCGGTGACCGCCGCGCAGGTCGACCAGCTGCGCGTGACCGGGAAGTCGGTGGCGACAGCCGTCGCGCAGATTTTTCCCTTCCTCGAGCCGCCCGCCGCCCATGCGTCCGTGGTCGCGCCTGCCGGGCGGGAACGACTGACCGCGGTGCTCGAAGGTGAGCGCGTCCCGCTGGATCCGGGATCGCGTGACCTCGAGGACGCTCGCCGCCTGCACGACATCACCCTGAAGTTGCTGCGGATGGCGGCCTGAGGCGGGCGGCTCAGTCGCGTCTGCCGGTGGGAGCCGTCGCCGCCGCAGTGCGGGAACACGAGCGATACGCTGGCTTTATGTGATGGCGTAGTCGCAGGTTGGTCGGCTGTTGACAGGTTCGCCCGCTTCGGTCAATCTGCGAGGTATGACCTCGGCTCGGCGTGCAGCGCGGCGGTTCGACCTCAGTCTGCGACAGCTGTCGAACGCGCTCTGTAACGGCAGGCTGCCGGCGGTCTAGGCGCCGAAGGCCCAGGCCCGCCCCGGGGCCGCGCCGCCGCGTGGTCGTGCGGCGTAGGCCGGGTTCCCCTTGCCGAGCACACGCGTCGTGCCGCGGCGCCGGGGATTCGGCCTGGGTGATCTGCGGGCTCAAGTTCACTTTTTCTATCGACTTGGTCGAGCCGGAGGCGCCTCCCCGCCCGCTCGCCCTTTTCGTTCGACTGCTGCCACCAGATATCCCCGCCCGGAAAGAGGCACCGCCATGCCGGTTGAGTTCGTCGGTCTGATCGCCACCCGCCCCGGTTCGGAGGCGAGCACGTTCACAGCCGGGCCGGTCGTGGACCGCGACTTCACCCGGCGCTTCGCCATCGCCCACGAGGACGCCGGCTTCGACCGGGTGCTCATCGGGTACAGCAGCGGATCGGTCGACAACATCCAGGTCGCCGCCTACGCGGCGGCACACACGGAGCGCCTCGCCTACCTGGTCGCGCACCGGCCCGGGGTGGTGTTCCCCACCGTGGCGGCACGCTACTTCGCCTCCCTCGACCATTTCTCCGCCGGCCGGGTGGCGATCCACATCATCACCGGGGGCAACGACGCCGAGCAGCGGCGCGACGGCGACTACCTCGACAAGGACGAGCGCTACGACCGGACGGACGAGTACCTGGAGGTGGTCCGCCAGACGTGGACCGCCACCGAGCCGTTCTCCCACCACGGCCGGTACTACCAGCTCGAGGATCACCTGTCCGCGGTGCCGCCGGTGCAGCAGCCGCACCTGCCGATCTACTTCGGCGGTTCGTCGGAGGCGGCCTACCGGGTCGGCGGCAAGCACGCCGACGTGTTCGCGCTCTGGGGCGAGCCGCTTGCCGAGACCGCCCAGCAGATCGCGGCGGTCAACGCCGCGGCGGCCGCCGCCGGCCGGACCACGTCGCCACGCATCAGCGTGTCGTTCCGGCCGATCCTCGGCCCCACCGAGGAACTGGCCTGGGAGCGGGCACACCGCATCCTGGCGTCGACCACGGAGAACGTGGGTAAGGCCGCCGAGTACTTCAAGGAGTTCCGCGGTTTCATCGGCGGCGACAGGCACACGCCGCCGAACGTCGGCTCGCAGCGGCTGCTGGCCGCCGCGGCCAAGGGCGAGCTGCATGACCGCGCGCTGTGGACGCCGCTGGCCGCCGCGATCGGCGGTGGCGGGAACTCCACGGCGCTGGTCGGTACGCCGGAGACGGTCGCCGAGGCGCTGCTCGACTACGTCGACATCGGTGTCACGACCTTGCTGATCCGGGGTTACGACCCGTATGACGACGCGATCGACTACGGCCGGCACCTGATCCCGCTGGTGCGCGAGGAGGTGGCCCGGCGCGACCGCGGCGAGGCGGCCCGGCGCAGCGACATCGCACCGGTGCCGGCGGCGCTGGCCGCCGACGCGGCGGTCGGTGGTCTCGCGCGATGAGACTGATGACCTCTACCGCGGTCGGCATCGGGGCGTGATCCGGCATTCCCTGGTCCAGTGCCGACGTGACGACGGTGAGGTCACCTCGGTCCCGTGTCCGCCTGCGCCCTCGACCAGGCGGCGACGGCACCCGCCCCCACCGCGGGGCCCGAGGTGAGAGGCGGACCGGGACTCGCACTGGTAACGGCGGCAGTAGGCCGTCAACCGCGGCTGCTGGGCGCCGGGATCGGCGCGGGCCTGCTCTGGACGGGGACGAGACTCGCCGCGCCGCTGGTGGTCGCGCACACGCTCGACGCCGGAGTGCTGGGCGGGGACTCGCACCAGCTGTGGCTCGGGGTCGCGCTGTTCGCGGGGCTGGCGGTGTTCGGCGCCGGGTTCGCCGGGCTGCGGCGCTACTGCGGGCAGTGTCTCGCTTTCGTGGTGGAGGCCGACCTGCGGGACCAGCTGCTGGCGCGAGTGGTGCGGCTGCCAGCGGCCTTCCACGACCGCAACCCCAGCGGTGTCCTGCTCGCCCGGGCGACGACCGACCTGCAGCAGATCCAGCAGCCCGTGATCAATATTCCGATCATGGTGTCCAACGTGGCGATGCTGGTCGGATCGGCCACCCTGCTGGCAGGGATCGACGCGGTGCTGGCGGTCGTCGCCCTGGCACCGGCCGTGGTGGTGTTCGTGGTCGCCGTCCGGTTCACCCGGCAGCTGGGCCCGCGGGCCCTGGCGCTGCAGTCCGAGCTCGGCGGGCTGGCCGGCACCGTCGAGGAGACCATCGCCGGCGTGCGCACCACGAAGGGCCTCGGTACCGAGGACGATGAGCGGCGCCGCGTCCGCGGGCAGGCTGGCCAGGTCCAGCGGGCGGCGTTGCGGCTGAACTCGGTCCGCGCGACCTACCAGCCGCTCGTCGAACTGCTGCCGGCCTTCGGCCTGGTCGGCGTGCTGTGGATCGGCGGGCTACGCGTCGCCGACGGGGATCTGACGGTCGGTGAGCTGGTCCAGTTCAACTACTTTGGGCTGATCATGGTCGGTCCGTTGCGGATCGCCGGCATGACCGCGTCCCAGCTGAAACGAGCGGCGGTGTCGGCGAGGCTGGTCGCCGCGCTCCTCGACGAGCAGCCCGAACCGACGGCGACGGCGACGGCGACGGTGGTTGCGGCCAGCACGGCCAGCACGGCCAGCACGGCCAGCACGGCTGACAGGGCTGACAGGGCTGACACGGCTCGCACGGCTGGCGTGGCGGGTACAGCCAGCGGGGCGCCCGCCCGGCTCGGCGAGGGGCTTGAGGTGCGGTTCGAGTCAGTGACGTTCGGTTACGTGCCGGGTCGTGACGTACTGCGCCAGCTCGACCTCGTGGTGCGGGCCGGCGAATGCGTCGCCGTGGTTGGTGCGACCGGCAGCGGCAAGACCACGCTCGCCGCGCTGATGCCCCGCTTCTACGATGTCGGCGCCGGCCGGGTGAGCCTAGGGGGCCGAGACGTCCGGGACTGGCCGCTGTCCGAGCTGCGCGCTCGGCTCGGCGTCGGGTTCGAGGACGCGTTCCTGTTCAGGGGATCGATCCGGGATAATCTCCGGTTTGGCGCGCCCACGGCCGACGACGAACGGTTGCGGACGGCGGTCCGGCTCGCCGGGGCGCAGGACGTGGTGGCGGGACGGCCCGGCGGCTTCGAGGCGCCGGTCGGCGGCGGGGGCCTGAGCCTTTCCGGCGGCCAGCGACAGCGGCTGTCGCTGGCCCGCGCGCTGATCGCGGACCCGCCGGTGCTGCTGCTGGACTCGCCGACCAGCGCGGTGGACCCGGCCAAGGAGGCCGAGATCGTCGCGTCGCTGGCGACCCTGATCCGGGGCCGCACGACGATCCTGATCGCGCATCGGCCCGCCGTCATCGCCCTCGCCGACCGGGTCGTCCTGCTCGAGGGCGGCCGGGTCGCGGCCACCGGCACTCATCAGGACCTGCTCGCGAGTTCGCCCTGCTACCGCCAGGTACTGGCCGCCCATCCCAGCGGCCTGGATGGTCCCGGTCCCAGGTCCCTGTCCCGGTCCGGCGGCTCCGGCCCGCCCCGACGTCCTGGCAACGTCGTGACCCCCCCGACCGCCGCGACCCCGCAGGGCGCGACCCCGCAGGGCGCGACCCCGCAGGGCGCGGCCTCGAATGCCGCGACCCTCGAGGACGCGAGCCCGAAGGGCGAGGCCGTCACCGACCTCGCCTTCGGCGGCGGCCCGGCGGCGGCCCGTGGGCCGTCCCGGCTGGGCCGCGGCGGTCTGCTGGCCCGGACGCTGACGCTGCTGCGGCCACGCTGGCCGTTGGTCGCGCTGGCGGCGCTGCTGCTCGTCATGACCACGGCCACGGGGCTGGCCGGCCCGTGGATCCTGCGTTACGCCCTCGACAGAGGCCTGGTGGCCGGCCGGCCCGACACCGGTGTGATCACCCGTGCCGGCCTGCTCTATCTGGGCCTGGCGATGGCGGGCCTGGCTTTTGCCCGGCTGCAGGTCGAGCTGGTGGGGCGGATCGGTGA
The DNA here is from genome assembly GCF_023243075.1 of Frankia sp. AiPa1. GTDB lineage: Bacteria > Actinomycetota > Actinomycetes > Frankiales > Frankiaceae > Frankia. The sequence goes on along the minus strand of NZ_JALKFZ020000191.1, from coordinate 21,816 downwards.
GTGGTTCGTCCGCGAGCTGCGCGGCCGCACCGTCGACCACGTGATGTCGATGTCGGTTCGCTACTTCGACCGGACCCCGGCCGGGGTACTGGTGTCCCGGATGACCGCCGACGTCGACGCGCTGCAGGACGCCGTCCAACTCGGCGTCGTGCCGTTCATGCAGGCGGTACTCACCCTCGTGTTCCTGGTCGCGCTGCTCGTCGTGCTGTCGTGGCAGCTCGCGCTCGTCTGCGTGCTGCCGGCACTGGCACTGGTCGCGGCGACGGTGTGGTTTCGCCGTGCCTCTCGCTCGGCCTTCGCTCGGGTGCGTGACCGCGTCGCGGACACGGTGACCGAGCTGACCGAGCGGCTTGCCGGCCTGCGGGTGGTCCGGGCCTACCGCCAGGAAGCAGGTACGACCGCGTCGTTGCTGCGGTTCAACCGTCAGCAGCTGAAGGCGAACGTCACCGCGGTGCGGATCCAGTCCTTCTACCTCACCGCCATGGAGCTCGCGACCGTCGGCAGCATCGCGGCGGTGCTGGCCGCCGGCGGCACGCTGGCCGCGCGGGACGCGGTGAGCGTGGGCACCCTCAGCGCCTTCGTGCTGTACCTGCTGCTCGCCTTCGAGCCGGTGCAGTCGCTGAGTTTCGTGGTCACGCTGCTCGAATCGGCAGCAGCGGCGCTGCGCAAGGTCTACAGCCTGCTCGACGAGCCGGTGGACCTGCCGGAGGGCACCCGCGAGCTGCCGGAGGTCGGCCCGCTCGACGCGCGGGATGTCGGTTTCCGCTATGCCGACGGCCAGCCCGACGTCCTGGGTGCGGTGCGGCTGACGATCGTGCCCGGCGAACGGGTGGCCCTGGTCGGGCCGACCGGCGCCGGCAAGTCCACGCTCGCCAAACTGATGGCACGGCTGTTCGACCCCACCGCCGGCCAGGTCAGCTATGCCGGCGCGAACCTGCGGGACGTGACCCGCCGCGCGCTGCGCTCACGGATCGTGATGGTCGCCCAGGACGGTCAGTTGACCACCGGCACGCTCGCCCACAACCTCCGGGCGGTGCGACCCGATGCCACCGACGAGGAGCTGGCCGGGGCGCTGGCCGCGGTCGGCGCGGGCGACTGGCTCGGCAGTCTTCCTGACGGCCTCGTCACCCAGGTCGGCGAGGGCGGGTCGCTGTTGTCGGCGGGGGAGCGGCAGCTCGTCGCGCTCGCCCGGGTGTGCCTGCTCGACGCGGACGTCGTCGTGCTCGACGAGGCCACGTCCGGTCTCGACCCCGGAACGGAGCGGCTCGTGGAGGCCGCGGTGATCGCGGCGACGGCCGACCGGGCCGTGCTCGTCATCGCCCACCGGATGTCAACGGCACGCAGCGCGGACCGGGTCGTCGTCGTCGACACCGGCGGCGTGACCGACATCGGCACCCACGACGAGCTGCTCGCGCAGGGTGGACGCTACGCCGCTCTGTTCACCGCCTTCGAGAGCTCGACGTAGGCCGCCGCTCGCGAGGCGCGTTCGAGCCCGGTTCGGCCAGCCGATGCCCCACGGCCACCGTCAGCAGCTCCTGTTCACCGGCGGCGACGGCCTCCTCCTTCCCCACCGGCCTTGGCGACCTGCTCCGCCCGAACGCCCGACCATCGCGCGTATCCGCTCACCGCCGACCGTCCTCCTCTTCGCCCCGTTCCACCTGATAGTCCTTGTATCGCTGCTCCGCCAACGGGATCGCCTCGGCGTGCCAGGCGTGCCAGGCGTGCCAGGCGGCCCACAGGCCAGCCTTGTCACGAGCGACGAGCCCCCTTCGTCGAGCTCTGCCCTGGCCGCCATCCGTGGCCGTGGGCGCGGCGGTGCGTCAGGTGGTGTAGCCCAGAGGGGACAAGGGGTAGGCCCCCGGACGAAGCGGGCGCGGGCGACTTGTAAGGTCGCAAGTGGCGACCTGCGGTGGACTGGGAAATCCCGCAGGAACCAGGCCGGCATCGGCGATTTGCTGCTGGCAAGGGGGGTAGATCCCGCGGGTCGTCGTCCCATCGTGCCGTAAGACGGGAGCCCTCCGTGCCGAGCCCTCGGGTCCTCGGCCTGGTACTGGCCGGGGGAGCCGGCAAGCGGCTGGCGCCGCTGACGGCCGACCGGGCCAAACCCGCCGTTCCCTTCGGCGGCCTGTACCGGTTGATCGACTTTGTCCTGTCCAACCTGGTCAACGCCGGCTATCTGCGGATCGCCGTGCTCACCCAGTACAAGAGCCACAGCCTCGACCGGCACATCACCACGACCTGGCGGATGAGTAATCTGCTGGGCAACTACATCACCCCGGTGCCGGCACAGCAGCGGCTCGGCCCGCGCTGGTTCGCCGGCAGCGCCGACGCCATCCACCAGTCGCTGAACCTCGTCCACGACGACGACCCGGACATCGTGGTCGTCTTCGGCGCGGACCATGTTTACCGGATGGACCCGCGGCAGATGGTCGCCCAGCACCTCGAATCCGGCGCCGGAGTCACCGTCGCCGGACTACGGGTGCCGCGCGCCGAGGCCGGTGGCTTCGGCGTCATCCAGCCTGGACGGGACGGGCGCATCATCGAGGCGTTCCTGGAGAAGCCCGTCGACCCGCCCGGCCTGCCCGACAGCCCGGACGAGGTGCTGGCATCCATGGGCAACTACGTGTTCTCGACGGACGTGCTCATCGACGCCCTGCGCAAGGACGCCGCCGACGAGGACAGCCGACATGACATGGGTGGCGACATCATCCCGATGCTCGTCGCGCAGCGCACCGCCGCCGTGTACGACTTCGCTGCCAACGACGTGCCCGGCACCACCGGGCGGGACCGCGGCTACTGGCGGGACGTCGGCACGCTGGACTCCTACTTCGACGCGCACATGGACCTGTGCGCGCTCGACCCGGTGTTCAATCTGTACAACCGGCAGTGGCCGATCCACACCAGTGTTCCGCCACTGCCTCCGGCGAAGTTCGTCCACGACGATCCGTTGCGCACCGGCAGTGCGGTGAACAGCGTCGTCAGCAACGGGGTGATCGTTTCCGGCGGTTCGGTCCGCTCGTCGGTGCTCTCCCCGGGCGTCCGGGTGCACTCCTGGTCGGAGATCGACCGGGCCGTGCTGCTCGACCACGCGGTCGTCGGCCGAGGGGCGGTGGTGCGTGACACCATCCTGGACAAGAACGTGCAGGTCCTGTCGGGCGCGCAGGTCGGAGTCGACAAGGAGCGCGACCGCGTCCGCGGCTTCACGGTCAGTCCGAACGGCGTCACCGTCGTCGGCAAGGGCCAGACCGTGTCCGACTGACCGCCACCACCGCCCGCCCATACCCCACCGGCCTGGCCTCCGCCCGGGCTTGGCCTCCGCCCGGGCTTCACGCATTGTGAGCCCGAAGATCGGCACCGACTTGCCTGATGGGGCGGCATCGGCGGCTAGCATGCTATCCAGGTCGTCGTGGGGGGCAAATCGGACACAAATGGCCCCTTAACGACCTCGTTGGATCTTGCCTGCGATCGGAAGGGGACCACGCGATCCGGGGCGGTTGCGCAGGGTGAAGGCAGCCGTCAGTCGTGGCGGAATCGCCCTGCCTGGCGGCGCTGTTCCGCCCCGGCGCGGCGGTGCAGTTCTGGTGCGGCGCCCTTCGGCCCCGGTGCCCTTCGGCCTCGGAGCGGTCGTACCGTCTGCCCGTCCCCTCGTCGTTGCACTCGAATTTCGCTCAAGGAGAGAGCCAGTCCATGCGTGTCGCCCTGCTCACCCGCGAGTTCCCCCCGGACGTGTACGGCGGTGCGGGGGTGCACGTCGAGTACCTCGCCCGAGAGCTCGCCAGGCTGGTGGACCTGACCGTCCACCGGGAGGGCCGCGCTCCCGCAGACCCGGATCTGGCGGCGCCTGACCTGGCGGCGGCTGACCTGGCCGCGGCATCGGCTCCGTCGGTGGTGGCGGCGTTGGACGCCGGGACCATCGGGGCGGGGGCCAGCGCGGCGGGGATCGTCGAGGTCGTGGGTGGGGCGGGCGTCGCGGGGGTGCGCGCGCACCGGCCGTGGGCGGCGCTCGACGGGGCGAACGACGCGCTGCGCACCGTCTCGATGGACCTGTCGATGGCGACGGCCGCCGCCGGGGCTGACGTGATCCACTCGCACACCTGGTATGCGAACCTCGGCGGCCATCTGGCCTCGCTGCTCGGCGGGGTGCCCCATGTGATGACCTCGCACTCGCTCGAGCCTCGCCGGCCGTGGAAGGCCGAGCAGCTCGGGGGTGGCTACCGGCTGTCGTCGTGGTGCGAGCGGGTGGCGATCGAGTCCGCGGCGGCGGTCGTCGCGGTCAGTAACGGGATGCGCGCCGACATCCTGGCTGCCTACCCGGCGGTCGACCCGGCGCGGGTGCACGTCATCCGCAACGGCATCGACACCGACGAGTACCAGCCTGACGAGGCCACCGACGTGCTCGAGAAGTACGGCATCGAGCCGGACCGGCCTACGGTGATCTTCGTGGGGCGGATCACCCGGCAGAAGGGCCTGCCGGTGCTGCTGCGGGCGGCCTCGGCACTCGACCGCCGGGCGCAGCTCGTCCTGTGCGCCGGTGCCCCGGACACCCCCGAGCTGCTGGCGGAGACGACGGCCCTGGTCGACGGCCTGCGCGCCGAGCGCGACGCAGTGGTGTGGCTGTCCGGAATGTTGCCCAAGCCCGAGGTCATCCAACTGCTGAGCCACGCCACCGTCTTCGTCTGCCCGTCGGTGTACGAGCCGCTGGGCATCGTCAACCTCGAGGCGATGGCCTGCGGCACCGCCGTCGTCGCCTCCCGGGTCGGCGGCATCCCAGAGGTCGTCAACGACGGCGTGACGGGCCTGCTCGTCCCCCCGGACGACCCGCTGGCACTCGCCGAAGCGATCAACACTGTCCTCGCCGACCCGGGGAGGGCCGCGGCGATGGGGCGCGCCGGCCGCGATCGCGCCGTCGGCGAGTTTGGCTGGGCTGCTGTCGCCGAACGCACCTCCACCCTCTACGCCTCCGTCACCAGCGGCTGAGGCCAACACCCCGCGGGTCGGCTGTCACCGCGGGTCGGCTGTCACCCGCCGAGCACATCCTCGATGGATGTGGCGGTAGCTGCGCGAAGCAGCCACTGTTCGAGCTGGTCGGTGTCCAGGCACTCCCGGATCCGCTGGCGCTCGGCGTCAGGCACCGCCACGCCGCGTGCGTCAAGGACGACCAGCACGGCCTTCGCCTCCCCGCGCGCCTCCCCGCGGGCCTCTCCGCGGGCCTCTCCGCGGGCATCGGCCTCGTTGTAGCGCTCGGTGTAGTAACGCCGTCCGACTGCAGTCGACATCAGGTGCTCCTCCCAGGCGCGCCGGGCCGCTGGGGACATCCGGCCCACGATCCGGTCATCGTAAATGATCTTATCGGCTGGATCCAGTGCGTCCAGCGCCGTGAGTAGCGCCGGGTGCATCACACCGAAGTCGGCGTCACCCAGGCGGTACTCCGCGGCGAACAGCACGGCTGCCGGCCTGGCCGCCGCCAGCTGGACGTCTGGTACCAGTGGAACGTCCGCAGAGGTGAACATCCGGGGGACGACCCGTGCGCCGCTGTGGGTGTCTCCCGCGATACGGGTCTGGTACCAGCGGGCCACCGCCGGGTCCGGAACGAAGACCACCAGCGAGAACGGCACCCTTCGGGTGGATTCGAAGTGGCCGACGTAGAGCTTCCAGGACGCCAGTTTACGCTGGTCGCGGCCGCGCTGGACCTCATAGACGGTGCCTCGCAGCAATTGCCCACTCGGTTCATAGAACAGCACCACAGCGTCGGCCTGAAGCGTTGCAGGACGGACGTTCGGATCGTATAACTCGGCGCGGTGCGCCGACGGCACGTCCTTGTCGCCAAGAATCTCCGTGCAGACCCAGTCGGGGAACGATGGATCGAGCCGCAACAGGTCAAGCGGCATCTCGTGGTCGGAACTCGGCATACACCATGATGTCAGGCGGGAGCGGCGGATTATGTGCGCCGAGTGGCCGACGGCGGGATCTCAGTGATCCTTACGTGGTGCCCTGGCACGGCGGCAGGTACGGAGTAGCTGGGACCGCATCGTGCCATTCCGCTTCGGTGAGGCGATCTCCGTGAGCACAGGCGTCACGCGCCATCCGATCGGCATCCAGGTTCCACAGCATGACCCGGGCCACATCGCTGCCGGGTGCAGTCCCCTCCCAGTCGTGGGTGCCGGCGGCAAGCAGACGGCCATCCGGGCTGAAGACAGCTTTTCCCAGCCAGCCGTTCAGCTTCGTGAGGGTCAGCAGCGGTGCGGTGACTGTGCTGCGGTCAGCCGTGTCCCAGATCACGACCGTGCCTTCGTTGGTGCCGGTCGCCAGAAGCCTTCCGTCCGGGCTGAAATCGATACTGCTGATTTCGCCGTGGCGTCCATCGAATGTCGCCAGCGTGTTGGTGGTGCTTTTGCCGTCGAAGGCGGCGGAGGTGGCCCATAGATGTGTGGTGCCATCCCGTCCGCCGGTCGCGACAAACCTGCCGTCCGGGCTGATGACTGTCGCCCAGACCTCGCCCTCGTGTCCCCGCAGCACGGTGGGCGTCGACAGTGGCGCTCTGCGGCGTACATCAAACAGGAGAGCGGTGCCGTCCATGTCACGGGTCGCGAGGACAGTCCCGTCCCGGCTGAACCCGGTGGCGAGAGTACCGCCTGTCTTGCTTGGGTATGTCCCCAGGAGCGCGGAGGTGCTCGGAAGGCGGCTGGTGTCCCACAGCTCGATTTTCCCGTCCATGCCACTGGTGGCGAGACGCGTTCCGGTCCGGTTGTAGACGGCGCCGATCCAACTGCCGGAATCATGACCGGTCGGCGTAGCTGTAACCTCGGCGAGTTTACTGCCTTGATTGACGGTGCCGCGGATGTTGGTGTCCCAGATGTGGATGTTGCCATTGCCATTATCGGTCGTGGCGAGGTGTTTGCTGTCCGGGCTGAAGACGGCGTCGCCGACCGCACCGGTGTGCTCGAACACGGTCCGCGCCGCGGTGGTCGTGTGCTGGCCGGCCACATCCCAGATCCTGGCCGTGTGATCGTCGCTCCGGGTTGCGAGGAGTTCCCCGTCCGGGCTGAACCGCACGTTGCCGATCTCTTTCTGATGGCCGGACAGGACGGCGATCGCCTCGGCCTGGCCTCGGTCATGGGTATCCCATAACCGAACAGAACCGGATGAGTCGCTGCTGGCGAGCAGCGTGCCGCTCGGGTTGAAGGTCACGTCGGTGACGGATGCCTGATGCCCGGTGAACGACGTCAGCGGATGATCGGTGGACCCGAACCCGCGCAGGACGGCCACGCGTGCCTCGGGTGTGGGCGCGGTGCGGTAGGCGGCGACGGTCAGCCGGCGGGCGAGGTCCGGCTGACCCGCGGACGCCGCCCGTCCTGCCGCGCTCACCAGCTGCCGGGACAGGGCAGTCCGGTCGGGGTCGGGGCTGTCGTCGGCGCGGATCCACCCGATGAACACCGCCGTCAGCGCGACCACGAGCACCGCGGCGCTGAGCGGCACGGCCCAGCGGCGGGTCCGGCCACGCGGGAACCGGACTCGCCTCGCCGCGGGCCGGGCATCGTCAATGCGGGTCGGTTCGGGGGAGCCAGCCGGAGGTGGCGGCGCTTCGCCGTCCGGATCCGGATCCGGTGATGGCTGTTGCTGCGACGGGATTCGGTCGATGTCGCGGCGCAGTGGGTCGGGCAGGTGGAGGGTCAGGCCGGTGTGGTCGACCCAGCCCGGTCGATAGGCGTCGGTTGCCGCCCGCGCGAGGTCGGACGCGAACGCGGTGGCATCCGGGTGGCGATCGCCCGGTTCCCGGGCCAGTGCGCGCAGCACCACCTGGGCGATGGGGGTCGGCACTCCCCGCAGCGGCGGCGGCCCGTCCACCTGGGCCGGTTGCTGCCACGGCCGGGCCTGGTCGAACGGCAGGCGTCCGGACAGCAGCCGGTAGAGCACGACGCCAAGGGAGTACAGATCGGTGGCCGGGCCGAGTCGACCCGCCTGGTCGAACTGCTCGGGCGCCATGTACTGCGGGGTGCCGATCAGCCGGCTGGCGCTGGCCGAAAATCCGTCGAACAGCTTGGCGATGCCGAAATCCCCGACTTTCGGCGTCCCATCGGACGTGAAGATGATGTTGTCGGGTTTGATGTCTCGGTGCAGGATCCCGCGGGAGTGAGCGTGGGCCAGTGCGGCGGCGACCGCGAGCGCGGACGCGCAGGCCTGCTCGCCGTTCATCGCGGCGCGGCGCCGCGTGAGGGTGCCGCCGGTCAGCAGCTCCATCACGATCAGGCAGAGGTCATCGGCCTCGAGATAGTCGTGGACCCGGACGATGTGAGGATGATCCAGGCCACCCAGGATCCGCGCCTCGGTGGCGAAGTCCACCTGCAACCCGTCGGGGCCGTCGGCCTTCATCACCTTGATGGCGACCGGCCGGTCCATCCGCCGGTGCCGCGCGGCCAGCACCAGCCCGAATGCGCCCGAGCCCAACTCGTCCGTCAGTACATAGCCCGGCAGCGCCGCCTCGACCCGCCGACGATCGATGATCATCGGCGGGAATGGCGGTGAGCCCTTGATGCCACGTCTGCAGCGCCGATGGCGCCAGGAATACATCCTGGAGTGCTGTCCCCCGACATGGCCGGCATTTTACCCGTGCCGGCCCTTGGCCCGGTGGACGCTGGAACGTCTTACGGAGGATCCCGGGTCAGCTCTTCCAGGCGGTCTCGGTGACGGGGGAGCGGCCGAGCAGGGGGCGCCACCAGGATTCGTTCTCCTTGTACCAGGCGATGGTGGAGCGCATGCCCTCGGGGAAGCCGATCAGCGGCGACCAGCCGAGCTCGGTGCGCAGCTTGGTGGAGTCGAGCAGGTAGCGACGGTCGTGGGACGGGCGGTCGGGCACGATCGTCTTCAGGGACGCGGGCAGGCCCAGCTCGGCGAGCACGGTGTCGGCGATCGTCTCGATGTCGGCCTCGACACCCGAGCCGACGTGATAGGTCTCGCCGACCCGGCCACGCTCGAGCACGGCGTCGATCGCGCGGCAGTGGTCCATCACGTGCAGCCACTCGCGCCGGTTCGTCGTGGACGCGTAGAGCGGGAGCTGCTCGCCCTGCAGCGCGCGGGTGACGAACAGCGGGATGACCTTCTCGGGGAACTGGTACGGACCGTAGTTGTTCGAGCAGTTCGTGATCGTCACCGGCAGGTCGTAGGTCAGGCCGTAGGCGCGCACCGCGTGGTCGGATCCGGCCTTCGCCGCGTTGTACGGGGTGCGGGGGAGGTAGGGGGAGTTCTCGGTGAACGCGCCGGGGTCGTTGAGGTCCATGTCGCCGTAGACCTCGCAGGTGGAGATCTGGTGGAAGCGGGCCACCCCGACGGTCCGGGCGGCCTCCAACAGCGCCTGGGTGCCCATCACGTTGGTCGAGAAGAAGTCGCCGGGGCGCAGGATCGCGAGGCTGTTGTGCGACTCGGCGGCGAAGTTCACGATCACGTCGACGGAGTGCTCCCGCAGCGTGGACTCGACGAGCTCGCGGTCGCGGATGTCGCCGTGCACGAACGTGATCCGTTCGGCCACGTCGGCGAGGTTCTCCCGGCAGCCCGCGTAGGTCAGGGCGTCGAACGCGACGACGGCGTCCGCGGGATGCCGCTCCCGCCAGTAGCGGACGAAGTTCGACCCGATGAACCCAGCGGCTCCGGTCACCAGCAACGTCGACATCGTGCGGCCTTTCGGTCAGCGCGCGTGCTCCGGTGCACGCAGGCGGGGGGTCCATCGTCTCGCGCCCGGGGCGGGCGGTATCGGCGCACCCGCCGCGAGTCGTCCATCCTCGTCGCACCCGCCGGGCCGCCGGCGCTGCCACCTCCGTGGGGCCGGTGCCGTCACCTCCGTGGGCGGGCGCCGCCACCTTCAGAGGAGCGTGAGCGCCCGGACGTCATGCCGTGACGTCATGCGGAGGTAACACGGGCACTTTACGCTCTGCCCCGTGGCGGACCTGTTCGAGGGTTATCCGGCGGAAGCGGCGGCCACGGCGGCCTGGGACGAGGTGTTCGACGCGTCGAACACCCCTCGGGAGGTGTACGCCGCGCTGTACGACGCGTTGCAGCCGCTGTCCAGCGGGGACCTCGCGGCCCGCAAGGTGGCGCTGGACCGGGCCTTTCGGGACGCCGGCATCACCTTCAACCTGTTCGGCGAGGAGCGGCCGTTCCCGCTGGACCTGGTGCCGCGGCTGCTCGCCGGTGACGAGTGGTCCGTGATCGAGCGCGGCGTCGTGCAGCGGATGCTGGCGCTGGAGGCGTTCCTCGCCGATGTCTACGGCTCGGCCGAGGTGCTCGCCGACGGCGTCCTGCCGCGGCGCCTCGTGCTGACCAGCGCGCACTACCACCGGGCGGCGCACGGCATCGACCCGTCGAACGGGGTGCGGGCGCACGTGTCCGGCATCGACCTGATCCGGGACGAGGCCGGCGGCTTCCGGGTGCTCGAGGACAACGTCCGGGTGCCGTCCGGGGTCAGCTACGTGATCGAGAACCGGCGGGCGATGACCCGGGTGTTCCCAGAGCTGTTCGCCACCCACCGGGTGCGCCCGGTCGCCGACTACGCCACCCACCTGCTGCGCGCGCTGCGCGCCGCCGCGCCCCCGGAGGTCGCCGACCCGACGGTCGTCGTGCTCACCCCCGGCGTCTACAACTCGGCCTACTTCGAGCACGCGCTGCTCGCCCGGCAGATGGGGGTGGAGCTCGTCGAGGGCCGCGACCTGTCGGTGCGCGACAACAAGGTGACGATGCGCACCACCGAGGGGGAGCATCCGGTGCACGTCGTCTACCGGCGGGTGGACGACGACTGGCTGGACCCGGTGCACTTTCGCCCCGAGTCGACGGTGGGCTGCGCCGGCCTGCTCAACGCCGCCCGCGCCGGGCATGTGACGATCGCCAACGCCGTCGGCAACGGGGTCGCCGACGACAAGCTCATGTACACCTATGTCCCCGAGCTGATCCGCTACTACCTGGGTGAGGAGCCGATCCTCGCCAACGTCGACACCTACCGGCTCGAGGACCCCGACCAGCGGGCGTATGTCCTCGAACGTCTGGACTCCCTGGTCGTGAAGCCGGTCGACGGGTCGGGCGGCAAGGGCATCGTCATCGGCCCGCAGGCCAGCGACGCCGAACTCGCCGCGCTGCGGGAACGGGTGAGCGAGGACCCGCGGGGATGGATCGCCCAGCGGGTGGTGCGCCTGTCGACCTCGCCGACGCTCGCCGACGACCGGCTCGGCCCCCGCCATGTCGACCTGCGGCCCTTCGCCGTCAACGACGGCAACCGAATCTGGGTCCTGCCCGGCGGGCTTACCCGGGTCGCGCTGCCGCGGGGCAGCCTGGTGGTGAACTCCAGTCAGGGCGGCGGGTCGAAGGACACCTGGGTGCTCGCCGCCGAACCCGGGGGAGGCGAACCACCATACCTGCCCGGGCGTGTCCCGGGCGGCGCGCTCGGCGCGGCCGCCCGCCCCGCGTCCGGACCCGATCTCGGCCCGGTCTCCTCCGACCAGCAGCAACAGCAGCAACAGAACCAGGCCGGCCGCACGCCCGCCGGCCGGGAAGGTGAGCGCGCGGCATGCTGAGCCGGATCGCCGAGTCGCTGTTCTGGATCGGCCGCTATGTCGAACGCGCCGAGTCGACCGCCCGGATCCTCGACGTCCACGTGCACCGGGTACTCGAGGACCCGTGGCTCGACGAGGCCAGCGCCGGACGGGAACTGCTCGCCGCGATGGGGCGGCCGGCCGAGTTCGGCCAGCCGGTCGACTCGCGGCAGGTCACCGAGATCCTCGCCTACGACCCGGCGCGCCCGTTCTCCATCACCGGGGCGATCTCCGCGGCGCGGGAGAACGCCCGCGGCGCCCGGGTGGTCGTCTCCAGCGACGTCTGGGAATGCCTCAACGCCACCTGGAACGATCTGCCTCATACCGAGGAGCTGGCCCGCCGGATGGGCCCGCACGTGTACTTCCGCTATGTCCGGGAGCGCACCGCGATGCTCGCCGGCCTCGTCGACGCCACCCTCGCCCGCGACGACGGCTGGCGGTTCCTGGTGCTCGGCCGCAGCCTGGAGCGGGTGGACATGACCTCGCGGCTGCTCTCGTCGAGCATCAGCGACCATCCGCACTCGCAGAGCTGGATCAGCCTGCTGCGCTCCTGCGGTGCGCACGAGGCCTACCTGCGTACCTACCGCCGGGCCGTCGACGCCTCCCGGGTCGCCGAGTTCCTGCTGCTCGACCGGCTGTTTCCCCGCTCGGTGTACTGGTCGCTGGCGCTCGCCGAGCAGATCCTCGCCGAGCTCGACGGCGGACGGAGCCGCGGCAGCCCTCGCTCCACCGTCGACGACACGGCCCGGCGCCTGGTCGGCCGGGCCCGCACCGAACTCGAGTTCCACAGCGTGGACGATCTGGTCGCTGACATGCCCGACCTGCTCACATCCCTGCAGAGCACGTGTTCGACGGTCAGCCGCGAGGCGACCACCCGCTACTTCGCCCGAGAGGCGCCCCGCTCATGGGCGATGGAGGTACCGGCATGAACCGGCCGACGCGGCCGAACCGCCTGACGCGGCCGGCCAGCCCGACCCGCATCGCCCGCCCACCCCGGCGCGGGATAGGCGCGGGGGCCTGGCGGCGGCGCGTGGTCCCGGCGTCCCGCCGCGGCCGGCCGGTGAGCGCGTCGTGGTCCGTGGGCCCCACCCGCCCGACCCGGTTCAGGCGGGGGAGCGCACGGTGAGCTGGCAGATTCGGATCGAGCACTCCACCGGCTACCGGTACGCGAGTCCCGTGCACTCGTCCTACAACGAGGTGCGGATCATCCCGCAGACCGCCGACGCGCAGCTCACCCTCGAGGCGACGGTGCGCACCGAACCGGTGGCGAAGACCTACCGTTACTGGGACTACTGGGGCACCCAGGTCACCGCGTTCGACCTGCACACCCCGCACACCGAGCTCGTCGTCACCGGCCAGTCCATCGTGCAGACCGGGACCGCTGCGGCTCGGCCCGTCGACACCCCCACCTGGGCGCGGCTCACCTCCGAGCCCGTCGCCGACGAGTTCGTCGAGTACCTGCGCCCGTCGGCGTCGACCGGTGACGATCCGCGGCTCGTGGACGCCGCCCGCGAGCTCGCCGCCCGCCACAGCCCGTCCGATTTCATCCCAGCGGTCGGCGACTGGGTGCGCGAACGGCTCACCTACTGCCCCGGCACCACCGGCGTGCACACCGCCGCGGTCGAGGCCTGGGAGAAGGGCGAGGGCGTCTGCCAGGACTTCGCGCATCTCGCACTGGTCCTGATGCGTGCCGCCGGCATGCCCGCCCGCTATGTCTCGGGCTATCAGCACCCGTCGGCGACGGCCGAGGTCGGCGAGACGGTCGCCGGCCAGTCGCATGCCTGGGTGGAGGGCTGGATCGGCGAGTGGTGGGGCTTCGACCCGACCAACGCCGTGCCTGCCGGCGAGCAGCACGTCGTCGTCGCCCGCGGTCGTGACTACAACGACGTGCCTCCCATGCGCGGCGTCTTCTCCGGCGGCGCCTCCACCTCCCTGGGCGTCACCGTCTCCGTCACCCGCCTCGCCTGACCGGACCCGCTCCCGCTGCTGTCCCCTCGTTGCCGGCCGCCTGGTGGGAGGGCGGAGGGTTGTAGGCGGTGTAGCTGGGTGGCCAGGGCTGTCTCGCACTGGTGCGTTGCCTTGAGGAGGATTTTGAGGTTTCCGGGGGTGAGCGGTGTGCCGAAGTTCGAGCGGCGGATGGTGGCGTGTAGCTGGGATTGGCGGTTTCTGGTGAGCGTCAGGCCGGCTGGGGCGGCGAGTACGTCGCGGGCGAGGTAGGCGTCCCGGAGGGCATCATCGAGGAGTTGGTCGCTGATGACGATGGCGGCATGGCTGGACTGCCCGGTGATGCGGAGGAGCTCTGCGACGATCAATCCCAGGTGGAGGCGGAAAGTCCGGGGCACCGATGCATGGACGGATTCAACCGCGAGGTACGCATCAATCATCGCGGAGGGCTCATTGTCATCAGTGTCGCCGGCCAGGGTGCGGGTAATGGTCCGTAGACATGCCGCGACTGCGAGCTCCCATGGTTCGGAGGTGTCGCTGCGGTCGACGAGGGTGGTCGCTTTGGCGGGTTGGTCGGTGGTGGCGTGGTGGAGGACGGCGATCTGACGGCCGTCGAGGAGGCGTCGGCCGACGCCGTTGTGGCGGAGAGCGTGATGGTAGACGTCTGCCCAGCGGCCGGTCTGGCTAAGGGCGCGTAGACCGCTGCCGAGGAGGATGGTCCACACCCATTGGACGATCGCGGAGTGGTCATCGCTGTCGGCGACGAGGGCGCTGAGGGGCACGGTGTGGCCGTCGATGACGAGCCCGCTTCGGCTGCGGGTGGCATGGAGGAGGGCCTGGTACAGGTGGTAGGTGGTGGTGGCATCACCGTCGCGAGTGTGGAGTCGGGCAAGGTTGATCAGTGGTTGGAGGGCGAGGGTGGTGGTCGTGCGGTCGTAGGGGCCTGGGCCGGTGGTGAAATGGTAGATCTGGCGCCAGCACAGGTCGCGGGCGAGCTGTGGCATGGCGCAGTCGCTGGCGATGAGGGCGGCGAGGTTGAGAGCCTCGGCTGCGTGTAGAAGCGGGTTTTCGCCGTTTCGGGCGAGGCCGGCCTTGTGACGTAGCCGGTCGAGGCGTTCGGTAAGACTTCCACATGCAGGCTTCGGCCGAGGCACGAGGGGAAAATATCGCGGCAAAATGGCGAGTAGGGCGTTTCTCCGCGTGTCGGGCGCGGGTTTTTGAGTGCCTGGGCCAGTCTGCGGCGTGGAGGAATTGTCGACAGGTGTGATTCTGCGTGCCGCAGTGCTGTGGTGGGAGGGGACCATGGGGATCACCAAGTGATGGTGAATTGGGTGTGAGGGCGCTGAATGTGGGCTCGGGCCCCTTCGGCGTTCACGGGATCGGAGCTGCGGTAGGCGGTGATGATGGGCCGCGTGGGCCGGTTGGGTGCCCAGGCGTCGAGGAGGTCGGCGAGATGGGCTGTAAGTTTGTCGGCTTCGGGGCCGTGGGCAGTGATGCCGAGTTCGAGAGCATCGTCGGTGGGTTCGCGGGCGGTGAGGTAGGCAAGTGTGCTGTTTTCGTACAGGGCCGCGCCAGCCCAGCGCAGGGCGGGATCGGCGAGGCCGGAGTTGCGGGCGGTGGGGCCGACGGACAGGCGTCCGAAGGGGCGGTTTGTGCTGGTGGCGAGCCAGAGGTCAAGGTGTTCGGCGGGTTCGTCGTGTCGGACGTGGATGCCGGTCCACCGCTGGCGTGGCGAGTGGCGCAGGACCTGGGCGAGCGCGGTGGGGTCGTGGGGTTCGGTGGTATCGATTTTGAGGATGACGTCGTCCGCGAGCCGGATGTGTCCGCTGGCATGTTCGTCGTGTCCGGTGGTGGCGCGCATGGGGACGAATCCGCAGACGACGGCGGAGGTGCTGGTCATCTGACCGGAGGTGTGGTGGTCGAAGGCGAGGGCGCGGGTCAGGCCGCTGCCGTGTAGCCGTAGAGGGATGACGGCTCGGCCGCCGAGGCCGAGCTGGTCCCACCAGGCGGGTGGGATGTCGGTTGCCTCGGCGGTGACGATCAGCCGGTCGTAGGGCGCGTGCCCGGGGTATCCCAGTGCGCCATCGCCGCAGATGACGTGAGTTTGGTAACCGGCGGTGTGCAGGTGGTGGGTGGCGCTGGCGGCGAGGTCGTCGTCGAGTTCGATGGTGGTGACAGCGCCGTTGTCGCCGACAAGTTCGGCGAGGAGGGCTGCGTTGATGCCGGTGGCGGTGCCGATCTCGAGAACGCGTTGACCTGGTTGCGGATCAAGTTGTTCGAGCATGGTGGCGACGAGTTTGGGGCTGGACGCGGAGGAGTGGGAGGTGCCGTCGGCGGCGCGTCGGGTGACGATCGGTTTGGTGCCGTAGACGATGTCAAGGTCGATGCCGGGAAGGAATAGGTGCCGTGGCACGGCGCGGAACGCAGCCTCGATCCGGGGCGTGCGGAAGGTGCCCCATCCCTTGATGTAGTCGGCGAGGCCGTGGCGTAGCCGCGTGGCCTGCTGTTCGCGTGAATCCGGGGCGTCGGCTGCGGGAGCCTGAGCGCCGTCGCCGTTGGCGTTGGCACCTGATCGGATGTCTCTGTGGGAATGGACGCTGGTGTCGGGAATGTCGGACGTGATCGTGGGCGGGGCGATGGGGCCGGTTGTGGTGGGCCAAGGTGTGTCGATGGGGCCGAAGATGGTGGTGCGGGCGGCGGTGGCCAGAGTGCGCTGGTCGGTGGCGCTGATGCCGTGCCGGTTGAACAGGAAGATCAGATGGTGGGTGAGGACGCCGCGAAGCCCACGGGCCAGCTGTCCGGTGGCGGTCAGGGCGGCCAGGCCACGCCCGGCGTGTTCGAAGGCGCCGGGCCAGGCGGGAGCGGCGTGGAGGGGGCTGCCGGAGGTGTCGGAGTCAGCGGTGATCAGGGTTTGGATGTCGAGGAGGGTCTGCCGTCCCGGTGGGGTGGCCGGTGCAGGTGGGGTGCGGTGGTCGGCGAGGCGGTTCCAGCAGTCGCCCCGCTCGTAGGTCTCCAGGCCGGCGGTTCGGAGCAGTCGGGTGGAGAGAATGACGGGAAGTTCGCGGCGCAGGTGCGGGCGAGCGGTGGCGAGGTGGTCGAGCAGGTGTCGGCTGTCGGCGGCGAACAGATCGTGGGCGAGATCCATGCCGTCCGGGCCGCCGAAGGCGTGGGTCTCGGGTTCGTAGCGTGACTCGGTCCAGGTGTGGAGGGCGCCGTGGCGCTGGAGGGTGTTGGCGAGCTCATTGAGGGCCGTGTCGTCGGGGGTGCGGAGCCGTAGTCGCCAGGTGTCGCCCTTGCGCACGAACCACCAGGCCTGAACGGTGCCTGCGTTCTCGGCATCGGTGAGCAGGGGCCGCAGGTGGTCCACGGCCATCTGTTCGGCTGCCTGCCAGTCCGTGCAGACGAGGTTGAGCTGACGCCAGCCGTCGCTGGTCGGGAGAGTGGTCATGGCGGGTTGTCCTGTCGTAGGCCGGGGGCGGATCGCTGGGCGTTCAGACGCTGGATCAGGTCAGGAGCAGGCAGGAGGCCCAGGCGGGGTGGGTGTCGGCGGTGGCGAGGGTGTGCGCGACGAGAGCGACTCCGGCGCGGCCGTCGATGAGCCCGGCCGCAGACTGCGGGGATGTTGGGCCGCGACGACTGTCGGCGTGCCTGGCCGTCGCCAGGCCGGACGTCGGCTCGGGGCGGTCCGGGCGGTCGAGGTGGGCGTGGGCGAGGCCGGATGTCGGCTTGATGCTGTCCGTGTGCGCCAGGAAGGCGCGGGTCAGGCTGGGGAGTGTCTGGGCGGGTCCGGGGGTGGCGGCGTCGGCGGCCGCGCACCAGGTGGAGAGGACGACACCGGCCCAGCCGTGGCAGAGAGCCGGATCGGTAAGCCGGTCGAGTTGTGCGGGGTCGCGCAGGCAGGCGGTGAGGGCGTGCTCCGCGGCGGCCTGGCGGGGCTGGTCGCTGATGGCGAGGGCGGCCAGCTGCTGGGCTCGGGCGAGGCCGGGGGTGCCGTAACACCACGATGGCCGGGCCGGGCCGGCCTGGGCGGGACGGCCCGTGTGCAGGTCGGTGACGGTGAGGTGTTCGGGCCACCAGAGACCGGTCGGAGCATCCTGGCGCCAGGCGTCGAGCCAGCCGGTGATCCGTTCGATGGCCTTGGCGTGACCTGGGACGATGATGCCAGCGCGGAGCGCGAGCGCCAGCAGCGCGAGTGGGCCGGCAATGCCGTGGGCCATGCCCAGGTTGGCGTGACCGCCGCCGGTGGCGGGATGGCTGGGCGGAGGGTCGCTGGACCACCAACCAGGGGCGTCCGGTCCGGCAGCGTCGCCGGCGGGAAGTGGCCTTGTCAGCGCGACCAAGTAGCGCAGGACATCACGCAGGAGGGGGTGGTCGGGGTCGCGGCGGAGCAGGTAGGCGCCGAGTCCGGTCAGGCCGCGGACGAGGTCGAACTCGGCGAGGCGGGGCCGCCTGGCTGCCTGGATCCGTGCTCGGGCGGTGGTCAGCCGCCGCTGGGTGAGCGTGGTGACGGCTGCGTCAACGTTGGTCAGGGCGTCCCGATAACGTTCGGGGGAGATGGTCGCGATGGCGTAGGCGAGGGCCGGGGCGCCGAACCACAGTCCGGCGCCAGGCCCGACGCTGAGCCCGTCCGTGGTCGCGTGGCGAAGCCATCGGTGGACCAGCGCGCCGCTTTCGTCGGGCGCGGCGTGCCACGCGTGCAGGAGCGCGATCCCGGGTGCGCCTTTGGACAACGACTGCCGGTGCCAGCGCCAGCTCGTCGGGGCGACGTCGTCGTGACCGTTGTGGCGGCCGGGCGGTGGCGGGTCGGCGACGTCGGCCGCGATGCGGGCGGCGAGCGCGCCCGCCCGCCCGATGTCGCCGGCCTCATCAGGACCGCCCCTGGGACGGGTGGCGGTCGCGTGGATCATCGCGGTGCTCCGGCGGCCTCGGCGAGGGCTATCGCGCGGGCGAGCCGCCAGACGTGGGCCTCGGCGTGCGGGTCCGGGCCGTGGACCCGGTTGTGGTGCAGATGCAGCAGCGACTCCACTACTTCCTCCGGTGTCATCCCCGCCCGCCCGCCGCGGAGGAGGCTGGCGTAGTCGTCGGCAGCGTCGCGACGTGCCTGCCACGCTGCTGCGACCTCCGGCTTTGTCGCCGCGTTCGTGCCGCGGGGAAACCTTGCGTTGCTGGCCGTGGCCATCGGGATCGGCGCTGTGGACGGCATCGAAGTCGATGGGCCGTCGGAGTGGATGTAGGCGACGTGGAAGTGAAGAGCGCGGCGTCGCGCTGTCCGGTCCACCGGTCCGGCTTCCACGCTGTGGCGCCGTGCGAGGAGCCAGTCCATCCCTGCGGTGCGACTGCCGAGGATGGCAGCGGCCAGGTCGACCAGGCTCGCTGCGGTGAGCCCCTGACGGTCAGCATCGTCGGCCGTGGCAGTCGCGGTGAGCTCGGCGAGAGCGGCGGCGGAGTCGGCGGCGAACAATCGTTCAGCAACAGCCAGAACCGGTCCACGGCCGTATCGGGCGGGCTCGGGCTGGTAGGTGTCGAGAAGGAGGGCGTCGGCGAGGCCGTGCCGGCGTAGCCCAGCCACCCATGCGCCGACGCGGGTGGCGGCCTGGCCATAGTCGGTGGTGCGTAGACGGATGCGCAGGTGAGGGGCCGGGCCGTCGTAGCGGACGAACCAGCAGTACGGCGCGGTGTCCCAGCCCACTAGCAGGCCAGGGAGACGCTCTACCAGCAGTGTGGTGAACCCGTCCGGGTCGCCGAACACCTTGGCGAACAACATCTCTCCGCCCGGCAGCACCTCGTCCGACGGGTCGATCAGCGGCAACGGACCAGGACGGGCCAGGATCCGAGGTGCGGGAGCCGGGGTAGCGGTGCTCGCCATCGGGATCAGAACCTCGTGTGCGCGGCCCTGGCACCAGCCGAGGTCGGCTTCCGAGGGCGCCTCGGTCAGCGTCACCGTCGATCTCGTTTCGGGTGTCGGCGCGGGGAGACGGCGCAGATGGTCACGGAATAGCTCGACGTGCATCGGATCATCCAGCCTCAGGCGGAACTCCCGGTCGGCGACGCCGACGGAGATCCGCTCCGGTAGACCCAGCCGCTCACGTAGCGCGGCGATCGTTTCCATCCAGCTGGACAGAGACGCATCCGCGCCGGGCAGCGCGCCGCGCGGAACGCGCCACCGCGCCGGCGCGAGGACCACGCGCCGGTACCGCAGGCGCGGCAGGAACGGCAGCCCGGCCGCGGCGCCCCAGTCGAACAGCGCCACCGTCGCCGACATGGCGCGGGCAACGTCGACGAGGAACATTGCCAGCGGCGGCACCGCATGCCGTGCGGCGGCGCACACCAGCACCGGCTCCACGACGCGTCGGCACGACAGCGACACCACGTACATCCGATCCAGGCCAGCAGTCACGGCCAGGTCCCGCAGGTCCAGATCGGCTGGTGCCCGGTCCTGGTCCCGAGCCTGTCTCCGGTGCTCGCCGAGGCCGATGGCCGCAGGCAGGACCTGCGGGACGGCGAAGACGTTGCGCGCCCGGGTCCGCAGTGGCGCGAACGACACCTGCGCCGCCAACGCGCCCTCGACCGCCACCGGAAGCGCCGCGTAAGA
The DNA here is from genome assembly GCF_023243075.1 of Frankia sp. AiPa1. Lineage (GTDB taxonomy): Bacteria > Actinomycetota > Actinomycetes > Frankiales > Frankiaceae > Frankia. The sequence continues at coordinate 1,707 of NZ_JALKFZ020000191.1, read as the reverse complement.
GCGGACAAACCGGTGTTGCTCGGCGCGCGACAGCAGCGAGAGGAATCGGCCGCTGGTCGCGATCGCAGACTGCCCGATCCCGCACACCGCGAGCCGGTAGTCCCCGGTGTCCAGCGCCCCTTCCGACTCCGCCAGCACCTCGACACACAGATCGACATGCGGCGGTATCCGCAGGGGCTTGGGGCTGCCGGTGCGGCGATCAGCCTGACTGCCCGCCGCCGAGCCCAACCTGCTGACCAGAGGATCGTCCAGGACGACCTCGTGGACGTCGTCCAGGGCGGCCTGCTGCGCCAGCGCCAAGAGTTGCTCGTCCCGTCCGCCAGGCGGGATCCGCCGTCCCCGAGACTCCCCGAGTCCATACTGGGGATAGCCCAGACCGCCGACGCTCGAGACGAGCCGGGCGACCGGGACCACTGCTCCCGGCCCGAATCGATCGAGGAACCGTCGATGATACTCGCCCATCATCGGCGCACCGTCAGGGTACGGACTGAGCCGCACCAGCGCCCCCGCCGCTGCCGCAGCCTCCGCCGCAACAGTTGAGGGCAGGGCGAGCTCATCGCCCAAGCGGAGATCAACCGCCATAGGCGGCGTGTCGCCCGTGTCAGTCAGCGCGCGCATGCGCGCGCTGAGAGCCGATGAGGACGCCTGACCAGATTCCGGCTGGGACTGGACGGCCAGCGCGGCTTGGACCTTGGCCAACTCGGAGACGATCGGCCCGCTGCCCGGCGCTTCTGCGGCGTCCAAAGCGGCCAGCTCCGCCATCAGATGGTCAAGAGCGTCGAAGACCGTCAGCGGCGGACGCAGGCTGGTGATCAGCGCACCTGTCTCCACCAGGTTTCTGATCAGTTCGCGGACGGCCGTACCGTCCACCTGCGGGAACCGCGCGGCGAGCTGGTCGACCAGGAGGCCGACCGCGAGCGGGAAGCGGGCAGCCCGCAGCGCGTATCGGACCGGCGCGGTATTTCGCAGTGACACCGTCCGCCCCATGGGTGCGGTCTGCCGGGATGATGCTGTGGGCGTCGTTTCCGACGCTGGTCCGCTCGTGTGCACTGAGCCGGTCATGACCAGACGGCCACCGTGCACTTCGGCGAGATCATTGGCCGTCACCAGGAGGCGATCAAACAGGCTCGGGCAGGCCTCCAACCGAGCGATCACGGCCTCCACCCAAGCCGCGTCGGCACGGACCACCGCCTGATGCCGTACATCCAGACCGACGCCGACGCTCACGGCGCGAGCGCCGAAATGCAGCGGCGCGATCCCGGCGAACAACCCGAACGGCGTCGCTCGCCCCTGCAACCGCGCCATATAGCCCGCCAGCGACACGGCCACCCGGCGCATCCGGGCGATCTTCCGAACTTCGCCAGCCTGGACCGCCGCCACCCGGGCTGCCAGCGCCGGGCTTGCCGCCGCCACCGCGTCGGCCACGCCGTCGATCATCCAGATCCGGCTGACCCACATCCGCCAGGCCGCCGCATCGCCTTGATCGCCGCTGTCCGGCCAACGCGGAACGGCACCGGCATCGATGCCCACACTGGCGCGCAGCAGCGCACCCTCAACCGGCCGAAACCCGACACCGTCTCCGCGCACCGAATCCTCAGTCCCTTTCCGAATCGAATCCGAGGAGCACAGCGGCCCGGGGGGGGGGGGGGGGGGGGGGGGGGGGGGGGGGGGGGGGGGGGGGGGGGGGGGGGGGGGGGGGGGGGGGGG
>NZ_JALKFZ020000190.1 GCF_023243075.1 Frankia sp. AiPa1 | reverse complement strand
TGGGGTTGTTCGACGTCAGATCAGTTCCACGTGCTGGCCGCCGGTTCCCGGTGCACCGCGCACGTCGCCCGGTCCGCGGATCGCACGGAACAGGCCGGGGAGACCGCCGGGTCCTCGTCGAAGTAGAAGTGTGCACCCGGAACCTCGAGAAGAGTCGGCGGCTCGGAGCACTCCCGTGCCCAGCCGTCCAACGCTTCGCTGGCGACGTGCGGATCGTCGGCCCCCTTGACGAGATGGACGCGGACCGCGAGCGGATCAGCGGGCCGGTAGCGGTAACGGGAGACGAGCTGAAAATCCGCCATCATCGACGGGGGGAAGCAGCGCGGCGAGCTCGTCGGAGTCGACCAGTTCCGACGGTAGCCCGCCGAAGAAGGCGACCGCGTCGACGAACTCCCGTCCTGTCAGCCGCGCGGTCTCGCCGCAGCCGGGTTTTCAACCGGCAGTGGCCGTCTGGTCGCGGCGGGTGCTGGCCAGGACGTCGATGACCTGGCCATGCTGGTCGACGGCCCGGCAGAGGTAGGTCCACCGGCCGGCGACCTTGACATACGTCTCATCGACGGACCACCTGTCACCGAGCCGGTGCCGACACGGCCGAGCCGCCTCGACCAGCAGGGGCGTGAAGCGCTGCACGCAACAAGTCGGCGAACTACACGCGATGCGGAGACGCGTGGAGACGGGAACCATTAGAGTCGCTGCCCTGGGGCTCGGCGCTCGGGAGGCCCGGGAAGGCGGACGGGGGCGGCGTGGCGGTGGCCACGATAGTTTGATGTTCTCATGGGGGTGCTCGTGGGCAATCGACTTCGTTTCGGCTTGGGGTGGATTATCGCCGCCACGGCGGTCGTTAGCCTGACGTTCTTCGATCGCCTGAAGTTCGACGATGATTCGGCGCCGGGGGCCCTGAAGCATGCGCTGATCGGTGGCGCAGAATGGTCTGCCACCATACTTGTCTTCTTTGGCCTGGTCGGCTGGTGGAGGCGTCGTAGACGTGGGGGCAGTTGAACGACGTAGCACGAGGCGTAGTTGGGTCACGTGGCCTTCCTACGGATGCCGGCGTGCACGGACACACACGCCGCGCGACGTCCACGGGCCTCTACGGGCGCGGCGAGGCTGGCGACGGCGCCCCCTGGCCTGCCTCGAACGCGGCCGGCGGCGTCCAGCGCACAGGGGGCAGCAGCCCCATCCCGGTGCGTGGCGGGGCAGCCGAGGCCCCGTTCGGTGCGGCGTGTGCGGCGTATGCGGCGCCCTCGGCTCGACGCTCCAGCATGTCAGTGTTGGGGGTGCCGCCCCGACCATCCGCATTGGACCTTGTCCGGCCTGGCCACCGCCAACTGTGACGGCAGCAAAAATACGTCGCGGCTGATACGGGCGCTGAACGCCGGAAGCACCTCGGTCACGGACCATTCGGTGCCGGAGCGGTCAATTGGTTCTGATCGCGTCCCCATCGGGGATCCAGACAAGGGAGAAGTAGGGCTCCGGGCTCTCCGGGACGCTGGGCGGGTCAAGGTGGCGGCAGACCGCGGTGACCTGGGCGCCGCGCCGGATCGGGAGGTGGAACGGGGTTTCCGCGGGGAGTTTGGTGGTGTCGGAGTTGTCGGAGGCGAAGTCGTTGACGTACTCGACGGTGCCGGGGGCCCTGGCGGTGACCTTGATGCCGGTGGCCCGGCCGCCGGCGTTCGCCGATACCCGGCCGAGGAGGATTCCGTCGGTGGGCGCGGTGAAGGAGTGGGTGGTGCCCAGGCCGACCTCGATGGGTTGGCTGGTGCCCATCATCTGGACGGTGTCCAGGGCGGTGAGGTCGTGGACCAGCAGGTGGGGGCGGGCCACGGAGACGAGTGCGGTGAGTACTCGTTCGGCCGTTCCCCCAAGCATGCTCGCGGCCAGGCGGAAGACCGTGGTGTCGTGGAGGGCCGGGGAGGTCCACGGGTTCTGGTCGCTGACGACGGCTGAGCCGCCGCGGCCGCCGGAGTGGCTCTGCCAGGTCATCGTGTAGACGGCGGGAGAGCCGTTCCAGGACAGGACGGCGTGGCCGCCGTTGGGGACGAGCATGGTGTCCGGCCGGAAGTCCGCGAAAAAGAAGTTCGCCGGGAATTTGGGCAGGGCCAGCCGGGTGGTGCGGGTCTGCCAGGAGGAGCCGTCCAGGGAGCTGTCCTCGGCGATCTGCAACTCGGCTGTCCCGGGCGCCGTGTTCACGGCGATGTCGGCGAGGCCGAAGGTGAGCGGCGTGACGGCCAGCAGCCATCCCCGGGCGAGGGTCGGGGTGGCGGTGAACGACCCGCCGGAGGGGGCCGCGATGCGCCAGCCCTCGCCCTGGTGGGGATGGTCGCCGCCGGTTACCGCCAACCGCCGGATCCCGCTCGGGCTGGCGGTGAGGGTGGTGGCGCCGGTGCCGATGGGCAGGGTCAGGACGGTCTTGCGGACATACACGGGGGTGTTCCCGGCCCGTGCGGTTACCCGCAGGGTGCAGGGGCGGCCGGCCTGGATCGGGTCCGGGTCGAAGGCGAGTGTGTAGTCGAGCAGGGGCGCGGCTTCGGTGGCGGCGACGGGCTGGGACACGGAGACTCCGAGGTCAGGATGCGGGCGGGGTGATCGCGGTGAGCTGTCCGACGCCGCGTGGCAGCCAGGTCAGGCCGCTGCTGTCGCCCTGCTGGCCGAACATGCGGACCGTCAGCTGGGCGTCTCTGGGTACCGGGACGTTGATCGGGGTCTCGGTGGGCGGCCGGGAGGAGACGCTGTTGTCGGAGGTGAACCGCATCGTGTACTCGTTGACGCCGGTCCGGCTGACCGTCACGGCGACGGTCGCGGCGGGGCCGCCGCTGGCTGCCTGCACATAGCCCACGACGGTGCCGTCGGTGGGCGCTTGGAAGTATCTGATGTTGTCGGCGGGGGCGGGGGTGGGTGCGTCGAGGTTCTGGCGGGTGCCCTGGACCTGGACGATGCCGTTGACCTCCAGGTTGCCGACCTTGAGATCGGGTTCGCGGACGGTGACGGCGGTGGTGAGCGCGTAGATCATCGGGGCGCCGCCGCCGTCCACCGACCGCTCGGCGACCAGCATGAAGGCTGTCGTGCTGGTCAGTTCCGGTGAGGGCCAGGTCGACAGGCCGGTGACGGACGTCTTGTCGCTGTCCCAGTGCATCCAGTACCGGGGGCCCAGGCTCGCCTCCCATCTCAGCGTGACGCTCTCGCCCCGCTCGACCGAGATGTGGTCGGGACGCAGATTGTGGAAGGTGAAGTCCGTCGGCCACTTGTCCACCGGCAGCGGGTCCACCGGCCGGGGCTGGTAGCCGCTGTCGGTCGTCGAGGTCCACTCGGTGACGTCGACATAGCAGGTCCCGATCGTCTCGCTGGCCGACAGGCCGGTGAGCGCCAGGGTGACGGTGTCGCTGCCGGACAGCTCGCACGGGTCGAAGTCGGTTTCGGGGGTGAAGGTGAAGACGGCGTTCTCGCCGTCGCGCCTCTTGCTCCTGGTCCAGATTCCGCCGAGGTCGGTGGGGCTGCGCCGTTCGACGACCATGCCGACCGTGGACGGTTCGGTCGGTGCCAGAGCGGCCTCGTCGTTTCCGATCCGATACCTGATCTCGATCTTCTGCAGGTAGGTGGTGGATCCCTCCCCGGCGGTGATCTTGAGCATGACCCGCAGGGGCTCGGGGTCGTCCTTGCCACTCGCCCGCACCACGGGAGGGTCGGTCAAGAGCGTGTAGGCCAGCAGGGTGCCGGCGCGGGGAGCGTGAATGGCCATGCGGGGGCTTCCTCTCGGGCAGGTCACTCGTCGCGGTCGGTCGGCGGGTCGAGCAGCAGGTAGCCGGCCCGGGCGTGCGGGACCGGATCGTCCAGGTGCGCCTGCTGGTCGGCGGCCAGCAGCGGCAGTTCCGTCCAGCCCAGCTCCGACTCGCCCGGTGCGGTGTACGGCTGGGCCCAGGTCCAGGTGCCGTGGTGCGCGGCCGGGTGGACCACCACCAGGTGTTCGGTCGCCCCATCCGTCCGGCTCGCGGGCGGGGCCTCCCGGGGCTCGAAGACCCGGACCGGGGCCAGCAGCGGGCTGAGCCGGAACGCCGCGCGGATGCGGCGCAACGCCTGGTGGACCAGGTCGCCGGGCAGCTGCGTCGGGATGACCGGCAGGATGTGCGTGGTGGCGTGGACCGGCACATGCGGATCGGCCAGGACCGTCAGGTGGTGGATCCGCTTCTCGGAGCCCGGTGGGGTGGCCGGCAGCGCGATTCCCTCCCCGTTTCCGATCTCGACCAGGTAGGGGTCCGCGCAGACGGGTCGGGTCACGTGCAGCTGGGTGTAGTCGGTGTCGCCGCCCGGCCCGGAGCCGCTGGCGTAGTAGCCGATCAGTCCGTCGGCAAGCCGGTCGGGGTCGCCCAGGCGGATCGGCCACGGGTAGGTGGGGTATTCGGGGGTGTCGGGGGTGACCGCCTGGTCCCACGCCTGGCTGGTCAGCGGTTCCCCGCGCAGTTCCAGGTTGAGCCGGGCGCGGTAGAGCGCGAGGGGACGGCCGATCAGCTTGGCCGGGCTGCGGTCGTCTTCGGCGGCCGGGTCGACGATGCTCTGGACGGAGTGGTTGATCGTGTTGAGCAGCGCGGTGAACCGGGCGGGCGGCCCGACCAGCGCGTGGACGAACCCGGCGAGGTGGGGATGGTCGGCGCGCAACGCCGGGTCGGTCTCGTCGCGGTAGGCCGAGCCGGGTAGCGGGGTGAACGTCACCCCTGAGCCGACTTCCCGCAGTTCACCGACCGGATCCCCGGCGGCGGCGTAGAGAAGCAGGTTCTGGTCGAGATGGTTGACCAGCAGCCACCCGGCGATCGGTGTGTTGGTGCCGGCCGGGGTGGCGCGGCCCGGGGGCAGCGCCTGGTCGTCCTGTGCGCGTGCGACCTCGAACCGGAGGCGGGCGTCGTGCAGCAATCGGGGCGGGAGCTGCAGGAACCGTTGCGGGTCGGTGGAATGAAGCGGTTCGGTCGGGGTGACGCTGTCGGCCAGAACGGGGGTGAACTGTTTGAACCGGTCCCCGGGCACACTGGTGATCACCACCGAGCGGCCGAACCGGTCTATGACCCGCAGATCACGGAAGTAGAGCTGCCCAGCGCGCAGCGGCTGGAACCGGGGCCGGGAGTCGTCCGCGTCGTCCGCGGGGGCCGGGACGTAGGCGACGTCCCCGGTCAGCGGGGTGATGTCGCCGGGCAGTACCGCGCGCACCCCGATGTCGCGCATCAGCAGATGGTCGTTGAACCCTTCCAGGGTCTGCGCGAGCAGGTCCATGTTTCGGTAGTCGTCGCGCAGCGCCCGCAGCCCGGCGTCCCGGGTCGCGCCGTGGGTTTCCAGTAGCCGGTCGATCTGCGCCGCCGCCACGTACGGCGCCGACGGGGTGATCAGCGCCCGCCCGGTGAACGCAAGCCAGGACGGGCCGTCGATGCCGTCGCCGGGAGCGTCGCCGGTGCCCAGCCAGGCGTACTCGGTCCCCTCATCGTTGATCGCCCAGTGTCTGCCCGTCTCGTCCTGGTAAGGGATCGCGTGGTAGCGCAGGTCCCACTGGACGTACATGGGCAGCCAGGGCTGCCGCCACATCCCCGCGTATTCCGGTGGGGTCCCCGCGATCAGCGACCGGTCCTCCAGCACGACCTCCAGGGCGGGCCGATTCGACTCGTGGTCGATGCTGATCGCGGCCAGGTCGAGGGCGGCGAACTCACGCAGCAGTGGGCCGGCCGCCGCTGGAAGACCGGCAAGGTTCACCTGCGGCGGCGGCGGCGACTCGGGACGCCCGTTGATCGTGACGGCGGTGATCAGCTCCGATTCCAGTCGGGTCGGCAGGGGTTTGTCGGGATGGCGGGTGAGGGGCTGGGTCAGCCCGCCGCCCGCGATCACAATGGCCGGGTCGGCGGTGGAGTGGAAGTCGCCGCGGGCGAGCCGCCGTAGCTCCAGCGAGTCGGACAGGCCGACCTTCGCCGCGTACGCCGCGATCTGCGGCTCCAGGTCCGCGGGAAGCAGCCCGTCGGGGAGCCCCTCGGTCTGCACCAACTGCCGCATGGTCGCCGCCGCCGTGACCGCCCGGTAGGCCAGCGTCGTGTCGGACGAGGCGTTGAACTGTGCCTGCGCCGCCGCGGCATCGAAGCTGTCGGGATGGTCGGGCAGCTCCTTGAGCCACCACAGGGTCCGCAGCCGCGCCTGCGCGTCATCCAGTTCCTGCGCCGCTGTTTCGTATTCGGCCTGGAAGGCGTTGAGTTCGTCCAGCCATTGCGGTGCGGCGGAGGTGGACGGCGGTGGTTCCCCGTCGCCGTTGTCGCGCGGCACCACCAGCCAGGTGTAGCCCCCCGATCGGGCGCAGAACCAGGCCCGGCGGGTGACCTCGTCGAAGTCGTACTCGCCGTCGGCCGCGTCCAGGCCGTCGATCGTTCCGCTGTACAGCGCCGACAGCAGCCGTCCGGTCTCCCGTGACCCCGTCTGGTGGGCGGTGAGCGCCTCCAGCGCGTCGGCGGTGCTGTGCCCGAAGGCGACCTTCTGGGCCTCGTGGTCGGGACGAGGGTCCGATGAGGGCCTCTCAGGGTCGGTGTAGTTCCACCAGATGCCCAGCGCGCTCCCCGCGTACAGCGACCGGGTCGGTTTCGGTGCCCCCTTCCCGTCGGAGTCCTCCGGCAGGTCGGTGAGGCCCGGCAGATCCCAGCGCAGGCCGCGCAGCACCCGCTGTGCCGTGCGCAGGTCGTCGGGAAGCGGGTGGTTCTCCCCGGGGGGCAGCGAGTCGGCGGGGTCGGGTGGCAGCAGGCCGGGAATCTCCTCGGCCTTGGCGAGGATGTCCGCCGTGTCCCACGAATACCAGCCGATCACCGCGTAGCTGAGGGCGCTCGGCCCCGGGTAGTCCGGCCAGGCGGGTCCCGTCAGATCTTCGAGGGTGTCGTAGAAGGAGAACACATTCTCGTGGTAGGGCTGGAATCCCGCGAATGCCGGGATCCCCGGCCCCGCCGCGGTCAGGAACAGCTCGTTCCCGGGCTCCTCCCAGCCGCCGGACCGCAGGTCGTGCGCCCGCCCAAGCTGGTCGGCCCTCAGCCCGCCCGTCGCCGCGTCCTTCACCAGGAACTGCACGGTGCCCCGCTGGGACCCGCCATGGGTCAGGCGCAGATAGTCCGACTGCACCACCCACGCGGCGGCGTGGCGCCGCCCCTCGTCGGGCAGCCCGCTGGGTACCTCGTAGGTGCGCACCACCAGCCACCGGTTCGGCACCAGCGGAAACGACGTCTGCCCGTCCTCGGGATCGAAAAGCCCGGAGGCGAGGGCCTCGGGGAGCTGCCACTGCACATAGACGCCGGTATTGATGTCGACGGTGTCGCCGGGGGGCGGCTCGGCGGAGGGTCTGTCGTCGGAGAGCATCGCCGTGAAGTTCAGCTTCCACCGGGCGAAGCTCTCCTGCTCGGTCACCGCCCGGTTCACGACCAGCGCGTGCACCTGGACGGGGACGATCAGGTCGATGTCGGGCATCACGCGCTCCCCGGCTTGGAAAGGTAGCGGAACTGCTGCAGCAACGGCGCGTTCACAAGTTGCAGCGCGAACTCGCTCTGCGTCAGGTCGGTCCGGTCCAACGCCCCGCCCAGATCACGCGCGAAGTCGCGCACCCGCAGCACGTCGGGGGTGTCGGAAGTGTCGGGGCTGGGGGCCGGCCGCAGGTAGCGCTCGAAGACGGTCTCGCCGCCGGTGGGGAACGCCTCCTCCAGCGACCAGCCCGGATCGGCTGGGTCCAGGCTGCGCAGCATCACCACGCCGCCGTGATCGATCCCGAAGTGGATGCCCTGCCCCGGCTCGCGGAACTCCACCGTGTCGGGGACCTGCCCGAACAGGACCAGGAGGATCTCCGGGCCGAGCAGATCCCGGCGCAGCTCGGTGACCGGCTGCCTCCTCCGGTATGCGGTGACCTCAAGGCCGGGCAGCGCCCGCAGCAGCCGGGAGTGGACGAGCAGTCCCGCCTCGGGCAGTTCCCCGCCGCGGGCCCGGGCGACCGCGCCGCGGATCTGCGGGTCCAGCGCCACGTCGAGCGGGGTGTGCAACCCCACGTCCGCCGCGCCCGCCACCAGCACTCGCAGCCACGCCTGGTCCACCCGGAACAGCCGCAGCGACTCGCCCGGCAGCATCTCGGCCGACGGCACCAGATAGCAGAACGGCACCCCCTCGAACCGGGCGAGCCGGTCCAGCCACGCGGGCATCGCCCCCGTGGACCGTTCGGCGGCCACTCGCAGCAGGCCCGCGGCCCGCTCGTCGGCCAGCAGTTGCGGGACGCTCAACGGCGCCACGCGGCGTCTGGGCCTGGGCGGTGGCGTCTCGGCGAGGGGGGCGGCCAAGGCAGCGGCCAGGGAACGACCGCCGAACGCCTCGAGCTGCCGCAGCCCGCGCAGGGTCCGCTCACGGTCGGGGTCGGCGGAGGCACGGGCGGGATCGGGGGCGAGTTTGCGCAGCGTGGCGGCCCGGTTGTGTAGCTGGCGGCGGGCCCGGATGATGTCGGCGGCGTAGTCGGGGTCGGCCATGGCGAGCGTGCGCCCGAGCGTCCAGGCGGTGGCGTAGGAAACGTCGAACAGGCCGTACTCCTCCTCGTAGATGAGGGCATGGTCGGAGGTGGTGTGCCCGGCGGCGAGCCCCGGGTCCGGGAGGGCGGGGGTGGCGACCGGGGCGAACGGTCCCCGGTACCAGGCGAAGGTGGTCTCCCCGGACAGGGTCCGAAACGGGGTGGCCACGTAGCCAAGACGCAACCGCTCCCGCACGTAGGTCTCGGAGCTGGACCCGCTGGTTCGCGCGGACGGCGCGGACGGCGCGGACGGCGCGGACGGCGCCGGGGGATTGAGCCGCAGCAGCAGGCTGTCGGCGTGGTCCTCTCTGCTCGGCGTGGCGAGGTTGGCGAGCATACCGGCGATGTCCGCAACATTGTGGGGGTCGTTCTGGAACGACCAGGACCGCAGCGTGCACAACCGGACCGTGCGGTGGCCGGTGGGCGGGTTCGGGCCCACGTGCGGCTCAAATCCCTCCAGGGACACCAGATGGCAGGCGTAGAAGCCGGTGTCGCGGGGGAACCGGTTCCCGGTGATCACTGCGAACATGCCCTCGGTGAGGACTTCTCCGCCCGCACGCCGCGTCGCCGTCGTGACGTCGCGGACGTGTTGCAGGTAGAACATCTCCTCGCGGGTGGGCAGGATCCGGGCGAAGACCGCCGCGGGCACGTCGATCGTCTGGCATCTGCTGGCCAGGACTTCGGGGGTCAGGGAGGACCCGCGCAGGTCCGGGCCGATCACTGCCGTGTCGCCGGAGTTGATCAGGTCCCGCACCGAGCGTTCGACGGTCACGCCGCCCGCCTTCGGGTCGTCCGGCAACTCGCCTTCCTTGAACAGCAGCAGCGCCAGCCACCCGGCGTGCGCCTCGGCGCGGTCGCCGGCGAGCTCCCGCTCCCACGGCAGCACCGCCCGGTTGAGGGTGATGTGCGGCAGCACGTTCTCGTACCTGCCGGCGGAGTTGTGCGGCGGGTAGTAGGCGTGGACCGAGTTCGGGCTGAGGGTGAACCTGAGCGGCCGGATCTCGAAGGTCTGGGCCGACTCCGGCAGCGCCGCCGTGTCCACCCGCTGGCCGTTCTTCCACAGCTCATGCCGGGACCGGACGGTGTAGATGCCGGCAGTGGCGCGGGGCGTGTACTGGTCGACAAAGGTGACCTGCAGCTTCTCGTCGGTCCTGGGAGCTGCGTCGGTCCTGGGAGCTGCGTCGGTCCTGGGAGCTGTGTCGGTCATCGGGGCTCCCTCGTGGGGGCGGTGGAGACGGGGACGGTCGCGGCCGTGACCAACGGATTGTTGATCATGGTGTGGAGGACCAGCTCGGCGTATTCCGTCAGCGACCCGTCGGTGTCCTCGCCGGCTCCCGCCCCCAGGCGGGTGAGGGCCTCGTGGACGGCGGTCCGCTCGTCCGCGGTCGCCTCAGCGGCCAGGGACTCGGCAATCCGCTGGATGGTGTCGTCGGCGACGAGGGGGGCGGGTCCCGCCGCGGTGGCGTCGCGCAAGGGCAGGTCGCCGTCGTCCAGCGGCTCATGGCTCAGCGCCGCGGCCGTCACGGGGCCGACCGAACCGCCCCGGCGCGGCGGCGGCACCTCGACCAGTAGCCCGGTCACGCGGTCTTCCACCAGCCCGGGCTCGCTGGCCATCTCCTCCGACGACAGGGCGGGCGGCCCCCACAGGGCGCCGGGCAGGTCGCGCTTGATCGGGGTGAACTCCCAGCCGTTGGTGTAGGGGTTGAACGGGACCTCCTGCCCGCCCTCGGACCGGGTGATCGTGACCAGGTGCCGGGAGTCGACGTCGGTGAGCCGCATCGGCCGGATGTCGATCTTCGGGCCGTCGTACTCCGAGGTGCCGTTCACCGAGATCTGCGAGGTCGGCAACGCCGCTTCGGTGGCCAGGGTGAACCCGTCGATCGACGCCAGGGGCGGCCCCTGGCGCGCCGCCCGCGCCTGCGATTCGCCCTTCTCCACGTCGGCGAGGAAACCCTTCACCGCCGTGGTGCGGATCGGGGCGGGCAGCTGCGTCTGGAACTCGCCCCACGGCACCGGAGGCGCTCCGAGGCGGACGGACCCGAGATCGAAGCCGAACTCGATGAACCAGAGCTTCACGGTCACCCGGCCGCCGGTCGGCGGCGTCCAGAACTGCAGCGTGATCCCGACCTCGATCGCGATCCGTACCTTGATGAATGCAATCTTGATGGTGGCCGAGACCCCGATGGAGATCCCCATCGCCAGGTCCAGGTAGAACGGCTTCCATTGGATCAGCGCGTCCACATGCGCGGTGAACCAGGCGCTGAGCTGCACGACGCCGCCCAGGTCGTAGCGGGCGCTGAGCGCCCCGCCGAACATGATCGCCCCTGGGGTGAGTGCGGTGTACCCCTGCGCCTGCACCACGACCAGGCTGCTGGGCTCCCAGCGGAAGCCCAGCCGGGCCGCCGCCGGGTAGTGCTCCGGCATGTTCACCCGGAACTGCGGGTGGTACCCGCCCAGGGTAAGGACGAAGTCGCCGCCCTTGCCGCCGCCTGTCCAGACGCAGAACGCCAGCCCACCGGTGAGCTCGGCGGTCTCGGTGAACAGGAACGATCCCTGCCCCACCGCCACCTCCAGCGTCAGCAGATGCTGGTCGGACAGGTAGGCGAACCGCAGGTCGAGGTTGAGCCGCGCGTGCACCTTCCTGTTCGGGTCGGCGTGCTTGGGCAACGTGATCGACGTCCGCCCGAGAATCATGATGTTGAGCCGGTTGCCGAACTCCACCAGCGCCAGGGCCTTGGTCTCCACGAACCGGAACGAGGTGAACGTCAGCCCGAGCGCGATCCAGTAGGAGCCCTCTTCGGGCCGCACCCAGCCGGTCTTGCTCACCAGGTCGTTGAGCATCTCCAGCGGCTCGGGGGGCGGCGGGGCATCCTCTCCCGGGCCCGGCGCCGCCTGCAGCCGGTTCATCAGCGGGAACGCCGGCAGCTGCGCCGCCGTCGGCGCGCGCACCGTCGCGTTGATGCCGAATCCGCCCGACAGCCCGATCACCGTGAACGGCGGCGGCCCGAACAACGCCGTGCCCGGTTTCAGCAGCGCCTCCGCGTACAGGAACACCATCGAGTAGTCGGCGACCGCCCGGGAGAACGCGCCGGCTCCCAGCACCGTCACCGCATCGGTCTGTACCCGGACCAGGCCCGCCAGCCCGTAGGAGATCTCGTCGTCGCCCAGCCCCGTGTACCGCAGGGCCGCGTCGATGTTCAGCTTGGGGATCAGCCGGTGCAGTGACAGCGCCGCGCCCATGAGCTCCGGCTTGGGCTTGAGTCCTTTCAATCCGACCGGGATTGCCAGGCCGAGCCCGTCCAGCGAGAAGTCCTGCCCGCCCACGATCAGGTTCGCGACCAGCTCCACCCGCCAGTGGTCCCGGACGGTACCCCGGCGCACCCCCACCAGCGTCAACGGCCCGAACGACACCGGCATCCCCGGGAAGGAGATGCTCTTGTCCTTCTTGCCGTCCGACTCGTCATCCGACGCCCAGAAGATCGACAGTGCGGGCATCGTGCCGCCCTTGAGCTGCCAGGGGATGCACACCGACAGATACTTCGGCCACGTGTGCGCGCTCATCGCGTTGGGCAGCGGCACCTCCAGGTTCACCCCGTACCCGGCCAGGACCCCGTTGAGGACCCCTACCGTGCCCACGTCGAGCTCCTTGGTCGTGAGGACCACCTGAACCCGGGGGAACGCCAGCGCCCCGTTCGGGATGAACTCGCCCACGAGCGTGAACCGCGAGCCGTCGAACCCCAACGGGGCATCCAGCAGCCCCACCACCAGCGTCGAGCCGGGAATCACCGCCTTGGTGACCAGCAGCACGAACCGGGCGGGCGACGGCGCGCCCGCCTCGTCGCCGAACCCCGGGGTCCACGCCGTGACCAGCGTGTCGCCACGCCCGCCCACGTCCTCGTCGATCACGATCTCTTCCAGTATCGGTGCGAACGCCGCCGGCCACGGGATCGTGATTCCCAGCGGGCGCAGGTATTCGTTGACAAGCTCGGATAGCGGCATCGGCGCGCGTGCGGCCATCATCTCTCCCAGGTGATAATGGAACGGGGCGGGGCTCTGACCGGATTCAGTGGATGGAGTGCGCCACGCTGACCGGAATCGACCCGGCGGGGAAGCCCGGCGGCATCGGTACCGCTATCGAGGCGTCCTTGGAGCGCGCGGTCGTGCTGATCACCGCCACCGAGAAGGGGGAGTCGCTGTCGCACACGTACGCGCGCGTTCCGCCATGGCTGAAGGTGATTCCCCGCGGCGTGCCCAGACCTCCGCCGGCGGCGATGGGGATCCGACCGACCTCGGCGAAGGTGGCGGGCTCGATCACCCTGACTCCGCCGCCCGTCCCCCTGACCAGACCGTAAAGCTCCCCGGTGGGCCGGCAGAGACCCAGGCCGGAGAACTCGGGCAGATGACCCGCGCGGCGAACCTCCTCGGTCTGTAGGTTGAAGGAGGCCAGCCTGTAGTTTTCCAGGAAATACAGGGTGTGTCCGTCGGGGTGCACGCGCAGATCCATCACCCCGTAGGGTCCGACGATCCGCTCATTCCGTGTGACCCGCTTTTCCTGGAGATCCACCTGAAGCACGTGAAGTGTGTCGGAATAGTTCTGAGCTATGTACACGTACCGCCCCTCGGGGCCGACCGCGAAGCCGAAGCCCGGGGAGCTTCCGTACGAACGGGGGCCCGCCCCCGCCTCGGCGATCTCAGCGGAATTCGGGGTCGCGGAAAATGGGATCTGGCTCACCAGGCCGAAGGTCCCGGTCCGGACCGTAACCAGCTGGGTGGTGAAACCCTGAAACAGACCCACATAGTGAGCCAGTTGCCCATCGGGGCTGAACTGCACTCCCGCCAACAGGGCGATGCCGCCCACGAGGTCTTCCAGGTGCTCTCCGGTACCTATGTTCCAGCACACGCGCGGCTTCAGGATGGGAGGGCAGTAGTAGAGATAACGGCCATCGGGACTGAAGTTGAGGCTGTCATACGGGGTGGTGGAGGCGTTCACTCCGGGGACCACCCCGGTCTCGCGTCCCGATGCCAGATCCACGCCCCGGAGGTTGGGTAGATTCGGATTGGGTTCCCCCTGGGGCTTCCAGTGGTACTGGACCAGTAGCCGGCCCGGAGTGAACGCGGTCACCAGCCCCGGCCATGACGTGTCGTCGATCTCTGCCGCCGCGCGGTCCACCCGGCTTTCGGCGAGCACTCCGCTCGTGTACCTGTCGCCCTTGAACAGGTAGAACCTGCCGTCTCCGGGGTCGGACGTCGCCGCGGTGATCCCGGTGGCGAACTGCGGCGCGTAGTTCCCGAGCCCAGCCAGGGTCGCCTCGATCGACTTCACCTCGATGAGCTCGGAGTCGCGCATGTTGTACAAGGCGCACTGGCTGCCCTTGAAGAGGTAGAACCGGTTGTCTCCGGGAGCCGGCAGCGCCGCGTCGATCCCACTCTGGAACGCGGGCGGCAGGCCCGGGAGATATTCATCGATTTTGAACGGGGAGGTCGCCGTACCGGTGAGCGGTTGCAGCTCCACACACATGTCCCCACGCAGCACCACCGTCCACGGATTACGTGACGGAGGAGTAAACGCCGCATCGAACCCGGCTGCGAACTGAGGTGCCTTGTCGGCCAGTTCTGGCCATCTCTCGCCAATCCTCAGGGTATTGGTGGCAACCTTCCTGGCCGCCCAGTCCCACCCAGCCACCAGCCCACCCTGGACGACAAACCCGATCCGACTCGTCCCGTCCCGCACCGTGAAGAACGCTTGCACCAATTCGTCCGACATGTCAACAGCCCCTCTTTCCGGAGAGCGAGATCCACGGTGCGGCGATTCTCAACTCTCAGACATCTGAAGAGACCACGTCAAGATCAGAGATTTCGAGCCTCGAGAATATGGTCACCGCAGACTTGACTTAGGGGTTTTCGTCACGACTTGCGGAGCATCCGGCTGAAGCTACTCAGCCGCTGACCCGGGGAGGAAATGGGGCGCTGTTCCTAGCGGGACAGCTCGTGAAGGCGCACCCCCGCAAGCCGCGGGGCCAGCAGACCGACCTGGGCGACTACCCGCCCGAGAAGATCGCCTTCCACATGCGGACCCCGGCCTGGTGCCGGACGCAGGCCGAGAAGGTCGGGCCGGCCCGCGTGGAACTCGTCGGCGGGCTGCTGGCCGAGAACGCCCTCTACCGGCTGCGCGCGGCCCAGGGCGTGGTCGGCCTGGCCGACCGGCACGACCCCGCACGCCTGGAGACCGTCCGCGGCAAGGCGACCGCGGTCGGCGACCTCTACGGCCCCGTCGGCGTCGGGAAGACCCACATCGCCCAGGCCCTCGGCCACCAAGCCGTCCCAGCCGGCGCCGACGTCCGCTTCACCACCCTCAGGGCACTCGCCGACCTCGCCGGCGGCCACGCCGACGGCACCTGGACCCGCCGCCTCGCCGAACTCGCCCGACCGGCACTCCTCGTCGATGACTTCGCCATGCGAGAACTCACCGCCACCCAAACCGACGACCTCTACGAACTCGTCCGCGAACGCTCCGGCAAGTCCGTGCTCCTCACCTCGAACCGCTCACCCGTCGACTGGTACCCGCTGTTCCCCAACCCCGCCGTCGCCGAGTCCCTACTCGACCGGCTCGTCAACGCCGCCCACCAAGTCGTCATGAACGGGCAAAGCTACCGGCCCCACAAGCGCCCAAGAAACCCCGTCGTCCCCCCGGCCAGCAAGACCACCAGCTAACATCAACATCACGGGCCACCTGGGGAATTACTTGAGCGCAGCCCCTGGGGAATTACCTGATCGTTCACCTCGGTATTGCCGCGTCTCGGAGCGTGGAGTCGTCGACGCCCGACCCGCTTATCGACGACCCGTTCGGTGCCGCGTTTCTGGGCGCGGTGGACTCGCCGATCCCGTTCCTGCTGCGCTGGCCCACCGAGGGCGAACCGGTGAGTGACCGGCACAAACTGTCCCTACATACCTCCCGCTTCATCGGCGTGCGTTCGCGGTTCTACGACGACGTCATCCTGGACGCGGTCCGCGGCGGTGCTGGCCAGGTCGTCCTGGTCGCCGCAGGCCTGGACACACGGGCGTTCCGGCTGTGCTGGCCGTCCGACGTCACCCTCTACGAACTGGACCAGCCGCAGGTACTCGCCGCCGGTCCGGCATTGAGGCGCGGTCGCTGTTCACCGAGCCCCGTCCGGACCCAGTCCAATGGCTACGCCCGAACGGCTGGACCGTCCGCGAGGACGACGACACTGCGGTCGCCCACCGTTACGGCCACGACCTGGCTGACCCGTTCACCGGACAGGCCACCCGGCCCTGGCTCGACACACGTTTCCTCTCCGCCGAGCTCAGCCGCACCTGACTCCCGATCTGCAGGCTTCCACGGACGGCGCTGTCAGGCTGCTGTACCGGCTGTGGGCCGTGCTCGAAGAACCCGTCCTGCTACGCCCCGCCGGCGAACCAAGCGTCATGCGCGACCAACTCCAGCATCTCCTCGCCGTCGCCACCCGCCCCGGCGTCACCGTCCAGGTCGTCCCCCTCGCCGCGGGCGTGCACCCCGCACTCGGCCCCGGCTTCAGCCTTCTCGACTTCCAAGCCGATCAGCCGTCACTCGTCTACGCCGAGGACGCCGGAAGCGCGTCTGCTAGGGAACCGGATGCCGATGAGCGGACATTATGGGGCATGAGGCAGAGATGACAGACGAGTCGGACGAGGCCCTCCTCGCGCGGGCGGCACAGGGAGATGGAGCTGCGTTCGGGCAGCTATTCCGTATACATGCTCATGCTGTCTACTCATATTGTTTTCACCATCTCGGGACTTGGAGCACCGCTGAAGACGCGACATCAATAGTGTTTCTGGAAGCTTGGCGATGTCGAGAAAGAGCGGTGGCGATATCAGGATCGCTGCGTCCATGGCTATTCGGTGTAGCGACGAACGTAATGAGAAATCAGCGGCGGGCGGCTCGACGGTATGACGCCACACTGTATAGGTTGCCGCCGCCGAACTTCGAGCCCGATCATGCGGATCGCGTCGCAGAACAGCTCGATGACGAACGCCAGATGCGTGAGATTATAGCTGATCTCATGAAGCTTGGTCGGGGCACCCGGGAAGCATTTATGTTGGTGGCGATGGAGGGGCTCAGCTACGTGGAAACCGCAGCCACTCTCGGCGTAAGGGTGGGTACGGTGCGGTCGCGGGTTGCTCGCGCGCGATGAAAATCATTCCATTGTGAGCGTTGTCCCATTCTGATTGGCGGGTGGTGGCTGCTCGCTTGCCGGGCGACCACCATCCGATTTCAATTACTAGGAGCCAGTGACTCCCGGTTCCGGACGCTGACGTTCCAGCCCGGCCTTAATATCCTGGTCGCCGACATCACCCCAGTCCAGCATGATCGAGCTTCTGCACTTTCTGCTCGGTGAACGCGCGGACAGGTCCACTCCCTCTGCTGGCGCAAACAGCCGGCCGTGCCGTCGAAGCTGATCTGACCAGGTCGCCGGGCCGCGGGTGGCGCGACCTACCTTTTCTCGAGGCTGCGGACGGTGCTGGCAACGAACTTGTCCAGCATCTCGGCCCGCTCACCCGTCGACCGGTGGTTGATGATGAGGATTCCGTACAGACCGACCAGGAAGAACACTGCGCTGGTGACCGGGTCGACGTCGTCGAAGAGCCGGCCCCGGTCCCGCGCGCGGCCGAGTTCGGCCACCAGCGCACGGATGGTTCGGTATTTGTCCCAGCGGTCGTCGACCGGGCGCGTGGGCGAGAAATGCTGGGCGAGCACCTCCCGGAACAGCAGACTGCCCAGCCGGTTTTCCATCGCCACCACGGCCCGCACGACCTCGTTCAGCACCGACGGAAGGTCGTGCGCCTCACCGAAGAACTGCTCGAGTTCGCCGCTGATGCGAACGTCCTCGTGCCCCTCCAGCTCGGAAAGCACATGTTCCTTCGTCGGGAAGTGAAAATAGAAGGTCCCGCGCGCCACACCGGCCGACTCGACAATGGTGCGGATGTCCGCCTCCGCCGCGCCGGTGCGCTTGAACTCGGCGACCGCGGCGTCGAGAACTCGCTGGCGCGTCTCGAGTCGCTGTACATCGCGGCCGGTCATCCGGTGCTTGACTTCGGGCATCCCTTCCAGGGTACCCTCCATCCGGCGATATGTCAATAACTGGCTACTCCTCGACACCGAAAGCTCGACAAGCTCGACACCGGAAAGCCGGCACCCGGCATCGAACGCGATGTGGCGGCGCCGTCCGTCGAGCGCGGCGGGTGCGAGCGCGGCGGGTGCGAGCGCGGCGGAACCGACGACCCACCGCCGTGGGCGCCATGCGGCGGCTCGGGATCGAGAGTCGGCTCCCAGGAACCCTGCGGATCGCTGTGGGCGTGGGCACCGTGCCCGCCGGCCGCTCCTCAGCGCGCCGCTCGGGAGGAGTACCACCGCGCGACATCCTCGCCTCGCTCGTAGGCGGCGAACCACTCGGCCGCGAAGGCGGGGAGGCGCTGGTGCTCGGGGTCGTGCGACAGCCAGTCCGCCGAACAGGTCACCTTCGACCTCCCGAACCTGCGGCTGCGTGCGCTCACCTGGGGGCCGGCCGACGGGCGTCTCGTCCTCTGCCTGCACGGGTTCCCGGACTCGTCCTGGAGTTGGCGCCAGGTCGCCGCCGGCCTCACCGGGCATGGCCACAGGGTGGTCGCACCCTTCAAGCGCGGCTACGCGCCGACCGGCCCGGCGGCCGACGGCAGCTACCACGTCGCGGCGCTGACGCGCGACCTCCTGGACCTGCACCGCCACCTCGGCAGCCCGTCCGACGCCGTCGTCGTGGGACACGACTGGGGCGCGTTCGTCGTCAACGCGCTGCTCGCCGAGTGTCGGTTGGCGGGCAGATGCGGGGGCCAGCGCCGACAACGCTCAGGGCACAGCCGGGCTGTCCATGTCGGATCGCCACGGAACCGCGGCGATCCGATACCGGGGTGTGCCTATTTCCTGTCCGCGATGTAGGCGCAGTATTCCCGGAACTGCTGCTGCTGTGGGCTCAGGTTCCGCAGTTCCTTGTCCGGTCTGCCCTCGAACTGCTGGCAGATCTGGTAGTGCTTCACGAACTCGCGGAACTCGACCTTGTCGTAGAGCGGCTTTGGCTGGATGCCCGTCACGTCCCTGGAGGTGTGCTGGCCCTGCGCCTCGGCCGGGCCGGCGAGCGGCGGGCCGGGGAACGAGTACGGGACGTCGCACTTGCGGGCCTCGTCGGAGTAGGTGACCTTCTGCAGCTCGCTGCACACCTGGGTGAGGGAGAGCTTCGGGAATCCATACCAGACCGCGAGCAGGGGGAAGGTGAGCGCGCCCTCGAGGACGAGGCCGAACAGCAGCACATAGCAGGTCCGCCGGATGACGGTGTGCATCCGCGCATACTGCGGTGACGTGCCGGGTGGGTTCCCGTCCTTGACGGGCGTCGGGGCCGGGAGCTGGGACGGAGTGTGGTCGGACGCCGAGGGCGACTCCTCCACCGGCGTCGCGTCGTCGGTCATTCTGGGCTCCTCAGCCATCAGTCCGTGAAGATTTCGCGGTTCACCGTGTGCAGGTACGGCAGTGAGACGAAGGGGGTGATGTAGAAGATGTCGTAGAGCCACCACCCGATGACGGGAAAGACGACGGCGGTGAAGCGGATGTCGGCGTAGACGGTCATGTTCGCGACATAGCCGACCCACATCAGGACGCCAGTCCAGCAGGTCAGGATCGTCCACTGGTGGCCCCAGCGTTTCATCTGGAGAAGGCCGATGCAGGCGGCGATCCGCATCGGGAAGACGACGAAGATGCCGAGGACCTCCCAGGCCTTCTCTCCGGGTGCGGAGGCGCCGCCGATGGAGAGCTCGTTGTAGTGCCAGAAGTAGCCGCCGTCGAACATGTTTCCCCAGGTCGGCAGGAAGATACGGCTGACCAGGGTGTGGTTGGCGAGCAGGTCGATGGACCAGCCGAAGGTGTTGAGGGCGCCGTCGAGCATGACCATGTACCCGATGAGGGTCACGATGATCGGTCGCACCGAGAGTCCTCTGGCCTGCGCGCGGCGTTGCAGGGCGAGGCCGCGCAGGAACAGCGGCAGGCCGAGTATTCCGAGGATCGCGGTTCCCATCAGGATTGTGCCGGAGATGAGCCATCTGTCGGCCTGGCGCTGAGCCTCCCGGCTCTCCTCGGTGTGGTCGTCGTACGTGGTGGACGTCTGGCCGGCCACGAGGCCTGTGCTCGTCATCGAACCCCCTACCAGTTTCGCTGCGAGTACATGTGCAGCTGGATCAGGAACATCGCCAGCAGATAGCCGTAGACAGCCAGCTGGAAAACCACGAGTGCTCGTTTGCGCTCCCGGTCCTGTTTGTTCATCGGGTCTTTCCCTTCTTCGCGGGCGGGGCGGGTGCCCCGGCGGCGGGCAGGCTCGCCGCGGCGATCTCCCGCAGGGCGCCGATCACGGTGCCGTCCGTGGTGAGCGGACCGAGCACGCAGCTCTCGATCGCGTCGATCTCGGCCACTCCGCCGGCGACGAGGTGCGCGGCGGTGACGAGCGTGCGGGTCGAGGGCGGTTCGAGGTGGAACGCGGCGTCCGCGCCGCGCAGGGACGACGCGCAGCGCACGAGGCGCGCCGCGGTGGCGGAGTCCACACCGGCTTCGGCCACGAGGACGTCGGCTTCGCGGTCGGGGGAAAGGTAGTCCAGGGCGACGGTGACGAACCGCTGCCGGAACGACGGCTTCAGATCCTTCAGCGTGCTGCGGTAGGCAGGGTTGTACGAGCAGACCAGCATGAACGTGTCGGGCGCTGACACAGCCTCGCCCGTGCGGTCGAGGAACAGGGTGCGGCGGTGGTCGGTGAGCGGGTGCAGGATCGCCAGTGAGTCGTGCCGGGCCTCGACGACCTCGTCGAGATAGCAGATCGCGCCCTCACGCACGGCCCTGGTCAGCGGCCCGTCCTGCCAGACGACATCGCCGCCGGAAACGAGGAACCGGCCGACCAGGTCGGCGCTCGTGAGGTCGTCGTGACAGCTGATCGTCACGACCGGCCGACCGACCCGGCTGCCCACGTGCTCCACCAGGCGGGTCTTGCCGCAGCCGGTGGGGCCGGTGAGCATCACGGGCAGCCGCCGATGGAAGGCGCGTTCGAGCAGCTGTATCTCGGAACCGACCGCGAGGTAGCCGTCGGCCGCCGCGACGGTGGGTGCCATGCCGTTCACGCGGCCACCAGCTCGCGGTGGACCTGGGCGAGCACGCGCGGCAGCTCCTCGACCTGTCTGATCCGCTGGGAACGGCGTGGGCCGAACACCTCGGGAAGAGGGTCGACCCGGGCACTTCCCACGCCGATGTAGTAGACGGCGACGCCGCCGTCGGCCGCCTCCTCGACGGCATGCGCCACGTCAGCCCAGGCGTAGCGGCCCTCGTAGCCCTCGTCGCACATCAGACCGTCCCCGATCAGGATCAGCAGCCGCCGTGCGGAGTGCTGGCCGAGCAGGCGGCTGGTGAGATGCCGGATCGGGGCACCGAGCCTGGTGTAGCCGCCGGTCACGAGCCCCGCCCGGCTCGGGGCAACGAAGCGCGGATGATCGAAGTCCTTCAGGCAGCGGATGTCGACGCGATGGCGGGTGTCACCGGTGAAGACGAAGATCCCGTGCCGTTCACGGGCCAGGGTCATCGCCTGCGAGAGGGCGTCCGCGCACGCGAGCTCCACCTCGAAGATCGTCCCGTGATGGGCGCCGAGCGACGCACTGCCGTCGAGCAGCAGGGCGGTGGTGACGTCCCTCAGGCTGGGAACCAGGTCGCGGAACACCCTGGGCTCGGGGGCATGACCTGCCGCCGCGGAGACGACGTGGTCGACATAGCGGTTGACGTCCAGGTCGGCGCCGTCGTCAAGACCGCCGCGGACCGACCGGTGGGTGTGTTCCTGGAACCACCGTCCTACTGAGGGCGATACGGGTGCCGGCCGGGAGGCGATGGCCGCGGCCGGGCGCTCCAGCACCGCGACGTGGTCGGGTAGGAAGCGCTGCGTCCACATGTTCCACTCGGGGTAGGGAACGCCGACCCGTTCGTCGGGCTGGATCTCGATCTCCTCGTCCTCGGGCCGGCTCGGTGGCGGGAGATTGGGGTTCTGGACACCGCCGTCGCCGCCCACCGGGATCGAGTGAATCCGCGCCCGGTCGCTGCGGGACGACGACCAGGGCATCCGCCCGTAGCGTCGACGCAGCGTGGATGCCAGCCCACGGCCCGGGGGCGAGGACTGCGGCAGCCGGCCCAGCAGCGGGTGGGCGGCGAGTGCGGTGCGGGAACGGGCGAGCTGAAGGGCCGCGGCGAGCATGCCCCGTCCGTCCAGGTCAGGATCCCCCGTCTCCAGATCGCCGAGGACCCGCGCGAACTCAGGGAGCAGGCCGGGCCAGACGGCGGCGACCCAGCCCAGCGCGACCCGGCTCTCAACCACCGCCAGAGCCAGCCGCTCGCGCGGGGCCAGGTTGCCCAGGGCGACCGCGGCGACACGATCCTTGGAGGGAGCTGCCTGAAGCGCTATCCCGCACGTCATCGTTCGAAGGCTCCAGCCGGCGGCGAGCGGTGGATGGGGGACATGCACGGCCGTGCGCATCGTGTTCAGGCCGAAGCCGCGATGCTCACCGGTGACCAGCCGCGCGTCGTCACGGCTGCCCTGAGACAGCGTCGTGGCGACCAGGGCGCACCGTCGTTGTAGCTCCGCCGCCGGTACTGAACTTTGTTCCGTTGCTCTCATCACGTGCTTCCGGTGGTTGCGTCGGTGCGGACCTAGAAGGTTCCGATGCGGCTCATGAGGTAGTACCAGAACACGACGACCAAGGCGCAGACGCCCCAGGCGAAAGCAAGGCTCAGAATTTCGGCAAGCATCGGGAGAACCCCTTTGTCAGAAGGCGCCGGAGAGGAGCGGGTGAATACGGTGGCGTGGTGGATGACGCCGGGAAAGGGGTCCGCGCGACCCGTCAGGAGAGGGGTGCAGTGCGGACCGCAACCGGTTTGCCTTGGTCAGGGGAAGCTCGTCGGTGTCGGCTTGGACCAGCCGCGGTCCGCGTTCGACCAGCAGGCGAAAGGTTTGTCCTTCGTCGCGCCGGCGATCCCGAAGGAGCCGCCCGTGCCGATTCGGATCAGTGCGATGCACTCAAGTTTGGAATCGTGGGTCGTCGGGTCGTCGGGGGTCGGTGCCTGGTGCTGGCGGGACCAGTCGATCGGATTGACGACGCCGTCGGCGCTGTAGTTGGTGAAACGGTTCGTCGCGGCCACGACGGACCTGCGGGTGAAGGGCTCCCCGGCAGCCAGGATCCCGCGGTAGGCGAGATCCGCCGCGATCCAGCCGTACATGGCCAGCTCCGTGGGCCGGCCGCCGGTCCTGGAGACCCACCGGTTGAAGTCCTCGAGGCCGGTGCCGGTGCTTCTCGACTCGAACGGCCGGAAGTAGACCCCGGTGATATCGCCCTCGAAGAGATCTCCTGACGCCCGCACGAACTTCTGGTCATAGCTGTTCAGAAGATACAGCACAACATGGTGCATTCCCTGCCGTTCGAGCTCCAGGGCGACCGTCTTCGCCGCGTTGGTGTCCAGACAGGTCATGATGACCTGGACACCGGCTTTCTTCATCGCGGTCACCTCGGGCCCGACACCGTTTGCCAGGCCGAAGGGAAGGCTGTCGTTGAAGTACACCACCTGCTGGCTGGTCGCGCCGGCATACCGGTTGATACTGTCCCGGATGGATCCGGTGCACTGTCTGGCGCTCGGGGTCACGCCATAGCCGAGTGCGGCCACCCGCCGTGCGCCGGCCAGTTGGGCAACATAGGCGTAGCTGCGCAGCGTGCAGGTGATGCACCGGGCACCCGTCGAAGTGTAGATCGACTGCTGGCCCTCCATCTCGGCCGGGTTGTACGGCGTGCCGTAGACGGGTATCCCGGCCCGGCTGAGGGCATGCCAGCCACTGGCGATCTGGGGTGCGCTCAACGTCGCGAAGGTGTCGTTGGCGGCGACGATCTGCAGGGCTCCCTGCTGGTCCTCGCCGAAACGGTCGTCGACGGTTCGGGAGATGACAAGCCTGCGTCCGTGCACTCCACCCGTGCTGTTACGAAACGCGAAGTAGGCCCTGGCGCCCTCCAGGTAGCAGGTCAGAATGCAGGTGCCCATGGGGTTGTTGGAAATCGTGCCGAGGGCGGCGAACCGGATCTCCGTGTCGGTGACGCCCGGCGCGGCGTCGGCGGCCTGCCGAGGCAGCCCGTTGTCAGTCGAGTTCGAACAGGCCGCGCAGGCCAGCACCAGGAGCACGACAGCGGCCAGTAACCGGCGTAAGTGAGCGCCCCGGTCCGTCATCTTCTGTTGCCTCCCCATTCTGTGTGGCGGAGGGCGTGGCCAACACGCCCATGATTCCTCCGAAATATGGCTCAGATCGTCCCGGAAAACGGGACATCGGCTCCGCTCACAGAACGTCCGGAGGCCCTGTTTTCGGCCTCCACGAACTACCGATGCAGAGCCGTACGGCTTCGGGGGCGTGAGCCGCGCATCCTGCGCGCGGCGGTCGGCACAGCCGGATTTGGTACCGAAATATTAGGACATTGATTGGAGTGTGTCAATGATGCTTTGCGGTCGAGAATGCGCTTTGCGGTCGAGAATGGGGGTGCTTGTGCGGCTGATGCGATCGAACTGTGGGATCGGTCCCACAGTCCGGGCCGACCGCGTTGGGCCCTGGCCGTTAACCGGGCGCCCGACTTTCTGTGCTTACTTTTCCCGGCGAACGTCAGCTGGCCGGGTGGGCCAGAAGTGCTCCACCCCCGTCCGATGCGCTTGTCAGGTAGCGACCGCACCGGTCGCCAGCGCCGCGATCCCATACTTCGCGCTGATGAGGGCCCACGGGTCGGCGTAGCCGCCGCGGTGCTCCCATCGGCGTTGCGCGGCCAGGAAACCCCGGAGGGCCACGCGTAGCACCGGCCCGGACGCTCGGGTCGCGATGCTCAGGCGGCCCAGCGAACCGGCCACCCAGGTGCGGGTCTCGTCCCAGGTATGGCGCTGGAAGCCCAGGATCCGCTCGGCCTCGGCTGTGTCGAGCCAGTCCGTCAATCCCCAGCCGCGGTCGTCGTCGGGATCGCCCGGGAGGAACGCCGACGGCCCGAGGGCACCGACACCGAGCGCACGCATCATGTCGTCCTGGATCTCCCACTGTCGGAACCTGTAGGACTCGCCGCCGCCGATCAGCAGGGTTCTTCCCTGGGCGCCGGTGGTCGACTCGGCGGCATTCGCGAAGGCGAGTGCCGCGTCCCGAACATCCACGGTGTGAACACGGTTGTCCCGAGGGGTCGCCCGTAGCAGTACGAAGTAGTCCGGGTCAAGCATGCGAACACCGTCGGGCGATACGATCCCGGCGAGCCGCAGAATGGCGTGGGGAAGTCCACTGCCGGCAACAATGCGTTCGGCCGCCACCTTGTGGGTACCGTAGCAGTCGACCGGTGCAAGTGGCGTGTCGGCCGTGAGGAGGTCGGTGAGGCGGTGTGGGTTTCGCGGGCCGTACACGGCGGTGCTGGAAGCCTGCACGAACATCGGTGGCGTGGCCAGTGCGCTGACCGCGGTGACCAGATTGGCGGTCCCGTCCACATTCACCCGACGCGCCGCCGCCGGATTCCGATAGCACGACGGTGCCACCGACGCGGCGAGATGAACAACCGCGGAGACCGGCCGTTCGGCGAGCAGCGACCGCAGTGCTGCCTCGTCGAGAAGATTGACGAAGGCGGGTACCAGCTCGCCGGGCTCGCCGGGAGCGGGCGTCAGATCCCTGGCCGCCGCAAGAGTGGCGCTCGTACGCAGGTCGACGGCGATCACCCGGTGACCGCGGCTCAGCAGGATCGCGGTCACCTGTCGACCAAGCTGACCCAGCGCACCGGAAACGAGGACTGGTTTTCTCGAACCTGGCATGTTCCCGAAATCCTCCCGTAGGTCGATCCCCGACGAACATGGAAGCCGCCGCGGATCACAGGCCGTGCATACCGCTCTCCTGGTCGGCCAGGTGCGGAAGACCGGGTCGAAGTGTCATGCGCATGAGGAAAGCGGTCACAACGCACACGGCAGCGCCCACCCAGAACACGACCACGTAACTGTGGACGGCTGCTTCGGCGGCGAGCCTCGACGGCGGAACCGAGCTGTGGTGTCCGGACACGTAGGCGGTCACCGCACTGGTCGCGATCGTGTTGAGCAGCGCGGTACCGACCGAACCACCGATCTGGTTGGCGACGTTCAGCGTCGCCGACGCGATGCCGGCGTCCGCCCCCTGCACACCGAGAGTTCCGAGACCGAACACCGATCCGAAGACGAGCCCCAGACCACCGCCGAACAGTGTGATTCCCGGCAGTACTCCGGTCGCATAGTGGGAGTCCGGGGTGATGTGGGCGAGCAGTACCAGCCCGGCCGCGGCGATCAGCATTCCGACGGGGACCAGCGACCGTGGAGCGAACCGGGAGCTGAGTGCGACATTGCCGACGCCTGCCGTGACCAGGATCATGACGGTCATCGGCAGGAAGGCCAGGCCGGTCATCACGGCGGACAGGCCGAGCGTCGACCGCAGATAGTAGGCAAGGAACAGGAAGACCGCGTAGGACCCGGTGGCGGACAGAAAGATCGCGAGGTAGGAGCCGCCGCGGTCGCGGTCGAGGACGATCCGTAGCGGAAGGAGCGGCATGGCGGTGCGCCGCTCCCAGCCGATGAACGCAGCGAGCAGCGCCGCGCCGGCAAGTGGGAAGGCGATGGTCGAGGCATGCGTCCACCGGGCCTCACCTGCATCACCGACGGCCGTGCCGAACCCGTAGACGATCGCGAAGAGGCCCGAGGACACGAGGACGGTGCCGACCAGGTCGATGCGTGCCCGATACTCGCCGGGCCGTCGCGGCAGCAGGGCCAGTACTCCGACCAGGGCGACGGCAGCGAGCGCGTCGTTCAGATAGAGCGTCCAGCGCCAGTCGAGGTATTCGGTCGCGAATCCGCCGGCGAGCAGGCCGAGGGATGCTCCCGCGGCCGCGACGCCACCATAGATCCCGAGCGCCTTCACTCGATCGACCCCGGTGGCGAACGTGGTGGAGACCAGCGCGAGCGCCGCGGGCGCGAGTAGTGCGCCGCATGCTCCCTGCGCGGCACGCGCCGCGACGAGCATCGTGAAATGCCGTGCCGCGCCGCCCAGAGCCGACGCCGCCGCGAAACCCACCAGGCCGATCAGCAGCGCCCGTTCCCGCCCGATCAGGTCGGCCAGGCGCCCGCCCGGCAGCAGCAGAGCACCGAACGCCAGGGAGTAGGCGGTCACCACCCACTGCCGGTCGCCGTTCGAGAAGCCAAGCGTGACCTGCGCGTAGGGCAGCGCGATGTTGACCACCGTCGTGTCGAGAACGATCATCAGCTGCACCAGCGCCAGCACCGCGAGGATCCGCCAGCGGCGTTCCGGCACGGCATTGCCCGCGGAGGGGTCAGGGGCGGCGCGGGGCGTATGGGGGGCGGCGTCCCGCACGGAGAAGGCCGAGGCCGCTGGCGTGAGCCCGCCCTGCGGGGCAGGGGGATGCGACGCCCGCCTCCGCGCGTGGTTCCTGCTGTGGCCGTCCGCGGACCTGGCGGGTGGGGACTCGTCCTGCTTCGGCGGCTCATGGTGTCGCGGTTGCGCGAGCCCGCTCTCGTCCGGCATGCCGGTAGTCTTACCGTCTTTCGCCGGCACTTGTCAATGACATATGTCAGCAAGAGGCCGGCGGGGAGGACCGGCGACGTCGCCGAGCGGGCAGCATTCGGCATCGGACGACCGGACGAGGAGAGCGCCCGAGTCGTCGTGCCACCCTGGACCCCGCCGGTGGGATACCGCCCATAGCGGAACCGCACGCAGCGTTCAGATGACAGTGACTCCGCCGGCTCTCAGCGCGTCACCGGCGCCAAGCCGACGAATCGGAGAATTTGCACTTATCTTCACGGTGGTCAGGGCGCCGTCCAGCAAGCGACGACGCATTGCCGGCAGGATCCCTTGTCCACTCGTCGCCCCACCTCCCACTATCCTGGCCGGGACCAGACAGGAGAGGCTCCATGCAGTGTGGTGAAGTGTGGTGGGCGGACTTCGGTGAGCGGCGGCCCGTTGTGCTGCTGTCCGAGCCCTCGAACTCCAGATTCCAGGCAGTGCAGATCGTCGAGCCGGCCAACGTCGACCTCACCGGGGTCGGGCTTGAAGTGGCGCTGGGCTCGGCCGACGGGCTTCCCTTCGATGGTGTCATACGGGTGCTCTTTCCAAGTCCCGGCATGGTCCCCTGCACATGGCTTACAGCAGTGACGGAGCAGGACTTGATCGAACGCGCCGGAGCACTCTCGGAGTCAAAGGTCGATGATATCTGGGAGGCCCTTCGACTCAGCGAGGCCCTCCCGGAAGTCTGAGCTTCACATAAGTCCTGGCCAGGTGGAGATGACCGCTGTACTGGCATTCCGTGCAGGCTTGGGCATACGGCACCCTGCGCCGCACGCCCACGGGCAGGGTGGTGACGATCGCGTTCATCAGGCTGCGGTGTGCGTCGGACGTCACCAGGCGGACGCCGGGGAGGACGCGGCGGGAGGGGGCGAGGACACGGCCACCCTTGTGCCGGGCGGAGGACACCGGCTGGTGTTGGGTGATGATCAGGGACGGGTCGACCGTCCCCGCCGCCACCATCGACAGCAGCTACACCGCCGGTGGTCGCGCATGCGCAGCCTGCCTGACAGATTGCGGTTCATCGCCGCGCCGATCGTATAGGCGTTCAGGCTCTGCGGACAGACGCCGATCGAACCGGCCGTGGCCACCGCTTCCACCAACCAGCGCGACGCCTGCGACGGGGCCTCACTCACCGTCGCCAGCATCGGCGTGTCGACAATACCGGGCGCGATCGTGAGCACCCGAATGCCGAATTGCGCCAGATCACGGGCCGCCGGAAGCGTCAGGCCCACGACGCCGCCCTTCGACGAGGAGTAGGCCACCTGGCCGATCTGCCCCTCGGGGCCGCCACCGACGCCGTGTTGACGCCCCGACAACCCAGAACGCACGCCGACGGACCGATCTCCGCAAAGTTGACCACAGTGCGCAGCGGCCCCGCCGCCGCAGCCGATCGTCGCGGCCACCTGGGCGGGGGTCGGCTAATGATCCTGCTCGTGTCCTAGCCACTGACCGCGATGCGGCTGGCTACGTCAATATCATCTGTGGTAGATAACTTGAAGTAATCTGGCAATCACAAAGAGTGTCCGAGGGGGGACTTGAACCCCCACGCCCGATAAAGGGCACTAGCACCTCAAGCTAGCGCGTCTGCCATTCCGCCACCCGGACAGGTGGTCACGGGCCTCGCCCGTGCACATCGGAGATGCTACACGGTCAGAGAGGGAGGTTGTCGCTACCCCCGACCATCGGCAGCTCAAGGCCAACACGATCTCTGCGGGCGACGCTGACCGTCATAGTCCAGCGCGAGGTCGACGGTGTCGAGACCGAGGTCGTCCAAGGTGTCGTGGATGATCCGCTTGTGGTCGGCGCGGCGGACCCGGACCTCGTGTTCGGCCCAGCGGCCGGCGACCTCCTCGCTCGCGGCAGCAGATCCGCCACCAGCGACTCGACGTCCTCGTCGCCCCGCCGGCGGGCGTGTGTGGCGCGGAGGTCCGACACGTGGGCCCGGCTGTGGTGCTCCCAGTCCTCGCGGGGGAAGTGCCCCGAACCGCCGGACTGGTGAACCAGCGCCAGGCGATGAAACGGTCCCGGCCGTATCTGTCGGCGAACCCGCCGTTGAGCGCGGCCGACATCGGGTTCTGGGCCAGCCGCTCGCCGCCGGCGACCGCTACCCCACCGCGATGCTCGCCACGTTGGACAGCGAGCGCAGGAGATCATGACAACTTCTGGTCTTCCGCGACCCTGATGATCGTCTTGCCGGGGGTGCGCCGGTCGGGAGCGAACGCCCCGGGCGCTTCCCGGAGTGCCCGCACGGCCCCGACGATCGGCTTGAGGCGACCGTCCCGGACTCGCCGGGCGAGATCCACGAGCCGGACGCGATCGGGTTCGACGACGAAGAAGACAGTTCGCCCGTCCCGGGGTCGGACCCTGGGTGGCGCGGCGATGGTGACGAGCGTGCCGCCGGCGCGCACCAGAGCGGCCGAGCGGTCGAGGACGTCGCCGCCGATCACGTCGAACACCACGTCGACCTCGCCGGCATCCTCCAGTTGATCGGACTGCAGATCGAGGAACGTGTCGGCGCCCAGGCCGAGTGCGGTGTCCCTGCCGGCCGCCCGCCCTGTACCGATCACCCGGGCCCCCGCCTCGCGCGCGAGCTGCACCGCGATGGAACCGACACCGCCCGCGGCGCCGTGGATCAGGACGGTCTGGCCTGCCGCGAGGCGACCGTGGTCGAACAGGCCCTGCCATGCGGTCAGCCCGGAGATCGGCAGTGCCGCGGCCACGACGTGGTCGACATCCGCCGGAAGCGGAGCGAGATCGCGGGCCTCCACCGCGGCGTACTCGGCCAGTGAGCCGTTGCGGGTCCAGTCCGTCAGTCCGAACACCCGCTGGCCGACGGTCAGGCCGGTGGTTCCGTAACCCAGCGCGGCGACGACACCCGACAGCTCATGGCCAGGCACGCTCGGCGTCCGGTCGCGACCGGCGCGATCGGTCCATGTCGCCGGCCAGTCAAGCTCTCCGGGGGTGAACCCCGCGGCATGCACCCGCACGATGACGTCGTTCTCAGCGGCGTGGGGGTATGGCAGCTCCGTCAGGGAGAGTCCACCGACGCCGGCGGCGCGGTCTCGGACGGTGATGGCGCGCATGGCAGTCCCTCTCAGCGGTACGGGTTCTCGACGTCGAGAACCCAGGAGATGGGCCGCCGCGACATCCCATTGTCGCCGCCGGGTCCCGGGTGGATCCGTCAGTACAGTCCCTCCGGCGCCGACTGGGCGATCTGCAACGGACGGACGTTGGCCACACCGTCACAGGGCCAGCCGTCGCCGGTGTCATGGCGAACGGCCTGGTCGCGTTCCAGCACGTTCGGCAGGAACAGGTCGTCGTGCAGGACGGTGAGGCGCACCTGGCCACCCTCGCCGTAGCCGACTGTTCGCCGCCAGTCCGCCTTGTCGACGACCGCCATCGTGACCTGCGGATAGTTGGGCACGTAGGGCAGCAGATCGCCGTCGCGCTCGGCGGGCAGGCTGGCCGCATTGCCGAAGGTGTTGCCGTAGCTGACCCCGCACGGACCTTCACCCAGGACCGCGACGAACTCGCGGTACATGTCCCCGCTGAGCTGGGTGCCGCTGAGCCGGGCTCCGGCGAGACGTCCCGCGAGGTCGGGATGCCGGCGGGCCAGCGCCGCGAACAGCGCCGGGGTGGTGTTCAGATAGTCGACCGGCTGGGTGGCGAGCACCGTACTGATCTGTTCGAGCAGATGGTCGGTGTAGTCGGCCGCGTCCTTGTGCCGTCCCGCGCGGATCAGCCGTTTGACCCAGCGGGGGTCCATGTCGATGCCGTAGACCAGCGAGGCGTACAGCTCGGAGATCTCCCAGGCGCCGTTGCCGATCAGGTGCGGGCCGGTCGGGGTCGCGTGCAGCCAGCGGCGCTCGGGCTCGAATCCCTCGGTCACGAAGGACCAGCGCCGCCACACCCCGCGGTGCAGGATCATCTCCTCGGTGTAGTAGACCCGGCACGGGCTGCCGGTCGTGCCGCCGGACTCCCAGATCCGCCCGGTCAGCGGCCTGGGTACGGACCGGGGCACCAACCCGGTCGGATCCGCCTCGCGCAGGACGTCGAGGGGAAACGGCCCGAGGCTGGTCAGTTCGTCGTAGCGGGTGATGTCACGCGGGTCGAACGGCAGGTCGGCGGCGCGGGCGAGCCAGTAGGGGCTGCCCCCCTCCGGGTCGAAGTGGCGCCGCACGACCCGCACCGCCCAGTCGTCGATGTCCTCGGCCAGCCATCGCTCGGTCAGCGCCGCGTACCGCGGCCCCGGCGCCCCCACCAGCGCGGGCACGTCAGGCTCCGCGCGAGAGCGCGAGGTCGATGCCGAGATCGTAGATGGCGGTGCTCAGATCCGCGAGGTGTTCCGGCTTCTCCACATGGACGACCGGGAATGGAAAGGCGATGACACCTTCCGGCACGGCCGGGCCCACCACCACCCCGAGCCGGGTGCCGCTGAGCGCGAGGCCCGAGATCAGGTGGACCATGCTGATCGGGGTGACGGCGTTGCGCAGGAACAGGTCGCGGACCTGGTCGCCGGTGGTCAGCGCCTTGTCCTCCAGGCAGGACGCCAGCGGGATTGTGGGCGCGCGGAACTCGACCGCCTCGATGTACGGTGCCAGGAAGTCGTTGGCCGCCTGACGCAGCGGGCTGTGCACCGCCGTCGTCACCCCAGGCAGGATCACCACCGTCCCGGGCGGAACCTGCGCGGACAGGGCCTCCAGCGCGTCCCGGTAGCCGGCGAGCATCAGCATCGCCTTCGTGCCGTCGAAGGCGGTACCGAAGTCGCCGGCGAGGTGGACACCGGGTCGGGCCGGCTCGTGGTAGGTCTCGGTGTCCTCCCCGATCGGCACGAAGGCGAGCGCGAGGCCCTGGGCGGGGGCGTCCGGCGCCGGGGGCGGCGTGAGCCGGGTCTGCCACAGCAGGCCGAAGAACGCCTCCCGGTCGATCGAACCCGCCAGGCAGCTGCTGCTCATCGCGCCGAGGCTCAGCCCGCCCACCGCGCCGGGGCGTATGCCCTGCTCCGCGAGGATGTCATGGATGCCGAGGGCGAGCGCCGCCTGACGGATGGCGCCGATCGCCTGGCGGGCCTCCTGCTCCTCGGGCAGCTCCTCGGTGCGGATCCGCGCCGGCGTCAGACCGGTCCATCCGCTGATGTCCGCGTAGAGCGCGCGCATCACCTCGAAGGCGTCGTACAGCTCGGCTCCGGCACCCGGATCGTGGCTGATTCCGCCGCCGAGAATGTAACCGATGGTCATCTCAGAATCCTTTCGTGCGGTGCCGCCCGATGCGGCGTCAACGACCGACCCGTGCTTGTCTGCTGCTACCGCCGACCGGTTCCGGTGCGGGCAGTCAGGTTTTCCGCGATGGCGGCCGTGACGCCATCGCGCTCGTTCACCAGATAGAAGTGGCCGCCGGCGAAGATGCGCGCCTCGAAGGCACCGGTGGTGTGGTCGGCCCAGGCACGCAGATCCGCGACCGAGGCATGCGGGTCGTCGTCCCCGCCGAAGGCGACGACGGGACAGGTCAGTGGGGGTCCGGGAATGTGACGGTGACGCTCGACGGCCCGGTAGTCGCCGCGCACGACGGGCAGGATCATCTGCTGGATCTCCTCGTCGCCGAGAATCCGCGCGTCCGTCCCGGCGAGCTCGCGCAGCGCGTTCAGGATGTCGGCGTCGGTTCCCCGGTGGACCAGCTCGATCCGGTGCACCGAGGGGGCCCGGCGGCCGGAGACGAACAGGGCGACCGGGCCGGGTCGGCCGGCCCGGTCAAGCCGGCGGGCCACCTCGAAGGCCACGACCGCACCCATGCTGTGGCCGAAGAACGCCAGCGGCGGGCCGACGGCGGATCCGAGCAGCCCGGCCACCTGGTCGGCGACCTCGTCGATGCTTTCGAAGGGCGGCTCCGACCGCCGGTCCTGACGGCCCGGATACTGCACCGCCCACAGGTCGG
Source organism: Frankia sp. AiPa1 (assembly GCF_023243075.1). Lineage (GTDB taxonomy): Bacteria > Actinomycetota > Actinomycetes > Frankiales > Frankiaceae > Frankia. Next base: position 10,057 of record NZ_JALKFZ020000190.1, on the reverse strand, counting down.
TGACGGATTCCAGAGCCCGCGCGAAAGGCTGGTAGAAAGTCGCCGATCCACCGGCGTGCGGAAAGCAGACCAGGCGGATCCCGGTGTTCCGCGAGGCGGCGAACCGACGGAACCACAGGCTTTCGAGGACAGCGATGTCGGTCATGGTCGGCCTTTCGTCTTCGTCGGGGTCCGGTCGTCGCCACCGTTCACGAGTGCTCGGCTCGCTGGTGTCCCGCCTGCGTTGTGCCCCGCCTGCTCGCCGAGGGTGTTCTGGAGCCAGTCGCGGACGACGCCGGAGGTGACCTCCGCGTGCTGCTCGCCGATGGTGAAGTGGTTCCCCGGCACGTCGAGGACGGTGTGGGCGTTCGGCCAGGAGGAACGCCAGTCCGTCGCCAGGTCCTCGGGCGCGACGTCGACCAGCGGTTCGGAGGCCCGCACGAGCAGGACGGGCGTCGACATCGGCTCCGGGGCCCAGTCCGCGAACAGGTCGCAGTACCAGCCCATAGCCGTCAGTCGCGTGTCGTTCATCGCGACGAACGCCCCCTCCCGCTCGAACATCCCGCCGACCAGCACGTCCTGGAACTGGGCGATGGCCTGGTCGCTGGCCAGGTAGGTGTCGAGCAGGACGACGGCCGCCGGGTGGAGTCCCCGGCGCTCCAACGCCCGCGCCGCGGCGACCGCGAGCAGGCCACCCGACGACGCGCCCAACAGGACCGGCGGCGCCGCGGCGCCGTGGATGGCGACGGTCTCGGCCAGCAGGTCAATCAGGGCGTGGACACTCGTCGGCAGCGGCTCGTCGTCCTCGAAGCCGGGCAGCGCCACCACGGACACGTCCCGTTCGCCGCGGAAGAACGACGCGAACCGCAGGAACTGGTGGACCCCGCCGAGCGCGACAAAGGACGAGAAGCAGATGACCGGCGGGCGGGCGGGCCCGCGGGCGATCCGGACCGGTTCGGCGATCCGGGCGAGGCCGTCGACGCCGGTGAACATCGGCCGCAGCAGCGCCGCGTCCCGCAGCAGGTCCAACCCGACCTTGATCCTGCCGGCGGCGGTGGCCTGGCGAAACAGCGCGGTGGCCGGTTCGGCGTTCACCCCCGCCGCCGGATCGGGCGAAGCGGGGCCGGCGGCGGGATCCGGCGACGGCGCGTCGCCCGTGGCGGCCCGCCCGTCGTCCAGAACCGCGCCGGCCAGCTCGGCGGACAGATGCCGGGCGAGGTCGACGGGGGTCGGATGGTCGAAGACGACGGTGGGCCGCAGCCGCAGCCCGGTGGCGTCGGCCAGCCGGTTACGCAGTCCGATGCCGGTCAGCGAGTCGAATCCCAGCTCCAGGAAGCTGCGGTGCGCCGTCACCTCGTCGGTGCTGGCATGCCCGAGCACCGCCGCCACATCGGCGCGGACCAGTTCGACCAGGATCGCCTCGCGCTCGGGCTCGCCGAGCCCGGCCAGCCGGCTTACGAACGCACCGCGTTCGACGGCGGCGTCGACGACCCGGCGGGTGGGACCCCGGCGGGTGGGGTCCGGGCCGTCGACGAGGCCGCGCAACAGCGGTGGCACCACGTCCGCCCCCGTAGCCCGCTCCCCCGCCGCCGACGCCGGCGCCGGCCGGCCGGTTCGTCGACGCAGGGCCGTGGGGGTCAGCTGGATCGGCAGGGCCACCGGCACATCGGCCGCCAGGGCCGCGTCGAACAGGGCCAGTCCCTGCCCGGTCGACAGCGGCCGGGTCCCGCCGGCCGACATCCGCGCCAGATCGGCCGCGCCCAGATGGGCGGTCAGCGTGCTGCGCTGTTCCCACATTCCCCAGGCCAGCGACGTCGCCGGCAGCCCGGCCGCCCGGCGCTGGACCGCCAGGGCGTCGAGGACAGCGTTGGCCGCGGCGTAGTTGCCCTGCCCGGCGCTACCGAACACCCCGGCCGCCGACGAGTACAGGACGAAGGCGGTCAGGTCCGCGCCGCGGGTCAGTTCGTGCAGATACCAGGCGGCGTTCGCCTTCGGCCGCAGCACCGCGCCGATCCGCGCCGGGGTGAGCGCGGCGACGACCCCGTCGTCCACCGCACCGGCCGTGTGCACCACGCCGGTGAGCGGATACTCAGCCGCGACGCTCGCCAGCGCGCCGGCGAGCGCGTCACGATCGCCGACGTCGCACGCCGTGAGGGTGGCGTCGACCCCGAGGTCGGCGAGCTGCCCGAGGAACTCCACCGCACCATCCGCCCGGATGCCATGCCGGCTGAGCAGCAGGAACCGCCGCACCCCGTGGGTGGCGGCGAGGTGGCGCACGACCAGCCGACCGAGCGTGCCGGTGGCCCCGGTGACCAGGACCGTCCCATGCGTCGCCCAGACCGGCGCGGCCCCGCCGGCGGCCCCGCCGACGGCCGCGGTGAGCCGGGCCAGCCGTTCGGCGCGGACCATCCCCTCGCGCACCGCGAGCCGCGGCTCGTCGGTCGTCAGCGCCGCCGGGAGGATCGCGTACGACTCCACGTGGTCGTCGATGTCGACCAGCACGAAACGGTCCGGATGCTCCGACTGGGCCGAACGGACCAGCCCGCGGACCGCGGCGGCCGCGAGACTCCACCCGGGCCGCCGGGGCGCCCCGGCGCCGGCGCTGCCGTCCACGCTGCCGTCCGCGGCGACCAGGTCCCGGGTCACGAACACCAGCCGGCTGGCCGCGAACCGCTCGTCGGCGAGCCAGGAGTGCAGCAGCGCCAGCGCGGCGGTGGTGGCCGCCCGCACCGCGGCCGGGACATCGTGGTCCGGATCGCCGCCGGGGATGATGGTGAACACCAGGTCCGGGGCGGGCGGGCCCGGCGCCGTCAGGTCGCGGAGCTCCCCAGCCGAGCGGACCGGCGTGCCGGTGGCGGCGAGCCCGGCGACGAACCCGTCCCGCGTCAGGCCGTCGTGTGCCGAGCGGTCCCGCGCCGAGCCGTCGTGTGCCAGGCCGTCGTGAGTGCGACCGAGTACCGCGGCCGCTCGGGGGGCAGCGCCCCGCCGGGCCGGGAGGTCCGTGCTCATCGGCGCCCACCGGATCCGGAAGAGGCTGTCGGTGCCGGCGAGCCGGGCGGCGCGGGCGGCGCTTTCCGCCTGGCCCAGCGCCCCCGCGGGAACCGGGCGCAGGGTCAGCGCGCCCACGGAGACGACGGTCCGGCCGGCGGCGTCGGTGGCGAGCAGTGACACCACGTCGGGTTCCCGCGGGGTGAGCCGGACCCGCAGGGCGGTGGCTCCGGTGGCCTGCAGCTGGACGTCGGACCACGAGAACGGCAGCCGGCCGAGCGTTCCCGCCGCAACCGGCTCGCCGAGCAGGGCGACGGCGTGGAACGCGGCGTCGAGCAACGCCGGGTGCAGCCCGAACCGTCCGACGTCGGTGCGCTGCTCCGTCGGCAGGGCGACCTCGGCGAACAGCTCCGCATCCCGGCGCCACAGCGCCCGCAGTCCCCGGAAGGCTGGACCGTAGGCGAAGCCGGACTCCGCGAACCGCTCGTAGAAGCCCTCGAGGTCGACCGGCTGCGCGCCGGTAGGCGGCCATGCCCCGGCCGCGTCCGAATCCACGTTCGGCCGGGTCCGCGCCCGGCGCGACAGCACTCCGGTCGCATGGGTTGTCCACGGGTTCCGCTCGTCCACACCGTGTTCGTCCACACCGTGCTCGGCGGCGGCGACGGGGGACGGCTCGGCCCGGGACCGGATGTCGATGCCGCGCCGTCCCGACGAGTCGACCGCACCGACGAGGACCTGCAGGTGGATCGCCGTATCGGCCGCGACAATCAGCGGCGCCGGCAGGGTCAGCTCCTCCACCTGGTCCAGCCCGACCTGGTCGCCCGCTCGGATCGCGAGTTCCACCAGCGCCGTCCCGGGCAGCAGCACGACGCCGGTGACCGCGTGGTCGGCGATCCACGGGTGGGTCCGGGCGGACAGGCGGCCGGTGAGCACCGCCGGCCCGGCGTCCGGCCAGTCCACGGCAGCGTCCAGCAGCGGATGGTCGGCCGCGGCCTGGCCGACCGACGAAGCGTCGCCTCCGATGCCGCGGTCCGCCTCGAGCCAGAAGCGGCGCCGCCGGAACGGGTAGGTCGGCAGGTCGACGAGGCGCGCTCCGGTGCCGGTGAACGCGGCGGTCCAGTCCACCGGCACCCCGTGGACGTGCGCCGCGGCCATCCCGAGCAGGAACTGGTCGAGACCACCCGCGCCGCGCCGCCCCGAGGCGACGGTCACGACGGCGTCCGGCCCGGCTCCGGCCACGCCGGCGAGGTCGAGTCCGGCGTCCAGGGCGGTCTGTTGGATCGCGGCGGTCAACACCGGATGCGGGCCGATCTCGACGAATGTCCGGTGCCCATCGGCCAGCAGAGCGCGGACCGCCCGCTCGAACTCCACTGTCTGGCGGGTGTTGCGCAGCCAGTAGGAGGCGTCGAGGGAGGCGGTGTCGATCCGTTCGCCGTCCACCGTGGAGTAGAACGGTGTCGGGACGGAGACCGGCCGCACGGGCCCGAGCCCGGCCAGCAGCCGGTCGCGGACGCGCTCGACCGCCGGTGAGTGGGAGGCGATGTCGACGGCGATGGGCCGGGTCCGCGTCCCGTCCGCCGCGCAGCGCTCCACCAGCTCGCCCAGGGCGACGGTCTCCCCCGAGACGACGATCGAGTCCGACGCGTTGACCGCTGCGACGGCGAGCCGCCCATCCCAGGGTGCGAGCAACGTGTCGGCCCTGGCCCGGGGCAGCGCCACCGCGACCATCCCGCCGCGCCCGCCGAGCTCGGCCTCCAACGCCGCACCGCGGCGCGCGACGGCGAGCGCCGCGTCGGGCAGGCTGATCGCTCCGGCGACGCAGGCCGCGGCGATCTCGCCCTGGGAGTGTCCGACCACCGCCGCCGGCCGGACCCCGAACGTTCGCCACAGCTCCGCCGTCGCCGTCATCACCGCGAACAGCGCCGGCTGGACAACGCCGGCCCGGTCCAGGCCGGGCGCGCCGGGAACGCCACGCAGGACGTCCCACAACGACCAGTCGACGTGCGGGGCGAGCGCCTGCGCGCACAGGTCGAGCCGGGACCGGAACACCGGCGAGGACTCCGCCAGCTCCAGCGCCATCCCGGCCCATTGGCTGCCCTGGCCGGAGAAGACGAACACCGGCGACCGGGCGGCGTCCGCCACCGCAGTGGCGACCAGGGGGGTGGGGCGCCCGTCGGCCACCGCGTCGAGTGCGCCGAGCAGCTCGTCCGGGCCCGAGCCGACGGCGACCGCCCGGTGTGAATGCCGTGCACGGGCCGCCACGAGGGTGTGCCCGACGTCGGCCGGGCGCCAGGACCCCTCGCCGGACAGTCGGGCGCGCAGCCGTTCGGCCTGGGCTCGCAGGGTCTCGTCGTCATGCGCGGACAGGACGAGCGGCACGGGAACCACGGCGTCGGCGCCTTCGGGGGCCGCAGGGGCCGGGGCGGCCGGGGCGAGCGGCGAGTCGGGCGGACCGCCCGCCGGACCGCCCGCCCGGCCGGCGGCCGGGGCGTCGGCCGGGGCCTGTTCGACGATGAGGTGGGCGTTCGTCCCACTGACCCCGAACGAGGAGACGCCGGCGCGGCGTGGACGGTCGTCGGCTGGCCACGGCATCGCCTTGGTGAGCAGTCGGACCGCGCCCGCGGTCCAGTCGACGGTGCGGCTGGGCCCGTCCACGTGCAGGGTCCGCGGGAGCAGCCCATGGCGCATCGCCATGACCATCTTGATGACGCCGCCGACCCCGGCGGCGGCCTGCGTGTGGGAGACGTTGGACTTCAGCGACCCCAGCCACAGCGGCCGCCGCGGATCCCGGTCCCGTCCGTAGGTCGCCAGCAGTGCCTGGGCCTCGATCGGGTCACCGAGGGTCGTCCCGGTCCCGTGCCCCTCGACCGCGTCGACCTGCGCCGGGTCGAGGCGCGCGTCCGCCAGCGCGGCCCGGATCACCCGCTGCTGGGACGGGCCGTTCGGCGCCGTCAGCCCGTTGCTGGCCCCGTCGGAGTTCACCGCCGAGCCGCGCAGGACCGCGAGCACCAGCCGGCCGGCCCGGCGGGCGTCCGAGAGCCGTTCGAGCAGCAGCAGGCCGGCTCCCTCGCCGAACCCGGCGCCGTCCGCCGCGTCGGCGAACGACCTGCACCGGCCGTCGCGGGACAGCCCACGCTGCCGGCTGAACCCGATGAACAGCCCCGGGCTCGCCATGACCGTGACGCCCCCGGCGAGGGCGAGCCCGCACTCGCGGCGGCGCAGCGCCTGGCAGGCCAGGTGCAGGGCCACCAGAGACGACGAGCAGGCCGTGTCCAGGGTCAGCGCCGGACCTTCCAGGCCCAGCTCGTAGGCGATACGTCCGGATGCCACGCTCGACGACGTGCCGGTGCCGAGGAAGCCCTCGACGTCGGGGGGGACGGCGGGTAGGCGGGCGGCGTAGTCGGTCGCCATCACCCCCACGAACACCGCGGTGGCGGAGCCCCGCAGGCTGTGCGGGTCGATGTTCGCCCGTTCGACCGCCTCCCAGGCGATCTCCAGCAGGACCCGTTGCTGCGGGTCCATCGCGAGTGCCTCCCGCGGCGAGATACCGAAGAAGTCGGGGTCGAAGGCGTCGGCGTCGGCGAGAAAACCGCCCTCGGCCGTGTACAGGGTGCCCGGACGATCCGGGTCGGGGTCGAACAGGGCGTCGACGTCCCAGCCGCGGTCGGCGGGAAAGGGCCCGACGGCATCGACGCCGTCGGCGACCAGGCGCCAGAGCTGTTCGGGGGACCGCACCCCGCCCGGGTAGCGGCAGCCCATGCCGACGATCGCTATCGGTTCGCGCGCGGCGTCCGCGAGGTCGCGGTTGCGTTCGCGCAGCGTGTCATTGTCCAGCAGCGCCGTCCGCAGTGCCTGGACGACCTTCTCCGCCGACGTGGCCATCACTGACTCCCCCCGTCAGGCCGGGACGCGACGTCGGCGTCGCCAGCTCCGTTCGATCCGGGAATCCCGGGCCGGCCGGCGGCGTCGGACGCCTCCCGGTCCCCGAGGACGAGCTGGACGAGATCGTCGAGGTCCATCGACGCGATCGCCTCCTGGCGCCCGAGCGCGGCGCCCGACCCGACGGTGCCCGCCGCACCGGCCGACTCCCCCGACCAGGCCGACTCCCCCGACCCGGACGGCCCACCCGACCCGGACGGTTCGCCTGACCCGGACGGCTCGCCCCGGGCGGGGGCGAGTTCGTCGCGCAGGTAGCCGCCCAGTACCGCGGGGGTCGGATAGTCGAAGACCAGGGTCGCGGGCAGCCGCAGGCCGGTGGCCACGCCGAGCCGGTTGCGTAGTTCGACCGCCGTCAACGAGTCGAAACCCAGTTCGCGAAACGCCCGTCCCCCCGCCGCGGCGGACCCCGGGGTGTGCCCGAGGACGGCCCCGACCTGGCCGAGCACCAGCTCGGCGAGGATCTCGCCGCGTTCCTCGAAGGGGACCGCGAGCAGCCGCCGCCGCAGGGCGTCGGACGCGTCGTCGCTCACCGCGTCCACGCCCGCGGCGCGGCGCGGACGGGCCCGGACTAGCCCGCGCAGCAGCGGCGGGACGCCGCCCGGCCCGGCCCGCCCGCCGAGGGCGGCGAGGTCGAGGCGGACGGGGACCAGCAGGGCCCGGTCCGCGGCCAGGGCCACATCGAACAGTCGCAGCCCCTCGGCCGAGGTCAGCGCCCGCACTCCGGCGCGTTCCAGCCGTCGCCGGTCGGGGTCGCCGAGCCGTCCGGTCAGCTCGCTGCGCTGCTCCCACAGCCCCCACGCCAGCGACGTCGCGGGCAGGCCCGCCGCCCGCCGCCGGTGGGCGAGGGCGTCGAGGAAGGCGTTGGCCGCGGCGTAGCTGCCCTGGCCGGGGCCGCCGAAGACGCCGGCGGCCGAGGAGAACAGCACGAACGCCGACAGGTCAAGCTGGCGGGTCAGTTCGTGCAGGTGCCAGGCGCTGTCAACCTTGGGACGCAGCACCGGATCCAGCCGTTCGGGGGTCAGCGCCGGGATCATCGCGTCGTCGAGGACACCCGCGCAGTGCACGATGCCGGTCAGGGGATGATCGGCCGGGACAGCGGCGAGCAGGTCGGCCAGGTGTTCCCGGTCGGCCACATCGACGGCCCGTACGGACACCTCGACGCCGGAGCGCGCCAGGTCGGCGACGAGGTCGGCCGCGCCCTCGGCGGCCGCGCCACGCCGGCTGACCAGCAGCAGCCGCCGCACCCCGTGCACGTGCGCGAGATGCCGGGCCACCAGCGCGCCCAGGACGCCCGTGCCGCCGGTGACCAGGACCGTTCCGTCCCGGTGCCAGCGGGCGGGCGCGTCTTCGCCGGTCGACGGCGGGGCCGGGGCCCGGACGAGCCGGGCGGCCCGGGCCGCACCGTCGCGGATCGCCAGCCGCGGCTCCCCGCTCGCCAGCGCCGCGGCGACCAGCGCCTCGGTCGAGGCCGCACCACCGCGATCCCCGCGGACCTCCCCCGCGCTGTCGGCGACGCCAGAATCCCGGTCGACGCCAGAATCCAGATTGACGCCAGGATCCAGGTCGAGCAGCACGAACCGGTCCGGAGCCTCCGCCAGGGCCGAGAGCACCAGGCCCCACACCGCGGCACCGGCGAGATCGCGCACGTCGTCCCCGGGACGCGTCGCCACCGCCCCCCGGGTCACCACCACCAGCCGCGATGACTCGAAGCGCTCATCCGCGAGCCAGGCCCGCAGCCAGGCCAACACCCGGTGGGTCGCGCGCCGTACCTCGTCCGGCGGGTCCTCGGATCCGACTCCCGCACCCGCCGCGTCCCGGATGAGCGGCAGCAGAACGACCGCGGGGAGATCGCCCGACGGGTGGGTGGCCGCGAGCGCGTCCAAGTCCGGGTACCGCCGGGTCGGCAGTCCCCAGGTCTCGCCCGCGGCCCGCGGCCCGTCGCCGAGGGCGGCCCAGGGCCGGTCGCCCTCGGGCGGGCTCTGGTCGGCGGCCGAGACGACGACCCAGTCGAGCTCGAACAGCCGGTCGCCGACACCGGCGGGCCCCGTGGGCTGGTCCGCCACCGGCCGCGTGACCAGCGACTCCACCACGGCAACCGGGCCCGCGTTCTGGTCGGCGAGGACGATCCGGGTCCGGTCGGGACCCTGCGGGCTCAGCCGGGCCCGCAGGGCACCGGCGCCCGCCGCGAACAGGCTCACCCCGCCCCAGGAGAACGGTAGCCGGGCCGAGCCGGGCTGCCCGGCCGGATCCGCCCCCTGGCCGGCGGCGACCCACAGGCTCTGCAGCACGGCGTCCAACAGCGCCGGGTGCAGGGCGAACGAGCTGGCCGTGCCCCGCAGCTCGGACGCCAACGCGACCTCGGCGAAGACATCCTGGCCGCGGGTCCACACCGATCGCAGGCCCTGGAAGGCCGGCCCGTAGGCGTAGCCGGCGGCGGCGAAGCGCTCGTACACGCCGTCGAGGTCCACCGCCGAGGCGCCGGGCGGCGGCCAGAGTCCCGCCAGTTCGGCGAACGCGTCGCCGTCCGGATCCGGCTCGGCCGCCCCACCGCCCGTCCCCGGGTGACCGTAGGCCGTGCCGTGGGCCTTCCCGTCGGCCGCGAGCAGGCCACCGGCGTGCCGGACCCAGGCCGCGCCGCTGTCATCCGCGGGGCGGGCGTGCAGGGTCAGCGGCCGGTTCCCGTCGTCGTCGGGACCGTCTATGCGCAGCTGAAGATCCACCGCCTCCCGTTCGGGCAGGATCAGCGGGGCGTCGAGGGTGAACTCCTCGACCTGGCCGCATCCGACCTGTTCGGCGGCGCGCAGGGCCAGCTCCAAAAACCCGGTGCCCGGCAGCAGGACGGATCCGGCGAACGCGTGCTCGGCCAGCCAGGGATGGGTCCGCCGGGACAGCCGGCCGGTCAGGATGTGACCATGGCCGTCCGCGAGCTCGACGGCCCCGCCCAGCAGCGGATGGTCGGCGGGAGCGATCCCCGCCGCGGCGACGCCGCCGGCCGTGGGGGGCGCCGCCGCCCACCAGTAGCGCCGTTCCTGGAAGGGGTAGGTGGGCAGGCTGGCCGTCACCGCCGCGTCACCCGGCGGGCCGGTAGGTGGCGGGCCGTCCCCCGCGGACGGCGGCCCGGCAGACAGCGGCCCGGCGGCGTGCGCGGGGC
>NZ_JALKFZ020000189.1 GCF_023243075.1 Frankia sp. AiPa1 | reverse complement strand
CCATCACCGACCCCCACCTCACCACCCTCACCCACCACCTCACCACCACCGACATCACCCTCGACAGCACCAACCCCGACCCCACCGACATTCACACCCAACACCTCCACTTCCACACCCTCCTGCTCACCCCGCCCCCCAGCGGCAGCGCGAACACGACAGCCCGCACCAACCACACCCTGACCACCCTCACGCTGATGGTCCGCCACATCCTCGACGCCACCACCGCCGACTCCACCCCGCCCGACCTCGACACCCTCCGCCACCAGCACACCCTTCACCGGCAGCTCCTCGCCCACCTGGCCCACCACGATCCCGATGCCACCGAGACCCACTGGCGCCACCACCTCACCCACACCCCCCACCACCCCACCACCCCCCTCGACCTGCTTGATCTCCTCGGGGAGTAACCGGGCGACCGGCCACCCCGCGCCCCGAGGCCGCCGCCCCGACGGGGAATCCGCCCCGTCTGTCGCGCGGCCCGCTCGCGGTGCAACCGGGCCGTTCCCGAGATCCCTGTACGCTCGCCCGCATGAGTTCTGGGCGGGTTCGGGTCCGGTTCGCGCCGTCTCCCACCGGCATCTTCCATGTGGGTGGAGCGCGGTCGGCGCTGTTCAACTGGCTGGTCGCACTGCGCACCGGTGGCGATTTCGTGCTGCGCGTCGAGGACACCGACGCCTCACGTAACCGGCCGGAATGGACCGACGGCATCATCAGCGCCTTGGACTGGCTGGGCATCAGCCCCGGCCGGTACGAGGGGCCCGTCCTGCAGTCGTCGCGAGCTCAGGCCCACCGCGACGCGGCCAGCCGGCTACAGGCGGCCGGCCTGGCCTACTACTGCGACTGCACCCGCGAGGAGTTGGCGGAGCGCACCGGCAACGCCCAGCGGGGCTACGACGGTTTCTGCCGCGAACGGGCGCTCGGGCCCGGTCCCGGGCGGGCGCTGCGGTTCCGCACACCCGACGAAGGGGTGACGGTCGTGCGCGACCTCATCCGCGGCGAACCACAGTTCGCCAACGACACCCTCGAGGACTTCGTCATCGCCCGCGCCGACGGCTCGGCGGTGTTTCTGCTCGCCAACGTCGTCGACGACCTCGAGATGGGCATCACCCACGTCATCCGCGGTGAGGAGCACCTGCCGAACACTCCCAAGCAGCAGCTGTTGTGGGCGGCGCTCGGCGCGCCGGAACCGCCGGTGTGGGCGCACGTCCCCGTCATCGTGAACGAGAAGCGGCAGAAGCTGTCCAAGCGGCGCGACAAGGTGGCGCTCGAGTCATACCGCGACGAGGGCTACCTGCCGGCGGCGATGAAGAACTATCTGATGCTGCTCGGCTGGGCGCCGCCCGGCGACGAGGAGATCGTCCCCTGGGAGACGATCGAGACGACCTTCGACCTGGCCGATGTGAAGCCCTCGCCGGCGTTCTTCGACGAGAAGAAGCTGCGGGCGTTCAACGGCGAGTACATCCGGGCACTCACACCGGACGAGTTCGCCCAGGCGGTACGGCCGTGGCTGACCGCCCCGGTGGCGCCGTGGCCGGCCGAGGCGTTCGACCCGAAGGTGTTCGCCGCCGTGGTCGGGCTCGCCCAGTCCCGGCTGTCGGTGCTCTCGGAGATCGTGCCGATGGTCGACTTCCTGTTCCTGGCGGACGCCCCCGTGGACGACGCGGCCTGGGCGAAAGCGATGAAGGGCCCGGCCGCCGCACTTCTCTCCGATGTCCACGCCCGGTTCGGCACGGTCGAGTGGACGGCGGAAGCCCTGAAGACGGCGCTGACCGAGGTGGGCGAGCAGCACGGGCTGAAGCTCGCCAAGGCACAGGCCCCCGTGCGGGTCGCCGTCACCGGGCGTTCCGTGGGTCTGCCGCTGTTCGAGTCACTCGAGCTTCTCGGCCGGGAGACCACCCTCGCCCGCCTCGACACCGCCCGCGCCCGCCTCGCCACCGCCGCCGCCTCGTAGGCCCGTAGGCGAGAGCTGCCCCGAAAGAATCCAGCACAAATCCGACACAAAGCAAAAAATCTAGGTCCGCCACAAAAGGCGGAGACAAGGTCGAGCCCGGGCCGCGGCTGGGACGGGCCGCGACCCGGGCTGGGCGCACCCACCGAAGGTCGGGGTTACCTCCGCCGGGTGAAGCTCTGGTCGGTCAGATCGGACGTGGTGCGGCACCGTCGCGCCGTGGCCTCGTGGCGCTCCGGCGTCGCACCCTGCGTCGTTTCCGACGATGACCAGCACATCTCCCGGGGCCTAAAGGATTCTTAAGATCGACGAAAGACAAGCTGTGAACCCGCCGTCACCATGCGCCCAATAGCCGATCACATTCCGTCATAACGACCGAACTCCGTCGCCAGCCAAGGCCCCGAGGGAGCGGCACACGCCTCCTCGGCGGGCGCCTGTCCGCAGGCATCCGCCGGCCCGCGTCCGTCTGCACGCTTCCGTCTTCGGCGCCCGTCGCGCCGGTCGACCCGCGTTCCTCGCCTGGGACCCCACCAGCACACGCCGGCCCAGGGCTCATCGGGCTTGAAGCTGCTCGTCGGTTCAACGCTCGTCAGGCGGAGCGCGAAGCCTCGCCAGGCAGCGCTCGGCGCCCTCCCAGACGGAGGCTCATCCGGGCTCAGGGCCCCACAGGAAGGGCTCAGGGCTCGTCGAAGCCGCGGGATGCGGCGCCGCGCGGGACACGCTGGCGCGGTCGCAGCGCAGCCCACTCGTCCGCCCAGAGCGCCAACGGCTCGATGACACCCTGCAACCGGCGTCCGTGGACGGTCAGCCGGTACTCGCCGGCCTCGTCCACTTCGACGATGCCGCTCTCCCGCAGCTCCCGCAGCCTCTGCGTGAGCTGCGTTTCCGGCGCTTCCAGACGGGCGGCGAGGGTCCGGAAGGACTCGGAACCGGTCCGCAGCTGCCAGTAGACGCCCAGCGCATACCGACGCCCGAGCAGCTGCACCAGCGCCGCAAGCGGTGCCGACACCCCCGCACCAGCACCCGGCGTCTCCCCCTCACCACCCGCGCCCCCGCCACCGGCCTGCACCGCGGCCCCGGCCCGCCCGCCACGACGCGCGGCGCGCCCCTGCGCTCCGCTCACCATCCATCCATTCCGGACCCTTGCGAGCTGGGCCCGCGACGCCCTGTGGCTCTACCTGGGTCAGCGCGCACCCACCGAGCGGACGCCGTTCGAGCTGACACCGTTGGAACCATAGGTCACCATCGGACGGAACGGGAGCGTCCGGGGCGTTTTCACCTCGACACCCAGCACGCCGCGGATCCGCTGACCGAGCGCCCCAGCCTGGGCCGAGATCAGCCCCGCCGCGCTCTGGACCTCCGGCCGCTCACGGATCTCCCGCGCCTGGCGCATGATCGTGTCGTACCGCTCGCGCCCCGCTCGGGCACCGAGAACGTAGCCGACGCCGAGTGCGGCAACGACACTGGGCCTGATCCGCATGTTGCCTCCCAGGAGACCGAGGGACGTGCCGACAGTGATCTTCCAGCCGGCTGACGTTGTGCCACCAGATCGATTCCTACCCCACGCACAGGATGCCCCGAACCTCAGGTAGGCTGACCGCGTCAGGTGCTGCGACAGCTACGGCGCCCGATCCCGCGTAGCTCAATTGGCAGAGCAGCCGGCTGTTAACCGGCAGGTTATAGGTTCGAGTCCTATCGCGGGAGCCGCCCCCAGCTCACAGCTTTGATCGACGATCACATCAAGATCAAAGCCACAAAGTGCCCACAGAAAATCTGTGTCTCATCCCACACCTGCACGCTAGGGGACCGCACGACCGGCCGGCTGTCGGGATCCATCCTCGGGGTCCCCGATCGTCCCCAGATACGCGCGCCGCGACGGCGAGGCACTCCTGCCTCCGCTTGGTCGCCGATCGCATCGCCGCCCAGATGTTGATCACTACTCCGCCGTCGACGCGTCCGGCGAGGTGTCCGGCACCTTCGCCGCTCCCGCTCACTCGACGACCACGGTCACCGCCACGACGTCGCCGACCCCGCACGGTTCCTCGTCAAACAGCTCCAGGCAGGACAGCCAGGGCACCCGCAGCCGGTGCCGGCGCGCTCTGAGCCGGCCACCCGTTTAGACAGTTGCGATATCTGACTCCACCAGAGCGCGCCGGCACCACCGAAACCACCGCTGTCATCGAACGGATCTTCGACCAGTAGCGCAGCCGACCCTCGGGCCAACCCTTGGCGTTGATTTCGTGCTGCTTACTACCGGCGGGCCATGGAACAGCGCACGGGCCGCGCATCACGATACTGTCGCAGCCGGAACAGTCTGAGGCGGCGACGCTCGCCGCGCCCAAAGACGCGCTGGTGCGCCACCGGGGGTGCTGAATTTGCTCGGCCTGGTCGCTCTTACCCCGCCCCTGCCTACGGCCGCGAGCGTCTGATGGACCAGGGCCAGGAGCCGGCCGCCCGCACAAAGCCCGACTTCTTCATCTCCTACGCGCCGCCAGATGAAGAGCACGCGGAGTGGATCGCCTGGGAACTGGAAGGGGCCGGCTACACCGTTGTGATCAGGGCGTGGGACTTCGTCGCTGGGACGCATGTCATCCAGGAGATCCACCAGGCGGTGCAGAACGCCACGCAGACGATCGCCGTTCTATCTGTGGCCTACCTGACCGAGGCCTACGTGGCAGCGGAGTGGCAGGCGGCCTTCGGGGACGACCCGCTCGGCAAACAGCGCAAGCTGCTCGTTGTCCGGGTCGAGGGCTGCGACCGCCCCGGTCTGCTCCGCCAGCTGGTCTGCGTCGACATCTTCGGCCTGACCGCTCGAGATGCACGCGACCAGCTCCTGAAGGCCGTCCGCGGAGATCGACGCAAGCCGCCGCGCGCACCCGCGTTCCCCTCCCGTCGCCATGGCCAGGTGCCCGACCTGCGGGAAATAGCAGATCAGTTGCAGGTCGCGGTGCGTCGGCAGTGGGAGGACGAGGCCGCGATCCGGCGGCTTAACGAGCCCTACCCACTCCCTGTGAGCTGGCAACCAGCCGACTCGGACCTGACCGATGACTGGGAGACCATCATCCGGCTAGCCACCACCGGCGCTGGCTGGCCCATTACCGGAGGCTGGGCCGCGGGCCCCGCCGAGCTGGCGGGCAGCGGCCGGCAGCTCGCTGACGTTCTGGACAGAGTCCCCACCGGCAGGCTGGTTGTACTCGGAGAGTCCGGCTCCGGCAAGACCATGCTCGCCGTCCGGCTCGTGCTCGATCTCCTCAAACACAAGTCCCCCGAGGCGCCGGTGCCAGTCCTGATCTCCCTCGCCTCGTGGAACCCGACCGAAACCGGTCTGTACTCCTGGCTCGACCAGCGGCTGACCCTTGACTATCCGGGCCTTCGTGAACGAGCACCTGACGGGAGCGGAGCCAGCCGAGCGCGGGCGTTGCTCAACGCAGGCATGCTCCTCCTGCTTCTTGACGGCCTGGACGAGATTGCCGACGCCGCCCGCGGCCACGCGATCGGCCGGATCAACGACGTGTTGCGGCCTGGGCAGAAGCTTGTTCTGCTGTCGCGGAGCGGGCCATACCGGGCCGCGACCCGCCCCGGCGACGGGCCCGAGGTGACATTAGCCGGCGCTGCTGGCATCAGTCTGTGCTCGCTGCCGGCCACAGACGTCGTCGACTACCTGCAACGCTCGGCTGGCGGACCAACCACGGCTGGCCGCTGGGAGCTGATACGGGCCGCACTGGCCGCGCCGACTCCGCCACCCGTAGCCGAAGTGCTGACATCGCCCCTGATGGCCCACCTGGCACGAACGATCTACAACCCCCGTATCGGCGAACACGGCAGCAGCCTGCCCGATCCGAGGAGTCTCCTGGACCCGGTCCAGTTCCCCAGCCGGACTGCCATCGAGGAGCACATGTTCGACGGCTTCCTCCCAGCCGCCTACCGGAAACATGAACGGGCGCGTCCCTGCCCCTGGCTTACGGTGGACGCCGAACGGTGGCTGGCCTTCCTCGCTCGACATCTCGAACACACTCACCATGGCAGCCCCGACCTCGCCTGGTGGCAGATCCCCGAAGTCATCTCCCCCAAAAAACGACGGTTTACCATCGGGCCCGGGGTTGGACTCGGGGCAGGGCTGTTATGCGGGATAGCTTTCGGGCTTGACGGGGATCTCGCACTCAGGGTTGCGTACGTGCTGTATTTCTGGCTTTTTTTCGGAGGTGCGGGGACCTTCTTCGGAGGAGCAAAAGTTCCGTTACCGAAGCTGGCGGTGTGGTGGAGAGTCCCCCGTTCCAGGGTCGTTGCCGCACTCAAACCGGTGCGTAATGCTGTGCTCCCGTTCGGGATTGGGTTCGCGCTCTTGGGCGGGCTCGGGGTCGGGCTCGAGCTCGCGGGCGCGCCTGTGAAGTTCGGTGAAGGAGGCACCGATGGGTACGAGTCCGTGCTTGTGCTCCCGCTCCTTGTGATGGTCTTTCTCGGGCTTTTCTTGGCGCCCCTATCCGGGGCCTTCGAAGCCATGTCGGCAGACCTCACCGAAGCGGCAGGCCCCACCTGGGTGCTCCGGCGAGACCGAGCCGCGTTCTGTTCGGTCGTGCTCACCACCGGGCTCGGGCCCGTACTCGTCTGTTGGCTGACGCCGGGAGGGTTCGTGTGCGGGCTCGGGTTGGGGCTCGCAGTCGGGCTTATGTTCGCGATTTATCAGACATCGTGGGGGATGTTCACGCTGACCCGGGCCTGGCTCGCCGCGCGCGGCCGGCTCCCCCGCAACCTGATGGCGTTCCTGGCTGACGCCCATGAGAAACGCGGCGTTTTACGGCAGTCCGGCGCGGTCTATCAGTTCCGGCATGTGGAGCTGCAACGCCGCCTCGCCTCTAGCAAGGACCGCACCGGCCGACCGTTCGCCGGGGTCGAGTAGGTGGAGGATCAGGCTGATCCGTGAGGCCTACGGACTGCACCGCCATGCGCCGCTGATCGAGACGATCCTGTGGTGGCAGGACCGTTGCTGGCGAGGCATTCAGGCCGGAGCACTGACGGGTCAGACCCGGCGGCGGTGCGGCTACGCGACGCCGGCGCCATTGAAGACGTCCGTGCCGGCTATCAGTGGGTGGCCGACAACCGCGGCCGACTCGGCAACCAAGATTGATCTTGGAGGATCGCGCGGTCCCGCGCGGATCAATCGGGTAGGTCTGGTGGGCCAGATCGAAGGCCTCGGCCACGGACCGGTCCACACCGGCGCGGTCGCCGAGCCGACCGAGGGAGCGTGCCTCTCCGTTCACGGCGAGGCGGATCGCCTCAGCTGACCGACCGGCGACCCGGCGGCCTTCCCGGGTAAAGTCGAGGGCCGCCTTGTAGTCCCCGGCGTAGTACTCACACAGGCTTTATGTGCCGCGCCGCACAGGCGCGCCTCGGCGGTCGCGGTGTCGGTGCCGTCGGGATGCGTGTCACCGGCGGTTTCGCACTGGGCAATCCGGTCAGGGGAGACAGTCGCCGTCGTCGCCGTTCACCCGACCCACCGTCACCCCCGACGGGCCGGGCCCGGTGAGATAGATAACGCGTGGGTCCACCGGGGCCGCGGCAAAGGTGCGGGCATACCCGATTCGGCCGGCCGGGACTGGTGGTCGCGTGTGGTGACCTGGGGATTGCGCGGGCGCGCCGGTCTCTCACGGTCGGCACCAGGGCGGATACGGCTACTGCGCGCCGGTCGGGGTGGTTCCGTCGGGCGCAGGGCGTCGGAGGGAGGATGTGTCCCAACCCGGCCATTCCGAGGTCAGGCGAGGAGATCGGTGTGGATGGTGGTCAACCGATGAGCGGGGGACGATCCGCCAGATTCCCCGCGGAGCGGGCTATCCGGGTCACCACGGTGGTCGCGGTGGCGACGGTGGCGATAGTGGCGGCCTTCGTGTCCTATCGGCACATGCGCGGGGTCGCGATGCAGCACGGGGAGGACCCGATGTCCGCGGCGGTGCTGCCGTTCAGCGTGGACGGGCTGATCGTGGCCGCGTCGATGGCGATGCTGGCGGACCGCCGCGCCGGACGCAGCCGGTCCTGGCTGCCCTACCTTCTGCTGGTGCTGGGTGCCTGCGCGTCGCTGGTCGCGAACGTGCTGCACGCCGAACCCACCTTCACCGCCCGGATCATCGCCGGCTGGCCGCCGCTGGCCCTGCTGGGTTCCTACGAGCTGCTCATGCGCCAGATCCACCCGGCCGGACGCCGGACCGCGGGCGTTGCGGCCACCGTGGACCTCCCGATCCCGCCGCAGCGCGGCCCGTCGCCCGAGGCCGACGACGAGACCGACCGGGCGGACGGCGCGTCAGCGGTCGGGCCGAACGGCGCGATGGACGCGGCGGCGAAACGCGAGGCGATCGCCCAGGCCCTGGACCTGACCGGCGG
Organism: Frankia sp. AiPa1; assembly: GCF_023243075.1. GTDB lineage: Bacteria > Actinomycetota > Actinomycetes > Frankiales > Frankiaceae > Frankia. Next base: position 34,955 of record NZ_JALKFZ020000189.1, on the reverse strand, counting down.
GTCGGCCACCGAGACGGTCGCGATGCTGGCCTCCCTGGGCATCACGGTCAGCAAGAGCTGGGTCTACCAGGTGCGTAGGAACACCCCGCACGCCGACCACAACACCGGCCCGTCCGTACGGCCCGCGCATCGCCCCACCGTTCGCGGACGGCGCCGTGGCATGGCCGGCGAGCGCACCCTTGTGCGCGACCAGGGGCCCGCGGATGAACCGGGCGCGGGCCAGGGTAGCGCCGCCTGATCCGGCCGGGCATCGACCGTGGCACCGAGCGGTCGGCGACGGGTGGGTGGCACAAGCCGCCAATGTCAGGCGGCCCGGCCACGCATCTCGCGGTGCCGGGCCGACGACAGGCAATCCGCCGGATTCGAGCGGCGGGTGAGGACCGAATGAACCGTGTAGTTCGTCTCCGGCCCACGGACCTCCACCATGATCGCCAGGGACTCGTCCGCGAAGTGGTATGTCGCCGAGTGCACGTCGGGCCCGCAGTGGTGCACACCCCCTGCGGCGAAGGTGTCGCCGTCGCCGCGCTCCGGCCGCAGGTTCACGAACGTCCGCTCGCCGGGAGGTACGTCAGCGAAGGTGACCCTGATGAAATTACCCTCCAAGAGATAGTAGTATTCACGGAAGGCGGGACCAGAATATCCGGAGTGCAGGTGCAGATTACCTTCCTCACGATACCGAAGCACGCCCGAGGGGAGCTTGCCGAAAACCGCCTCTCCCTCCATCGTCCCGATTCCTGAAATAGTCCTGTGCAGGACCCAGGTACCCTCGAGTCGAACGAAGGCCGCGGCGGCGTATCCGTCTGAAGGCGCTTGTTCTGACGGCTGGGTCACCAGTCCTCCGCGCAATCTCGGCAGCGGCGCTCGGGCCTCGTCCGCAGCGCCCCGGCGATGGTGGGCGCGGTATGCGGCCCACCACACGGTAGTGCGTCGGAACCCCGGTGTCTTCCACAACCTGTTGTTCACGCCCGGGCCGGTTCGGGCTCGGGCAGCACTCCCAGCCGCCGGTCGCCCCGGTCGGTGGCGTCGGCGCGTTCATCGCAGCCGGCGTCGGCCTGGCACCGGGCCGCGACGCCCGGACACCTCGCTCGACCCATGGGCCGCGCGCCGCGTCGCGCCGTGACCGGCAGGGCCGCGACCGGCCGAGCCGCGATCGGCCGGGCCGCCCCGGGGCCGCCCGGCTCATCGCCGCTCTCCACCCAGGCCCCGACTGCCGGTAGAAAACTACTGGTAGGGAGCGACGAGAAGAGGGCTGAATCATGTCCGGGTATGAGATTGTCTCGTTTCTGACCGACTACGGTCTCAGCGATGGCTTCGTGGCGACCTGCCATGGAGTGCTGTTGGGTATCGCCCCCAGCGTCCGGGTGATCGACATCAGCCATGTCGTGCCCCCGCAGGACATCCGGACCGGTGCGCGGCTGCTCGCCAGGGTCACCCCGTATCTACCCAGGGCGATCCACGTCGCCGTCGTCGACCCGGGAGTGGGCGGGAAACGCCGGTCGATCGCGGTGAAGACGGACCGGGGTGTCTTCGTCGGCCCGGACAACGGCCTGCTTTCCTGGGCGGTCGAGCAGGCGGGCGGCGCGATCGCCGCCTACGAGCTCACCAATGAGAAGTTCTTCCGGCACCCCGTGTCGCGCACGTTCCACGGGCGCGACATCTACATCCCCGTTGCCGGTCACCTGGTGCGAGGAACGGCGCTGGCCGAGGTTGGGCCGGAGATTCCCGCGGCCTCCCTGACGGCTCTCCCCACGCCGCTGGAGACGATCGAGGACGACGGCCTGCGGGCGGAGATCATCCTGACCGACCATTTCGGCAACCTCCACCTCGCCAGCCGCCGGGAGCGGCTCGAGGCATTCTCGCTGTCGATCGGCCAGCCGGTGGTCGTCGTCACCGCGGCCGGTGAGCACCGTGCGACGTACGTCGAGGTGTTCGAGGAGGTGCCGGTGGGCGAGCTGGCCTTCTACGAGGACGCGGTGGGCCAGCTGACAATCGCGGTCAGCTCGGGCAACGCGGCGCAACGGCTCGGAGTCGCCACCGGTGATGTGCTCCGGATCCGCGTCGTCCTCTGATCCAGCTGCTATGCCTGGCGTCGCCGTGGTGGACAGTCCGTCCACGCCGCAGCCGACCAGACCCCGGCTCCAACCACGACCACGACCACGAAGATCGCTCCGCTGGTGTACGTCCGCCACGCCCGGGAACGACACGATCATGCCTGGCGAGAGCCGGGCAGGTCGAGCGGGATACGCAGGGGTGGGGCTAACGGTGTGGCCCGGTCCGAGCGAAACGCCTGCACCAGGTACGAGGCGAGTCGCCGCGAGGCAGCGGCTGTCGGGGACAGCGGCTCGAAGCGGAGGATCTCCTCCACCGCGCCGGGGATGAGCGCCGGGTCGGCCGCGAGCTCCGCGCGCTGGTCGAGGTACTGGTCGAGCACGCTGGCGGCCCAGCCGAGGTGGCGGGCCGCGGTCTCGCTACCGGCGTGCCGTCGAGGTGCTCGCCGTGCGGCTCCAGCCGGACCCGCACCCCCGGATCGCCGTACAGGTCAATGTCGAAGCCCTGGGCCCGGAACATCGGCGCCGCCAGCGCCCGGCACATCGCCGAACACGCAGGCGTCACCTGAGGTGTGATCCAGTACCACCTCGGCGACCGGGACGGCCTGTTCACGGCCGTGATCGAAACCGCCCATCAGGAGTTTCAGGCCAGCGTCGACGCCGTACGGCTGCCGACCACCGGCACCACCCGCGAGCGGGTCAGCGCCCTGGTGGACGCCGCCTGGCGCGCCTTCAGCGCGCCGACCTCGATGGCGAGCCTGGAGATCTCGCTCGCGACCCGTCCCGACCGCTCCCACTCCCTGGACGCCCGGCTGGCGGACACAGCCGCAGGGCTGCACCAGCTCGGCGCCCACCTCACCGGCCGCCCCGATGACCGGCTCGGCGACCTACTCTGGGCCGCGCCGCGCGGGATGGCCCACAGCCAGATGATCGCCGTCAGCTCCGGTCGTCACGACCAGCAAGCCCTCTCCCACCACCGACCCCCGCCACCACCCTCCCCACCACCACGCGTGACGACGGGCCGACCCCGGAAGACCTCCGTGTCGCTTCTACAGGGTTGCGAAGCGACAAATCGGGACACAAAACCGGTAGAAGCGACACCCCCGCGCACCAGCAGCGCCACCACCCCCGACTGCCATCACGGACAGCGAGATTCACCGGGTGAGCCCGGCCGCGAGCCGGAGACCCACCAGAAGCAACCGAGATCGTTACTGGGCCGACCGCCTTCTGGAACTACGCGCTGCGATCCCTCCAGGGATGATCAGCGACACGTCCAGCTGGGCGTCACGGTCGGTCTCATCGCAACACCTCGGGCCGACCCGTCCTCGCCCGCGCCCACCGCCCTCACGCGACGCAGCCCTCGACCCCCACTCCCCCGACGTCCCCGCACCCACCCGCATCCCGCTCGCCCGCGCATCCACCCGCCGCTCCGCCATCACACCGATCAGCCGCAACACCCTGCACATCGTCGACCCCGCCGACGGCTTCATGACCCCCGTCCACCCCGGCGCCCGCACCCAGCCGAGGGCGAACCCAGGACCGTCGGACCAGCAGGCAGCCCGGCGCGGAGTGGTCGCCCGGCGCGGAGCGGCTGCCGGCGCGGTGGTCGGACCATCGAGGGCGTCGATGCGAACGCCTCCTGGAGCCATCTGAGGCACGTCGCGCGCGAACTCGACGTGCCGGGCCACTCCACGGAGACCGCGACCGACTCGCCCGTGATGCGCATCGTGTTGAAGACGCCTGCAGCGACTCCGGCGTTGCGCGTTGGGACGGCGCCCACGGCGGCGTTGTCCACTACCCCGAATGCCAGCCCCACTCCGGCGCCGAAAGGTACCAGCGGCACGGCAGCGACATCCTGGCGTGGAACCAGCTGGCCGCCACCCTGATCGCCGAATTCCCCCGGCTGCCAGCGGATGAGCGGAACATGGCTCGCCGGATCTTCCTCGACCCCGATGCCAGGCAGGTCCACCCCGATTGGGAGGGGCCGCCCGCACCACGGTCGGGATCCCGCGCATGACCGCCGGACGCCGCCCGCACGACCCGCGACTCGTCCTCGACTCGTCCGGCTGATCGGTGAACTCTCGCTGGGCAGCGAAGCCTTCCATGTCCTGTGGGCCAGCCATCACCTACACGAGAAGACGCATGGCCACAAGTGCTTTCGTCACCCGGCCGTGGGCGAGGTCGCGTTCGACTCCCAGACTTTTCATGGCCCCGGCCCCGATCACCACCTGCTGGTGATTTACACGGCGGTACCGGGGAGCCCTGCCGAGCAGGCGCTGAACTTTCTTGGCAGCAACGCCGTGGCGCGCGCACCTTCGCCGGCGCAGCGTTGAGCGTCAGACAGAGCACGGGCTGGGCAATTCGGACATAGTGGGTTCGGGCGACCCATTGTCATACGTTGATGCGCTGGGGTGTTGTCACCAGGTTCCGGACTCGTTACGCTTTGCCTGCATCGGTTCGCGACGGGGCCCTTTCGGGCAGCCGGTGGAACCACGGGGGTTCACGTTTCTGTGTCGGCGCGCTGCCGCCGGCCATTGTGGGCTGTCTCGCGGACAGGCCCGGCTGGTCTTTCTGCTTTCTTTTGCCGGCCGGCTTCTGCGTGGCCGAGACGCGGCCATGCCTACCAGAGAGGTGGAAACATGTCCCTTTACCACACCGAAATCCAGTGGGGCGGCCCGAACTCGGACTGGCACAAGGACAGCGACCTGCAGATCGTCATCAGCAACCGTAACGGGGTCGTGCCCCAGTCGGGCCGGCCCGCCACCGGCACTCAGGTGACCTGGTCCGGTCCGCAGGGCAACGGCAGCGTGACGTTCTTCGACAACGGCGCCTCGTTCCAGGGCGCCGCCCAGTTCCCGAACGAGGGTCCGGTGGGCTACCGCGGAACGGCCGCGTCGTAGGCGGTCGGTGCGATGTGACGCCGGTCGCGGTCGGTGGGCCGCGGCCGGCTGTCACCTCTGGTCGCCCGTGCCGGCTGGGCTGTCCGTGCCGGCGGTCGGCGCCTGCCACGACCGGTGTTTCCGACCGCCCGGGGCGATGTGGTCAGGCTGATTTCAGGAGCTTGAGGCGGGCGGGGAGCGCGGACCGGCTGTCCACCTGCAGTTTTCGGTAGGTACGCGTCAGGTGCTGTTCGACCGTGCTCACCGTGATGAACAGCTCTGTCGCGATCTTTCGGTTCGAATAGCCACGAACCGCCAGTTCGGCGACCCGCCGCTCGGCCTCGCTGAGAACGGAGGTCCACGGCTGCGGCGGCCCGGTCGGGGCAGTCGGCTGGGCGTCGTCGGGAGCATCGCGCAGCGCCTGGTCGACGATCTCGGCCGGCGCCGTACGCAGATCATCCAGAGCGGCGTTCAGGTGGTACCAGTCTCCGCACATGCGGAAGATGTCGATTGACTCACTGAGCAGCATGATCCGATCGCTCGTGGCCGTCAGGGACGCGCACAGCCGCAACGCGAGTCCCCGCGTCCGGGAGACTCGCGCGGCGCGGTCGAGCTGTTCCTGGGCCCACCGCTCGGCGCTCGCCCGGTCGCGCAGCCACAGGTAGGTCTCGGCCAGCCCAATCCGCCACGGCACCATGCCCGCGCCGTCGATCTGCCAGCTCGTAACCAACTCGCCGCACAGCTGGAAGTCGTCCAGGGCCGCGTGCGGCCGGTCGACGGCCAGGTAGTAGCGGCCACGTGCGTAGAGGTAATGCAGGCCGAAGCGGGTCTGAAAGGTCGCCGGAGGTACTTCGTGGGCGAGGAGGCTTGCGGCCTCGGCGAAGTCACCGATCAGCGTGTTCGCCTCCAGGAGGGTGGCCAGCGGCGAACCTACCTGCGTGCCTCACCGCTTCGGCGGGATGTGGGCCAGCCCCTCGCTCGCCTGACTGCGGGCGAGCTCGAAGTCGCCCTGCCGCAACGCGATGGCCGCCCGGGTGCTGGCCAGCGCCCCCTGCCAGACCGGCGCCCGGTGCCGGGCAGCCTGGATCATGAAGTGGTCACACCACCGAGCCGCCAGGGCCGGCCGGTCGGCGGCGATGACGGCGTTAAGCACCTGGGTCAACGGCTCGATGGTCAGGTCCTTCAGGGGGCAGGCCTCAAGGAACTTCTCCGCCTGGCTGATGATGATCGCGCCGTCGTCCGGTGCGCCCTGCCCGATCGGCAGCGCAGTGATCTGGAGCAGCAGCTCCTCCGCGCTGCGGAAGTCGCCCTCCCACAGGAGGTGGCGTAGCAGCACTCCGGCGTCCTCACGCGTGAGGACGCCCTGGGCGGCCAGACAGAGCAGGCGCGGCGGCCACCGCGACCGCCCGGTCATCTCGGTGCGCCATTCGAGCTTGAGCAGACCTGCCATCAGGGAGCCCTGTTCCCCGTCGGACTCGCTTCCCTTGATGGCCAGCTCAAGGCAGGCCACAGCGTCGTCGATCTCGTCCTTGGCAGCCAGGGCGGCGGCCGCCTGGCGCAGCACGGACGCGCCCCACGAGGAGAGCCGTTGACCGGCTGCCAGCAGATAGCGGGCGACCTCGACCGCAGGGGCCCGGATCTGGTGGCAGTGCCGCTGGCGCAGCAGATCAGCGGCGAACAGCTCGTTGATCTGGTAGTGCTCGGCCGGCTCGGTCATCACGAGCAGCACCCGGCTGAATCGCAGCCGGCGGGCGAGGAACACCAGGCTGCGGGCCGAGGGCCGGTCGGCCAGGTGGACGTCGTCGACGAAGAGAAAGACCGGCCGGTGGGAGGCCGGCATAGCGCTCGTCGCCCGAAACCGGCTCGAACAGCTGCGCCATCACCGAAAAGGGTAACGACTTCTCGGTAAGCGAGCCGGCTGCGGCGAGGACCAGGCAGTCCGAGCCACGGCGGGGTCAAATGGTCGTAGCGACGCTTCGATACGACCATTTGACCCCGCCGGGTGTTCAGGGGTTTACATCAACTTTCCGGGGTTCTGCTTGTCGAAGACGGCCCGGGCAGCCTCAATGTCGTGCTGGTGGGCCACTGCCCACAGCGAGAGCGCCGAGATCGGGCCGAGCAGCGTCTCCCCCAGCAGGGTCAGCCCGTACTCCACCGTGACCGGAACCGTGGGATAGGTGGTGCGATGCACCAGACCATCACGCTCAAGGTTACGCAGAGTGCGGGTGAGCATGCGCTGGCTGATGTTCTCGATCGCGCGGTCCAGCTCGCCGTACCGCTGGACGCCGCGGCCAAGCAGGACGACGACGAGGACGCTCCACTTGTCACCCACCCGCCGTAGGACATCGGTGGCCGGGCAGGCGTCGTGTTCCTTACCCGTGACCGGAAGCGCCAGCTTCCCGGCCAGGTCAGAAACATCGATGTTCGTAGTGAACATAGAACTGCCCTCTTCCGATACCGCCTGGCGTTTCAGACACTGTCCTCTCTCAGACAGTAACAACTGGAGACGACATGCCACACCCGGAGCCCGATAGCAAGACCGTGGTCGTCAGCGGTGGAACCGATGGCATGGGCAGGGCCGTGGTCCTCGGTAGGCTGGCTCGCGGCGACCGCGTGATCGCGATCGGCAGCACCCCGGCCAAGGGCTCGGCGCTGGCAGCCGAGGCGGCGCAGGTCGCCCCCGCCGACCGCTTCGCCTTCGTGCAGGCCGACCTGAGCTCGCTGGCCGCCGTCCGCGACGTCGTGTCCCGCCTGTCCGCGTACCCGGCGATCGACGCGCTGGTGCTGTGCGCGAACCGCCAGAACCAGCGACGGATCGTCACGGCCGAGGGCCTGGAGGCCAGCTTCGCGCTCTACTACCTGAGCCGGTACCTGCTCGGCAACGGGCTGAGCGACCAGCTCAACGCGGCCGTGAACCCGGTCATCATCAACGTCTCGGCGCCCGGGACGAAGGTGGGCACGGTCAACTTCGACGACCTGCAGTCGGAGCGCAAGTACAGCCCGATCCGGGTACAGGCCGCATGCTGCCGCGCGAACGACCTGCTCGGCGCCGCCTACGGCGAGCATCCCACCAGCAAGGCCCACTACGTGATGTACCACCCCGGCTTCACCGCCACCACGGGTGGCATCGAGCAGATGAAGCAGCCCGTCAAAAGTGTCGTGCGGGTGCTGGCGAAGCTGTTCGCCAAGCCGGTGGACAAGGCGGTGGCCCCGGTCATCGGCTGGATCGACGCGCCACCGGCGGCCACCCTGACGGCCAATGACCGGGGCAAGACACTCGACACCTCGATACTCAAGACGTTCGACTCCGCCAACGCGGAACGGCTGTCCAGCGAGACCCGGCGAATCGTGGAATCGGTGCTCGGCCCCGGCGAATGGTGAGCTGACCCAGGCGGCCAGGCCGCCACCTTAAGGCCCGGCCCGGGAGAAGAACCCCGGTGCCGGGCCTTCGGCATTCCCGCGCCCGTTGAGGGGTTCGCCAGGGGTTCCCCGCAACACGACGACGACTAGCATCGATTTCGCGCCGAAGTCCCTCCATCGGGGCGGACGCGAAATAACTCCTTCGGCGCCCACCACGCGATTTCTCCGTGTCTAAGGCTGCGCGAATGCCACAGGACGAAGAAGGATACAGTCCAATTAGCGCGTGTCCGCGGAACCGCGGAACGGGCAGCACCTCAGTGTTGTGGGATTGATTGGATCCGGACAGCCTCTGCCGCCGAGTCCTGGCATGGGACGCACAAGAAAGCGAGTCAAGCAGGTTGCGAAACGATTGCCACGCCCATGTCATCTCCGGCCCCTGGGTGGTGGTCACCGAGGTGGCCGACCGACTCGAGGGCGCGACGGACCAGGAAACCGGGCAGATCACGTACACGATTTCCGATCCCTTCACCCGGCAGCTTGCGACAACCCAGCTCGGCGCGTTGGCCGACGCCGTGCGGATCGGCACAGGGGAACATTCCGCCGCCCCGCTGCGTGCCGTCCTCTCCGCCGCACGTCCGCAGGCCCGGTAGCCGCGATCAGGCGGCACCTGCACCTGCCTCATCGGCGCCTGCCCCCCTGCGCCACAGGCATCCCGGGCACAAAGCTGCCACGGGAATCCATTCATGTTCGGCCGAGCACTCGGGCAGATCATGCTACGCTCAGTCCGCCTCGCCAGCACCCCCCGAGCTGGCGGGGCACTTCACTGTCCGAGCCACCCGGGTAATCCGTCGCTGGCAGTGCGAGATGCTTGTCAACGTGAGAATTTCGGCCGCACGCCAGTCTCACCGGCAGACCTTCGCCGGCCGCCGCGCCGCCGAGTTCCCGGCCGCACGGAGATTCCAGCGGCCGGCGACCTTGTCGGCGTTGTGACGGCCGAGAGCCCGTGGAGTCGGTTCTCCCGGGTCGCCGGAGCTCGCTCGTGGCCGCCTATCCCCGGCGGGTGAGAATTTCCTGGGCCTTCGTGCGTAGTCCGGCAGAAAGGACACCCCAGCGGTTCTCGTCGCCCTTGAGCATCGCGGCGGCGGTGTCCCAGGCCTGTTCGAAGGTGGCGTGCGGGGGGATCGGCGGGAAGTCGGGGTCGGTACGGACGTCGAGCACAGTGGGCCGCTCGGCGGACAGGGCCTGCTCCCAGGCACTGCCGATCTGCCCGGGCTCGTCGACGGCGATGCCGCCAAGCCCGATCGAGCGGGCGAAGTCGGCGTAGGACACCTCGGGCAGGCTCTGTGACTCGGTGAACTTCGGCGCGCCCCGCATCGCCCGCATCTCCCAGGTCACCTGGTTAAGATCGTTGTTGTGCAGGACGGCGATGACCAGGCGCGGATCCGCCCACTGCGGCCAGTACCGGGCGACGGTGAGCAGCTCCGCCATCCCGTTCATCTGCATGGCCCCGTCGCCCTCGAACACGACGACCGGTCGGTCGGGATGGGCGTACTTCGCGCCGATACCGTAGGGCACTCCGGGGCCCATGGTGGCAAGGGTGCCCGACAGCGAACCGCGCATCTCGCCGCGGAACCTCAGATCACGTGCATACCAGTTGGCGGCCGATCCTGAGTCGGCGGCGAGGATCGCATTGTCGGGCAGCCGGGACGATGCCTCCCAGAACAGCCGCATCGGATTGATCGGATTTCCCTCGACGAATGCCTCCCGTTCGACCGTCTCCCACCAGCGGGCGACGTTGCTCTCCACCTTCTCCCGAAAGCCACGATCCTCCTTGCGCCGCAACAGCGGAATCAGCGCGCGCAGCGTGGACGCCGCGTCGCCGACCAGGTTGACCTCGTACGGATAGCGCATGCCGATGTACTTCGCGTCCAAGTCGATCTGCACCGCCCGGGCCTGGTTCAGCTCGGGCAGGAACTGGGTGTACGGGAAATTCGACCCGACGGTGAGCAGCGTGTCGCACTCCCGCATCAGCTCATAGCTGGGCCGGGTGCCGAGCAGCCCGATCGCGCCGGTGACGAACGGCAGGTCGTCGGAGAGCACGTCCTTGCCGAGCAGCGCCTTCGCCACCCCCGCGCCCAGCAGGTCCGCGACCTGGATCAGTTCCGCCCGCGCGCCCCGAGCGCCCTGGCCCACCAGCATCGCGACCCGCTCGCCGGCGTTGAGCAGCTCCGCCGCGGCCCGCACCCCGTTGTCGTCCGGCGAGACCTCCGGCCAGCGGACCCCCATGCTGGAGGGAACCATCCTGAAATCGTGCGACGGCGCGGAGTACTCGAGCTCCTGCACATCCGCGGGAATGATCACACAGGTGGGGGCACGCTCGGCGAGGGCCACCCGAAACGCTCGGTCCAGCACATTGGGTAGCTGTTCGGGGACGGTCACCATCTGCACATATTCGCTGGCGACATCCTTGAAAAGGCTCAGCAGGTCCACCTCCTGCTGATAGGACCCGCCCAGCGCGGAGCGGTTCGTCTGGCCGACGATCGCGACCACCGGAACATGGTCCAGCTTCGCGTCGTACAGACCGTTCAGCAGATGAATCGCCCCCGGGCCGGACGTCGCCACGCACACCCCCACCCGGCCGGAGAACTTCGCGTAGCCGACCGCGGCGAACGCCGCCATCTCCTCGTGCCGTGCCTGGATGAAGTGCGGCGGGTCGTCCGCTTTCCCCCAGGCCGCCAGCAGCCCGTTGATCCCGTCTCCCGGGTAGCCGAACACCTGCTCGACATCCCATTCACGCAGACGTGCGAGGACGAAATCTCCAACTGTCCAGCTCATTACGCGGAGTCCTCTCAGGCCTTGGGGGACCGGGTCAGACCGGATGGCCGGATGTGCCATCCATGGCAGGCCCGCGCGGGCTGCACCCGCATGAACGCCACTCCCCCGGCGGCCAGCCGCAAAACATCTGCCCGGCGGCTCGCGCCGGCCTTCCGGGCACCGGACAGACGTGGGCGGCCGGCGAATACCCGGCGAGTACAGGGCATCAGCCGGCGAGGCCGAGGCGCCGCCCGGGCACGAACGCCCACGATCGGGTGCCGCTCAGCGTGGCCGCGCGGGTGCGAGACCCAGGATTGGGTAGTCGTCCTATCACCGACCGTGATCTGCGATGCAGGTCACGGCGCCGTTGCGGCGTGGTGGTGGTGGTGGTGGGCGGGGCTGGTGTGGATGGTCGCGGCGGACAGGCGTCGGATGTGGCGCAGCAGGTGGGCTTCGGCGGCGTGGGCCACGTCATGGGCGGCGGTCAGTGTCAGGTTCGCGTCGACGGTGACGTCGGCTTCGGCGCGCAGGGTGTGGCCGATCCAGCGCAGTCGCAGTTCACGGACGGTTTCGATGCCGTCGGTGTGGAGGAGGGTTCTGGTGGCTTCGGCGACTGTGTCGGGGTCGACGGCGTCCATGAGTCGGGCGCCGACGACGCGGGTGGCGGCGCGTAGGACCCCGAGGATCGCCATGGTGATGGCCAGGCCGACGACGGGGTCGGCCCAGCGCCAGCCCAGGGCGACGCCGGCGGCGCCGAGGAGGACGGCGAGGCTGGTGAAGCCGTCGGTGCGGGCGTGCAGGCCATCGGCGACGAGGGCGGCGGAGCCGATCTGGTGGCCGACGCGGATGCGATAGCGGGCGACGATCTCGTTGCCGACGAAGCCGACGAGCCCGGCCGCGGCGACCGCGGCGAGGTGGTCGATGTGCTGGGGGTGCAGCAGGCGGTCGATCGCCGCCAAGGCGGCGAACACACTCGACAGGCTGATCATTGCGAGGACGGCGAGGCCGGCGAGGTCCTCCGCGCGGCCGTAGCCGTAGGTGAACCGGGTGGTGGCCGGGCGGCGCGCGAGGGTGAAGGCGAGGAGCAGCGGGACCGCGGTCAGCGCGTCGGCGACATTATGCAGGGTGTCACCGAGCAGCGCCACCGACCCGGACAGCACCACCACGACGGCTTGCAGGACCGCGGTCAGGCCGAGGCCGGACAGGCTGATCAGCAGGGCGCGGCGCCCGGCGGTGTCGGCTTCCAACGCGTCGTCGATCTGGTCGGCGCTGTCATGGCTGTGGCCCCCGACCAGCTCCGACAGACCGTGGCGAAGCCGCGCCCACCATCCGCCCGGGTGATGGTCATGCCCATCCTCGTGCGTGTGCCTGCCGTGAGCATGGCCGTGGCCGTGGCCGTGCGTGGGCAGCTCATGCTCGTGGCCGGTGTCCATGCCTCGTGACGATAGCCGAAAATGATCAATGCGGTCCCCATCCTGCGCGCACTTGGTGTCACGCTGCATGACCGCCGCCGACCCCGTCACCAGCGGGTCGTCCGGACATGACGGAGAAGGTGTGACGCGCGGCAGGGCGGGCACATTCGACGGACTACAGATGAACCGCACATGAACGGCAGTACCACCGGCGAGACCGAAACCGGGAACACGGCAGCCAACGGAGGTGGTCATGTCTGCGCGCACCCGCGGGCACCGAGAGGTGGAGACGAAGTTCGACGTCGAGGAGAGTTTCGTCGTTCCGCCGCTGAGCGGCGTCGACGGAATCGCGTCAGCCGCGGGTCCCGTCGAGGAACGGCTGGACGCGCTCTACTTCGACACCGAGGACCTTCGGCTTGCCCGGAACCGCATCACGCTGCGGCGACGCGAGGGCGGCCATGACGCCGGCTGGCACCTCAAACTGCCCGCCGACGGCGCCGGTCGCGACGAGATCAGCCGACCCCTGGACGCCGCGGAACGCAACGAGGGTGACAGCCCCATACCGGACGAGTTCGTCGACGTGGTGGCCGCGATCACCCGTAGGCGGCCACTGCGCCCGGTCGCCCGGCTGCGGACCGTCCGACAGGCCACGACGCTGCGCGACCAGGAGGGCCGTGACATCGCCGAGCTGGCCGAGGACACGGTCCACGCCCAGACCTTCGGCGCCACCACCATCTCCCTGCGGTGGCGGGAGCTCGAGGTCGAGCTGCTCGGGGATAATCATGATGTGCTGCCGGCCACCACAGCCGTGCTGCTGGGGGCGGGCGCTCAGCCGGCCAGCGGGCCCTCGAAACTGGTCCGCGCCCTCGGCACGCGGGCGGCCGAGGCAGAGCTGCCGGCCCACGACAGCGCGGCGCGGGGGACGACCGCCGGGCAGGCCATCCAGGACTACCTGTCGACCCACACGGCCGCGCTGCTCGCCGCCGACGCCCGGGTCCGCCTTGACGAGCCGGAGTCCGTCCATGACCTGCGGGTCGCGGCCCGCCGGCTGCGCAGCACGCTGCGGACCTTCGGGCCGCTGTTCGACTCGCCCACACCGGCCTGGCTCGAGGCACGGTTGCGCGAGCTCAACCTGCTGCTGAACGACGCGCGGGACGGGGAGGTCCAGCTCGACCGGTTCGGCCAGGCCACCCGGGCACTGGACCAGGCCGACGTGCTCGGTCCGGTCGACGCCCGGGTGCAGGGCCACCTGCGTTCGCTGGGGCTACGTGGCCGGGAGCGGGCGCTCGTCTGGCTGCGCGGCGAGGAGTACGCCCACTTCGTCGAGGAACTGGTCGCGTTCGTCCGGGAGCCCGCGTTCTCCGCTCTCGGGCGGCGGCCGGCCCGCGGGACGCTACGCAAGCCGGTCCGCTCGACGGACCGCACACTGCGGCGCCGGGTGCGTCGAGCCCTCACCGAGCCGCCCGGCCCGCAGCGGGACGCGGCCCTGCACGCGGCGCGCAAGGCGGCGAAGCGGCTGCGCTACGCGGGCGAGGCCGTCGCACCGGCCCTGGGTCCCGACGCCGCCCGCCACGCCGGGCGCGCCAAGAAGATCCAGAACCTTCTGGGTGAGCACCAGGACTGCGTCGTCGCCCAGGACACCCTGCGCGCGTTCGCGATCGCCGCGAACCTCGCCGGCGAGTCGTCCTTCACCTACGGGCTCCTGCTCGGCGGTGAACGCGAGCGGGCCCGGGACACCCAGGACTCCTTCGCCGCCCGCTGGCCGAAGCTGTCCCGCAAGCGCGATCGCCGTTACCTGAGCTAGCTGTTCGCCCTTTGGCCCTGTTCCTTTGGCCCTGTTCGCCATCTGGCCGCAGAGGTGCGTGGACCCGCGGCCGCGCGCGCTGGTGCGTAGCGCGCGCAAACACCGGTGCGTTTTGGCCCGCACGGGTCGGGGACGGGCAGATTCGTGCGTCCGGCTGCCCGAAGCCGAAAGAGAGGCGGGCGGGCGGGGATGGTGCCACGGCGGGTTTGTCTGCCCTCGTCCGGGCACCCCGGACCTGACCAGCAACCACGACAACCACGAACATCCGTGCCGACGAACGTCGACGCTCACGAACATCGTGAAGGAGCACCCACCATGGCCAGGACAGTCGCAGACATCATGACCCGTGACCTTGCGACGATCGAGGCCGGCGAACCGGTGCTCGAGGCTGCCCGCCGCATGCGTGACGCCGACGCGGGGGACGTGATCGTGGTCGAGAACGGCCGGATCGTCGGCATCCTGACCGACCGGGACATCACCGTGCGTGTCGTGGCCGACGGGCGCGACCCGGCGAACACCCCGGCGAGCCAGGCCTGCAGCCACGAGCTGACGACGGTCTCCGCCGACACCAGCATCGACCAGGCCGTGCGGCTTGTCCGCGACCGTGCCGTGCGCCGGCTGCCCGTGGTGGACGGCGACCGCCCGGTCGGCATCGTCAGCATCGGCGACCTCGCCATCGAGCGCGACGAGAACTCCGCCCTCGGCGCCGTCAGCGCCGCCGCCGGCAACCTCTAGGTTGCCTCTCGTGGGTCTCCGGCTCGCGGCCGGGTTGACCCCGTGAATCTCGCTGTCCGTGATGGTTTTCGGGGGTGGTGGCGCTGCTGGTGCGCGGGGATGTCGCTTCTACCGGGCAATCTGTCTGATTTGTTCCTTCGTAACTCGGTAGAAGAGACATGGAGGTTTTCCGGGGCCGATCCGTCGTCACGCGCAGCGGCGGGTCGGCGGTGGGGAGAGCGAGGCAGGACACCGAGGCGGGCCAGGCGTCGAGCCAGTGTCCAGGAGGCCAACGGACCTCCCGGGGCCGTGCGGCCTCTCACGTGAGGCCTCTCAGTCGAACAGCTCGGAGCGCGGGCGTTGGGGCCCGGGCGCCAGCAGCAGGGAGGAGTGCCCCCGCTGCCAGGCGGACAGGATCTGCTGGGAACAGTGGCCCTCCACGGCCATCATCGCGCGGGCGCCGAACAGCACGTCGGCGCCCAGCTCCGGCTCGGCCCGCACGAGACTGCCGGCCAGGGCCTGCGAGGCGAGCGTCTGATGATGCGCGTCCGCGACGACGTGCACCGCGAAGAAGTGACCGGTCCCGGCCGACAACCCGTGCCGGCGCAGGGCGGCGCCGTAGGCGGCCATCGGCTCGACGGAGGTCATCTCGAAGACGGCCAGGTGACCGACCAGAGCGCCGCGCAGCCGGCGGTGCAGGCCGAAGAAGGACGCCAGGTTCACCGCGGCCAGCGTCGGGCCGGGCACCCGGTCCAGGTAGGCGCCGTAGCCGGGGTCCAGACCAAGTCCGAGCATTGTCACGCCGAACAGGTTCTGGTGCATGTCCCGGGCGACGCCGTTGCCGTACTCGTCGGCCTGGATCTCCACCAGGGCGGCTTTCGCCGGCCCGGCCAGCCGCGGGATGGCCCAGGAATGCGGGTCCGCTTCCTTGAGCTGCAGCGGCGAACGGTGCACGGCGAACTCCCGGAACTGCTCCAGAGTGCCCTGCTCGGCGAGATACCTCGACAGTGACGGCCCGGACGGCGCGGCGATGATCGCCCGCAGCGCCGCGGGAATCGCGTCCGCGTCCCGGCTGTCACAGTCCGGCGTGGGCACGCTCGCGGCCTCCTCGCGCACCCGGCGTTCAAGGACCTCCTCCAGCGCGTGACGCAGCGCCAGTAACGCCGGCGCCCACTCCCATCGTTCGTCGACGCCGGCGAAACCGCGGTAGTGCAGCTCGTACAGGCAGTAGAGGGCAAGCGCGCCGTCCTGCCCGTACAGGACATCGCCCGCCGGCCGCGGAGCGGGGCCCATCCGCGCGATCGCCGGCTGACGCAGGGCATGCGTGACGAAGGCGCTGAGCGGGCCGCGGGATCGCGGCAACGGCCCGGGGCGTAGATCGTCCGGCCGCAGGACCGTCCCGTACGGGACATCCGCGCGCTCGTCCGCCGTGGCCGTCATCGCGACCACCCCGCAGCGGAGGCCGCCGTCATCACGCCACGCAGAACATCGGCGTTCGGGTCGCCGCCGCCCGGCGGCATGCCAGCGCGCTGCCAGGTGACGCCGGCCAGCAGGTAGCCGGCGTCGGAACTGAACGCGCGGCCTTGCGCCCGCAGCTCCTCGAGCCGGCCCTGCACCCCGGCGGCGCGGCTGTGGCGGCCGAAGACGATCGGCCGCACACACCAGTCGGCGACGAGATAGCCCGACGCCTCGGCATGGTCAATGACCGCGAGCGGGTCCGCGATCGAGGCGACCATGAGCATCACTACGTCGAACGGCCCGGACAGCAGGCGGCAGGTCACCCCCGAGCCGCGCTCGCCGCCCCAGAGCTCGGGCGTGCCCGGGTCGTCGGGCGGAGCGGCCAGGTAGGGCGGATTGGCGACCGCGACCAGCTCCGGGCCGTGGACACCGTGCTCGAAGAAGTCCCCGGGCTCGACCGTGTACCCCGGGGGTGCCTTCATCGCCACCAGCCGGCGGGCGACCCGCAGGGACTCGGGGTCCCGTTCGAACCCACGCACCGTCACCGTGGCCTCGCACCGCGAGAGTGCCTCGATGATCGGCAGCCCCGTTCCCGCTCCCAGTTCCACGATGCCCGCGCCCAGGAAGGGGGCCGCGGCCGCCGACCTGAGCAACCGTTCGACGCACCAGGAGTAGAAGCTCGACTCGACCGGGTCATAGAACATGCCGCTCCCCACTGCTCCGCGTCCCATGGCCGGCGTTCCCACGGGTCGCATCCCCGATTGTTCGGATGGTCCACCCGGGACCACGCCGCCGTCACGCAGGGACGGCAACACTCGCCCGTTCCCCCCGTACCGGCCGGCGAAACGCCGACGGTGCGGATCCGAACGCGGGTGAACGCGGCGAACCCGGGCAGACGGGCCGCCGATGGCCGGCTCGAATACCCGTATCCCGCGGCAACGGAGGTCGTGACACGCGAAGATGTGTTACGGGCGGCAGGCACCGCCGGTGCGTGCCATGTCACGCTCCGGCGGCCTCGAGCGCCGTACGGCCCAGGCCCGCCGTCACCGCTCGCGCGAGCGCCGCTTTCGGAGCGATGGTGTGATGCGGCACCAGCTCACGCACCTGGTCAGCGCCGAGGGCCGGCACCCCGCAGGCAACAACCCATAGCGCGAACTCGCCGGGCAGGAACTCACCGGATACGGAGGATGCATGAGGAGCGAGATTTTATGAAGAGCAGAGCGGCGCTGCTGTTCCAGCAGCCCGGCAAGTGGGAGATTACGGAGATCGACGTCGGGCCGCCCCGCCAGGGCGAGCTCCTCGTACGAATGGTCGCCTCCGGGCTGTGCCACTCCGATGACCACATCGCCACCGGTGACATGCCGTTCACCGGCGCTCTGCCCCTCGCCGGCGGCCATGAGGGAGCCGGCATCGTCGAGGAAGTCGGCCCGCACACTGAGGGTTTCGAAGTCGGCGACCACGTCGTGCTGCCTTTCCTGCCCGCCTGCGGAAAGTGCCGGTGGTGTTCCTCGGGAATGCAGAATCTGTGCGACAGTGGCGCCCGAACACTGTCCGGCGCACGTGCGGACGGCTCGCTGCGGCTCTCCCTCGACGGCACGCCGATCGGCCAGATGGCCGGCATCTCGACCTTCAGCGAGTACACGGCCCTGTCGGTGCACTCGGCCGTGAAGATCTCCCCCGACATCGACCTCGTGGCGGCCTGCCTGACCAGCTGCGGCGTGTCGACCGGCTGGGGCGCGGCGGTGAACTCCGCCGAGGTCCGGCCCGGTGACGTCATCATCGTGGTCGGGATCGGCGGTATCGGGATCAACGCCGTGCAGGGCGCCGCCCAGGCCGGCGCCCGGGTGCTCATCGCCGTCGACCCGGTGGAGTGGAAGCGCACACGGGCACACGAGTTCGGCGCCACGCACGCGGTGGCGACCATCGAGGAAGCGACCGAGATCGCTCGCGCCCACACCAACGGGCAGGGCGCCGACGCGGCGATCGTCTGTGTCGGGGTGACGAACGGCACGCATATCGGGTCGGCGTTCTCCAGCATCCGCAAGGCCGGGACCTGCGTCGTCGTCGGGCTCGGCAATATCATGTCGGACGGCAGCGTGCCGCTGTCGCTGCACGAGCTTGTGCTGTTCCAGAAGCGGCTGCAGGGCTCGCTGTTCGGCGCGTGCAGCCCGGTCCGGGACATCCCGGCACTGTTGGATCTCTATCGCGCCGGGAAGCTACGCCTGGACGAGCTGATCACGAACCGCTACACGCTGGAGCAGATCAACGATGGCTTCGCGGACATGCACGCCGGGCGCAACCTCCGAGGCGTCATCACCTTCGGCTGACTCGGCACTCTCAACCAGCGCGGATTTCGCAGACGGCTCGGCGTTCTGAGGCAGCCCGGCCGGTCAGGAACAAGGAGGCACAGCATGACCGTGACGGCAGACATCCAGCAATCCGTGCGGCATCCGGACCGGCTTTTCATCGACGGCCAGTGGGTCGCTCCCGCGTCGGCCTCGACGATCGACGTGGTCGACTCGACGAACGAGCAGGTGTTCCTGCGGGTCGCCGAGGCGGGTGCGGCGGACCTGGACCGGGCGATCGCCGCTGCCCGGTCGGCCTTCGACGAGGGGCCGTGGCCGTCGCTCACCCACGTCGAGCGCGCGCAGTACCTGCGCCGCCTCGGCGCCGAGCTGAAGACCAAGGGTGACGTGCTCACCGAGCTCTGGCCGCGCGAGTCGGGCGCGCTCGCCTCCTTCGCGCCGCACACGGCCCCGATGGCCGCCGGGGTCTTCGAGTACTACGCCGGTCTCGCCGACACCTTCCCGTTCGAGGAGAAGGCCAAGCCGTCGCTGGGCGGGTTCGGCCTGCTGGTGCGGGAACCGGTCGGCGTCGTCGGCGCGATCATCCCGTGGAACTTCCCGATGCACCTCGCCGTCTACAAGGTCGCGCCGGCCCTGATCGCGGGCTGCACGCTCGTGCTCAAGGCGGCTCCCGACGCGCCGAGCGCCGCGTACGTGCTGGCCGAGTGCGCCGAGGCCGCCGGGCTACCGCCGGGTGTTCTCAACATCGTGACGGCCGACCGCGAAGTCTCCGAGCTGCTGGTGACCGACCCGCGGATCGACAAGATCGCCTTTACCGGCTCCACCCTCGCCGGCCGCCGGATCGCCTCGCTGCTCGGTGGACGCATCGCCAGGTACACCCTCGAGCTCGGTGGCAAGTCCGCCGCGGTGGTGCTGGACGACGCCGACCTGGCCAAGGCGGCAACAGCCCTGTCCCGCGCCGAATGCTTCCTGGCCGGCCAGGTCTGCGCCTCGCTGACCCGCATCGTCGTGCCGCGCCGGGTGCAGGACGAGTTCGTCGAGGCCCTCGCGCAGACGTTCTCCCAGGTGGTCGTCGGGGACCCATACGACGCGAGGACGCAGATGGGCCCACTTGCGTCGGCCCGACAGCGGGACCGCGTCGAGGGCTACATCCGGGCCGGCGTCGACGGCGGCGCGACCCTGGTCACCGGCGGCGGACGACCGGCTCACCTGGAGCGCGGCTTCTACATCGAGCCGACGGTCTTCGCGGGCGTCGACAACAGTTCAACGATCGCCCAGGAGGAGATCTTCGGCCCGGTCCTCAGTGTGATCCCGGCGGATGACGAGGCGGACGCGATCAGGATCGCCAACGACACCATCTACGGCCTGAACGCCGCGGTGTTCACCGAGGACGTCGACCGGGCTCGCGCGGTCGCCGCGAAGCTTCGCTCCGGCACGGTCGGTCACAACGCGGTGCGCGCCGACACCGACATCGCGTTCGGCGGCTTCAAGCAGTCGGGCATCGGGCGCGAGGGCGGCACCGAGGGCCTGCTGCCCTACCTCGAGACCAAGACGATCATCCTGGACGAGGCGCCGGCGCGATACCGCTGAGGGCGGACCGCTGAGGGCGACGTCCACCCCCTGGCCGGGGCCGGTCAACATCGACATGTATGCCTTCTGGTGGGCTACGAGTCCGATTCGTCCCCCCAGAAGGAGCAGGTTGGGTGTGCGGCACATCCGTGCGGGTCGCGACCCGTTCGGCCTGGAGGTCAGGCGGAGGCCAGGTCGACGAGGATCTTGTTGCCGTTGCCGGCGTCGAGGTGCTCGAAGGCGGCACTGACCTCGGCCAGCGAGATGGTGCTCACCCAGGCATCCGTGGGGAAATGCCCCTTGGCCATCAGCTCGATGACCGGGGGAAAGTCGTCCTGGTAGGCCAGTGACGCCCGCAGGTCGATCTCGCTGAGCATGGTGAGCAGCGGGTGGAGGCTGACCGGCTGCAGGTAGGTGGCGACGGTGACGATGCGCCCGCCCGGTCGGACCACGCCGAGGGCGGCCTGGAACGCCACCTCCACCCCGGCGGCGTCGAGCACCGCGTCGACGCCCTCGCCGTCCGTCAGCTCCCGGGCGGCCTCACCCAGGTCGGCGGCGCCGGGGTCGAGGACGACGGCGGACTCGGTGGCGCCGACCGCGGTGAGCGCGTCGACGACCGCGCCGCGCCGCAGTGGCGACGGCTCCGACACGATGATTCGCCGGATTCCGCGGGCGACCAGGTCCAGGACGCAGGCGATGCCCACCGGGCCGGCGCCGAGGACGACCGCGGCGTCACCCGGTGCCACGCCGGCGCGGCCGACCGCGTGATGGGCGACGGAGATCGGTTCGACCAGCGCACCCTGCAGGGAGCTCAGGTCGGGCGGCAGCACGTGCGCCATCCGCGGCCGCACGACGGTCAGCTCGCCAAGGCCGCCGCTGTGGTCGGCGGCCAGCCCGTGGAAGGCCAGCGCGCGGCACAGGTTGTAGTCGCCGCGCCGGCAGGGCGCGCAGGTCCCGCAGTTCCACAGCGGCTCGACGGCGACCAGGACGCCCGGGCGCAGTGTCGGGTCCGTCACGGCGGACCCGACCTCCACGATCTCGGCCGAGAACTCATGCCCCAGCACCAGCGGCTCCCCGGCCGGCGGCCCGCCATGCCACAGGTGCAGGTCGGTGCCGCACAGGCCGGTGAATCGCGGGCGCAGCAGCAGGTGCTCCTCGCTCATCACCGGCGCGGGGACGTCCTCGATCTGGATGGTCCGAGCACCGGACAGGCGAGCTGCGCGCATGATCAGCGGGTCCCTTCGGTCGAACGCGTGTCCAGACTCACCCTCCTGTACGCACTATTGACGCGCAAGGGTCGCAATATGCGAACATCAACCGCTGGTGGCGCTACCTCGGTAGACCGAGGACGCGCTGGGCGACGATGTTGCGCTGGATCTGCTGGGTGCCGCCGAAGATGGACTGGCCCCGCGACCAGAAGTAGGAGTCGAGCCAGGCGTCATCCTCGATCAGGGCCGAGGCACCCCGCACATCCATGATCACATGGTTGAGCACCTGGTCGGTCTCGGTCATGAGGAGCTTGTCGAGGGAGCCCTCGGAGCCGGGCAGGGAACCGTCGAGCCGGCCCGACATCGTCCGGGCGACCTGGAGCCGCAGGGCCTCCAGGGTCACCCAGGCGCGGGCGACCGCGCGGCGGCCGGTCTCGTCGGTCCGGACCCGCCCCGCGCGGATGTCGGCCTCCAGCAGGGTGAGCGAGCGCATGATCCGCGCGACCCAGCCGACGTCGCCGGGCCCGCGCTCGTAGCCCAGCAGGGCCATGGCGATCTGCCAGCCCTGCCCGGGCCGACCGAGCACGTTCACCGCCGGCACCTCGGCGCCGTCGAAGAACACCTCGGCGAACTCCCGGGTGCCGCCTGCGGTGACGATCGGCCGGCACTCGATGCCCGGCGTGTCCAGCGGGACGAGCAGCATGGACAGTCCGCGGTGGGCGGGCTGGTCCGGTTCGGTGCGGCACAGCAGCAGGCACCACTGCGACCAGACGGCGTCACTCGTCCAGATCTTGTGGCCGTGGATGCGGTAGACCTCCGCACCGCTGCCGCTGCCGCTCGCGTCGGCGTCGCCATCGCCATCGCCATCGCTGCTGGCACTGCGGACGAGGCTTGCCCGGGTGCGGACGGAGGCGAGGTCGCTGCCGGCCTCGGGCTCGCTGAAGCCCTGGCACCAGCGGGTCGTGCAGGCGAGCATGCCGGGCAGGTGCTCGGCGCGTTGCTCCGGCGTCCCGAACAGCCGGATCGCGTTGGTGATGTGGTGGATGGCGGGCGGCTGCGGGTAACCACTGCGACCGAGCTCGTCGTTGAAGATCGCGTCGAAGGTCGGGGGCAGGCCCCGGCCGCCGTACTCGGTGGGGAAGGTCAGCCCTATGTAGCCGGCGCCAGCGAGGGCGCGATGCCACTGGCCGAGCGCCTCGATGCGGGCATCCGGGTCGGCGGGCAGCGGTGCGGGCGGGTGGGCGGCGAGCCAGGCCCGCAGCTCGGCGCGGAAGGCGGCCTCATGGGCGTCGTCGGCGAAGTCCATCAGTGGTTTCCTGCCGGGGCGAGGGGGGTGTGGTCCGCGGCCGTGGGTGGCCCGTCCGGGAGCGGTCGGGAGCCCCCCGAAACCGACCTCGTCACGTCCGGGGCCGTCGCGGCCGGGAGCGTCGAGCCTGGCATCGGCGCGTCTGACGTCGGCGCGTCCGACACCGGCGCGTCCGGGGCCAGGCGGGTGTCGGCGATGGCGGCGTACTGGGCCGTCTCGTCGCCAAGGACGGCACGGGACAGCAGGATGCGGCGCAGCCGGACGTGGGCCAGGTGCTCGTGGGTCAGGCCGATGCCGCCGAGCAGCTGGATCGCGGTCTCCCCCACCTCACGGGCGGCGCTGGCGCAGTACGCCTTCGCCTGGCGGGCCGCGAGCAGGGCGTCGGCGGCGGGCAACGCGCCCGCGGCCCAGGCCGCGTGCCAGGTCGAACTGCGCGCCCCCTCGACGAGCATGGCCGCCTGGGCGGCCAGGTGCTGGACGGCCTGGAACGACCCGATGGGCACCCCGAACTGCCGGCGCACGCCGACATGGGCGACGGCGTCGTCCAGCGCCGTCTGCATGACACCCAGCAGATCCGCCGCGAGCACCGCGAGGATCACCGCCTCGGCCCGGGCGAGCGCCTCCGCGCTCAGGATCCCACCAAGATCGCCGACCTCGACCTCGACCCCAGCCCCAGCCCCAATGCCGGTGCCACTATCGAGAGCGACCGACTGGGCGTCCGAAGCCCCGTGGGGACCCGGCTCGCCGGCGGAAGCAGCGGCGGCGGACACCTGGCGCAGCGATCGGGTCAGATCGGCGGCGGGAGCTGGGCCCGCGAGCGCGACCACCCGCAGCCGGCCGGCGTCGAGCACGAGACCGGCATCGGCGCCCTGCGCGTCGAAGGCGATCCCGCGCTCGCCATGCTGGGCGAGGCCGCCGAGATCCGGCCGCAGGACCGGGGCGAGCCGCAGCGATCCCGAGGCGACCGCGTCCAGCACGTCACGGGCACCGGCGGCGGCCAGCAACGTCGGTGCCCAGAGCGCGGTGCCGACATAGGGCAGCCCGACGAGCGAGCCGGCCAGCCGCTCGGCGACCAGCGCCGCGTCCATGACACTGCCGCCGCCGTCCGGCTGCGCATGCGGGGCGATCAGCCCGGCTTCGGCCAGCGCGGCCCAGCCAGCCGGGTCCGCGGCGGCGCGGGCGTCGGGTGTCAGCGCTGCCACCCCGGACGGCGCGAGGTCGGCGGCTAAGTGGCCCGCGAGGTCCCGCAGCATCCGCTGCTCGTCTGTCAGTCGAGCGTCCATGTCCACCATCCTCGCCGCCCACCGCCGCAGGCGCACGAATCAGCCCGACGCCGGCGATGTGCCCAGCGTGGCCGGGGTGCCCGGAACGGCCGGCATGCCCAGCGCGACCAGAGCGGCCGACGCGTCCAGGACGTCAAGGACGGCCGGGACGGCCAGGACGGCCAGAGCGGCCGACGCGTCCGATCAGGTGATCAACAGGCCGCCGTCGACGGGGAGCAGCACGCCGGTGATGTAGGCGGCCGCGTCACTGGACAGGAACACCGCCGCGGCCGCCAGTTCCTCGGGGTCACCCGGGCGCCCGGCCGGGACTCTCGCCGCCAGCTGTCGTTCCAGATATCCGGGCTGGTAGCCCTCGGTCATCTCGCTGGGAAAGAAACCGGGCGCGAGCGCGTTGACCCGGATCCCCTTACGCCCGGTCCATTGCTGGGCCAGGTCCCGGGTCAGGCCGATGATCGCGGCCTTGCTCGCGCTGTAGGCGGCCTGCGGCAGACCGGCGGTCGTGGATCCCAGTACCGAGCCGATGTTGAGGATGCTGCTGCCCGGACGCATGACCCGGCCGGCGGCCTGCGCCATCCAGTAGGAGCCCATCAGGTTCACGTCGACGACGTGCCGGAACTGGGCGGGATCCTCCCGGGTCGCCGGGTACGCGCTGGCGACCCCGGCGTTGTTGACCAGGACGTCGAGCGCCCCGAACGTCTCCACGGCGGCGGCGACCACCCGGTCGCAGTCCTCGACCACGGTGACATCGGCCGTCACCGACAGGCACCTGCCGCCCGCCTCCTCGACCAGCCGGGCCGTCTCGGCGAGCCGCTCGGCCCGGCGCGCGCAGATCACCACGTCGGCTCCGGCGGCGGCGAACCCGGCTGCCAGGGCGACCCCGAGCCCGGACGAGGCCCCCGTGATGATCGCCGTCTTCCCCGCCAGGCTGAACCGTTCGAGCATGGCTGTCCTCCAGACGATCGACGAGACCATGACCACGTCGTGGCGGAGCCGGCGGTCACGGCTGGCGGGGCAGGCGCAACGCGGCGGACTGGCCGGCGGTGGCGAGCAGCCGCCCGCCGGAATCGAACAGCCGCGCCTGGAGCTGCGTGACACCGCGCACGAACGCCTCCACCCGGGTCTCGAGCAGCACCCAGCCATCCGACGGTTCGGTCGGCAGATCCCGCGCGATCCGGATGCTGTTGTCCAGGCTCGCGACGTGGGCCGGCTGGCCGAGGGTCACGGTCGCCGCAATCGGCGCGAAGTCCGCGAGCACCGCGAGCGACGCCGCGGTGTGCGGCTGTGGCTCACCCGACCGTAGCCGCAGCCAGATCGCCGCGTGACCGTCCCGCACGCCCTCGACGGGACCCCGCTGCCCCGGCTGTCCCCGCGACGGCAGCGCCCAGTGCTGCTCGACCCGGGCGAGCATCCCACCCGCGGCCGCCCGCCCACGCCTCTGGGAGCCCGACGCCGACGTGTCATCCGGGAAGATGATGCCGGCGGGCGGCGCCACCATCCGCCATGCGTCGTCCCCGTCCCCGTCCACGTCCCCGTCCACGTCGCTGGCCGCGACACCCGCGACACCCGCGACGGCTGCGGCGGAGTCACCGAGCGGGCCATCACCCCCGCCCCCGAAGGTGCCGACGGCGAGCACCGCCAGCCGATCGCCCACGGACCCCCGGATGACCGCCTGGGACATCCCGCGCCCCCGCCGGCCCGGCTCGACGGTCAGCTCCAGCAGTTCACCGGACCGCACCGGGCCGACGTACTGGATGGTCATCCACAGCGCCGGCCGTTCCAGCACACACTCACCGAAGGCGAGGGTCGCCGCGAGCCCCGCGCCGCCCCACAGCGTCCCGCTGAGGTTGAGCAACGGCTCGTCGATCGCGAGCAGACCCCGACCGGCGGCGTCCACCCGCAGCCCGAGCAGGTCGGGCTCCACCCACCGCGTCGCGGCGGGGTCGGCCACGGCCAGGTCATGCGTGCCGGTCAGCTCGACCACCTCGATCCGCGCGCTGCCGGCTCGAGACCGCGCCCCTGGGCTCGTCGCTCGGGCTCGCGCCGGCTCCTCCACTCGTGCATGCGCACTCTCCCTGGTCCTGTGCCTGTTGTCGTCCCGGCGCCGGGAGGACGTTGATCCGGGTGGTGCCCACGGCGGCATCCGGTTCGCCCGCACCGATCAGGTCGGCACGATCAGCATGCGTCGCTTGCCGTACAGGTCCCCCAGCGCCCGAACACCGGATTGGCCACCGCGGCCGAGAGCAGGGTGGCCGTGAGCACCCAGGAGGCGCCCGTGGCATCGGTGTTCAACAGGCGTGGCAGCCGGGGCAGCAGCGGAACCATCAGCGTCTGCATCATCGAGACGACGACGACGCCGACGGCGGCCAGCACCGCGATGATCGCTGTCGTCCGCGCCGGGCGGGCCGGCGCGGCGGTACTACTGGGAGCGCCGTCCTCCGC
Organism: Frankia sp. AiPa1; assembly: GCF_023243075.1. Lineage (GTDB taxonomy): Bacteria > Actinomycetota > Actinomycetes > Frankiales > Frankiaceae > Frankia. The sequence continues at coordinate 8,355 of NZ_JALKFZ020000189.1, read as the reverse complement.
GGAGACCATGGCTACTCCCCACTATTATTAGATAGTGAGCTAATCATTATCAAAGGCCTGCCGCGGGGTCCATCCGAAGCCGGACGACCGTCGGTCCGGGCTTACGGCTGGGACGAGATCCGCTCCCCCCACCAGTGGACGGCGTCCCCGGCGGCGACGGTGTCGGGATGGCTCGGGCCGGCGGTCCGGCGCCGAGCGTCGAGGACCGCCTCGCCCACGTCGCGGGCTTGGCGGTAACGGCCGAGCCGGCCCAGATAGACGGCCAGGTTGTAGGCGCAGAGAAGAGTGTCGGGATGCTCGGCGCCAAGGATGCGGCGGCGTCGGGAGAGGGTGTCGTCCGCGAGTTCCCGCGCGGCCTCGTGGTCACCCTCGGCGCTGCGCCGGGTGGCCAGGTTGTAGGCCGCGGTGAGCGTCGCCGGATGATCGGCGCCGAGGGTGCGGCGGCGTCGGCGCAGGGTGTCCTCACCGAGCTCCCGGGCGGCACCGAGTTCGCCCAGGGCGCCGAGGAGAACGCCGAGGTTGGTGCCGGTGTCGAGGGTGTCGGGATGGTCGGGGCCCAACACCCGACGACGGCGCGTGAGCGTGTCCTCGTACAGGTCGCGGGCGCCCGAGGACTCGCCGAGCTCGGCGAGGTCGACGGCCAGGTTGTGCGCCGAGGTCAGCGTGTCGGGATGATCGACGCCCAGCACGCGCCGACGCCGGGCGAGGATGTCCTCGTCGAGGTCACGGGCGGCCCGCGGGTCACCGACGGCGCTGAGGTGGACGGCCAGGTCGTTGCCCGCGGCCAGGGTGTCGGGATGGTCGGGGCCCAGGCCGCGCACCAGATGCCCATACTCGCCCCAGGCCGTGCCGCCGCCGACGGTCGCGGCCGTGGCGCCGGTGACGGTCACGGTCGTGGCACGGGCGGTCAGGGCATCCTCGCTCGTGGCACGGGCGGTCAGGGCATCCTCGCTGAGGCGGCGGACCTCGTCGTCGAGGTGCAGGGGCAGGCCGGCTCGGGTGAGCCAGCCGGCGCCGTGCACCCGCGACGCCGCACCGGCGAGGTCTCGGGCGAAGGCACGGGCATCCGGATGCCGAGCCTCGGGCTCCCGTTCCAGGGCACGCAGCACCACCCGGGACAGGGGTGGCGCGACACCGTCCATGGGAGGGATGGGCTCGTTGAGCTGACGGTGCCACAGCAGATGCAGCGGCTGGCGCGGGTCGAACGGCGGGCGGCCGGTCAACAACTGGTAGAGCACGGTGCCCAGGGCGTAGAGATCAGTGGCCGGGCCCAGGCGACCGCCCTCGATCTGCTCGGGTGCCATGGACGCCGGGGTGCCGGCGACCTTGCTGGCGGTCGTCGCGGATCCCTCGAACAGCTTCGCGATGCCGAAGTCGCCGACCTTCGCCGTCCCGTCCGAGGCGAACAGGATGTTGTCGGCCTTGACATCGCGGTGGAGCACGCCGCGATCGTGGGCGTGGCCGAGCGCCGCGGCGACGGACAGGCCCACCACGCACACCTGCTCCGGCGTGAGCGTGCCGCGGCGGCGGGTCAGCGTGCCGCCGGCGAGCAGCTCCATCACGACCAGGCACAGGTCGTCGGCTTCGACGTAGTCGTAGACCCGGACCACGTGCGGGTGGTCGAGGCCACCGAGCAGCCGCGCCTCGGCGCCGAAGTCGATGCGTTCGCCGCCGGCCGTTCGCGCCGGCATCACCTTGATCGCCGCCGGTCGGCGCATCTGACGATGCCTCGCGCGCAGGACCAGGCCAAACGCGCCCGAGCCCAGCTCCTCGCCGAGGACGTAATGCGGCACCGCCTCGGCCACCCGCACCCGGTCAACAATCATCGATCACACACCCACACGGCCCGCCCGTCCCGCCCGGCTCCAGGACCCGACAGGCCACATGACCATGGTGCGCACGCGCGATACCAGCACCTGTCAGCGGAGCGACAGAAACAGCGCTATGTCGACAGTTCGGCTACTATGAGCGCTGTTTCTTTCGCCGAGGGACCGGCGGAAGAAAGGAGACCGCGTATCCGCACCTCCTGGATTCGCTCTGCCTGGATCCGCACAGCCGGAGGTCGCGTACATGGGCCTGTTGCACGAGGGGCAGATCATCCGGGATACCTATCGCGTGGAACGCCTGTTAGGCACCGGTGCCTTCGCGGAGGTCTATCGGGTGGCGCACCGCTATCTGGGCCGGCAGGCCATGAAGGTGTTCCGCCAGACGGACATGTCCGCCGAGCAGGTGCGGGACGCGCTCGGCGAAGCCCTGCTGCTGACCAGCATGGGGCATCCAAACGTCATCAGGGTTTTCGAGGCGAACACCCTGGACACTCCGGGCGGCACCTACGCCTACTTCACCATGGAGTACGTCGCGGGCGGTACCGTGCGCAGTTTCTGGTCGTCCCACGGCGACGCGCTCGTGCCGATCCCGACCGCGGTGGAGATCATACGGCAGGCCGCGTCCGGCCTCGCGGTCGCCCACGGGGCATCGCCGCCGATTGTGCACCGCGACATCACCCCATACAACATTCTTGTCGGCTATAAGGGCGCTGACCTGCAGGTTCGGGTGAGCGATTTCGGTCTGGCCAAGAAGGTCAGCGCACTGACCCTGTTGGCGAGCTCGCAGGGCACCGTCGCCTTCATGGCACCAGAAACGCTGCTGCACCCGCATCTCGCCTCGGTGCCGGGCGACGTCTGGTCCCTGGGCGCGGTGTTCTATCAGCTGCTGACCGACCAGCTTCCCTACCCGCGCCGCGCCACCGGAGATCCGGTTCAGGCCGCCTGGAACACCGGCACGCTCGTCCCGCCCAGTGTCCTGCGCTACGAGGTCGACGCGGCGCTGGACGAGATCGTCGGGCGTGCCCTGTCGTATGACGCGGCCAGGCGTTACCCGTCCGCCACCGAGCTGCTCGCCGACCTCACGCGATGGCGGCCACGACAGGCATCCTCCGGGCAGCGGGCAGGGCCGCCGGAGCCAGTGCCGGCCGGTGAGGTCCTGGCGGGCAAGAGCTCTCGGGCGCGACACCGGGAGGTGCGAACATGACGACGGCATCACCGGAGACGAACCTGCTGGACCGGGTGACCGCGCGGATCTACCAGCAGAACGCCTTCCGGGTGACCGGACTACCCCCCACGGCAACCGGGCGCGAGATCCGGCGGACGTCCGACATGTTGGCCGCCGTAGAGAAGATCGGCGGGCACCTGCCGGCGCCGAAGCTCCTGCCGTTGACCCCGCCCGCCACCGCCGACGCCGTCCGGGCCGCCCTGGACCGGCTGGGCGATCCCCGGCAGCGTCTGGTCGACGAGTTCTTCTGGCTCTGGCCGGTGGAGGCGGGCGCCGCGGCGGACGAGGCTCTCACCGCCGTCGCCGCTGGTGACCTGGCGGGCGCCGTCCGACACTGGACCGACCTGGCCGCGGCGGGCGACGCGCACAGCGAGGGGGACATCGCCGCCGCCATCCACAACCTGGCGCTCCTCCCCCATCTGGAGGCTCTCGACGCCGAGGCCGCCCGGCCGCGGGCGGCTCCGGGCACCGCCGCGGTGGAACCGGACTGGGCCTCGATCTACTCCCACTGGGCGCGGGTGGTGCGGGACGAGCGGGTCTGGGTGCGGCTGGCGGAGCGCATCACGCGGGCCGCCGATGCCCGCCTCGACCGGCGGCTCGCGAACGCGATCCGGTCCGCGTTACCCGCGGCACTGCTGACGATCGGCGCCGAGCTGGTCGTCTCCGCCCTGTCGGCGGGCGAGACCGACCGGGCTGGGCGGCATCTGACGGCGATGCGCGCCTCGCGCCTTGGCCGCGTCGTGGACCCCGACGGCACCGTGAACGCCGACGCCGCCGTGGCCGCCGAGGGCGGCGGCACCGTGGCTGCCGGCAGCGCCGCGCATGCGGACGACGCCGAGACGGACGTCGCGCTCGCCGTCGCCCTGCGCCGGGCGGGGCAGCCCTGGGCCGATCAGGTCGCCCGGCTGTGCGAGGAGGCCGAACGCCTCGCCCAGGCCGCCCGTACCAGTGGCCTCGACCAGGCCGAACGGGTCCTCACCGAGTCGACCGGGCCGTTGGGGCTGGTCGACCAGCTACTCGCCGCGGACGACCCGACCCGGGTCCGCGTCCATGACCAGGTCGCTCTCGCCGCGCTGCGCTGCCTTCTGATCTTCGACGGAACCCGGTCCCGGCTGGACGTCGAGGACAGCGAGGGCGTGCGGAACCATCTGCGCATGGCGGCGGCGCTCACCTGGGCCGAACGGGTCGCCGGGTCCCCTGCCATCCGGGACCGGCTGACGGAGAACGCGACGATCCTGCAGGACGCCTCGCTGTACGTCACCTGCTGGGTGTGTCATCGCAACCCGGCCGTCGCGAGCTCCGCGTCCAAGATCTGGCTGCATCGTGACGTCGTCCGCGAGTACTCCGGCGTGCGATGGAAGAAGCAGCAGGTCTCCGTGCCCCGCTGCAAGTCCTGCGAGGGCCGGGAGACGTCCCAGGGCTGTTCCCTGATGCTGCGCATCGCGCTGTATTTCACGGTCGCGATCAGCATCCCGACGATCCTGTTCTCCGGCGGGGGCGGTTTCATCTTCCTGGCCGTCGTGGCCGCGATCGTCGCGGTCGGCGTCGACGCATCGGTGTTCGGCGGTGCCGCGACCCGCCGGCACCAGGCCCACCTGCGTTCCTTCCCCCCGCTGGTGGAGATGCGCCAAGAGGGCTGGCAGTTCGGCGAGCGACCACCCGGAGTGACCAGTGGTTGACGTGCTGCGCCAGTGGCGCCATCCCCGCGAGTTCCGCATCGCCCGGCCGTCCATCCCGGACGCGTGGGCGACGCTGCTGGCGCAGGCCGGTGAAATCGCACCGGAGCCGACACCTCAGCCGACAGCGGACAGGCACACGGCACCCCTCGCCGGTCAAGGACAGGGGCAGCCGGAACCGGACGCGCAGACACGGCCCGACACGCAGACAGGGCCCGATGCGAGAGCAGAGCCCGATGCGCCGCCGGCCCTGGCGCATCCGGCGGTGGCGGAGCTTGCGACCGGGCTATGGCGGCTACGCCGGCGCTTCGCCGACCCGACTGCCGCCGCCGGGCCCGCGACCGCCGCCGGAACGTCCGGGCGGCCCGGCTCGGCGACGCCCATCAGCACGGGGGCGGCCACGGGCGCGGCAGACGGGGCGGGCACGGCGGACAACCGCCGGCTGCGGCGCCAACTTGACTCGCTGTGGAGCACGCTGACCGCGGCCGGCGTCGACGTACAGGATCACGACCACGCGCGCTACGACTCCGGCCTCGACCTGGCGGTACTCGAGTTCCAGCAGACGAGCGGGCTCACCGGCGAGACCGTCCTGGAGACCCTGCGCCCCAGCGTCTACCTGCACGGGCGGCGGGTGCAGACCGGCGAGGTCGTCGTCGGCGTCCCCGTGGGGCCGCACGACGTCCACCGCCCAGGGCAGGGCGGCGAGCAGCCCGACGGCGAGCGACGCGACGCCGTCCCCGACATCGGCGGCGAGCGCTGAGAAGGACGCCCGGACCATCCCGACCGTGGCGTGACACCGAGGGCGGCGTCAAAGGAGGAACGATGGCGCGATCGACGATGGATTTCGGCATCGACCTGGGCACGACCAACAGCGCCATCGCGGTGCTGGACGGTACCGAGGCCCGCGTCATCAAGAACGCCTTCCAGCACGACACGACGCCCTCGGCCGTGTACGCGGACCGCAGCGGTCGGATCCATGTCGGCGAACGGGCCCGGGAGCGGGTCGAGTCCGATCCGGCGAACGCGACCGCCGAGTTCAAGCTCCGCATGGGGCTGCGCGACCAGGACACGACCTTCGCCAACAGCGGGCTGCGCCTGAGCCCCGAGGAACTGTCCGCGCATGTGCTGCGGGCGTTGAAGGCCAACGTCACCCGGGCGCTCGGCGAGGACATCGGCGCCGCGGTCATCACCGTCCCGGCGGCGTTCGAGCTGAACCAGACCGACGCGACCCGGCGGGCCGCCGAGGCCGCCGGGCTCAGCCTCGCGCCGTTGTTGCAGGAGCCGACGGCGGCGGCACTGGCCTACAGCTTCCAGCGGGACGAGGACAACGTCTACCGGCTGGTCTTCGATCTGGGCGGCGGCACGTTCGACGCGTCGATCGTCCACATCCGCGACGGCGAGTTCGACATCGTCAACCATCGCGGGGACAACTTCCTCGGCGGCAAGCTCATCGACTGGGCGATCGTCGAACAGCTGCTGATTCCCGCGCTGCTACGTGAGCACGCGCTGCCCGGCTTCGGCCGGGGCGAACCGGCGTGGGCGCAGGCGATCGCGAAGCTCAAGGCGGCGGCGGAGAACGCCAAGATCGAACTGTCGTCGACCGAGTCGGCGCTGATCGACATCAGCGAGCCACCGCTGTGCACCGACGACCAGGGCCGCCCGGTGGAATTCGTCCACGAGTTGACCCGCGCGGACGTGGAACGGCTGACCGAGCCGTTCGTGACCCGGGCGGTCAACATCTGCCAGGCGGCGCTCAAGGAGAGCCAGCTCGAACCGAGGAAGATCGACCGGGTGCTGCTAGTGGGCGGTCCCACCCTCACGCCGTTCCTGCGCCGGCGGCTCGCGGACGGGCTCGGCATCGAGCTGGACGTCAGCCAGGACCCGATGACCGTCGTGGCCCGCGGCGCGGCGATCTTCGCCGGAACCCAGCGGCTGCCCGTCGGGCCGGTGCTCGCCGACGTCCACTACACCGTCGATCTCGAGTACAAACCGATCGGCTCCGACCCGGAACCGGTGGTCGCCGGAGTGGTGCGGGGCCCGGCCGGGACGAGCCTTGAGGGTCACACCGTCGAGTTCGTCAACTCCGAGTCACGGCCGCCGTGGCGCAGCGGGCAGCTCGTCCTGCCGGCGGGGGGCCAGTTCCTGACGACGCTGTTCGCCGAGCCGGAACGGCGCAACACCTACGAGATCGTCCTCGCGAGCCCCACCGGCAGCCGGAAGAAGATCCAGCCGGCCGAGCTGACCTACACCGTCGGTGTGGTCGCCCCGGCCGCGACGCTCACCCATTCGATCGGGGTGGCGCTCGCCGGCAACGAGGTCTGCTGGCTGCTGACCAAGGGCACCCGTATTCCCGAGCGGTCCCGGGAGATCCTGCGCAGCACGGTGCGGCTGACCCGCGGCCAGTCCGGCGGGCTGCTGCGCATCCCGATCCTCGAGGGCGCCTATGGCAGGGCCGACCGCAACCGCCAGGTCGGCGCGCTGGAGATCCTCGCCGACCAGGTCGCCCGGGACGTCCCGCGCAACAGCGAGATCGAGGTGGAGATCTCCATCGACGCCTCCCGGCTGGTCACCACCCGGGCGTACGTGCCGATCCTCGACGAGGAGTTCGAGACCGTCCACGACCTGACCACCGAGAGCGCCCCGGACCCCGTGCGACTGCGTCAGGCGCTTGACGCCGAGCAACAGCGCCTCGAGGCCCTGCGGGAGGACGCGCGGCGCACTGGTGAGCCGGCCGCGCTCGACATCCTCGCCGAACTGGACGGCGAGCGGGTCATCGACCAGCTCGAGAACGACGTCTCCTCCACCGAGCACGGCGACACCGACGCGGCGAGCACCGCCGGCCAGCGGATGCTGGCGCTGCGCGGCCGGCTCGACGACATCGAGGCCGCGCTCGAGTGGCCGGCACTGGTCGAACGGGCCCACCGGGTGCTGCATGACGCCCCCGGGATCCTCGAGGCGTACGGCGAGGAGCGGGACCGGCGCCGCCACGACCTGCTCGCCGCCGACGTCCGCCGGGCCCTGGACAGTCGCGACGCCGCCCACCTGGGCACCCTCGTCGACGAGCTCACCGGTCTGCTCGCCTCGATCGTCGACCGCAGCACCGGCGCGGTCGCGATGGCCCGCTTCTCCCAGCTGGTCGAGCGCCGTGCCGAGCTGCGCGACCAGGAGCTGGCGGCCCGGCTGATCACCGAGGGGCAACGCGCGATCGACCGCCACGACGTCGAGGGGCTTCGCAGGGTGATCCCGCAACTTCTCGACCTCCTCCCGACCACCGCCGGCCCGACCGGTCCGAAGGACGACAGCAGTGTCTACAAGCCCCGCTGACGGTGTGGGTCTGGTGAACGAGGTCGTTCTCGGCCAGGCCGCGACGCTCGCCCGCCGCGGCCGGTACTCCGATGCGGTGCGCCTGCTCGCCGATCTGACCGACGGTCGTGCGCCGACCGGCGCCGAGCATGACCTGCTCGCCCGCATCCACGCCCAGCAGGGCCGCTACGACGACGCCGAACGGCACTGGCGCGCGGTGATCGAGGGCGGGGGCCCCACCGACGAGGCCGCGGCCGGACTACACCGGCTCGCCCGAGTGCGCGCCCGGCGCGACGCCGGCACGCGGGTGCGCGCGGGCGGGGCG
>NZ_JALKFZ020000174.1 GCF_023243075.1 Frankia sp. AiPa1 | reverse complement strand
GCCGGCCGCCGCTCCGGCGCTGGTGCGGGGCCTGCCGCGGCCACAGACACCGCCGCTGGTACGAGTGGCGCGGTTGGCACCGCCGCTTCGGCCGGCGCCCCCTCGGCCGGCGCCCCCTCGGCCGGTACCGATCCGGCCGCGCCGACGGCGGCCAGCACCCGGCCGGTTCTGCCGGCGGGGACGCTGCCCGTCCCGCCCACGGCACCCGTCGACGGCCAGTTCGGCGTCTACTTCACCGGGGTCGGCGGCACCGGGGTGGTCACCGCCAACCGGATCATCGCGACCGCGGCCGAGGCCGCCGGCTTCGTCGTCGGCGGGATGGACCAGACCGGCCTGTCCCAGAAGGCGGGCGCGGTCGTCTCTCACCTGCACCTGGCCGCCGATCGTGGCGCGCTGGGTTCGGCGACGGTCGGCACCGCGGGCGCCGACCTTTACCTGTCCGGCGACATCCTCCAGGCCGCGGCGGCCAGACATCTCGACCGGATCAGCCCGGATCGCACCGTCGCCGTGGTGGACATCGACGTGACGCCGACGTCGGCGATGCTGCAGAGCGGCGTCACCGCGCCCGACCCGGCCCTGCTGCGCCAGGCGATCGCCGAGCGGATCGGCACCGGTCAGGTCGCCTTCCTCGACTCGAAGCGGATCGCCGAGGACGTCTTCGCCAACCAGCTGCTCGCCAACATCGTGCTGCTCGGCGCCGCCTGTCAGCTCGGCGGCCTGCCAATGGGCCTGGCCGACATCGACGGGGCCATCCGCCGGCAGGGCAAGGCCGCCGCCGACAACCGGGCGGCCTTCGAGTGGGGCCGCTGGGCGGCTCACGACCCGGCGGCCGTCGACGCGGCGCTGGCCGGCGGCCATCCCGGCGCCGCCGGCACGTCCACCGCTTCGACGGGTGCGGCCGCGGCGGTGGGTACGCCCGGTTCCGCGGGTTCGGCTGGTTCCGCGGGCTCGTCCGGTCCGTCGGCGACCGGGCGCGGCAGCGGCACCCGTGATGGCGCGGGCGGGTTGTTCGAGCCGACCCTGGGCGCGCTCACCGCCGCCGGGCGGCTGGCCGCCGGCCGGGTCTGGCCGGCCATGCTGCCGGGCGAGCTGCGCGAGCTGCTGCTCCGCCGGGCCGCCCAGGTGGTCGACTACCAGAACGCCGCCCGTGCCGGCCGGTTCCTGGACCTGGTCGGGATCGCGCTCGCGCACGACGACATCTCGGGCGGGGCCGCCCAGGGCTTCGCGCTGACCCGGGCCGTCGCCGAATCCTGGTTCAAGCTGCTCACCTACAAGGACGAGTACGAGGTGGCCCGCCTGCACCTGCGGGCCGATCACGAGCGGACCGCCCGTGACCTCGGCATCGAGGGGCCCTACTCCGTCACCTACCACCTGCACCCGCCGACGCTGCGCCGGCTCGGCCTGTCCCGCAAACTGCCGATGGGCCGGCCCTACGCGGCCGGTTTCCACGTGCTGCGGGCGATGCGCGGGCTGCGGGGCACCCCGTTCGACCTGTTCGGCCTGGATCCGGACCGGCGCACCGAACGCGTCCTCATCACCGAGTACGAGCAGCTGATCACCGAGGCCGTCCGCCGGGCGGCGCACTCCGGCCCTGGCACCGGCGAGGGCGAGGGTGTGGGTGTGGGCACCTCCTACGCGGACCTGGTGCGCCTGGCCGAGTCCGCGATGGCCGTCAAGGGCTACGGCCCGATCAAGGAGGCCGCCATCGACCGCTGGCGGGTCCACGTGGCGGAGCTCACCCAAGGCCAGTAGAACGGACGCTGTGGCTGACATTGTGGGCGCCGACACCGTAACTCCATCGACGTTCTCGACCTCGCTGGGAGACTGTTCATGACGGGCCCGCTTGCGGACCTGCGGGTCATCGAGCTCGCTGGCATCGGTCCCGGGCCGCACGCCTGCATGGTGCTCGCCGACCTCGGCGCGGATGTCGTGCGGGTGCAGCGTCCCGGCGCCGCGCCGAAACTCACCGGTGACGTGCTGCTGCGCGGCCGCCGGGTGGTCGGTGCCGACCTGCGTGATCCCGTCGACCTGGACGGCGTGCTGCGGCTCGTCGATGCCGCCGACATCCTGGTGGAGGGATTCCGGCCCGGCGTCACCGAGCGCCTGGGCCTCGGGCCGGACGAGTGCCTCGCCCGCAACCCCGCGCTGATCTACGGCCGGATGACCGGCTGGGGGCAGCAGGGCCCGCTGGCCCAACGGGCCGGGCATGACATCAACTACATCTCGCTGACCGGCGCGCTGCATGCCGTCGGCCGGGCCGGCGAGCGTCCCGTGCCGCCGCTGAACCTGGTCGGGGACTTCGGTGGCGGCTCGATGTTCCTGCTGGTCGGCCTGCTCGCGGCACTGTGGGAACGGCAGCGCTGCGGGCGCGGCCAGGTCGTCGACGCCGCCATGGTGGACGGCGCGAGCGTCCTGACCCAGATGATGTGGTCGTTCCTGGACACCGGGGAATGGCGCGACGAGCGCGGCGTCAACCTGCTCGACGGCGGTGCGCCCTTCTACGACACCTACCGGTGCGCCGACGGCGGCCATGTCGCGGTCGGCGCGATCGAGGCCCCGTTCTACGCCGCGCTGCTCGCCGGCCTGGGGATCGATCCCGGCGCACTACCGGACCAGATGGACGAGTCCGGCTGGCCCGCCGTGCGTCAGCGGTTCACCGAGGTCTTCGCCACGAGGACCCGGGATGCCTGGGCCGAGACCTTCGCGGGCACGGATGCCTGCGTCACCCCCGTGCTCTCGTTCACCGAGGTGCCCCAGCACCCGCACATCGCCGCCCGCGGCTCCGTCACCAGCGTCCACGGTGTTCCGCAGGCGGCCCCCGCGCCCCGCTTTTCCCGCTCGGCCACGCCGACGCCGCCGGGCCCGATCCAGGTCGACACCGCCACCGTGCTCGCCGACTGGGAGCGGCCCCGCCTCCCCAGCCCGACCGCCGCCGGCACCGCCACCACCACAGGCACCATCGGCGCGGGTGCCACCCGTACAGGCCCCACCGGAACAGGAGAACCTGGCACATGAAGATCGAGAACAGTGTCGCGCTGGTGACCGGCAGCGCGTCCGGGCTGGGCCTGGCCACCGCCCGGCGGCTGGTCGCCGGCGGGGCGAAGGTGGTCCTGGTCGACCTGCCCAGCTCCCCCGGGGAGCAGTCGGCCAAGGAACTGGGCGACGCGGCGGTGTTCGCCCCGGCGGACGTGACCGACGAGGCCGCCGTCGCCGCGGCCCTCGACATCGCCGACGGGCTCGGTACGCTTCGCGTCGCCGTCAACTGTGCCGGCACCGCCAGCGCGGTCCGGGTGCTCGGCAAGAAGGGCGTGTTCCCGCTCGACGCGTTCACTCGGGTCGTCACCATCAACCTGATCGGCACGTTCAACGTGATCCGCCTCGCCGCCGAGCGGATCGTGCGCCACGAGCCCGTCGACGGCGAACGCGGCGTGATCGTCAACACCGCGTCGGTGGCCGCGTTCGACGGCCAGATCGGCCAGGCGGCCTACTCGGCGTCCAAGGGCGGCGTCGTCGGCATGACCCTGCCGATCGCCCGTGACCTGGCCGACAAGCTCATCCGGGTGAACACCATCGCCCCCGGCCTGTTCGACACCCCGCTACTGGCGAGCCTGCCGGAGGAGGCCCGCCGGTCACTCGGCCAGCAGACCCCGCACCCGAGCCGGCTCGGTGATCCGTCGGAGTACGCGGCGCTGGTCGCGCACATCGTCGAGAACCCGATGCTCAACGGCGAGACCATCCGTCTCGACGGCGCCATCCGCATGGCCCCCCGGTAGGAGATCGCAGATGCCGGACTCGACCCCGCGCACCGTCTACACCCACGACCACGAGCTGTTCCGGGGCTCGGTGGCGTCGTTCATCAAGACCGAGGTGGCGCCGCACGACGCCCGCTGGGAACAGGCGGGCCTCATCGACCGCTCCCTGTACCTGCGGGCCGGCGAGGCCGGCCTGCTGATGCAGTCCACCCCCGAACGCTACGGCGGGGCCGGCATCGACGACTGGCGGTTCAGCGCCATCGTCAGCGAGGAACTCGGCCGGGCCGGCTACGCCGCGGCGACGCTCTCCCTCGCCCTGCAGAACGACATCGTCGGGCCGTACATCCTGGAGCTGACGAACGACGAGCAGAAGCAGCGCTGGCTGCCCGGTTTCACCTCGGGTGAGCTGATCGGCGCCATCGCCATGACCGAGCCCGGCGCCGGCAGCGACCTGTCCGGCATCGCGGCGTCCGCCGTCCGCGACGGCGATCACTATGTGCTCAACGGCGCGAAGACGTTCATCTCCACCGGGCAGAACGCCGACCTCGTGGTCGTCGCCGCGCGCACCGGCCCGGACCGCCATCGCGGCCTGACCCTGCTCGTCGTCGAACGCGGCATGCCCGGGTTCGAACGCGGCCGCAACCTGGACAAGCTCGGCCTGCACGGCCAGGACACCAGCGAGCTGTCCTTCGCCGACGTGCGGGTGCCGGTCGCCAACCGGCTGGGGGAGGAGGGCGAGGGCTTCTACCAGCTCATGCGTAACCTTCCGCAGGAGCGGCTCTCACTGGCGGTGGGCGCGGTCGCGGCGGCCGAGGGCATCCTCGCCCGCACGCTGGAGTACGTCACGACCCGGCGCGCGTTCGGCAAGACCGTCGGCTCGTTCCAGCACAGCAAGTTCCTGCTCGCCGAGCTGCACACCGAGGTCGACATCGCCCGGGTGTTCATCGACCACTGCGTCGAGCTGCACAGCCGCCGGGAGCTGACCGCCGCCCGCGCCGCGAAGGCCAAGTACTGGACCACCGAACTACAGGTCCGTGTCGCTGACCGCTGCCTGCAGCTGCACGGCGGATACGGCTACATGCGCGAGTACGCGATCTGCCGCGCCTTCGCCGACGCCCGCGTCCAGACCATCTACGGCGGCACCACCGAGATCATGAAGGAGATCATCGGCCGCGACCTCGGCCTCTAGACCGACGTCCTCTCGGCGCCGCACCCCGGCCCCACCCACCCACCCACCCACCCACCCACTCGGCCACCCAGCCACCCAGCCACCCACCGTCCATCTGCCCACCTGCCCACCTGCCCACCTGCCATCCACCGCCCACTGCCCCCCGGAACGAAGATCGCTACCTTCTGCGGCGCTCCCCGGAGCAAGATCCGCCAACACAGGTCGTTGTGGGGGGCATATCGGACATGAACGCCCCCGCAACGACCTGCTTGGATCTTTCCCCACCGCGCCCCGACGCTTTCGATTGCAGAGCGTGATTTCTGGTCGTCTGGCGGTCGAGGTGCGGTGCGGTCGGTGCGGAGACCAGGTGGCCGCTCAGGTCGTCCCCGCGTCGAACGCGGTGATGTCCGAGAGCTGACGCCACAGCTCGCGTTCCACCCGGGATGGCGGCCGGATGGACGGGAGCCGATCGAGAAGGTCCGGCGGAACCAGTGGCTGGGGCTGGGGCTGGCGCTGAGGCCGGGGGATGGGTGGCCGGGGCCGGATGCCCGTCTCGGCGAACGCCGCCGTCTCCGCGAGGATTCTCAGCTCGCGGACGACGGCCCGCAACACCCATCTCACTGCCGCCCGAAGGCGCTGCGTGCCGTGGACCATGGCTCGATGATTGGCACTCGGACTAAAGTTCCGCTTAGGTCAAGATGATCGAGCCGGGTAGGGCGCGCTGTCGGCGCGCGGGCTGGGCATCGGCGCGCGGTGGGCTCAGCGCGCCGGGCTGAGTGTGCGCCGGGCTCAGTGTGCGCGACGCGGGGGCCGCGGGCCGCCGTGCCCGCCGATCGGCTGGGTGTAGGTCTCGGAGACGCTGCGCAGGCTGTGGTCGGCGAGTTCGCAGCCGCGCCCGTAGGCGCCGATCGCCAGTGGGCCGTGCTGGGCGACGGCCGCCCAGGCGTCGCCCAGCCGTCGGACGCGGAACTCGACCCGGTCCTCGTGCACCGTGACCGGCACTGTTGGCCACGACCGCGTCCCATCGTTCAGCGGCGCCGCCGCGCGCCGGAAGTCCGCTTCGGCCCGACCCGTGCCGCCGTCGCGGGGGAACGCCAGACTCAGCGCACCGACCTGGCTGTCGATCGCGGCGTCGCGCTTGGCCTCCAGGGGGCCGGTGGTCCCATGCCACGAGCTGCCGAGCCCGCGCCAGGTCGACACGACGAGGGTGCTCCCACCCCGCGCACGGTGGCCGAAGCTCAGGTGCCACATCGGCTGCTCGGGCGCCCCTCGCACGGTGCCCCATCCCTCGACCCACCGCTGTTCGAACACCCGCGTCCCGGCGGGGGCGGTCGGGAACGCGCCGAAGACCGGGAAATCCCACTGTCGCGGCGGTTCGGGCATCACCCCGGGACCCCGCAGGTCGGCCAGGTAGAGCGCCCCGAGCGCCCGCTGCCATTCGTCCGCGTCCGCGTCAGGTGTCTGGATCTGTCGCCGCAGGTGCCACGCGGCCTCGCCGACGTAGGCGGGGCCCAGCCCCGCGAGCTCGCGGGAGGCGTCCATGGCGTCGGACAGCTCGACGTCGCCCCGATACTCACCGATCACCGACCGCAGGCCGTACGCGGCGTACGTGACGTGCTCCCCGCCCAGCCCCGCCAGCAGTAGTGCGCCCTCGATGCGGATGTCCATGCTGAGGTGGTAATTGGTGAGGACACGGAGCCTGATCTGGTCGACGGCCTGCGCGACGTGCGGCGGCCCGAGTGCGATGAGCCGGCGCGCCTCGGCGACCACCGCCTCGGGATCCTCCCGCCAGGGCGTGTCCCGTCGCTGGCGCGCCCTGCGGACCTGCGCGTCCTCGCTCTGGTCGTCGGCCGTGGAGCCTCCTTCACGCGAACACGGGGCAGGGTGGTGGCGCGCGTCGCCACGCTCGACGCCCAGGCGCCCGAGCCCACTGCACCGACGACCACCGTAGTCACGCCGACGCGCGTCGCGCCGGTTTGACGGAGGAGATTCGCTATGGTCGGTTCCCTGGCCTTCGTCGTCCTGGTGTCCTTTCGGCGCAGAAGAGAGTCTCACGGTGACGTATCGGTTCGATCCGGAGTTGGCCGCGGTGACCCCGACCCTGCCGGCGCTGGACTTCGCCGACGTGGGCGCGGTGCGGGCGTCGCTCGGCGAGGCCCGGCGCGGCCAGCACCGGGACACCACCGGAGTCGACGTCCGGGTCGTCCACGTTCCCGGGCCGCCGGACGCCCCGGCGGTCGCGGTCCGGGTCTACCGGTCCGAACCGGCGCGCACCGCCGAGCGGGCCGGTGCCACCGCCGGAGTCCTGCACATGCATGGCGGCGCGTTCATCGTCGGCGACCGCGGCATCGAGGGGGCCTGCCTCGACCTGGTGCGAGCGCTGGATGTCGTCGTCGTGGCGGTCGACTACCGTCTCGCCCCGGAGCACCCGTTCCCCGCCGCGCTGGAGGACTGCTACGCCGCGTTGACGTGGCTTTCGGCCAACGCCGCCGGTCTCGGCGTCGACCCGGCCCGCATCGCCGTGCGCGGAGCCAGCGCCGGCGCCGGACTGGCGGCCGGGCTGGCCCTGCTCGCCCGCGACCGCGGTGGGCCGCCGCTGTGTTTCCAGTTCCTCAGCATGCCCGAGATCGACGACCGGCTCGACACCCCCAGCATGCGCCAGTTCGTCGACACCCCGGTGCTCGACCGCGCGAGCGCGGTCCTGAGCTGGAACGCCTACCTCGGCGAGGGCCTGCCCGGAACGCCGGACGTCTCGCCCTACGCGGCGCCCGCCCGGGCGGCCGACCTGGCCGGCCTGCCGGCCGCCTATCTCTCGGTGATGGAGTTCGACCCGCTGCGCGACGAGGGCATCGCCTACGCGCAGGGGCTGCTCGCCGCCGGGGTTCCGACCGAACTCCACCTGTTCCCTGGCACGTTCCATGGCTCCGGCGGGATCGTGGCGCGTGCCGCCGTCAGCCGACGTGAACGCGCCGAGGCCACGACCGTCCTGGCCAGAGCGCTCGGCCTCGCGCGCGAAGGCGCCGACGCGTGAGCGGCGATGGGGGCGCCGGGAGCGGGGCGCCGTCGCTTGTCCTGGTGGAGGTGGCGGATCGGGTCGCGACGGTCACGCTGAACCGGCCCGCGGTGCGCAACGTGCTCAGCCGGGCCCTGATGGCCGGCCTGTGGGACGCGATGGTCGCCTTGGGCGCCGATGACGAGGTCGACGCCGTCGTGCTCACCGGCGCGGACCCGGCGTTCTGCGCCGGCATCGACCTGCGTGAGATCTCCGGCGAGACGCCTTCGGACGCCGAGCGCCGTGCGACCGATGCTGGCCAGGGTGGTACTGGCACGGACAGTGGCCGCCTGGGCAACGGTGCGAGTGTGACGCCTGTCCAGGACCCGGTCGGCCTGCACCGGTTCCTGCCGGTGATCGACAAGCCGGTCATCGGTGCTGTCGACGAGGCACACGCCCTCGAAGGCCTGCTGTCCGCGACATGGCGGCCCGGCACCAGCCAGGTCGCCGACCGTCGCGCCGACGTCATCCGCCGGGGCCGCACCCAGCTCGACCCCTGACCCGCCCCCGCTGCCCGCCCCGACCGTCCTCGTCGCCGCACGTGACGGCGGACCGGCCACCGGCGACCTCAGACCTGCCCCGCGGGCGCGGCCTCGGCTGCGTCCGGGCCGGACCGGCTGGTGGGCACCTCGACCTCGGGGGACGGCGCCTCGGGAGACGGGGCCACCGAGGCGGGTGGCAGCAGGCCGCTCGCGGCCAGGATGACGGCCGCAGCGCCGAGGGCGAACCCGTGCACACCGTGGAAGCCCGCCATCGCGGAACTGGCGGTGGCGAGGATCAGCGTGACCACGGCGATGCCGATGGCCGCGCCGAGCTGGTTGAGGATGTAGAGCACGGAGCTGCCCTGCGGCAC
Organism: Frankia sp. AiPa1; assembly: GCF_023243075.1. Classification (GTDB taxonomy): domain Bacteria; phylum Actinomycetota; class Actinomycetes; order Frankiales; family Frankiaceae; genus Frankia. The sequence continues at coordinate 34,888 of NZ_JALKFZ020000174.1, read as the reverse complement.
GTCGGCGGGCGGCAGCGTCCGGTACAGCGAGCCCATCGTCGGGGCGCCGACGAAGCTGAGCCCGGCGCCGACCACGAACGCGGCCAGCGCCGGCCACACCTCGCTGGTGTGGGCGCCGACCAGGACGAAGCCGAACTCGCCGAGCGCGGCGACCACCGCACCGCCGCGCACCAGCCGGCGCGGCCCGATCCGGTCGGAGAGCCGACCCGACAGCGGCATGCACAGGACGGCGGCCACCGCGAACGGCGCCACCAGCAGGCCGGAGGCGAGCGTTCCCTCGCCGTGCTGCTGCTGGTAGTACAGCGGCAGCACGAACAGGTTCGCGAACATCGCGAGCCCCACCAGCATCATGATCGCCACACTCGCGCTGAACCCACCGCGGCCGAACAGCCGCAGGTCGATCAGCGGCGGCGGGCCCGGCCGCCGGGCCGCCCGCCGCGCGTGCGATCCGTACCCACCGAGCAGCACGACCGCCGCCACCAGCGGGACGAGCACCTGCCACGCGGCCGCCGTGGTGCGCTCGGCGGTCTGGGTCAGCGCCAGCACCACGCCGGCGAATCCGGGCCCGAGCAGCGCGACCCCCACGACATCGAGCCTGGCCGCGCCCGCGGCCTGCGCGGATGCGGGGGAGCCGGACGCGGGGGAGTCAGACGTGCGGGCGGCGGGGGCGGGGGCGGCCAGGCTGGGCGGTGCGTCGCGCGGCACCACGCGGATCGCGCCGAGCAGTGCCACCACCCCGATCGGCAGGTTGATCAGAAACATCCAGCGCCAGGAGACGGTCTCCAGGACGAGCCCGCCGACGATCAGGCCGAGCACCGGACCGGACGAGAGCACCATGCCCATCAGCCCCATCACCCGCCCGGCGCGGCGCGGCCCGGCGGCGCGGGCCAGCAGCGTGAGCACCAGCGGGTCGAGCACCCCGGCGGCCAGCCCCTGCAGGACCCGGAACACGATCAGGCTGGCGACGTTCCAGGCGAGGCCGGAGGCCAGCGACGCGCACAGGAACGCGGCCAGCGCGGACAACCACAGCCGCCGCGCGCCCACTCGGCCGACCGCCCAGGTGGTGACGGGGATCGCGACCGTGAGCGCGAGCAGGTAGCCGGTGGAGACCCAGCCGATCGTGCTCAGCGAGGTGTCGAACCGGTCGGCGAGGGTGCCGACGCCGACGGCGACGACGGACCCGTCCAGGATCCCCATGATCCCGCCGAGGAGCACCACGGTGATCAGGCGTCGCAGCGGGCGGTCGAGCCGTCGGGCACTCTCGGCGATCTCGGCGCCGTTCGTGTCCTCGATGATCGTCACTGAAGTGCCTCCCGATGGATTCCTTTTTGCACTGGCGAGTGCATCATAGTGCTCGATCGGGTTCCCTGGGGGGCGGGGCGGTACCGTGATGCGGTGGGCGCGATCACGGATGACGCGAGGTCGTCGGAGGGCCGGGTGAGCCCGCGAGGCCGTCCCGACAAGCGAGAGGCGATCCTGCGCACCGCGTTCACCGTCTTCGCGCGGGAGGGTTACGCCCAGGCCACACTGGACGCCATCGCGGCCGAGGCGCGGGTGGCCAAGCACACGATCTACAACCACTTCGGCGACAAGCAGACCTTGCTGCGCGCGGCTCTTACCGCCGAGGCGGACCTGGCGCGGGCGAAGAACATGGCCGCCGTCGACCTGCTGCGTGACTGCGTCGGCGACCCGCGGCCCGCGCTGGAAGCCGTCGGGCTGCGCGTCATCCAGTGTTTCTGCGACGACGGCGGTTGGGCGCTGCGCCGCCTGTTCTATGCCGAGCTTCCCCAGTTCCCCGACCTGCTCGACATCATCGAGGGTCGCGCTGCGAGCCCGGTCACCGAGGCCCTGGCCGACCGGCTCGCCCGCCTGGCCCTTGCCGGACAGCTGCGGCTCACCGATCCGTCCGCCGCCGCCGAGCAGCTCTCCGCCCTGCTCACCGGCTCGTTGGAATCCCGTGGCCGGTTCGGCACCCGCCGGATCCCCGAGGACGAGATGCGCGCGGTCGCGCGGGCCGCCGTCGATACCTTCCTGCACGCCTTCGGGGGCGAAAGGCGGTAATCGGGCGCTGTGTACGGCCCCGTTTTCGTGTTTCCGTCATCCGCGGTCGTGCGGACGACGGGGCCGCGGTCTGGCCGACCGGCCTTTCCACATGGGACCATGGTGGGAGTGACCGGTAAAGCCGGAAAAATCGGGGGCGATTCCTCCATGCGTTATGACAGTTATCTGGCCACGAACGAGGACCTGTCCTTCCAGATCCGACTGCATTGGGTGGTCTTCGCCAGGGTGGTGCTGGAGACGGTCGGCGTCCTCGCGGCCGCCGCGGCCATCTCCGTCTACACGACGGTGCGGCATGCCGGCGCGCACCTGTTGGTCACGCTGCTCTGGTGGGTGGCGGTGGCCGCGGTCGTCCGGCTGCTGTGGCGGCTGCTCGACTGGCATCTGACGGTTCTGCTCATCACGAGCTCGCGCATAATGCGGGTGTCGGGAATCGTCTCGCGGCGGGTGCAGAGCATGCCCCTGTCGAAGATCACCGACCTGTCCTACACCCTGGATCCCAACGGACGCCTTCTCGGCTACGGCACCTTTGCCATGGAGACCGAGGGCGATCACAAACACGCGCTGGAGAAGGTCGAGCACGTTCCCCATCCGGACCGGTTCTACCTGCGGCTGTGCGACAGCATCTTCGGGGGCGCTCCCGAGCCGGCCGTGGACGACTAGCCTGCGTGCCAGGACCTCCCGCAGGCTGAGGGTGGCCCTCGCTCGGTCCGTGCCCGGCCGACGTCGGGCCAGGCCGGGCCGCGTAGCCTCACATGGTGGCTCTGGAGCAGAAGCTTGACTTCGCGGACCTGCTGGCGCTCGAGAGCGTGGACCGCGACATCTTCCGCGGCCGCTGCCACGAGGGCGCACCGATGCGCGCCTTCGGCGGGCAGGTCGCGGCCCAGGCCCAGACCGCGGCCGGCCGCACGGTCGAGGCCGATCGCCGGATGCACTCGCTGCACGGCTACTTCCTGCGCCCCGGCCGCACCGACATGCCCATCGTCTATCTGGTCGACCGGCTGCGGGACGGCCGCTCGTTCACGACTCGCCGCGTGGACGCGGTCCAGGATGGCGAGACCATCTTTTCGATGTCGGCGTCCTTCCAGGTTCCCCGCGACGCCCAGGACGCGCACCAGATGCGGGCGCCGGACGTTCGCCTCCCGCGCGACGCCCCGTCGCGATGGGAGCGGATGGAGAAGTCCTCCGAGTTCGTACCGTTCCAGTCGCTCGACATCCGCGTCGCGCGGGACTTCGCCGAGGGTGGCCCCTCCGGGGACGGAATGCCGCGGCAGAGTGTCTGGGTCCAGGTCAACCAGGTGCTGTCGGACGACCCGCTGCTGCACGTCTGCGCGCTGACCTACCTCTCCGACGTCACCCTGGCCGCCACCGCGCTGCGGCCCCACGCGGACCGGCCCGGCAAGGTCGATCTGGTCTCACTCGATCACGCGGTCTGGTTCCACCGCCCGTTCCGGGTGGACGACTGGCTGCTGTTCGAGCAGGACAGCCCCATCCTGTCCGGCACCCGGGGGCTGTCCCGAGGCACGTTCTTCACCCGCGACGGCCAGCTCGTCGCCTCCGTCGTCCAGGAAGCCGGTGTGCTGCGCCGCTGAGGTGCCCGTGGCGCTGAACGGCTGTGCCGCTGGAGTGGCTGTGCCGCTGGAGTGGCTGGGCTGTGCCGCTGGCCGTCACGTCGGTGTCGCCGGGGGGAGACGGTCCCGCTAGCGTGCTGGCCATGAGCGACGCGATCACGCCGGTCCAGCCCGAGTACGCTCCCGCCGACGTCGCCGATCTGCGGGATCGGCTGCGCCACACCCGTTGGACCGAGCGTGAGCCGGTCGACGACTGGTCCCAGGGCGTTCCCCTCGGGTATCTGCGGGAGCTATGCGAGTACTGGGCCGACGGCTATGACTTCGCCGCCGCCCAGGGACGGCTGCGCGCGTTCCCGCACTGGCGTACCTCCCTCGACGGGCTGGGCATCCACTTCCTGCATGTGCCCTCGCCCCATCCCGGCGCGCTGCCGCTGCTGCTCACCCATGGCTGGCCCGGGTCGGTGGTGGAGTTCCTCGGCGTGATCGACGCGCTGACCAACCCACCGGACCCGGCGGACGCGTTCCACCTGGTGATCCCGTCGCTGCCTGGCTACGGCTGGAGCGACAAGCCGACCTCCCCCGGTTGGGGCACGCGGCGCATCGCCCGCGCCTGGGATGACCTCATGGCCCGGCTGGGCTACGAGCGGTACGGCGCGCAGGGCGGCGACTGGGGCGCGATGGTCACGACGAGCCTCGCCCAGCAGCGCCCCGACCGGCTGGCCGGCGTGCACATCAACATGCCGCTCGTCCCGTTCGGACCGGCGCCCGGGGAGGAGCTCACCGCCCGCGAGCAGGCGGCCCTCGACCGGCTCACCGAGCACACCACCTGGGGGATGGGCTATTCGACCCAGCAGTCCACCCGCCCGCAGACCCTCGGTTACGGTCTGGCCGATTCACCGGCCGGGCAGTGCGCATGGATCGTCGAGAAGTTCCATGCCTGGACCGACTGCGACGGCCACCCGGAGAAGGCGCTGTCCCGCGACCAGATCCTCGACGACATCTCCGTCTACTGGTTCACCGGGACGGCGACCTCCTCCTCCCGGCTCTACTGGGAAAGCCTGCGCACGGTCGACTTCGACGAGGTGGCGGTACCGTCCGGCATCTCGGTGTTCCCCGGCGAGATCTTCCAGACCTCGCGGCGCTGGGCCGAGCGGCGCTTCACCGACCTGCGCTGGTTCGGTGAACCGGCCCGCGGCGGCCACTTCGCCGCCTTCGAGCAGCCGGCGCTGTTCGTCGACGAGGTCCGCCGCTTCTTCCGCCTCGTCCGCTGACCGGCGGCGGCGCGGCCCACCTGCTAGCCCGGCGTGGCGGAGACGTCAGGGAGCGCACTCGGAGCCGGCGGCGCCGTGCTCGTCGGGGCGGACCTCGGACCAGTCGAGGCCCTCGAGGTTGACGACGATCGCCTCCTGGGTGGTGCGGGCGATCACGACCACGGCCTCGACCGAGGGGTCGGGATTCTCCTCGCGGTGCGGGACGTAGGGCGGGACGAAGACGTAGTCGCCGGGGGCGGTCTCGATGCGGGTCTCGACCGGCTCGTCGCCATCGACGTCGAGGAAGACGAAGGCGGGGTTGCCGGCCACGACGTAGATCGCGGTCTCGGATGCGCCGTGGTGGTGGTTGGCCGACGACGTGGCCGCGGGGACGTGGGTCTGGCCCATCCACAGGTTGCGGGCGCCGACGGTCTTGCCGCTGATCGCCTCGCGGCGGCGCATTCCGGTGGTCTGGGTGGTGTCGCCGATCAGGGCGGTGGGGGCGACGCGGTGCAGGCGGCGGTGGAACGGGTCGATGTCGGCGGGCAGCAGGACGCCGCTGGGGGTGCGGACGTACGGCCCGTCGGCGCTGCCAGCGGGCACGTGAACGGCGGGCATCAGACTCAGGCTCCCTTGACGAGGGCGAGACCCCTGCCCGCGGGTCTCGCGAGCAGGTCACGCAGAGCACCGGTCACCTCGCGGGTGACCGGTTCGGCGAGTCCGCTGCGCGACCAGACCGCGAGCGGCAGCGCGCCGGGGGTGGGCAGGTCGTCGAGCGGGACGAGCCCTGGCGGAGTCTGGCGCAGCGTGGCCATCAGCGCAACGCCGAGGCCGGCTCCGACCGCCGCCTGCACGCCCGCGAGCTGCAGGGCCTCCGCGCCGATCACCGCGGACAGGTCGTGCCGGGACAGTGTCTCGAGCGCGCGGGTGCGCAGCGCGCACGGATGGTCGAAGGCCACGACCGGGATCGGCCCGGATGCGGCGGGACGGCGCCAGCCGGGGGCGGCATACCAGGTCAGCTCCAACTCACCGACCGGCTCCGCGCGCGGGTCGTCGGCCGGGCCGAGCAGCAGGGCGAGGTCGAGGCCACCGCCGTCGAGCCGGTCGCGCAGGTTGCTGCCCCGGTCGATCCGGAAGCGGATCTGCTGGTGGGGCAGCGTGCGCTCCAGGGCCGCGCTCAGGTAGGGCAGCAGCTGGGCCGCGGCGTGCTCCGTCGACCCGATGATGATCGTCCGCTCGTCGACGAGGCCGAACTCCTCGATCGCCTCGTCGTGCAGGGCGAGGATGCGCCTGGCCTGGGCGAGCAGCTTCTCCCCGTCGGTGGTCAGCCGGGAGCCGCGGCCCTGGCGCTCGACGAGCAGCCGGCCGGTGGCCGTCTCCAGGCGGCGCACGTGCTGGCTGACGGCGGCCTGGCTCAGGTGCAGCGACGTCGCCGCCCGCTGGAAGCCGCCACAGTCCGCGACAGCGACGAGGCTGCGCAGCGGGGCGATGTCCAGGATCCGGCGCATGTCGACCAGATTACTCGACAATGCATCACGATCCGCGATGAATCGTCATCGCGAAGCGTCGTTGGACATTGCGCGCCCAACGCCGCATGCTTGGCGCCATGACCCAGTCGACCTGCGTGTTGCTCACGCGTTGTCGCTGGCTTGATCTCGCTCGCGGCCAGGCAGCGCTCTGTTGCTGAGCTGACCGGCGGGCCCGATGGGCCGGGTGCTCACCCGGCTGCCGTCCCCGCTGTCCCGCTGACTTCCTGTCTCCGCTGCCTCCGCCCCGCCCACCCTCGGCCATCACTCTGCGAGCGTCCGCCTCCCGGGTGGGCGCCCCGTCGGCGCGCGTCCGTCCAGGAAGGTCCTCACGCCCATGTCGTCCCGTCGCACCCTGAAACTCGGCGCCGTCCTGTTCGGCGTCGGCGGCCCCGGCCAGCACACCACCTGGCTGGACCCCGACATCCCGACCAACGCGAGCGTCGACGTGCGGTGGTACATCGCCCGGGCACAGCAGGCCGAGGCGGCGAAGTTCGACCACGTCTTCATCGTCGACAGCCAGTTCATCACGCCGGACTCCCCGCATCACTACCTCAGCCGGCTCGAGCCGCTGACGCTGCTGTCCGCCGTCGCCGTGCACACCAGCCACATCGGCCTGGTCGGCACGATCACCACGTCCTACAACGAGCCGTTCAACGTGGCCCGCCGGCTTGCCTCGCTGGACCACATCAGCGGCGGACGCGCCGGCTGGAACGTCGTGACCAGCGGCGATGCGGGCACCGCCGGCAACTACAGCCGGGACGCGCACTTCGACTACGCCACCCGCTACGGCCGCGCCCTGGAGCATGTGCGGATCGCGCAGGGCCTGTGGGACTCCTATGAGGCCGACGCCTTCCCCCGGGACCGGGACCGTGGCGTGTTCTTCGACCGGACGCGGCAGCACCCGCTTGACCACCGCGGCGACTACTTCTCCGTCGTCGGCCCGCTCAACCTGGAGCGCACCCCGCAGGGCCAGCCGGTCATCTTCCAGGCCGGCGACTCCGAGGAGGGCCGTGACCTGGGCGCGAGTATCGCCGAGGCGATCTTCACCCACGCGGTGAGCCTGGAGCAGGCGCAGGTCTTCCGCCGCGAGATGCGGGCCAGGGTGGCCGGCAAGGGCCGTGATCCCGAGCATCTGCTCATCGTCCCCGGCATCTCCCCGATCATCGCCGACACCGACGCCGAGGCCAGGGAGAAGGAGCGGGCGATCCGCGGCGAGCTCGGCTTCGACCGTGCCCTGGCCGAGCTTGGCCGCCCCTTCGGCTGGCACGACTTCTCCCGCTACGACCTGGACGCACCGTTCCCCGAGGTGAGCGACGCCGGTGCGCTGAGCTTCCGCACGCACGCCGAGGCGATCACGAAGCTGGCCCGGGAGAACAATCTCACTCTGCGCCAGGTCGTCCAGCACCAGATTGACGCCCGCCGCTCACCGTTCGTCGGCACGCCGCTGACCGTCGCGAACGAGATCCAGCGCTGGTTCGAGGCGGACGGCTTCGACGGCATCAACGTCATGGTCAACTCGGCGCGGGAATTCGCCCTGTTCACCGACGGCGTGCTGCCGATCCTGCGGGAACGCGGGATCGTGCGCACGGAATACGACGCCACCACGTTGCGTGGCAACCTCGGCCTGCCTGTTCCCGAGAACCGCCACACCGCGGCCCGTGAGAGTCAGCGGTCGGCCGAGACGCCCGTGGTCGCGGCTGTCTCCTGACGCGGCTACTTCCGAAGCGGCTACTTCCGACGCGGCTTCCTGCGACCTGGTATCAGGTTGAAGCGGGAACAAATTCGTGTCGATACGAGTCCCGATCTGTACGACTCTCGAATCCGGCACGAGACCGGCACGGCTGCACGACCGGCCCAACATCACGACCCGAACGGTGGAGGCAGGCAGATGGTGAGTCCCCCGCAGGTCTTCGATCCCCTTCGGTTGCGGCACGTGTTCGGGGCATTTCCATCCGGGGTGGCGGCGGTGGCCGCGGTCGTCGACGGTGCCCCGGTGGGGATGGCGGTGAGCTCGTTCACCTCGGTCTCCCTGGACCCGCCGCTGGTCTCGGTGTGCGTCGCGCACAGCTCGAACACCTGGCCGGTGCTGCGGACCGCGCCGCGGCTCGGGGTGAGCATCCTCAGCGCCGCCCAGGAACGGGCCGGTCGGCAGCTCGCCGGGCGGGGGGTCGACCGGTTCGCCGAGCTTGCCTGGCGGACGACCGGCGACGGAGCCGTCCTGCTCGACGGCGCCGGCGGCTGGCTGGAGACGAGCGTCGAGCAGCAGGTCCGCGCCGGTGACCACGACATCGTCTTGCTGCGCGTGCACGACCTCGACGCCGACCACGACGTGAGCCCGCTCGTCTTCCACGCCAGCCGCTTCCACCGCCTGGAGCGCTGACCAGCGCCTCAGGTGACCAGCGCCGAGGTGGCTGGTTGCCGGGCGATCAGCCTTCGAGACTGGCGACGGAGACGTCCCAGAGGCGGGCGGCGGCCTCGGGGTCAAGGGCGTAGGGGGCGACGCCGTTGCGGGCGGTCAGCGCGCCGACCTCGGCCTCGTGGCAGTCCTCGAAGTACCGGCCACCCACCCCGGTCAGCAACGGTGACGTGGCGAGCAGCACCGTGGTGGCCGCGCCCTGCTCGGGGGTCTTCCAGCGCAGTGCCGGGGCTGGTTGCAAACCCGGGGCCGTGCTCGCGGTGGCGCGCAGCCGCTCGAGCTCCTCCTCGGTGATGTGGCGCTGCAGGTTGGTGCGGATGCCACCGGGCATCAGCGCGTTGACGGTGATGCCGTCGGCCGCCCACCGCCTGGTGGCCTCGACGGCGAACAGCACGTTGGCCGTCTTGGACTGCCCGTATGCCAACCACGGGTCGTACGCGCGGCGCTCGAAGTGGATGTCGTCGAAGACGACGGGGGAGCGATGGTGGGCACTCGAGCTCACCGAGACCACGCGGGCCTGCTGGCTGGGTGAGCTGGCCGCGGCCGCGGCGAGGGCGGGACGCAGGCCGGTGGCCAGGGCGAAGTGGCCGAGATGGTTGGTGGCGAACTGCAGCTCGTAGCCCCGCGCGGTGCGCGTCAACGGCGTGGCCATGACGCCGGCGTTGTTGACCAGGATGTCCAGGGGACCGTCCCAACCGGCGACGAACGCGGCCACGCTGGCCGGGTCGGCGAGGTCGAGCCGGCCGACGGGCACGCTCTTCGCCCCGGTCGACGCACTGATCTCGGCGGCGACCCGCTCGCCGGCGGCGACGTCGCGCACGGCCAGCGTCACCTCGGCTCCGGCGTCGGCGAGGGCCCGGGCCGTCTCGATGCCGATGCCCGAGGCGCCGCCGGTCACCACCACGCGACGCCCGGTGAGGTCGACGCCCTCCATCACCTCCGCGGCGGTCGACTCGGCACCAAAGGGGGTCGTGATCAGGTCACTCATCGGGCGTCCCTTCCGGGAAGATCAGTAGAATCAGGCGGAGGATCTATCGCTTTGGTGTGATGTCCAGTCTAACCGGAGGGTCCTCCGGAACATTCCGTCCGTCGGCGCGGTGACGGCGGGCACGAGGGATGGTGCGCATGGCAGGGAGTCCGGACGCGGGACCGCGTCCGCTGCGTGCCGACGCGCGGCGTAACCGGGAGCGGCTGCTCGAGGTCGCGGTGCGGGTGCTGTCCCAGGGCGGCCCGGACGTCTCGCTCGAGGCGATCGCCCGGGAGGCGGGGGTCGGCATCGGCACCCTCTACCGCCACTATCCGACCCGCGAGGCCCTCGTCTACGCCGCTTACCAGGGTGAGCTCGACCGGCTCTGCGGTGGCGTCGACGAGCTGCTCGCCGCTGCGCCGCCGCGGGCAGCGCTGCGGGCCTGGATGGACCGGTTCTTCGACTACATGACGACCAAGCGTGGCATGGGCGACGCGCTGCGCGCGCTGATCGCCTCCGGGGGGGATCCGTTCGCCCGCAGCCGGTCGCGGCTGACAACGGCGACGGCGACCCTGCTGCGAGCCGGCGCGGCCACCGGCGAGCTGCGCGACGATGTCGAACCGGATGACGTGCTGGTCAGCCTCAGCGGCATCTGCCTGATCGCTCTCGACCGGGCGGACCGTGACCAGGCCGGACGCCTGCTTGACCTGCTGATGGACGGCCTGCGGCCCATCCGTTCGTAGCAGGCCCCCCGCCGCCAGGCCGGCTCAGCGCCGCCAGGCAAGCATCGGGTAGGGGCCGGTACCCAGGGCCGCCCGGGGGACCGCGGTGTGCGGGCGGGCGCCGGCCACCGGGCGCAGCCAGAACCGGTGCGCGATGCTCGCGATCGTGAGGGTCGCCTCGGCCAGGCCGAACGTGTCCCCGATGCATTTGCGGCTGCCCCCGCCGAACGCGGTGAACGCGCCGGCGGGGATCGCCCGGGCCCGCTCGGGCAGCCAGCGGTCGGGGTCGAAGCGCTCCGGGTCGTCGAACAGGGCGGCGCTGTGCCCCATCGCGTATGGGCTGTAGAGCACGATCGAGCCCTTCGGAAGGGCGTGTCCGCCAAGCTCGGTGTCCTCGGTGGTCAGCCGGGTCAGCACCCAGGCCGGCGGGTAAAGCCGCAGGGTTTCGTGCAGGACCCGGGCGGTGTACTGCAGCGCGGGAATGTCGGCGACCCGCGGGGGCCGGTCGCCGACGACGCCCGCCAGCTCCGCGTGCACGCCGGCCTCCACCCGGGGGTTCTCGGCCAGCACGTGCAGCACCCAGGCGATCGCGTTCGCCGTGGTCTCGGTGCCGCCGATGAGCAGCGTCATGACCTGGTCGAACACCTCCGCATCGGTGAGCCGGGGCGGGGCGGTGGCGCCGGGGGCGGCCTCATCGTCGCGGGCGGAGATCAGGATCGAGAGCAGGTCACCGTGGTCGGTCGCGTCGCGCCGCTGCGTCTCGACGGTCTCGCCGATGATCGTGAGTATCCGCTGGCGAACCTCGTCGAACCGGCGGTTGGCGGGCAGCGGGATCTTCTCCCACCAGTCGAACGGCGCGACCGTGCGCTGGTAGACCCCGCGCATGATGATCGGCATGCACTCGGCGACCTCGGCGACGATGGGCTTGCCGGCGACGTCGGTGGCGAACATCGTGCGCGCGGTGATCCGAAGGGTCAGGGTGTGCAGCGCCTCGCTGATGTCGATCGGCACGCCCTCGCGCCACTCGTCGAGCACGCTGGTGATCTCCTCCTGCATGAGCTGCAGGTAACCGCCGAGGCGGCCGGAGTGGAAGGCGGGCTGCATCATCCGGCGCAGCCGGCGGTGCAGCTCCCAGGGGGCGCTGACCAACCCGTCACCGATGAGCAGCCGCACCTTGTCGAACAGCGGACCGCCCTTGTCGTAGATCCGCGCCCGGACCAGCACCTCGTTGACAAGATCAGGATGGCAGGCGAGATACGCCGGACGCGGGCCGAGATCGATCTGGACGAGATCCCCCTGCGCCGGCAGGGACGCGAGGAACGCCAGCGGCCGGCGCCAGAGTTGCCCGGTGTGCCCGAGCCCCGGCAGCCGGCCGTCGGCCACGGCGAACGTGTAGGAACCCGTGGTCCGCGGGCTGGTCCTCATCGCACCACCTAAGACCCACCCGGCGGGTGGTCGCCAGCCGGCAGGCGCTCGTCAGTCGGAAGGGGGATCAGGGGGGCCCGCTCGTCGGTCGTAAGAGGCGTCGGGCGGAAACGGGTGACCGGGGCGTGCAGGTCGATCCAGCCCGAGGTCGAGCCGTCCCAGACCGCGCCGTCGCCGAAGTAGCGCGGAGTGAGGTACTCGAACTCCTGGCTGCCGCCCATGAGCAGGTCGACGGCGCCGAGGTAGGCGCGGACGTCCGCGCGTGCGCCGAGCGGGCCGGCGAGCAGCGCGTCCCGGGTGCGGGTGTACTCCCGCTCGTGCCAGGCGACCAGTTCGCACAGCCGGTCGACCGCTGCCTGTAGCGGCAGGCCGTCGTGTTCGACCAGGACCCGCACGACGGTCATCGGGTCGTCCTGGGCGTGCTCCTTGCGCCAGGACAGCAGGTCGTTGACGATGATCATCTGGCGGCGGCAGTGGTCGTGGACCTCGGCGAGTTCGGTGCGCAGGTCGCTGAGGTCGACCTCGGCGCCGTACTCGGTCATCAGCTCGATGAAGTCGCAGCCGAAACTGTCCAGCCGTACGGCCAGGCACGTCTCGTAGTCGGGCACGGCGCCGGCGAGCTTCGTGTCGATCTCGGTCGCGCAGCCGCGCAGGAAGTCGGCCAGGGCGGTGACCAGGCGCTGCGTCTGGGCCCGGCTGAGCCCCGCACTGATCCGCCGCCACAGGTCGCGCGCGGCCCGCCCGTAGGCGACCTGGTCCACCCGCGGCTCGTCGGCCGCGGTGGCGCGCGGCCGGCCGCGGATCTGGCCGGGGATCTGGTCGGGGATGAAATCGCTGACGATCGAGCCGAAGACGGCGAGCGCGTCGTCGAGATCCGCTCCGAGCCCGGTCCGGTCGGAGACGAAGGTGTCGATCACCGTGACGAACTGATACCAGTCGGCAACGTCGCGGGCGCGGCCCGCGCCGGCATCCGGGATCGTGAGCGGGCCGTAGAGCCCGTTGCGCTGGCGGAGAAAGAAAAGCAGCTCGGATTCGCTGGCAAAGCAGTCGGCGAGGTATTCCCGCACCCACCCGTTGGACGCGAACTCGATCTGCGCCGCCTTTGGATGGTATCGAAAGGGCAGCGTCCGCGGAAGCTCGGGAAGGAAGAACTCGCGCACCGGACCGGACGACGGCGCTTCCATCTCGTCGGTGTCTCCCTGGAATCCGCGGATCGGTGGGCGCCTGGCCGGGGGGTGGAACAAGAAAAATGCTAGGTAGGTAGCTGTCGACTGTCAACCGGAATGACGGAAATGGGGTGCCGTTCGCGTCCGGCGGTGCAATGCATGGCGGCGCTGTTTCAGGACCGGTTCGCGCATACTGTGATCTGGATCATATATCTGGATCATATGTAGGTTCCGCGGTCCGGTGGGCTCGCGGCCACGACGTCCGTCACGATGTCCGTCACGACGTCCGGATGCGGTAGCGGCCGTCGGCGATTCCGGTCAGGACAGCGGTGGCCGTCGCCTCGGGGCGCATGCGGCCGGAGTCCAGGACATGCGGCTCGAACGGTCCGAGGCCGCGGAACTGGCGGTGCAGTGCCCGTAGCGGTACCGGGTCGACCAGCGCATCGGCGCCGGTGCGCGCGGTGGCGCGACGCACGGTCGTCGCCTCGTCCGGGCGCAGCACGACGTAGTGCAGCGCGATGCCGCTGCCGGCGCTACGGCGACGGAAAGGGCCAAGGAACCAGGGCCCGACAATGCCGTCACACACGACGTCGTATCCACCGGCGGCATACCCGAAGGTCGCCTGCGCGACGACGTCGATGACGACGGTGTTCTGCCGGTGGGCCTCGGGCCGATAGGGGGAGATGCCGCCCCGGCGTATGTGCCGCCAGAAGTCGTCCGCCGGCAGGTGCACACAGGGAGTCGGGCTGGGCGAATCGTACTCGGTGATCCGCCGGGCCACGGTCGACTTCCCCGCACCCGGCGGTCCGGTCAGCACAATGACCTGCCCCGCCGGCTGCCCCGGCAGGCTCATCGGGCGGTGTCCCGCTCGTCGGCCGCCACGGCGACGGCGAGGCCGAGGCGGTCGCCGCGCCAGCGACGGCGGATCCAGCGATCGTGGCTGACCAGGACGATCGCGCCGGGAAAGTCGTCGAAGGCGGCCTCGAGCTCGTCGACGAGGGCGAGGGAAAGATGGTTGGTCGGCTCGTCGAGCAGCAGGACGTCGGCGCCCGCGGCCAGCACCAGCGCGAGGGCGAGCCGTTGGCGCTGGCCCGCGGAGGCCCGGCCGAGTGGCACGGCGAGCTGGTCGCGCGTGAACAGCCCGAACGCGAGCAGCGCCTGCGCGTCCTCCCGCCGGACTTGGACCCGCGCCTCGGCTTGCCGTGCTTCGGTTTCCCGTGCCTCGGCTTGCCGCGCAGCGGCCCGGCCATGGGCGAAGGCGGCCAGCAGGGTGCGCTCGGGCCGGGTCACCCGGACCTGCTGTGGCAGGTGGGCGAGTCGGCCACGACGGATGACCTGACCCTCGTCGGGGACGATCTCACCGGCGAGAACGCGCAGCAGCGTCGTCTTGCCGGCCCCGTTCGGGCCGTCGACCAGCAGCCGGTCCCCGGCGCCCACGCTCAGACCGACGGCCGCCAGCCGTCCGGTGACCGCCACGTCCGCCGCGCTGACCAGCGGGTGCGGCGACGACGATGTCCAGGACGCAGGACGGTGTTCCACGCGACCGCCGGGCGTGGATGTCGCGCACGGCACCGGCTCGCGGTGTTCCGCGTCACCGCGGAGGGCGGGTTGGGCCTGCGGGGCCGGTCGGGCCTGCGGGGTGTGCGGAGCCGGTCGGGTGTGCGGGGTGGATGGGGCCGGTCGGGTGCGCGCGGTCGGCAGGGTGAAGCGCAGCGGTTCGGGGGGCGGCGCGACCGGGTGGGCGAGCAGGCGGTGCAGGCGCTGCTCGGCGTTGCGTACCCGGCTGGCGACCGCCTGCTGGACCCGGTCGCCGGCCAGGCCGTAGGCCATCTTGTTGCGGTCGGTCGGGGCCCGCTGGTGGGAGACGCGGCGTGCCGTGGTGGTCGCCGCGTCCCGTTGACGGTCGACGGCTGCCTGCCAGTCGGCGTGCGCCTGGGCCTGGCGGGCCCGGGCGGCGGACCGAGCCGCGAGGTACCCGGCGTAGCCGTTGCCGTAGCGGGTCAGCCCGTGGCTTGCCGCGTCCACCTCGACGAGCGTGTCGGCGACCGCTTCCAGGAACATCCGGTCATGCGAGACCACGGCGGTGGTCCCGGCCCGGGTGCGTAGATACGCGGCGAGCCAGCCGAGCGCGTCGTCGTCGAGATGGTTCGTCGGCTCGTCGAGCAGCAGCACCTCCCGTCCACCGCTGAGCACACACGCCAGGCGCAGGCGTGCGGCCTGCCCGCCGGAAAGCGTCGCGACGGCCCGGTGGCGGGCCAGTCCCGCGAGCCCCACCCCGTGCAGCACCCGTTCGACGCGTGCGTCGGCGTCGTACCCGCCGCGCAGGTCGAACGCGGTCAGCAGCGTCCCGTACTCGGCCAGGAGCTCGTCGTCCGGCGTGGCCATGGCGGCCTCGAGCTGGCGAAGCCGGGACTCGATCGCGCGCAGATCCGCGAGCGCGTCGTCGATGGCGTCGCCGACCATCCAGCCCGGCGGGAACGGGGTCTCCTGCGGCAGGTAGCCGACACCGGCGTCCGCCTGGACGATGACCCGACCCTCGTCGGGTCGTTCCCCTCCGGCGAGCAGCCGGAGCACGGTGCTCTTGCCGGCCCCGTTCTCGCCGATGATTCCCGTGCGGCCGCCGGGTGGCAGCGAACAGGAGGCGTCCCGCAGCACGGGCCGATGATCATATGACTTGCTGACGCCATCCAGCGTGAGCTGGGTGGACATACGCGTCCTCCGAGGCGATACCAGGCGGGACGGCCAGGATGGGCCGTCAGGTCGGCGCCTCAGAGGAGCATCGGCAGCTCACTTGGCTCGGGGATCGGACTGCCACCGAACCTGCCACACCCCCCGACGGCCAGCAACCCGTTTTTCGCCACGACACCCACCCACCCGCTCATCCGCCCACCCGCTCATCCGCCCGCCCGCTCATCCGCCCCCTCACCCGCCCGCCCGCCCACCCACCCGCCCGCCCGCTTACCCGCCTGGCCCGAGGCCACCGAGGGGACCTCCGCGCCAAAGCCACCCTGTGTGATGGCGATGGCAGGGGCAAGATCCAAGTAGGTCGTTAAGGGGGCATTCATGTCCGATATGCCCCCCACGGCGACCTGTGTAGGCAGATCTTGCTTGGCGACTCATTGCCCGGTGTAGCGACCATGGGTTTCAGGGGGGGTTTCTTCGTGCTGGGCGGGAGCGTCCGTGGTCGGGGTGGCGGCGCGGGATCAGTCCGGATAGGTATGATTTTTGCCGCTGACGTGGTGTGGCTGGTGGGGGTCCGGCTGTCGCCGCCCACCTCGCCCCCTCGCCGTCCTGTTCGTGTGGATATCCGTATGTGGAGGAGAGCCCCGTGACGACCCGGGTCGAGACGCTGGAATTCCAGGCCGAGGCGCGTCAGCTGCTGCGGCTGATGGTGCACTCGATCTATTCCGACAAGGATGTGTTCCTCCGGGAGCTGATCTCCAACGCGTCCGATGCGTTGGACAAGCTGCGCCTGACGTCGCTCGTCGAGCAGGAGCTGCGGGTGGACACGTCCGACCTGCACATCGAGCTTGAGGTCGACCGGGCCGCGCGCACTCTCACGGTGCGTGACAACGGCATCGGCATGTCCCGCGAGGATGTCGTCAGCCTGATCGGCACGATCGCCCGGTCCGGCACGGCCGAGCTGCTGCAGAAGATCTCCGAGGCGCGGGCGGCCGGGGACACGAGCGCCTCCGCCGAGCTGATCGGCCAGTTCGGCGTCGGGTTCTACGCGACGTTCATGGTGGCGGACCGGGTCACGCTGGTGACCCGGCGTGCCGGGCAGGACGCCGGTACCCGCTGGGAATCCAGCGGTGAGGGTAGCTACACGATCGAGGAGGCGGCCGACGCGCCGCGGGGAACCGCTGTCACGGTGCACCTCAAGCCCGAGGACGCCGAGGACCGGCTGTTCGACTACACCGACGGGCGCAAGATCCGCGAGATCGTCAAGCGCTACTCTGACTTCATCGCCTGGCCGATCCGGATGGCGGTGGAGCGTCCCGCGCCGATCGAGGCCGACGCCGCCACCGATCCGCAGGGCGCCACCGATGCGCAGGGCGTCGGCGATCCGCAGGTCGCTGGTGAGAGCGGCGCGGCGGGCGCGGCACCGGCCGCGACCATCGTCGAGGTCGAGACACTGAACTCGATGAAAGCGCTGTGGGCGCGGCCGAAGGACGAGGTCGAGCCGGCCGAGTACAACGAGCTCTACCGGCACCTCAGCCACGACTGGAGCGACCCGCTCGAGATCGTCCAGATGAAGGGCGAGGGCACGTTCGAATACGAGGCGCTGCTGTTCATCCCGTCCCGGGCGCCCCTGGACCTCTACACGCGCGACGCCCGCCGGGGCGTCCAGCTGTACGTCAAGCGGGTGTTCATCATGGACGACTGTGAGGCGCTGCTCCCGAACTACCTGCGCTTCGTCAAGGGTGTCGTCGACGCGCGGGACCTGTCGCTGAACATCTCCCGGGAGATCCTGCAGCAGGACCGGCGGATCCAGCAGGTCCGCCGCCGGCTGGTTCGCAAGGTGCTGGCGACGGTGCGGACGCTGCTCACGGACGAGGCCGAGAAGTACCACACCTTCTGGTCGGAGTTCGGCGCCGCGGTCAAGGAGGGCCTGCTCGAGGTCGCGGAGGACAGCGAGGCGATCCTCGAGATCGTCTCGGCCGCGTCCACGCACGACCCGGAGCGGACGACAACGCTGCGCGGCTACGTCGAGCGGATGAAGGAGGGCCAGAACGAGATCTACTACATGACCGGCGACTCGCGGGCGACCGTCGAGAACTCGCCGCACATGGAGGCGTTCGCGGCCCGCGGCTACGAGGTGCTGATCCTGACCGACCCGGTCGACGAGGTCTGGGTCGAGCGGGTCGGTCAGTTCGACGGCAGGCAGCTGCAGTCCATCGCCAAGGGCCAGGTCGACCTCGACACCGACGAGGAGAAGAAGACCGCCGAGGCCGAGCGGGAACAGCAGCGCTCCGACTTCGCCGCGCTGCTCTCGTGGATGGGCGAGCGGCTCGGCGACGAGGTCAAGGAGGTCCGGCTCTCCTCCCGGCTGACGACCTCGCCCGCCTGCGTCGTCGGCGACACGTTCGACATGACGCCGGCACTGGAGCGGATGTACCGCTCGATGGGCCAGCCCGTGCCGCACGCCAAGCGCATCCTCGAGCTCAACCCCACCCATCCGCTGGTCGCCGGGCTGCGGCGCGCCCACGAGCAGGACGCCGAGTCCGCCGCGCTTACCGAGACCGTCGACCTGCTCTACGACCTGGCTCTGCTCGCCGAGGGTGGGGACCTGCGCGACCCCGCCCGGTTCACCCGCCTGCTCGCCGGCCGCCTGGCCAGCGCGCTGTAAGCAGCACAGGCACCCGCCCGCCCGGCAGTCCTGCTCGGGCGGTGACAGGACGGCTCCGCGCGACGGCGGCAACGGTCGCGCGGGGCACCGTCGGATCGCCGCGGGGGCGGGATCGCCGCAGGGGTCGGATCGCGGTCGGGAGGTGGGGCTCGGGAAGCGGGAGGCGGAGTGAACAATCGCCCCCGCGTGTTGCATCGGCTAGCTTTTGTGCCAGCCGTGCCGGTGGGCACGCCGACCGCAAGGGGAGGTGCCGGCGATGCAGGTGAGCGGTGATGTCTTCGTCGATGGCCGTTGGGTTCCGTCGACGTCGCGGCGTTCTCTCGACGTCCGTTCGCCCAGCACCGAGGAGGTGGTCGGGCGGGTCCCGGACGCGAGCGCCGAGGACGTCGACGCGGCGGTGGCGGCGGCGCGCCGCGCGTTCGACTCCGGGCCGTGGCCGAGGATGAGCCCGGCGCAGCGGGCCGAGATCATGGGTCGGCTGCTGGCGGAGCTGACCAGCCGGGCGGACGAGCTGGCGCGCACCATCACCACCGAGAACGGTGTGCCCGCGGCATTCGCCCGGATGGCGCAGGTCGACAACGGCCTGGACGTGCTGCGCTACTACACGGAGCTGGCCGGCACGTTCGAGGAGGAGACGGCGCGGGCCGGCCGCTACTCGCCCGCGCTCGTCCGCCATGAGCCGGTCGGCCCGGTCGCCGCGATCGTCCCCTGGAACGTCCCGTTCTTTTTGAGCGTGCTGAAGCTCGGGCCGGCGCTGGCCGCGGGCTGCACGCTCGTGCTGAAGGCGGCGCCCGAGACGCCGCTCAACGCCTATCTCCTCGCCGAGGCCGGGTCCGCCGCCGGTCTTCCGCCGGGGGTGCTGAACGTGCTCGCCGCGGGGCCCGAGTCCAGTGAGCTGCTGGTCACCCATCCGGGCATCGACAAGGTGGCGTTCACCGGCAGCACGGCGGTCGGCCGGCGGATCGCGTCGCTGGCCGGCGCCCAGCTCAAGCGGGTCACCCTCGAACTCGGCGGGAAGTCGGCGGCGATCGTGCTGCCGGACGCGGACCTGCCCGCGACGCTGGGCAACCTGGTCATGCTCAGCCTGTTCCAGAGCGGGCAGTTCTGCATCGCCCAGTCGCGTGTGCTGATCTCCGCCGACCGCTACGACGAGGCGGTGGAGTCCTTCGCCGAGACCGTGCGCGGCCTGCCGATCGGCGACCCGGCCGACCCGGGCACGTTCCTCGGCCCGGTGATCAGCGCCCGCCAGCGCGAGCGGGTGCTCGGCTACATCGACATCGGCCGCAAGGAGGGTGCGACCGTGGTCACCGGCGGTGGCCGGCCGGCCGGTCTCGATCGCGGCTGGTACGTCGAGCCGACGGTGTTCCGCGATGTCGCCCCGGACATGCGGATCGCCCAGGAGGAGATCTTCGGCCCGGTGGTCACCTTCCTCCCGTACCAGGACGTGGACGAGGCGGTGGCGATCGCGAACTCCACCGAGTTCGGCCTGTACGGCACGGTGTGGACCCCGGACATCGACCGTGGCGTCGAGGTCGGGCGACGCATCCGCACCGGCACGTTCGGGGTCAACGGCATCTCGTTGGACCCGGCGGCGCCCTTCGGTGGCGTGAAACAGTCCGGTCTTGGCCGTGAGCTGGGCCCGGAGGGCCTGCACGCCTACCTGGAACCCAAGACGATCACGACTCCCGCCCGTGCCGGAGGCTGAGGCGCCGCCGCCTGGCGACGCATCACCGGCAACGGTGCGGCGGGTGCTGGTCGAGGCCGGGCGGTACTCGCTGTCGGGGCTGCTGGCGCAGGTGGACGCGCCGCGGGGAACGGTCGTCGCGCTGCACGGCGGCGGGGTGAACGCCGGCTACTTCCACGGCGGGGCGGCGCCGGAGCTGTCGCTGTTGGCGATCGGCGCCGCCGCCGGATGGAACGTGCTGGCGCTGGACCGGCCCGGCTACGGGGCGAGCGCGGAGCTGGCGGAGGCCGACCGGCTCCTGTCCGCCCAGGCCGAGATCGTCCTCGCCGCCCTGGACGGCTTCGCCGCCACCCACGACGTCGGCGCGGGATTCGTCCTGGTCGGTCATTCCAACGGGTTCAAACTCGCGATCCAGGTCGCGGCACTTCCCCGCGGTGTGGAGCTGCTCGGGCTGGACGGCTCCGGGGTCGGCCTGCGGTACCTTCCGCGCCGCTACGGCATCGACCCGGACGTGCCGCCGCCCGCGACGGTGGCCCAGGTGTTCGAGGTGTTCTGGGGGCCGGCCGACCTGTATCCACCGGACACCCTGCGTGGCCGCCGCGCGTTCATCTCGATCTCGGCCAAGGGCGAGGCGGCACAACTGGCGGCCTGGTCGCCCGCGTTTCCGGGACTCGCGAGCCGGATCCGGATCCCGGTGCGGGCGACGCTCGCCGCGCACGAGCAGTGGTGGGTCGTCGACGAGGATGAGCTGGCCGCCCTGGGGGCGCTGTTCACCGCGGCGCCGCTCGTCGAGACCTGCCTGCTCCCGGACGCCAGCCACAACGTCAGCCTCGGCTGGGCGGCCCGGCCCTATCACCTGGCGGCGCTGGCCTTCGCCGAACGCTGCCTACTGCGTGCCCGCCTGGCCGGCGGTGCCGCTCAGCCGCGGCAGAGCGGGGAGAAGGTGCGCGTCGGCGGCTGATCCGGGGAGTTGCCCGGGGTGGAGCACGTCTGGTTGTAGTCGGACTTGAAGTAGTCGGCGCCCCGTCCGAACTGCAGGTAGGTGGTGAACGCGGCGGCGAGACCGCCGGGCTTCGGCCAGCCGTAGCTGTAGGCGTACTCGATCTCGGTGAACGGGTAGCCGCGGTCGTGAAAGTCCGGCTGGTGGCCGTCGATGGTGACGACCCGCAGCTGGGCGGCGTTCTTCGAGCCGTGGATGCCGCGCAGGTCGGCGAACCCGACCGCGCCCGGCAGCGATGCCACCGTGCGCACGACGTCGGGTGCTCCGGGGAGCTGGCAGTAGGTGGCCGCCCGCGGGTCGACCGGCAGTCCGCTCGGGCAGCTCGGCGCGTTGTCGCCCGGCTCGGTGATCCCGAAGATCGAGTCCAGGCCGCCGCGGCTGCCCGACTGGGAGGTGCGGCTCATGACCTGCACCGGCCCGTGGTAGCTGGGGTCGATCTGGCTCCAGTCGGTGTACCGGCCGCTGAAGATCCCCCGGATCTGGTCGCTGGTCAGGTTCGACACCCCGGTGGACGTGTTGACCACGATGCCGAACAGGGTGACGGCGACGGCCTGTGCCCGGATGGCGGGGTCCGAACCCACCGGCGAGCGACCGTCGCTGAAGGCGATGGTGTCGCGGTCCCTGGACGAGGCCAGGCTGAACAGCGCCCCGCGGCTGCCCTCCGGGGTGACGGTGACGTGGGCGCCCGGGCAGTCCGACTCGTACTGCTTCGCGGCCCCCTGGAGCAGGGAGCCGATGGACGTGGATCCCTCCACGTGGAGGTTCCCCCGCAGGCATCCCATCGGCCCGCGGTCGGTGTCCGGGAGGAGGATGATGGCGGCGAGTGCCACGACGCACGCCGTGAGCATGACGGTGATCAGGCGGGCGGGCCGGCTGAACCGCTGCGGCCGGTCGTCGACCGACACGCTTTCGGTCTTCACGATGGTGCCGGCGCGGATGCCGCCGCGCACGCGCAGATCATTGCCGTCGCCGCTGCCGCTCAGCAGGATCAGCAGCTTGTAGTGCTGGTCCGGGTTGAGCGGTACGCGGGGCAGATAGATGATGTTGTCGGTGTAGCGGATGCTGCCCGGATCGGCGAAATGGCCGAGCAGGTGCAGCTCGTCCGGATCGGGGATGACGGCGACGCTCTGGACGCTCAGGTCCGAGACGTCGACGGTCAGGCCGTACGGGCCGTTGTTGGTGTAGTCCGACTCGGCGATGCTCTGCCGGCCGTGGTTCTCGATGCGCAGCAGGACCAGGGTGGCGTCGGAGATGCCTGGCAGGTTCGTCAGCGACCCGAAGACCGCCTGGTCACGCCCGCCGCGGCTGCCCCCGCCGGCCCGGATGGCCATCTGCACTCGGTAGCCGACCAGCCGGCGGCGTGGACGCCGCTCGTACCAGACCGTTGCGATCGACGCGCCGATCCCCAGCATCGTCGTGAGCACCGCGATCGCGTTGCCGGTGCTCCACCAGTCCCCCACAGCCCACCTCAGAACCGGCGTCCGCGCGGCGAAAACCACCCGGACACAGCCAGATCGGTACGTGTTCCGCGAAGGTATGGGGAAAAGGCAGGGATGGGCCGTCGGGCCCGAGTCGATCACCGAATCTTCGCCGGCAGTTCTCGGGCCGTTCACATGACACCGGTCAGGGCATCGTCACGACCACCTTGCCGCGGCCGTGCCCGCGCTCGATCTCGTGGTGTGCCTGGACGACCTGCGCCAGGGGAAAGACGGCCCGGACGTGGATGCGCAGCCGGCCGGGTAACCTCTCTGGCCATGATCGACGATCTGATGTGTGCCGGTTGACCTACGCCTTAGCGTGACCGGACAGGTGCGATCATGGCCTCCTGGACTCCACGACCACCCGCGGCCCGGTCGCGGCTCGGGGCAAGGCCAGGCGGAAGCGGGACGGGCGGTGGCGTTGGTGCGGGTCGGGGCGGTGCTGGAACGGTGGCAGGTCCCGGTATACCTCGCGGCGATGATGGTCGGGCTGGTGCTCGGGCGGATCGCGCCGGGTGCCGGGGCGGGGTTCGAGCACGCGGTGAACCCGTTGCTCGCGGCGCTGCTGTTCGTCACCTTCCGACAGGTGCCCGCGGCGGAGCTGATGCGCTCGCTGCGGGCGGGGCGATTCGTGGGGGCCGTGCTGGTGGTGAACTTCGTCGTGGTGCCCGCGGTGGTGGCGGCGATGCTGCCACTGCTGCCGGGCGACCGGGCGCTGCGGCTCGGGGTGCTGCTGGTGCTGCTGTGCCCGTGCGTCGACTGGGTGGTGGTGTTCGGTGGGCTGGCCGGGGCACGTCGGGCGCAACTGCTGGCCGTGACGCCGCTGCTGCTCGTCGCGCAGATGGTGCTGCTGCCGGGGTATCTCGTCGTGTTTCTGGGCTCGGGGCTGGCCGACGTCGTCCAGGTCGGCCCGTTCCTGCGGGCGTTCGGCCTGCTGATCGTCCTGCCCCTGGCGCTGGCCTGGGCGGCGCAGGCCTGGGCGGCGCAGGCCTGGGCGGCGCCTGGGCGTCGCGGCCGGTTGGCCGGCGCCGCGGTGATGGCAGATCTCGCGATGGTGCCGCTGCTGGCCGCGACCCTCATCGCCGTGGTGGCCTCGCAGGTGCCACGGGTGCGCGCCAACGTCGGGGCGCTCGCTCGCGTCGCGCCGTGCTACGTGCTGTTCCTGGTGGTGATGGCGCTTGCCGGGGTCGCGCTGAGCCGGCTTTTCCGGCTCGACGTGCCGGCGGCGCGCGGGGTGCTGTTCAGCGGGGCCGCGCGCAACTCCCTGGTCGTCCTGCCGCTCGCGCTGGCCCTGCCCGGCGCCGAGCGTGCCCTCGCGGCGGCCGCCGTCGTCACCCAGACACTCGTGGAGATCCTCGGCATGGTCGCCTACGTCCGCGTCGTGCCCCGCCTTCTCCCAACCGCTCCCGCCCGACGTCCGTCGCGATAGTCACGGTGTTCCGCGGGCCAGGGTGTTCCGCGGGCCCGGGTGTTCCGCGGAACACCGCACGGGCCCCGCCACCCAGCGCCTGCCGCGTGGCGTCCAGCTATGTCATCATACGATGTCATCAGGTGAAGACATCGGTCGTGGCGTCCGGCGAGAACATCAAGGATGGGGGTGGGACGTGCGGGTACAACGGCGCGTCACCGTGGGGGAGGGCGGCTGGCATCCGCGACCGGGGCTGCTGCTGGCCGTGCTCGTCTACTGCGGGCTCGTGGTCTCGGTCATCGGCACGCTGGGAACGCCGCTCATTCCCACGATCGCGCGGGCCCAGCACGTCTCGCTGACCAGCGCGCAGTGGATCCTCACCCTCACGCTGCTCACCGGCGCCGTCACCACACCCCTGTTCGGGCGCCTGGGGGACGGGGCGCACCGGCGGACCGTGCTGGTCGCGGGGCTGGGCACCGTCGCCGTCGGCTCCGTGCTGGCCGCCACCGCCGGTACCTTCCCGCAACTGCTGGTCGGCCGTGGGCTGATGGGCGTCGGGATGGGCCTGATGCCGCTCGCCCTGGCGATCGCCCGCGACCTGATGCCGCCCGCCCGGCTGGGGCCCGCCGTCGCGGGACTCTCGATCACGACCGCGACCGGGGCGGGTCTGGGCTATCCGCTGACCGGCCTGCTCGCCGACGCCTGGGACTACCACGCGGGCTTCTGGGTCGCGGCGATCCTGGCCGCCGCGGCGGTGGTGGCCGTGCTGGTGATCGTGCCCGCGGGGGGAAGCGCCACGGCCCGGCGCGGTCGCCTCGACCTGTGGGGTGTGTTGCTGTTCGCCGCCGCGCTCGGACCGTTCCTGCTCGGGGTCAGCGAGGCGGAGACCTGGGGCTGGACGTCACCGGGGGTGCTCGGGCTGCTGGGGGCCGGGGTCGTCTGCGCGGTGGCCTGGACCCGCCTCGAACTGCGCACGGAACACCCGTTGATCGAGCTGAAGTATCTCGCGGCGCGACCGGTGCTGATCGCCGACGTGTGCGCCGTGCTGGCCGGCTTCGGCCTGTACAACGCGATGACCCTGATCAACCGGCTGGCGCAGACACCGACGTCCAGTGGCTACGGCTTCGGCGCCTCGCCGGCGGTGCTCGGCCTGGTCATCGTCCCGCTGTCGATCGGGACGGCGCTGGCCGGCCGCTGGGCGCGCTCGCTCGCGCCGCGCATCGGCGCCTGGGGGCTGATGCTGTCCGGCCAGCTCGCCGTGGGCGCCGGCCTGTTCGGCCTGGCCGCGAGCCACGACCATCTGGTGGAGCTCGGCTGCGCGACGTTCCTGTTCGGATTCGGGATCGGCTTCGCCTTCGCCGCGATGCCCGCGCTCATCATCTCCGCCGTCCCCCGGCACGAGACCGGCAGCGCGACCAGCTTCAACCAGGTGCTGCGCACGGCGGGCGGGGCACTGGGCAGCGCGCTGGGCGCGGCGCTGCTGGCCGCCCACGTCCCGGCCGGTTCGGCGTTGCCCACCAATCACGGGTACACCGTCGCCTTCGTCGTGGCCGGCGCGGTGAGCGTCCTTGCCGGTCTGTCGGCTCTGGCACTGCGCGGCTCGGGCTCGGCGGCCGGTACCGCGGGCGGGACGGCGTCCGCGGCCGGGTCCACGGCATCGCTCCCGACAGCGCGGCAGCCGCGGACCGGCCCACAGGCGGAACCGGATCTGACGACACGCGCGGAGGAATCGACAGCCGCCGCCGTCGCGGATGTCGTCCTGGTGGAGGATTGCGGTCATGAGCGACGGGCGTCGGCGTGACGCCGCCCGCAGCCGCCAGGCCCTGCTGACTGCGGCGGCGGGCCTGTTCGCCGAGCGCGGCTACGCGGGTACGGCGATCCGTTCGGTCGGGGACCGCGCCGGGGTCGACCCAGCTCTGATCGCCCGTTACTTCGGCGGCAAGGAGGGCCTCTACCGGGCCGTGCTGGCCGCGGATCCTCTGATCGAGTCGGTCCACGGGCAGGGGACGGCACCCGACGGCCACGAGCCGGGCGAGGTCCAGGTGTCCCCGACGGCACCGGGCTCGGCACCCCCGGTATCCCCGGCGCCGTCCGCCTCCTCGGCCCGATCGGAGTCCTCGGCGTCCACCACCAGCGCGGCGCGGGCGTCGGGCACTGCGCGGGCGTCGGCGACCGGCGTGGCGTCGTCGGAGGCGGCCGGCTCGTCGTCGGCCGGCTCGGGGCTGGCCGGCTCGGAGCCGGACCGCTCGTTGCCCGACGGGCCGCGAGCGGAGATCGAGGCCCTGGTGGGCCGGGCCCTCGATCGCTGGATCACGACGGGGACCAGCGTCGCCGCCCAGAACGTGTTCCGCCGCGAGATCGAGGACGCCGTCCGCGCGGCGACCCGGGAACGGTTCGAGCCCGTCCTGGGCTCACTGCACGCCGTGGCCGTCTCGGCGGGCGCGTCGGAGCCCGGGCTCGCCGCCGAGATCGCCGTGGCCCTGCTGTTCGGGGTCGGGGTCGCCCGTGACGCCGGGACGCTGAGCCGCCTGTCCGGTGCCGGCGCGGGCGAGCTCACCGGGCCGCTGGTCGCGGCCCTCACGGCGGCGCTGGGCGTCCTCGACCGGCCCGACCCGACCCCGCCAGCCTGAGGCCGCGCGCCCCGCACCGTCCGCCGGCTCTCACCGTCCGGCGAGCAGCGCGACGACCTGCTCGGCCACGCCGCGGGCCGAGGCCGGGTTCTGGCCGGTCACCAGCCGTCCGTCCACGATGACCTGCGCGGTGAATTCGGGCGCCGGAACGTGGACGGCGCCGCGGGCGCTCAGCGCGTCGGCGAGCAGGAACGGGACGACCCCGGCGAGACCGGTGGCCTGCTCCTCGGCGTTCGTGAACGCGGCCACCCGCCGGCCGTCGACGAGGTGGCTCCCGTCGGACAGCCGCAGGTTGACCAGGGCGGCCGGCCCGTGGCAGACGGCCGCGACCACGCCACCGCGCTCGTAGACGTCGGCCGCGAGATGGCTCAGATCGGCATCGTCCGGGAAGTCCCACATGGTGCCGTGGCCGCCGGCGAAGAAGATTGCGTCGTAGTCGGCGGCCTTCACCTCGGAGGGCTTTGGGGTCGCCGCGAGCTCCACCGCGGCGAAGAAGGCGTTCTGGTCAGCGTCGGCCTCGTCGCGCCCGTCGACCGGCGGGCGCCCGCCCGCGACGGACACGACGTCGACCGTGATGCCGGCGGCGGTGAACACCGCCCAGGGCTCGGCCGCCTCGCCGGCGTAGAAGCCGGTCGTCCGGCCGGTGTCGCCGAGCTCGCTATGGCTGGTCAGAGCAATCAGTACCTGCGTCATGGCGACCATCGTGGCCGACCGGACCCATAGACGACCAATATGGAAGTCCCCGGTGTGCCATAGGATTTCTGATGTGAAACCGTCGCTGGACCTGCTGCGCAGCTTCCTCGCCGTGCACCGCACCGGCTCCATCACGGCCGCTGCCGAGCTGCTGGCGCTCGCCCAGCCGACCGTCACCGCCCAGATCAAGGCGCTGGAGGCGGGGCTCGGACGCCCGCTGTTCGAGCGCCGCCCCCGCGGGGTCGTGCCCACCGTCGCCGGCGACGATCTGGCCCGCCAGATCGCGGAACCGCTCGACGCGCTCGAGGCCGCCGTGGTCGCGCGGACCCCGGCGGGCGCGGCGGCCTCCAGCACGGTCCATCTGGGCGGCCCGGCCGACTTCCTGTGCGACCAGGTGCTGCCGGCCCTGGCCGGGCTCACCGGCGCCGGGCTGCGGCTGCGGACCACCTTCGGCATGCCCGACGACCTGGTGGCGGCCCTGCTCGCCGGCAGGCTGGACCTCGCGGTCTCCTCCACCCGACCGCGCCGCGCCGGGCTCGCCGTCACGCCGCTGCACGACGAGGAGTTCCTGCTCGTCGCGGGCGCCCGCTGGGCTCGGCGGGTCGAGCGGCCCGAGGACCTCGACGACGTGCCCCTGGTCGCCTACGGGCCGCAGGCACCGATCCTGCGCCGCTACTGGCGGACCGTGTTCGATGCCCGGCTCACCCGTGTGGCCGGGGTCGTCGTGGCCGACCTGCGCGGGGTCCTCGCGGCGGTTCTCGCCGGTGCCGGTGCCAGCGTGCTGCCGGCCTACCTGTGCGGCCCGCCGTTGGCCGACGGCCGGCTTCGGACCCTAGCCGAGCCACCCGTGCCGCCACTGAACACCCTCTACCTCGCCCACCGCCCGGCGGCTCTCGGCCAGTCCGGAGTCGCGCTCGCGCACGCCCGCCTGCTCGACCACTTCCAGACCGCCAGCGCCGCCCATCCCGCCTGAGTCCGGCCGCGCCCGTCGGCGTGCGCCTCCGATGTCGGCGTGCGCCTCCGATGTCGGCGTCAGGCCGGATCGGCCCAGGTCAGGTCGGCTGGCCGGTTTGCTTCTCGTGGATCTCCGGCTCGCGGCTGGGTTCACCCGGTGAATCTCACTGTCGGTGATGGGCTTCGGGGGTGGTGGCGGCGCTGGTGATTGGGCATGGCGCTTCTAACGGTTTTCTGTCCGATTTGTACCTTCGTAACCCGGTAGAAGCGCCACGAAGGTTTTCCGGGGCCGATCCGTCGTCACGCGCGGTGGCGAGGAGGGTGGTGGCGGGTCGGCGGTGGGGAGGGGGGCTCGCCGGTCGTGGTGTTTGGAGCTGACGGTGATAGCAGGGGCGCCCTGCGCCACCAGGAGCCGGCTGTCGGCCATCGGCCATCGGCTGTCGGGCGTCGGGCGTTGGGCGTTGGGCGTCGGGCGTCGGTCAAAAACGCTAGGCCAGGACGGCGGGGCGCAGCGTGTCCTCGCACCACTGGCGGAAGCTGGTGGGGGTGGAGGAGCGCGGGGTGCGCGGCTCGGCGTTGTCGAGGCCCTCGTTCTTGGCGGTCATCATGTCGACCATGCCGGCGGCCATCGTCGCCGACCAGCCGAAGCCGGTGAGGCTCTCGTACTGCGCCGCCGCGGAGACCTGCTGGTAACGGACGGGCCGGCCGAGCACGTCGGACATGATCTCGGCCATCTCGGGGCAGGAGAGGTCCTGCGGGCCGAGCACGGCGACACTTCCCTGCCCGGTCCAGGTGCGCTCGCGCAGCAGTCCGACCGCGGCGGCGGCGATGTCCCGGGTGGCGCAGGTGGGGGAGCGCAGGTCGGGGCTCGCCATCGAGAAGAAGACCCCCTGGTCCCGGATGGCGGCGACCTGGCGGAGCATGTTCTCCATGAACCCGGGCAGTACCAGCGCCCGCATCGCGACGCCGGTGTCGGCGATCAGGTCGTCCATGGCGAGTGTGGCGGTCACCAGCCCGGCGCGTCCGGCGGCCGGGGTGCCGCGGCCCAGGGCCGAGACGGTGACGACGTGGCGTACTCCCTGCTCGCGGATCGCGGTACAGGCCGGGCGGGTGAAGTCCAGATAGGCGGACTCGAGGCTCGCAGCGTCGGGAGTCGGCGGCGCGAGCCAGAACACCGCGTCGGCGCCGGCGAACGCCTTGGCGACGACATCCGGGTCGCCGTGCGAGCCGGGCACCACCTCGACGCGCTCGCGCACCGCCTCTGGCAGCGCCTCGGGGCGGCGGGCGATCACCCGGACCGGCTCGGCCACAGGCCGTGCGCCGAGCGCCGCGGTGGGCACCATGCCAGCCCTGGCATCGGGCTCCGCACCGTTGAGAAGGATCTCGAGCAGCCGGCTGCCGATGTTTCCGGTCGGTGTGGTGACAACGATCACGAGATACTCCCCAGAGGTCTTGGACGCGGCGGCATCAGCACGCCGGGCACCTGCCAGTCAAGGCGCCGCGACCGCGAAGCTGAAGGACCGATCGGATCCGGACTCATACCCTGGAGGTATGAGTGAGTCTGTGGCGGCAGGGCTCGCGGCGGCCGGGCCTGTGGCGGAGGGGTCCGCGGCGGCCGGGCCTGTGGCGGAGGGGTCCGCGGCGGCCGGGCCATCGGCGGTGGGGGCTTCGGCGGCGGGGGACGACGTCGAGGTCCGCGAGCTTCGCTACTTCGTGGCCGTCGCCGAGGAGCTGCACTTCGGACGGGCGGCCGAACGCCTCGGCATGGCGCAGCCCCCGCTGTCCCGCGCGATCCGGGAGCTCGAGCGCCGGCTCGGTGTGCCGTTGCTGGAACGCACCACCCGGCGGGTCGCGCTCACCCCGGCGGGCTTGGTGCTGCTGCGCGATGCCCGCATCGCCCTGGACGCGGTGACCGCGGCGACCCGGCGCGCGCGGCACGCCGGCCAGCCCATCGCGCCACTGCGGCTCGCGCTGAAGGCCGACTATGACGCGGGCCTGCTACCGGCGGTCCTTGCCGCGTATCACCAGGACGCCGCGGCGGTCCCGGTGGAGCTGGCCCTCGGCGGGCGAGGCGAGCAGGAGCGGGCGCTGCGCGAGGGCCGGGCTGACGTCGCGATGCTGCCCGAACCGGGCGACCACCGCGGCCTCGACGTCGAGCCGCTGCTGACCGAGCCGCGGTTGGTGGCGCTCGCGGCGAGTGACCCCCTGGCGGCCCGGCATGATCTCTGCCTCGCCGACCTGCATGGACGGCTGCTGCCGGACGGCCTGCGGATCGAGCCGGACGGCCTGCGGATCGAACCCGCCACCGCGTACGGCGCCCAGGTCCCTGACGCCGCGACGTCCCCCCAGCGGCCCCGCGACCTGGCGCAGATCTTCACGCTGGTCGAGTTGGGGGCGATGGTCTGGTTCGCGCCGGTCTCGGTGGCCCGCCGGCATCCGCGGGCCGGCATCGCCTACCGGGCCGTGAGCGACCTGAAGCCGAGCGTTCTGTGCGTGGCCTGGCCCCAGGAGTCCCGATCCCCGGCGGTCGCGGCCTTCGCCCGCGCCGCGGTGACGGTCGCCTCGGGTGCCGGCGCACCGGTCCCCGTCAGCTCGGATGGCGTCACATCGGTGATCGTCACGTCGGATGCAGCCTGCGCGGGCGCTCTTGGACCGCCGCCGCCCGGACCGCCGCCGCCCGGAGAGCGACTCGTCAGGCGATAGTTCTTTACAATGAAACCTACCGGTTAGTGCATCACCAATCCTGAATTTCGCCACCTGTTCATCCCGTTGGCCGGTCTGTTTCGTCGGTGCTGTCAGAATGGGCCGCGGTCGGTGCGGTTGCGGTATGCCGAGCCCCCTGGCCGTCCGCACCGCCCTTCAGGTCCGCACCGCCCTTCAGGTCAAGGAGACGCGCTGATGACCGCCACGACCGCGCAGGCTGAGCAGGCCGGGCCGGAAACATCGGACTGGCGATTCACCGGAATCCTGTCCGCGTTGGCGGTGAGCAGCCGCCCCGATCCGTACCCGCACTACCACGAGGTCCGGGAGATCAGCGCCTTCATTCCCGGTGAGCTGGTCGGTGGGCGGATCCTGTTGGTCACCCGGCATGCCGAGGCCTCCGCGGTGCTCGCCCATCCGGCCATCGGGCACGGCTACCGCGAGGGCATCGCCTTTCGCGGCGAGGTCACCGACGGCCTCGGGTCGCTGCTGCGCGCCGATCCGCCCGACCACGGCCGGCTGCGTCGGCTGGTGGGCCGGGCGTTCACGCCGTCGGTCGTCGCGACGCTCGCCGCCGAGATCTCCGCGACCGCGGACACCCTGATCGATGAGGCCCTCAGCCACGGCGAGGTCGACGCGGTCACGGCGCTGACCCGGCCGTTGCCGCTGCGGGTGATGTGCCGGCTGCTCGGCGTCCCCGACGCGGACGAGGCGCTGTTCGGCGGTTGGGCTGACGCGCTGACCCGGGGACTCGATCCGCGCCCGCTGCTGAGCCCGCAGGAGAACGCCGCGCGGGCCGAGGCCACGATCGCCTTCGAGGCGTACTTCCGGGATCTGCTCGCGCAGCGGCGCGCCGTACCGCGCGAGGACCTGCTCAGCCGGCTGGTGGCGATCCACGACGAGGACGGCGACGCGCTGTCCACCGACGAGCTGCTGGAGCTGTGCACTCTGCTGCTGGTCGCCGGGTACGAGACGACGGTGAACCTGCTGGGCGCCGGCATTCTCGCGCTGGTGCGTAACCCCGACGCGCTCGCCGCGCTGCGGGCGGATCCGACACTGATCGGCCCGGCCGTCGAGGAGATGCTGCGCTTCGATCCGCCGATCCAGGTCATCGGCCGCACGGTGCTCACCGATACCGAGATCGGTGGGCAGGCCCTGACCCGCGGCGAGGGGCTGCTGGTCATGGTCGGCGCGGTCAACCGTGACCCCGCCGCCTTCGACGAGCCCGACCGGTTCCAGGTCGACCGGTTCGCCGGTGGCGGGCGCGCCCGACGCCACCTGGGTTTTGGGGTGGGGATTCACTACTGCCTCGGCGCGCCGTTGGCCCGGGTTGAGGCCGAACTTGTGTTCCGGGCACTGCTGGATCGCGTGGGTTCCTTTTCGCTGAACGGTGACGTCGCTTTCCGGCGGCAAATTGTCATCCGCGGAGTGCAACAGCTCCCGGTCCGTCTCACTGCCTGACACCCGGGTTTCACCGGCGCCGATCCGGGGCCGGGCGTCGCGGGCAGCCACCGCACGGTCGGCCAGGCTGGCTCCGCCCTCCCGGCCGACCGTGCGGGGCTCCGCGTTCACACGTGTCCGGGCCGTCAGTGAATCGAGTCGACCTGGATGTCGTCGAGCGCCGGTCCATACGAACCCCGGGTCAGGCTCTCGAAGGTGACCTCGGTGTTCCGCGCGTGCGCGTTGAAGCGGAGGGTGTGCTCCACCCATCCCAGGCGATTGACGGTCCGACCGGAGGTGTCGAAGCCGAAGACGCGGCTCACGTCGCCGACGGTGACCCGAACGCGTTTGATCGCGGGTCCACCCTGCGGGTTCCCGGCCAGCGAGAACTGAAGCTCGTACCGCTGCCTCGGGTCGGTCCGCAGCCGCCGGGTAAGAGCGCCGGCGCTGGTGCCATTGAGATCGACGGACTGCCGGCCGTCCGCGGCCCGCCAGTAGTTACGGCCGATCAGATCGACCGTACCCGAGTCGACGCGCCAGCCGTCCACGTAGTCGCCGTGATCGAGCTGCTCGTAGGACCCGCCCGGGACCCTCGGGTACTCGAAGCTGCTGGACAGCACCGTCGCCGCCTGCGCGGGCGCCGCTAGGACCATCAGTGCCGCCATCGTGGACGACACCGCGCCGGTCAGCACCGCGGCGGTCCGGCGCCGCAGGTGCCGGGACGGAGGTACCTCGACGGTGGTGAGTGTCGGCACATTCTCCGAAATGGACACGTCGATACTTCCTTTCTCGTACGGCCGACGCCGCTGGGCTCGGCGCACGTCATCTCTGGATCCAGGCTTCGCTGGACCTATGGGGAAGGCAGCCGTGCGCGGCACGAGTCCATGGTGACTGCCCGGCAGTCTTTCAAGGTTGCCGGTATCTCCGGTCTCTGCCGACCCGAATGTTAATCGGAATGCACGCCGTCATCCTCGCTGCACCCGTCGTCGCCCAGCCCGGGCGGTTTCAGTACCAATCGGACCCGCGGCAGCCACCGTCCCGGAAGGCGGCGCGCGGTAATCCCCCGGACGGCAGCGGAACCCGGCTGGACATCACCGAATTTCCGCGAGAAACGCTGTCGGCAGCGCGACAGACGCACACCGGCGGGATCCGCTGGCCGGGCACGGCGGGGCCGCAGCCGTTTCAGGCAGATCCGGGCGACGACGGTGGTCGCCAGCCGCCCAGATTCACGATCAGGTCCACCTGCATGTGGACCTGGCTGAAGGGTGAGCGGATCGGCTATACCGGGCGATCGTCATCGGCGTCGTCCCGATCAGATGGGCCTTCGCTGCCCGGCGCCTCTTCGATCCCGGTGGCGCGAGTCTCGTCGTCCGGCGGCGACTCGGCCGGGAGCGGCGTCTCCTCGGGTGTGAACCGCGCCCGGATCGCGTCGGCGACCTCGGGCATGTCTTCTTTCAGGCAGTTGACGACCAGACGAGCGAGTAGCGGGCGTCGCGGATCGTCCGGCTGCATCCGCGTGGTGCGCAGAAAACCCTCAAAGGAAGTGGACGGGTCCATCTCGCTATCCGTTCGTGGCTCCAGACCTCCTCCTCCTAACGGATCTCCGCGAGTCGCATCAATCGTTTCCGGTCCTGATCGGCAAGGCCGAGGATGATGTCGTCGGCCATCACATGAATCCGACCGGTGGACCTGTTGTGCGTGCTTACTGCAAGACTCGCCGTGCAGATCGACGCAGTAGTAGTCGGGGTCGGGGTCGGGTTTCACCCGCAGGGCCGTCTCGACGCAGCGAGTTTCCGCTCGCTCAAAGAACGCCCTGCCGGCCGGGTGGGTTGGCTTGCTTCGTAGCGGGCCCTCAGCCGTCCATCCAAGTGGTCCAACCCGGCCGGCCGGCCGAACTCTGCGATCTGTCGGGGCCGCGCGTCCGAACCCTCCTGGCCATACTGACGGCCCGGCTGGTCTTCCGGACTTTGCTGTGCTTGAAGCCCGCCCGCTGCTCCGCGGGACATCCCTTCAGGTGACGCCTTCAGGTGACGGCGGCGGCCTTCACCCCTGTCACCGGATTCGCGCCGTGGATGCCCCGGCCTTTAGGTCGGGGAGGAGACGGCGCCCCACGCTGGAACACATACTCGGATCCTTTCGGTAGAAAGATGCCATGTCCCGCTACCGGCTTTATCCGACCGCCGATCAGGCGGCCGTGATGGGCGAGTATTGCGGGCATGCACGCTATGTGTGGAACCTGGCCGTGGAACAGCAGTCGTGGTGGAGTTCTCGCCGTGGGCCGGCGCCGAGCTATGCGGAGCGGAACCGGCAGTTGACCGAAGCGCGCCGCGCATTCGACTGGCTTGCGGCGGGTAGCATCATTGTTCAGCGGCAGGCGCTCCGTGATTTCTCCACCGCCATGGCCAACTTTTTCCGTGGCTCCCACCGGAAACCCGGCTTCCGGAAAC
>NZ_JALKFZ020000173.1 GCF_023243075.1 Frankia sp. AiPa1 | reverse complement strand
CCCCCCCCCCCCCCCCCCCCCCCCCCCCCCGCGCCCCCCCCCCCCCCCCCCCCCCCCCCCCCCCCCCCCCCCCCCCCGTCTCCTGTTGCCCGAGACTGTCTTCCCCGAGCGGCGGGACCTTACCCGAGCGGCAGGACGACCGTGCGGGTCTCCAGGTACGCCTCGACGCCCTCGGGACCCATCTCCCGGCCCACGCCGGACTGCCGGAACCCGCCGAACGGGCTGCGCGGCTCGACGATGACCGGCGAGTTGACGGCGCAGACCCCGGTGCGGATCCGGCTGGCGACCGCGATGCCACGGGCGTTGTCCGTGGTCCACACCGAGCCGGACAGGCCGTAGTCGGAGTCGTTGGCGATCGCCACCGCCTCGTCCTCATCCCGGTACTTGATCACCGTGACGACCGGGCCGAAGATCTCCTCCCGGGCGATCCGGTCGGCGTTCTCGACGTCCGCGAACACGGTCGGCTCGACGTAGAACCCGGCGTCCAGGCCCGCGGGACGGCCACCGCCGACCACCAGGCGGGCGGCGCTGTTCTTACCCTCGGCCAGGTAGGCCTCCACCCGGTCCCGCTGGCGGCCCGAGATGAGCGGGCCGATGTCGGTGTTCGGGTCCCGCGGGTCGCCCACGGCCAGGCCGCGCACATGCTCGGCCAACGCGTCGACGATCTCGTCGTAGCGCGCGGCCGGCGCCAGGATGCGGCTCTGGGCGGCGCAGATCTGGCCGTTGTTCTGCAGCCCGGAGTCCAGCACCTGCGGGACGATGGTCGCCAGGTCCGCGTCGTCGAGAATCACCGCGGCCGACTTGCCGCCGAGCTCAAGGGTGAAGCGCTTCATCTGCTCGGCACAGGTGGCGCCGACCGTGCGGCCCGCCGCGGTGCTGCCGGTGAACGAGACCTTGTCGATGCCCGGGTGGGCGACCAGGTAGCGGCCGAGGTCGGCCCCGCCGGGCAGGATGCTCACCACGCCCGGTGGGAGGCCCGCGTCGGCGAGCACCTCGGCGAGCAGGAACGAGCTCAGCGGCGCCTCCGTCGGAGGCTTGAGGATGATCGGCGCGCCCGCCGCCAGCGCCGCGCCCAGCTTCATGCAGGCGAGGAAGACCGGCACGTTCCACGGCACGATCCCGGCCGCGACCCCGACCGGGACCTTCTGGATCAGGCAGGGTCCGACCAGGCCGGCCCGCTCCTGCTCGAAGGCGAAGTTCTCGGCGACGTCGGCGAGGCCCTCAAGGACCATGCCGGAGCCATAGCTCTGGCCGAAGATCGAGAACTTGGCGGGCGAGCCCATCTCGTCCGTGATGAGCCCGGCGAGCTCCTCGCCGCGAGCCTGCAGCCCGGCCGCGACCCTGCGGATGATCTCGGCCCGCTCCTTGCCGGTGGTCCGCGCCCAGTCGGCACTGGCGAAGGCCGCGCGGGCCGCCTCGACGGCCGCGTCCACGTCGGCCTGGCTGGCCTCGGGGACGGTCGCCACCAGGCGCTGGTCGTGGGGTGAGCGCACCTCGATCCGACGGTCCGAGGCGGGCTGCGCCCACTGGCCGCCGATCAACAGCCGGTCACGTTCAATCACCGTGGTCACGGCGTTGCCTCCTTGGGGAGCTGGCGCCGCGAGACCCTGCCGGCCGGCAGACGCGGCAGCTCGGCCAGTCACACGGCCGAGCGGGAACATGGGTGGAGGGCATCCACCACGCCCATCATGGCCGGCCCCGCGCCGCGAAGCAGTGTTCGCCCGAGCAGCGGCGTTCACCCCGAGAGGCGGCCTTCGCCGACGGTGCGGCGTTCGTACATGGCTCGATTGCACCCCCATAAACCTCTATATATTATCGTCCAGAGCAGTCGGCACCCAGGCCCGCAGCGCGGCGTCGACGCCCGCCGGGCCAGATCCATGGGTTCCCATCCAGCGCACTGGCGCGCCGAGCGACGGCCGTCGGCCCGCGCCGTCGAACTCGAGAGGGACTGGGCATGAATCCTGACGAAGCGGCGAGTGTCTTCGTCGACCCGCGTTCCTACGCGGACGACGCGCGTTTCCAGGCCGCGACCGCGTTGCTGCGCCGCGAGTCACCGGTGCACTGGGTCGAGTCGTCGAACCTGGCGCCGTTCTGGGCGATCACCCGGCACGAGGACGTCATGGCGATCTCCCGCAACTCGGAGATCTGGCGTAACGCCCCCCGCACCGCGGTGAACCAGGATCCGGCCGCCGACGCACCGCCCGTGCGCACCCTGGTGCAGATGGACGCGCCGGACCACCCGGTCTACCGGCACATCAGCGCGCCGTGGTTCACCCCGGCCGGCGTGCGGCGTCTGTCCGATCGCGTGGCGGAGCTCGCCAAGCGCTACGTCGACCACATGGCCGAGCTCGGCGGCTCGTGCGACTTCTTCACCGACGTCGCCTCGCACTACCCGCTCTACGTCATCCTGTCCCTGCTCGGGCTGCCCGAGGACGACTTCCCCCGGATGCTGAAGCTCACCCAGGAGCTGTTCGGCGCCGAGGACCCGGACTTCGCCCGCGCCGCGGACGACGACGCGGCGCTCGCCGCCCTGCTGGACTTCTTCCAGTACTTCCAGGGCATCATCGCCGACCGCCGGAAGAACCCCACCGACGACCTCGCCTCGGTGATCGCCAACGCGACCCTGGAGACCGGTGAGATCGGCGAGATGGAGGCGGTCGGGTACTACGT
This sequence comes from Frankia sp. AiPa1, assembly GCF_023243075.1. Classification (GTDB taxonomy): domain Bacteria; phylum Actinomycetota; class Actinomycetes; order Frankiales; family Frankiaceae; genus Frankia. The sequence goes on along the minus strand of NZ_JALKFZ020000173.1, from coordinate 41,938 downwards.
GCTCATCGCCACCGCCGGCCACGACACGACCAGCGCGGCGATCTCCGGCGGCCTGCACGCTCTCCTGCGGAACCCCGACCAGCTGCGCCGGCTGACCGACGACCCCTCCCTGGTGGGCACCGCCGTGGAGGAGATGGTCCGCTGGGTCTCCCCGGTCAAGCACTTCATGCGGACCGCCAACCGCGACACCTCCGTGCACGGCGTCGACATCAAGGAGGGGCAGGCGGTCCTGCTCTCCTACCCGTCGGCGAACCGGGACGAGGAGGTCTTCGACCAGGCGGACACGTTCGACGTCGGACGGACCCCGAACAAGCACGTCGGCTTCGGTTTCGGCGCCCACTACTGCCTGGGCACCCACCTGGCCCGGCTCGAGGGCCGGGCGCTGTACTCCGAGCTGATCCCGCGGCTGCGCTCGATCGAGCTGGACGGCACCCCCGAGTACACCGACACCCTGTTCGTCGGTGGACCCAAGCGGCTCCCGATCCGCTACGAGCTGGGGGAAAGTATGACCGCGCTGACAGGTGACCAGGTGAGCGGGTGAGCGGGGACGGGCGGCCGGGCGGCGCGCTCCCGGACGACGCGGATCTGATCATCGACGACCCGGCCGAGGCGAGCCCGCGGTGGGTCACCACGGTCCTGCGCCGAGCTGACCTGGACATCGAGGTCACCGCGGTACGGTCCGAACCGATCGGCACCGGGCAGCTCAGCGCCAACTACCGCATCCACCTCGACCTCGACGGGGCCGACGCCGCCCGCGCGCCCGCCACCCTGGTCCTCAAGCTGCCCGCCGGGTCCGACCAGGCCAGGGCCCAGATCGCAGCCGGGTACCGCAGTGAGATCGGCTTCTACACCCGGTTCGCCGCCAGCACGACGATCAATGTGCCCCGCTGCTGGGGCGCCGCCATCAGCGCCGACGCCCGCGCCTTCACCCTCGTCCTCGCCGACGCGCACCCGGCGCGGGCTGGCCGCCAGGTCGACGGGTGCGCTCCGGCCCAGGCCGACACCGCCGTCCGCAATCTCGCCGCGCTGCACGCCCCGTTCTGGGGCCTGGCGGACCTGGGCGACGGCGTCGACTGGTTACGCCGCACGGACGAGGTCGGGCTCGGCTTCATGGCCGAGGTCCTCGCCGCGTCCACCGCCCCGTTCGTCGAGCGCTACGCGGGACGGCTCCCGGCCGAGGACGCCGACACGCTGCGGCGCGTCGCCGAGGTCAGCGACCGGTGGGGCCGGCACGTCAGCGGGCGCCACTCGCTCATCCACGGCGACTACCGGCTCGACAACCTGCTGTTCGAGGGCTCGTCCGCGGTGATCGCGGTCGACTGGCAGTCGCTGGAGATCGGCTTCCCCGGCCGCGACCTCGCGTACTTCCTGTCGACCGCGCTCGCGCCGGCGCGGCGCCGGGCCCACGAGCGGGACCTGATCCGCGCCTACCACCAGCGGCTGACGGAGCTCGGGGTCACCGGATACCCGCTGGAGGACTGCTTCCACGACTACCGGCTGGGCATGCTGCAGGGCCCGCTGCTCACCGTGCTCGGCGCGCTCTACGCGACGCACGAGCGAACGGAGAGCGCCGATCGCATGTTCCTGTCCATGGCGGCCAACTCCTGCGCGGCGATCCGGGAGCTCGGAACCCTCGAGTTGCTGGCCGCCTGACCGCGCCGACCTGACCGCCGCGTGGTCCACCGCGTGGTCCACCGCGCGCCCCGCCGAGCGGGCGGGCGCCTTACGCCGACCGCGCCTCACGGGAGATCACGACGCCCTCGTCGAGCAGCAGTCCGCGCAGCGCGCCCACATCCACCTTGCCGCTGGCCAGCCGCGGCACGCGGTGCGGGTCGCTCAGGAGCAGCCAGCGGCTCGGGACCTTGAAACTGCTCAGCCGGGCCCGGGCCAGGTCGGCCAGGGCCCGCGGGTCGGGCAGGGAGCTTCCGACGACGACCGCCGCGACCTGGCGGACGCCCTCGTCGGAGGCGGTGCCGTCCGGGCCGGCCGAGGCGGGCGAGTCGCGGGACGCGGTCGGGGCGGCGGGGCCGGTGACATCGGTGACGTAGACGTCGGCGACTCCCGGCAGCGCCCGCAGCGCCGACTCGACCTCCAGCGGGTAGACGGTGGCGCCGGAGACCTTGAACATGTCGTCAAGGCGGCCCTTGTACCAGAGGTAGCCGTCGGCATCGAGGATGCCCCGGTCGCCCGTCGGGTACCAGCCGTCGGCGTCGAACACCTCGGCGCGTTCGCGACCGACCATGCCGCGCATCACGTTGGGTCCCCGCAACCGGATCTCGCCCTCGTCACCGGCCGGGACCGGCGCGCCGGAGACCGGGTCGACGATGCGTACCTCGACGCCGCGGAACGGCTGGCCACAGCTGCCCCGCTTGTCCGGCGGCAGGTCGATGTCGAGGCGTGACCCGCAGTACGGGCCGAAGGTCTCGGTCATCCCGAACAGGTTCGCCCGCGCCCCCGGGGCCGGCCGCTGGTGCGACGGCAGGACCGGGCCGAGGCTCGCCGGCCGCAGCGCCGACAGATCCGTACTCGCGAACGCCGGATGGGCCGCGAGCCGGGCGGCCTGATCCGGCCACCCCCGGAACAGGGTCACCCGCTCCCGCTCGAGGAACCGCAGGGTGCTGGTCGGTTCCGGGACAGCCTCGGACAGCAGGGTGGCGCCGGCGACCAGGGCGGAGAGCAGGCCGCCGCCGAACCCGCCGGTCCAGAAGAACGGCATCGGGATGTACATCCGCTCGCCGCGGCCGATCCGCCGGCTTCCGAGGCTCGCGGCCACCGCGCGCAGTCCACCGCCGTGGGTGTGCAGCACCCCCTTCGGCCGGCCGCGGCTACCCGAGGTGAACAGCACCACCAGGTCGTCGGCGGGCCGCACCGCCGCCGCGAGCGCCTCGACGATCTCGGCCGGCACGCCCGCCGACGGCACGTCCGCCGACGGCACGCCCGCGGACGGCACCCCGCTGGTGGACGCCGCGGCGGAGGTCACGCCCAGGGGCAGTTCGTCCGAGCGCCAGATCCGCCGCAGCGACGGCGCCGCGGCGTGCCGCCGGCCGGCCCGCGTCGCCTCCACGAGACCCGGCGCGGCCGAGTCCAGCTCCTCGAGATAGTCCCGCCCGCGCAGTCGCGGCACCACGACGAGGTCCGTGACGTCGGCGGTCCGCAGCTGGGCGAGCAGCTCCGGCGGGCGCAGCAACGTGCTGAGCGGAACCAGGACCGCGCCCAGGCGCATCACCCCCAGCGCGATCGTCGCCCACTCGATGCCGTTGGGCAGCACCAGTCCCACCCGGGTGCCCTTGCCGACGCCGACGGCGACCAGGTACGCGGCCACCATCCGGCTGGCGTCGTCCAGCTCGGCGTAGGTGATCCGCTCCTCGTCGCTGACCAGCGCGTGGACCTCGCCGTCGAGGCGCCGGCGGACGGCCAGCAGCGCCGGGATGGTCAGCGGCACCTCGTCACGCGGCGTCTCGTCGGATTCGTCGCCCGGTGTGGTCATTCCTGGGCTCCCCTTTGTGACGTCCTCCCGGGTGAGGTCGCCCCTGGCGATGCCCTCCGTGGCGACACCGCCGGTAGCCGCGACCGGTCACCCTTGACCGCATTCATCTCCGCCTCGCACACCACCGTCTCACCGGCCCGCAGCGTTCCGGTCGAGTGGATCCGCGTCTCGTCCACGGACCGGGTCAGCTCGAAGCGCAGATCGGTGCCCAGCGGCGTGGGCCGCCGGTACCGCAGCGCCAGCTTCGTCGTCTTTCCCGCCAGGCCGAGATCGCAGTTGTGCTGCTGGATCGCCGTATCGAAGAAAAGCGCCAGATATCCCCCGTGCACCAGGCCAGGAGGCCCCTCGAACGCGATGGGGAAGTTCACCGTGCCGGTCGCCCGGTCGCCCTCGACGACGAGGTCGTACTCGGGGAAAAAGGGATGGAACGAGCCGACATCACGGGAATGATCGATATACACCCGGTTATCGGAGTCCACCGACGCACCGACCCGGGGTACCGCGCTCGCGCGGACCTGCCCGGCCAGCGCCCGCTCGGCCTCGTCGAGCGCCCGGATCAGCGCGTCGATCGCCGGGTCGGGGCGTTCGGCGGAGAGCACCAGCCCGGTGACCCGGCGCAGCCGGTCCGCGACCTCGACGGTCTGGGCCAGCGGCCCGACCCCGAAGGTCCAGGGAATCACCGGCGCCGTGTCGGTCACCGCAGCCTCCACGCGGGCCCGCCCGGGCGCGCGGGCGCCGGTGCGGTACCCGATGCGGACGACTCGTCGGCCTTCGCCTTCGACGTCTCCGCCTCCTTCGCCTTCTCCGCCTCGGCCATCCCGGCCGCGTTACCCAGCCTGGTGTAGATCAGTGCCTGTTCCATCGCCGCCCGGTACGGCCGGTCCAACGACTCCCAGATCGCCCGCACCGTGCCCTGCGTCGCCACCGAGGGCTTGCGCGCGATTCCCGCCGCGATCTCGTGCGCCCGCTCCCACAGCCGGTCCCGCTCGACGATCTCGGTCACCAGACTGATCCGCAGCGCGGTCTGCGCCGACACTCGTTCGTCGTTGCCCGACAGCGCGATGCGCAGCGTCTCGGCCAGCCCGATCCGGCGCATCAGCCCGATCGGCTCCACCGCGAGCACCCGGCCGAAGGTCACATGGGAGTCGAAGAAGGTGGCCTCCGGCGAGCAGATCACCACGTCCGCCTCGTTCAGGAAGTAGAAGGCGCCCGCGGTGCAGATGCCCTGCACGGCGACCACCACCGGCTTCCAGCATTTCTGCCACTTGGGGCTGAGCAGCTCGCCGGGATCCTCGTGGTTCCAGATGTCGTCCGGCTGGCCGAACGCCTTCTTCACGTCCAGCCCGGCGCAGAACGCCCGGTCGCCCGCGGCGCGCAGCACCACCGCGTTCACCTCCGGATCGCGCTTGATCCGCTGCCAGGCGTCCCGGATCTCCTCACACATCTGCCGGTCGAAGGAGTTCAGCGCCTCCGGCCGGTTCAGGGTGATCGTGGCGACCCGGTCGGAGCCCGTCGCATAGTCGATGGTCGAGTAGCCCGGCGTGACATCCTCCCCGGCCTGACGGCCGAGAATTCCCTTCCTCGCGGTCGGGTTTTCCTGGTTCACCGACAGATGCCTCCCCACTCCAGGAGCGGGGTGGTCTCACTCCGTCTCCACCGGCTGATACCGCGAGCCCCGCGGCCAGAATGTGCCACGTTCACGTCCCGGTCCGGTCGGGCGCTACCGTCCACCGAAGTCGGGGGACCGTCGCTCGCGGAACGCCACGAGCCCCTCCTTGAAGTCGGCCGTGCGGGAGGCCAGTTCCAGCGCGAACGCCTCATCCTGCAACGCCTCCGCGAGGCCCAGCTCGAGCCCCCGGTTGAGCAGGCGCTTGGTCAGCCCAACCGCGACCGTCGGGGCCCGCGCGAGCTCCTGGGCCAGCGCCGCCGCGGCCTGGTCCAGCTCGGCGTCGGGCACGGCCCGGTGCACGAGCCCCCACTGCGCGGCCTCGGCGCCGGACAGCTTGCGGCCCAGCAACAGCAGCTCGCGGGCCCGGGCGAGCCCGACCAGGCGGGGCAGCAGCCAGGTCGCCCCGCTGTCGGGACTGAAACCCCTGGTCAGGAACGGTTCCCAGAAACTGCTGGTCGCCGCCGCCACGGTGAAGTCCGCCGCCAGCGCCAGCTGGCAGCCAAGCCCCACCGCATGGCCACGGACCGCGCAGACCACGGGCAGCTGGATCTCCGTGATCAGCTGGATGAGCCGGTGGGCCTGCAGCGCGGTGCGACGCTGCACGCTGCCGGGCCGCGGGCGAGGCCCACCGGCCGTGTTCGACCCCACCCAGTCGGCGCCCGAGCAGAAGTTCTCGTTGCGGCTGAACAGCAGGACGGCCCGCAGCCCGTCGTCGGTCGCCGCCTCCTCCAGCACGGTCACGATCCGGCGGACGGTGTCCTGGTCGAGCGCGTTGCGCCGCCGCGGCCGGTCCAGACCGATCCGCAGCACCGAGCCGTCCCGATCGACGACGATGCCCGCGTCCCGAACATCCGCGTCCTCGGTGGCGGTCACCAGTCCTCCAGCACCTCGATCGTCCCGGCCAGCGCCCGGCCGGCGCGCCACCCCTAAACATCTAGATGTATAACATGCCGGGGGATGGCGGAGCGAGCATCCCGGCGACCAGGACCGGCGATGCTCCGGCTGCCTGACCGGGCGCCGCGGGCTGCGCGGCCAGCGCCGCCGCGATCAGCTCGCGGCACAGGCCACTACCGGGTCGCTTCCGCCGGCAGCAGGCGACGTGCCACCTTGCCGGTCAGCAGCCTGGGCAGCTCGGCCAGGAAGACCACCGAACGAGGACTCTTGTAGTGGGCGATCCGCTCCCGGGTGAACGCGATCAGCTCCGCCTCCAGCGCCGCCGGGTCCTCCGGCGGCGTCACCGGCTCGACGATGGCGCGCACCGACTCCCCGAACTCCGCGTCCGGCACGCCGATGACCACCACGTCGGTGACGGCGGGATGCAGGATCAGGACATCCTCGATCTCGCGGGGATAGATGTTCACTCCGCCCGAGATAATCATGTTCGACGCGCGGTCGGTGAGATAGAGATAGCCCTCTTCGTCGACCCAGCCGATCTCGCCGAAGGTCGCCCAGCCCTCGGCGTTGAACGCCTCCGCCGTCTTGGTGGCATCACCGTGGTACTCGAACTTCCGATCCGACTCGAAGAAGACCCTGCCCTCGGTACGCGGCGGCGCTTCCTTCCCATCGTCACCGACAATGTGCACCGTTCCCAACAGTGACCTGCCGACCGATCCCGGGTGCGCGAGCCATTCCTCCGGTCCGATCGCGCAGAACCCGACACCCTCGCTGCCGGAGTAGTACTCGTAGACGATCGGCCCGAGCCAGTCCAGGATGGCCCGCTTCACCTCCGGCGGGCACGGGGCCGCCGCATGCACGATGGTACGCAGGCTGGAGAGGTCGTAGCGGGTCCGGACCTCCTCGGGCAGCTTCAGCAGCCGGATGAGGTGCGTCGGGACCACCTGACAGAGCGTCACCCGATGGCGTTCCATGAGCGCGAGAAACTCGGCCGCGTCGAACCGCTCGGTGACGACGACCGTGCCGCCGAGCCGGTGGATCGTCGCCGCCCACCCCAGCGGGGCGGCGTGGTAGAGCGGCGCAGGGCTCAGATAGACGGTGGACTCGTCAGCACCGTAGACGAACCTGAGCAGGCTGGTGAAGCTGGTGGGCCCGCCCAGCGGCCCGCCGACCCTGGCGGGCGTGATGCCCTTGGGCCGGCCGGTGGTGCCCGACGAGTAGAACATCCACATGCCCTCGCACTCGTCGTCGATGGGCGACGTGGGCTGGGCGGCAAGCAGCTCCTCGAAGGAGTCGAACCCCTCGATCGACCCGCCGGCGGCGAGCCGCACCTTCAGCGCCGGCGCCTCGATCCCGGCGACGACGTCGGCGCGAGCGGCGGACGCCACCAGCACCGAGGCGCCGCAGTCCGAGACGATGTAACCGGCCTCGGCGGTGGACAGATGCCAGTTGATCGGCGTGACGTACAACCCGGAGCGCAGTCCCGCCCACACCACGACGAAGTACTCGATCCGGTTCTCCATCAGCACGGCCAGGTGGTCGCCGACGCCGAGGCCGAGTGAGCGCAGCACGTGGGCCAGCTGGTTGGAGCGCGCCTCCAGCTCCCCGTAGGTGAGGACCTGATCGCCGAGGATCACGGCAGGCCGGTCGGGCGCGGACGCCGCGAACCGCTTCGGGTGCTCGATATCCATGCCAGACTCCCTTGCGCGCCGTTGTGGCCGCCGCCTTGTGGCCTCTGCCCTGGTGGCCTCTGCCTTTTGGTGCCTCTGCCCTGGTGGGCCCTGGTGGCCTCTGCCTTGGTGCCGACGTGGCTGGCACGGTGCCAGCACGGAGACATGGTTTCGGTATGCGGTCCGGCGGGCCCCGCCGGACCGTGTTCGGGCCAGGCGGGGCCCGCCGGACGGACTCCGTCAGGCGGAGGCCGGCGGGAGAAGCACGGGCTTGATGACCTTGCCGGACAGCGAGGACTCCTCCGCGGCGTTGATCGCCTCCAGGGGGAACGTCTCGATCAGCCGGTCGAACGGGAACTGGCCGGCCCGCCACAGCTCGATCAGCCGCGGGATCACCACCTGGGGGTCGGCCCCGCCCTCCAGGATGTTCGACAGCTGCTTGCCGAGCAGGCCGAAGGCGTCGAAGGTCACCGGCCCGGTCTGGATGCCCACCATCCCGCAGTGTCCGCCCGCCCGTAGGGCACCGACCGCGTTACCGATCACCGCCGGGTTGCCGGTGGTGTCGAACGTGTAGTCGGCTCCGCCGCCCGTCAGGCCCTGGATCTGGGTGACCAGGTCCTCGCCGCGACCGTCGAGGGTGTGGGTCGCCCCGAGTTCGGTGGCCAGGTCCAGGCGGTGCTGGTGCAGGTCCACCGCGATGATCGGACCCGCGCCGACCACCTTCGCCGCCATCAGCGCCGCAAGCCCCACCGCGCCGGCGCCGAACAGCACGAAACTCGCCCCGGCCCGGACATTCAGCTGGACGAGCACGGATCCGGCGCCGGTGAGAATCCCGCAGCCAAGCGGTCCGAGCTTCTCCAGCGGCAGGTCCCGGTCGACCACGACCACGCCACGCTCGGCGGCCAGACAGTGGGTCGCGAACGAGGACTGGCCGAACCAGCGCGAGGCGATCTCACCTCCGTCGTGGCCGTGGGCACCGGTCGTGCCGTCGAGACGCCGGCCGAACATGTTGCGGAACAGAAACAGGTCGCAGTACGAGGGCACGCCGCGCCGGCAGCTCGCGCACTCGCCACACGAGTCGAACGAGAGCACCACGTGGTCCCCCACCGACACCCGCGTCACGCCCTCGCCGACCGCCTCGACCACTCCGGACCCCTCGTGCCCGGTGATCACCGGCGGGGGCACCGGCGAGAGCTCGCCGCGCGGCACGACGTCGGTGTGGCACATGCCGACGCCGACGACGCGGACCAGTACCTCACCCGGCCCCGGCGGATCGAGCTCGATCTCCTCCAGCTCGTACGGACCATCCGCCTTCCGCAGGACCGCCGCGGTCGCCTTCATCGGACACCTCTCCCGTTCTCCGGCCTGCGTTCTCCGGCCTCATTGTCCGACCTGGTGGGAACTCGTGCGTCAGGTTCGCCCCGCACGACTCGGTCCGGCATCGCCGCCTGGTGCGTCCAGGTCGCCCGCTCAGCGGCCCTTCCACTGCGGCGCACGCTTCTGCGCGAACGCCGCGGTGGCTTCCTTGGCGTCCTCGCTGGCCAAGAGCTTGCCCATCTCCTTGAAGACGGGGCCCAGCGCCGCCTCCTCATCACCGAGCTCGGAACGCATCAGCCGCTTGGTGGCCGCGACCGCCAGCGGGCCGGCCGCGCTGACGCGCCGGGCGAGCTCCAGCGTGGCGGGCAGCAGCTCCTCGCGGGGCACCACTCGGTTGATCAGACCCCAGCGCAGCGCCACCTCGGCGGGGAAGGGCTCACCGGTCAGGCCAAGCTCCAGCGCGACCGCGAGCGGTAGCCGCTGCGGCAGTCGGGTGCCGCCACCACCGGCGAGCAGGCCCCGCTTGACCTCGGGCAGGCCGAACGGCGTCCCCTCGACGGCCACGACGAGGTCACAGAACATCATGAGCTCGAAGCCGCCGCCCAGGCAGGCGGCGTTCACCGCGGCCAGCAACGGCTTGGTGAAGGTCCGCAGCGCGGTCAGGGCGTCCATGACCGGCCTGAGGTTCTCCCCGGCAGCCAGCGCCTTCAGGTCGAGGCCGGCGGAGAAGGCCTTCTCGCCCGCTCCGGTGACGACGACAACCCGGGTGTCGGGGTCGTCCTCGGCCTTCGCCAGCGCATCGATGATGCTCTGGCCGACGGCGCCGTTGAGGGCGTTGCGCGCCTCGGGCCGGTTGATGGTGATCGTCAGAACGCCATTGTTCAGATCGGTAAGAATGCTCATCTCAAGGCCTACTTCGGTGCGAAACGCTGGCCGCCGTCCAGACGAATTGTCTGGCCGTTCAGCATGGGATTTTCGATGATGCCGACAGCCAGAATGGCGTACTCCTCCGGTCGGCCCATGCGCTTGGGGAAGGCCGCGTCCTTCGTCAGCACCTTCTCGTATTCCTCCGGGATCCCCTTGGTGAGGCCGGTGTGGAACAGGCTCGGCGCGATCGCGTTCACCCGGATGCCCAGCGAGCCCAGCTCCCGCGCCATGGTGAGGCTCATGGCCGCGACGCCGCCCTTGGCCGCCGTGTAGGCGATCTGCCCGATCTGCCCCTCGAACGCGGCGATGGACGCGGTGTTGACGATGACGCCGCGCTCGCCCTCCCCGTTCGGCTCGTTCTTGCTCATGTGCCAGGCGGCGAGCCGGGCCACGTTGAACGTGCCGATCAGGTTGAGATCGACGATCTTCTGGAACTCCTCGATCGGGTAGGGGCCGTTCTTGCTCAGCGTGCGGCCGGGCATCGCCCCGCCCGCCGTGTTCACGACCACGTCGAGCCCGCCGAGGTCGGCGACCGCCGCCTCGAGAACACCCTCAAACCCGGCAAAATCGGTCACATCGCAGGCGTGGAAGCTGCCGTTCAGACCGGCGGCCACCTCGGCCCCGGCGCTCGCGGGCCGGTCGAGGATGGCGACCTTGCCGCCACGGGCCCCGATCAGCTCGGCGGTCGCTCGCGCCATGCCGGAGGCGCCACCCACGGCAACCGCCCGAATCCCTTTCAGGTCCACTCGTTCTTCCCCTCCGCCAAACATGTTTGGAACGGTTCCCAGCACCTGCGGGAAAGTAGGATTTTTGTATCTTCCGGGTCGCGCCACCCGCAAGCGAAGTCGAGCCCCGGCCGGTTGCGCACCATCCGCGCTCACCCCCGGTGCCGCTGGGGACGCTCAGCCGGCGGCACGCAGCAACTCCTTCAGCCCGACAAAGTCGATCTTGCCACTGGACATGGCCGGTACCTCGTGGTCGGCGAGCAGAACGATCCGACGCGGAACCTTGTAGGCGGAGAGCCGCTCGGCGAGCTGGCGGCGCAGCCCGTCGGCATCGACGCTCGCGCCCGGGGGTACCCGAACCGCCGCCGCGACGATCTGGCCGCGGCGATCGTCGGGCACGCCCACCACGTGCGCCGTCAGGCCGGCGACGTCCCGGATCGCGGCCTCGACCTCGGCCGGCGAGACGTTCGCGCCACCGGTCTTGATGACGTCCCCACCCCGCCCCTGGAAGTAGTGGAAACCCTCGGTGTCCACGAGGAACAGGTCCCCGGAGTGGTACCAGCCGTCGGCGTCGAACACCTCGTGACGCTCACGGCCGTAGTAGCCCTCCATCATGAACGGGCCCCGCAGCCAGAGCTCCCCCACCTCGCCCGGGCCGAGTACCCGCCCGTCGCCCTGGGCGACAATCCGCGTCTCGAAGCCCGGCGCCGGGTGCCCGAACGAACCGCGCCGACGCTCGGGCTGATCACCTTCGTCCTCGCTGACCAGGCAGACCGAGCCGGTCTCGGTCATGCCGAGCATCTGGTGGCGCAGCTGCGGGTCGGCCGGCCGGACTTCGTCCGGCATGATCGAGTACAGGTTCCCCCGCCGGATGAATGACAGGTCCCGGCCGGCGAACGTCGGATCCGCGGGCAGCGCCGCGACCGACGCGGCATAGCCGTTGACCATCGTCGGGCGCTCGCGTTCCAGCACGTCGAGAACGGCCGCCGCGTCGGCCGCGTTCGAGCACACCAGCCGGCCGCCGGACAGTAGCGTGCCGAGCAGGGCATAGGACAGACCGCCGATCCAGAAGAACGGCGAGTTGGAGAACAGCACCTCGTCGGGCGTGAAACGACGGATCTCGTTCAGGTTCGCGACGTGACGGATCAGCGCACCGTGACTGTGGATCACACCTTTTGGCGCGCTCGTCGAGCCGGAGGTGTGCACGATCGCCATCCGGTCGCTCGCCGCCACGGCGTCCTCGGCCGCGCGCAGCACGTCCGCGCCGACCGTGCGGCCTGCCGCCAGCAGGGCCGAAACCGTCCAGGGCAGGTCGGGTCGGCCCCGCGGACGCGCACCGTCACCAGTACCGCGTGCGGCCGCCTGGATGTGCGGGGAGTCCGCCGGGGCGCCGAAGGCCGGAGCTTCGAAGAAGGCATGGCGCAGGGCGGGCGTGGAGGGTGCGAACAGCGGCGGCGGAATCGGATCCGCCGCGGCGCCCGTCGCATCCGTCATATCCGTCATATCCGTCATGTTCGGTGCGTCGATGGCGGCGGCAAGTTCGGGCACCGCCGCCCGCACGGTGGCGACAAAGTCGTGGTTACGGTAAGAAGGCGCGGCCAGCAGCACCGCCACGTCGGCTCCCCGCAGCAACGCGCTCACCTCGGCGCTGGTGGAAAAGGTGCTCAGCGGCACCGTCACCGCGCCGATCCGCGCCGCGGCCAGCCACCCGACGACGAAGTCCGCCCCGTTCGGATACAGCAGGCCGACATGGGTCCCCTTACCCGCGCCCACCGCCAACAGACCATGGGCGAGGGCACGCGACCTGCGGTCGGCCTCGGCCAGGGTGAGCACCTCGTCGTCGCGGACGAGCAGTACCCGCGCGCCGTCCCGGGCGGTGCGCTCGCGGAGCAGGGCCGCGATGGTCAGGGGGAGGCCGTCTCCCGCGTCGACGACCGTGGCACTCATGGATCTTTCCCCACCAACCCGCCTCCTCCAGAGCGCCCGGCGGCGCCATACGGGAACCACGCCCGCTTCGGGTCGCCCCCCGAGCCGAACCGGCCCGACACCCATCCGCGAGGATGCTAGCCCCTAGCCCCGCAATGGTCTAGATATATGGATGCCATCGGATGAGTCACGGTGCGCGGACGAGCAGCACCCCGGCATAGCCGCAAAGACGAATCGGGACGCCCCACACGGAGCTTCTCCGGCCTCGGGCAGCCAGCACCCGCCGCGGACCACCCACAAATCGTCTAGAGGGAGAAGGCCCACATTTGCCTGCCCGGTCATGTGTCGACGAGGCCGCCCGGTAGCATGGAATGCGCCTCCATGCCGGGCTGGGTCAGCGTCGATCACGGTCATCGTCGATCACGGTCACCCCACCGGCCCTCCGCCCGTGAGCGGGCGCCCGGCCCACGGGCCGCCCGCACGGTCGCCGCGGAGTCGGCCGTCCGTCGCGGACGGGCTCATGGGCTGGAGGCAGTCGGACGAAGGATGTAGCCGGGAGAAGGAAGGTCAGCCCAGGTGGCCGAGTCAAGGCGAGTCCGCAGCGGGGATCGGGCATCGCTTCGGGAGAAGCCGCAGCAGGTCGCCGACGAACTCCGGCGGCTCATCCTGATCGGTGAGCTGGCGGACGGCGAGTCGCTGGGCCGCGAGCCCGACCTGGTAGACCGGTTCGGTGTCTCGCGGCCGTCGCTGCGGGAGGCGCTGCGCATCCTCGAGGCGGAGGGCCTCATCTCGGTCCGGCGTGGCGTGCTCGGCGGCGTGATCGCCCACCAGCCCGACGAGCGACTGACGGCCCGCACCGCCGCCCTCGTCCTGCAGGCCCGCAACGTTCCGCTGGCGGATGTCTACGCCGCTCGCAGCATGATCGAGCCGGTGGCGGCGCGGCTGGTGGCGACGTCCCGCTCTCACGGCGCCGCGGCGGCGGAGCTGCGCCGGCTCTCCGCCGAACAGCTCGAGGTGATCGACGAGCCCGAGGCGTTCGGGCGGGCCAACTCCCGCTTTCACAGCCGGCTCGTCGAGCTCGCCGGGAACCAGACGTTGACCATCATCGCGGAGATGCTCAACGAGATCGTGGCCCGCGCCGTCGCCGCGGTCAGCCGGCCGGACGACAACGAGGACGGCGATGCCACCGCGACCAAGCTGCGTGGTCTACGTTCCCAGGCCCGGCTGGCAGCGCTCATCGAGGAGGGCAAGGCCAGCGCGGCCGAGGAACACTGGGCCGAGCACATGAAGATCGTCGGGCGGGTCATGCTCGCCCACAGCGCCAAGACCGTCATCGACCTGATGCAGCACGACTTCTGAGCGCCGCCGCGCCACTCGCCAACCAACCAAGACGCGCCACGAAAGATATAGAGTTTTCCCGGGCCGCACGTCACCCTCACCGGATTCAGCTGGGATCCCCGCGCGATCACGGAGATCGCCGTACGGGCTGAACAGGCCGGCTAAGGTTCCGACCCGCCACACCGCCCTTCTCGCAGCAGCGCGTGACGACGGACCGGCCCCGGAAAACCCCCCGTGTCGCTTCTACAGGGTTACGAAGGGACAACTCGGGCACATTGCCCGGTAGAAGCGACATCCCCACTGACCAGCAGCGCCACCACCCCCAAAAGCCATCACGGACAGTGAGATTCACCGGGCGAACCGGTCGCGAGCCGCCCCCGCCCGCCCAGGGACCTCACGTCGGTTCAGACAGGGGACGGCGGCGCGCAGGGGTGACGAGTTCGCTGGCCGGTTCGCCGGCCAGGCGGCGCTGCAGGGAGCCGGCGATCCGGCCCGCCTGGAGCTTGGCGCGTTCGGCGCGTTCGCCCTGGTACAGATCGTCGACCGTGCTGGTCCACAGGTCGAGCCAGCGCGCGAAGTGCGCGGGGGTCAGCGGGGACCGCGCGTGCAGAACGGCGTGCACGTGCAGCGCGTCGCGGCGGTAGGTGCCGAGCCGCAACAGCACGCTTTCCCAGAAGTCGCAGATGATGGGCAGATGCGCGGCGAGATCGAGCCGCGCGACGTCGATGAAGATCGGCCCGAGCAGGGGATCGGCGAACGCCCGACCGTAGAACGCGGTGACGAGCGCGGCGATGTCCTCGCGGCTCGCGAGGTCCCGCGGCTTCGAGCCGGGCGTCTCGGCGACAGCGGTCATCCGAGGAGCTCCCGGGCGAGCAGAACGCCGAGCGTCGGCAGCAGGATCACCTTGACGGCCTCCAGAACGATGTAGGTGACGTGCCGGTGGGTGGGCGGTGGTGCGGCCACCCGAGATCACCAGCTCGGCCCGCCGGTCCAGGACCTGCATGGCCGCACGCACGGATGCTCCGGGAGACGGTCCAGCCGGTTCCTCCCCATCCTCCACGCACGGGCTGGGCTCGACGAAAGGTACGGCACGAGGCCGGTGTCGAGGGCGGCGCCTCGACGTGCTCCGGCACTCCGCGCGGAAGCCCGAGCTACACCGTGCAGAACGCCCGGATGGGCCGGATCGGCCTGGCACTGATGTCGGCCGGAAGCGGCCTTCCGGGCCGAACAACATCTTCCGTGTGCTATCGTTTGAACCAGGATCGGGGGGGTCCGTCTTCCTTCATGCCTGCGCGCATGCCCCCGATATCCAACTCGGGGGGATTCATGAAACGCGTCGCCATTCTTCTGTGTACCGTTGCGATGTTCCTGGGGGTTTCGGTGGGGACCGCCACAGCCGCCACATCGTCATATTCGTCCACATCCAAGCTGTGGACCACGAGATGGACTCCATCGACGTCGGCGGAGACGACCGGTGCTTCGGCTACCTGTTCACTGGTCACCCGGGGTCCAAGGAAGTTCACGGCGTGGACGGCCTGGCTCACCTGCACCCTCAGAGACAACGCCAAGGATGGCAGCTCAGTCTATCTGTCCTCGGACGTGACGAGTCTCCCGAATATCCGGACGACTTACAACAAGAATGGCTATGACTCGTCCTACACCTTCACGCAGCTCCGTGGCAGCGACTCCAACTGGCCCTATCTGAGGTGGCGGGTCTGCCGCGACCGCCGAGCGCGAGCCAACAACTGCTCCGGCTGGCAGTACTACTACTTCAAGTACTGATTCCCGATCGGACGGGGTACCGGGACGGCACATCGTCAAGGCCTTCAAGGATATCGCCGTTCCTTCACGCCAGAACGGACCAGCCGATCACCGACGTCGACGGTCGGGGCGCCGGACACCCCAGCGGTCCGAACGCCGAGCGCGGCGCCGGTAGCCCGCGCGGCTCAGGGGACGCGGGCGGGGATAACCGGCTCGGGCGAGGCCTCACCGGTCGCGGGCCGGACTGGACCTGGGAGCGCCAGGCGCAGGATGCGTCCCCAGACGCTCGCGGTCTGCCGAGGCAGCGAGCCGGTCGCGTACGGGAGGCCGAACCGCTCGCACAGGGCCCGGACCCGCGGGGCGATCTGCGCGTACCGGTTGCTGGGGAGGTCGGGAAAGAGGTGGTGCTCGATCTGGTGGCTCAGGTTGCCGCTGAGCAGGTGAAGCGCCGCCGGGCCGCTGATGTTCGCGGAGCCGAGTAGTTGCCGCAGGTACCATTCCGCTCGGCTCTCGCCCTCGATTTCCTCCTCGGTGAAGGTCCTGGTGCCGCTGGGAAAATGACCGCAGAAGATCACGGTGTGCGCCCAGATGTTCCTGGCGACGTTCGCAGTCAGGTTGCCCGCCAGCACGGGGAGGAATGCCGGGCCGGCAAGCAGCGGAAATATGACATAATCTTTCCTGCCCTGACGGGCGGCCTTCCTGAGGGCGTCGCCGAGGTGGTTCAGGGTCTCGTCCAGGGGCTTTTCCCGGCGCCAGGTTCTATCGATCTCCACGTCGTAGAGCGCGATTCCCCATTCGAAGACGACCGCGAGGGCGAGGTTGTACAGCGGCTGAGCCAGGTGGACGGGGCGCCACGGCTGCTCGGGAGCCACCCTGAGCAGGCCGTACCCGACGTCCCGGTCTCGACCGAGAACGTTTGTATAGGTGTGGTGAATATAGTTGTGCGTATATTTCCACTGGGCGGCGGGAGACGCGAAATCCCATTCCCAGGTGGTGGAGTTGATATGGGGGTCGCACATCCAGTCCCACTGCCCGTGCAGAACGTTGTGGCCGATCTCCATGTTCTCGAGAATCTTGGCGAGGGTGAGCATCGCCGTACCTGCCAGCCATGCCGGCGGCAGCAGGGACGCAAACATCATCATCCGGCCGCCGGCCTCCAGTCCGCGTTGAGCCGTGATCACCCGTCGGATGTACCGGGCGTCGTCCTCTCCTCTGCTCGCGAGGAACTCCGCGCGGAGGCGGTCAAGCTCCTCGCCAAGTTCCTCGATTTCACCGGCGCTGAGAGAGGTCGGTACTGCCATCCGTCTGCTCCTTACAGATCGATGTCGACCGGGCCGTGATGTCCGGAATCAATCTCCTTCTGCCACGGGCGGGCGGCTGATTGTTTTTTTCCGGATCGTCACCGGCCTCCACGTGCGGCATACCAGGCTCGGGCTCGGCAGCCGGGAGAGTACACCGCCAGGCCGCCCCCGACCCGTCGACCATCTCGACGGGAAGACACAAGGAGAGACATTCTGGGCCGACACGGCGTCCCGGGGCCGCCGCGTTCGCGTGGAAGATCCTGGGCAGTGGATCCAGCGGCCTTGAGTGACCTCGCGTAGCCTGGCGATATCACCGGTGATGATCTACGGGCAACAGCAGACATCGCCATGGTTGTTCGCCCAGTTGCGGGCGGATCCCAACACGTCTGCGGCGTTCGCCGGCCGCCGCCTCGAGCTGCTACGAAATGCGAACTGGCCCGGCAGCACAGTGAAGCAGCGAGCCTGATCGAGGCCGTCGGCCACCGGGTATTCAGGTCGACTACTTTGAGTGAACTCGGGTACACCGAATGCGCCAGGTCGTTGACACGCTTCGGAGGTGTGTCGTGCGCGGAATTTCGAAAATCAAGGCCGCTGCCCTGATCGCCGGGATCGGAGCACCGTTGGCCGTCATTCCCATGGCGACCCCGGCGCTTGCCGGCACCATCAACAATCCCCTGACGGTCACCGGGACCGTCCGATGCAAGATCGGATCGGCCGAATCCCTGCTGATCACCGGCGGTGGGGAGTCACACGGCTCGGCGGTGGGCGTCGGCGGGCACTTCTCGGTCGTCTTCGGCAATCCGCAGCTCCCCAGCACCGCGACCGCCCAGGTGCGGTGCGACGTACTCGGCAAGCGCACCTACCGTTCAACGAACTTCCTCATCTATCGGCCGCAGACCGGGCAGGTTCTTCCCGTGAACCTGGCCGCCTGACCATCTTCACCGGGGCGCGCCGGGCCGTCACGGCGCGCCCCGGTCGATGGTCGGCCAGACAGCTGGAATCCCGTCTCCCGACAGGTTACGGCGTCCGATCCGCCATCACGCCCGGCGCCTGCGGATCCTTGCTCGTCGTCATCGCACCATGTCCTCGTCCGCGGGGGTCCCGCTCCGGGCACGGGCCGCGTCCGCCCGGCCTACTCCGGCCACGACGTCCAAGGCTGCGTCCGTGGACATCTCACTGACTCGCCCTATCCTGCCGGTCCCAGCTTCTTGACGCCGAGCATGCCATCGGACGCGCGGTGCGCGGCGTTGACATGAAGTCAGGTGCAGGTTCTAGCCTACGGTTCGGTCAACGACGGCGGATGACGTCACCCGCTCCCGGCTCGAGCTGACCTCGGTCCACCTCGAGCCGGCGGTGGGCGGGCGCGTCGCCACACGATGCGGGCAGGAGCAAGGGAACGATGCCGATCACTACGGGCTTCAACCACGTGGCTACGATCACGGCGGACATGGACAGGCTCATCGCGTTCTATGTCGACGCCTTCGACGCGAAGATCACGTTCGAGATGGCCGCGCGCGAGGATCATCCACGCATGACGATCCTTGACCTCGGTGGAGGTGCGGCGCTCAACGTGTTCGAAGCCCCCGGGGACGCAGAGAAGGCCGAGAACACGGCCTGGAACAGGCGCCGCCCGGGCGGACGAGGCCCGATCGATCACTACGGCCTGGCCGTCGACTCCCTGGCGACCCTGGAAGCAACGCGTGATCGGCTACGCGAGCTGGGAGCCGACACCGGCGAGATTCAACGCCTCGGATCCGAATGGTCACTGTTCTTTCGCGATTCCGACGGCATGGAACTGGAAGTCTGCTGCCCCGCCGACGCATGACCGACCGAGGTCACTGTCCCGCCGCTACGCGGCCGTGCGGATGACCGCGACCGGGCATGCGGCGTGGTGCAGGCACTGGTGGCTGACCGAGCCGAGGAGCAACTCGGCGAAACCGCCATGGCCGCGGGAGCCGACGACGAGCAGCTGGGCATCCTCGCAAGCCGTCAGCAGCGCATGGGTGGCGGCGTCGGTGACGAGCAGGTCTTCGACCTCCAGGGTGCCGCGTTCACCGACCGCCTCCTCGAGACACGCGTCGAGCATCGCGCGGGCGGCCTTCTCCGAGGCCTCGAAATCCACGCCCACGTACATGGCGGGATAGCCATAGCCGACCGGAACCGGGGACCAGGCGTGCACCACCCGCAGCACCGCCCCGCGCAGGCGGGCCTCGTGCGCGCCCCAGCGCAGCGCCTCGACCGACCTGACCGACCCGTCGACGCCCACGACCACCGGGCCCGCCGCCCGTGCCTGCCCGGCACGGACCACGACCACCGGCGTGGTGGACCTGTGCACGCAGGCGGCCGAGACGGAGCCCATCAGGATCCGGCGCACCCGGCTCGCCCCTCGCATGCCGACCACCAGCAGGTCGGCCGTGCCGGCGGCGGCAAGCAGCGCCTCGGCCGCGGGCCGCAGTTCCACGCGTTCCACGACCGGCACCGGGCACCGCGGGTCGGAGGCGTTACGCACGGCCGTCTGCAGGACCCACCGAGCGGCCGTCTCGACGTCGTGCTGGCCAGGTCCGGAGGTCATCCCGACGACGGAGCCGGGCGAGTCGTCAGGTGACCAGGCCAGCAGCGCGGTCACCGTCGCGCCCCGCACCCGGGCCTCCCGCATCGCCCACCGCAACGCCTCCTCGGCCTCGGCCGAGCCGTCCACCCCTACCACGATTCCACTCATCGCCCGCTCCCGTCATGTCGAGGTCCGCGCCTGCCGAGGTCTCTGCCTGGCGCGGCTCCTGCCGATGGACACACAGAGTCGTCTCGCCGGGACCGCCAGTCGAGAGCTGTCCGGCAATACCGGCCAGGCCACTTGGCCCGACCAGTCCGTACCAACGACTCGTTGCCGCACGGATCAGCCAGGCCGGATTCCGCATCCGCACGTTTCGCGGGAAATGTCGACCTGACGGCGGCGCGGGCGTTCGCCCCGCGGAACGTACGACCGGACACTGCCGTACCCGTGGACGCCCGCGCGCAAGCTCCGGGTCGGGCCGGGCGGTCCAAGACCGGCCAAAGACGGGCCGAGCAGCCCGGACAGGCGGGACGATCGGCCCCCGAACGGGAAGCCAACGGAAGGAAGTCCGCGTACGGACCGGCGGAAATACTGGCGAGGTCCGAACAGATGACCACGGGCGGCAGGCAGTCCGGAATGCGCCTGCCGGGCGGTGATGGGAGCGCATCCATGGCCACAGAGACAACAACACTGTCCGCGGACCTTGCTCGAACAGCGGTCCAGACCGCGGTCCTGGCCCCCTCGATCCACAATTCCCAGCCGTGGCACTGGCGCCTGCATGACGGCGTCCTGGACCTGTCCGCGGACCTCACCCGCGCGGTCCCGGTGGCCGACCCGGATCACCGCCAGCTGGTCATGAGCTGCGGCGCCGCGCTGTTCCACACCTGGCTGTCGCTGCGGGCGGCGGGGCTCACCGCGCAGATCGACGAGCTGCCGGACGGCCCCGACATCACCCGGGGGCGGCTCGCCACCCTGCGGGTGATCGATACCAGCGCCCCCGCGCCGGGAGATGCCGCGCTGGCCGCCGCCATCGGCCATCGCCACACCGACCGGCGGCCCTTCGACCCCGCCGACATGCCCGGTGAGCTGATCCGCGGACTGCGCGCGGCAGCCGAGGAGGAGGGCTGCTGGTTGGACCCCCTGACCAGGACCGATGCCCGGGTGGAACTGTCAGTGATCCTCGCCCACGCCGACTGGATCGAGACGCACGACCCCGCCTACCAGGCGGAACTGCTCCGGTGGAGCCGCACGGACCCGGACGCGACCGACGGCGTCCCCCGCAGCGTGGTCGTCGGCAGCGAGACCCAGCGCCAGTCGGAGTTCTCGCTGCGCGACTTCGACGTGGTCGGCCAGGCCGGGCAGCATCTGCGCGACCCCCGGGTCGAACACCCCGGCGTCCTCGTGCTCGGCACCGACGCGGACGGTCCGGCGGACTGGCTGCGCGCCGGGCGGGCGCTGGCCCGGGTCCTCGCCGTCGCGACCTCTGCGGGCCTGGCCGCCTCCCCCCTCGGCCAGGCCATCGACCTCGAGGCCACCCGCGCCCTCGTCCGCGAGGCCACCGGCGGCCTGGGCACAGCCCAGATGATCCTCCGCGTCGGCTACCCCGACCCGGCCGCCGAACCCCTGCCGCCCACCCGGCGCCGCCCGATCGACGAGGTCCTCGACCTCGTCAGCGACCCCGCATCAGCCTGAGATCGTGCGGGCACACGCCGTCCGGCCCCAGGCTCGCCCGGTTGGTGACGCCGTGCGGGTAGATGCACCGTGAGGACACCGGGAATGGCGCGGACCACAGCCAGGGAAGGTCGCACCCATGACCAGGTCAAGTAGATCGAGTACGGCTTCGACGCCCGCATCCGCGGCACAGCCCATGGGCTCCGGGCCCGCGGCCGGCACGCGACCCGTAGCCGGGCTGGAGCCCGCGCCCGCACCGCCACCTGCCGTGGTGGAGACGCATACCTCGACGCTTATCTTTCTTGGTAACCGGGTGTACAAGGTGAAGAAGGCGGCGGACCTTGGCTTTCTTGACTTCCGTACCCGTGAGGCACGGCTGGCCGCGTGCCAGGCGGAGGTTGCACTCAACCGGCGACTCGCCCCCGACGTCTACCTGGGCGTGGCCGATGTGTCCGGGCCGGACGGCCAGCCGTGTGACCACATGGTCGTGATGCGTCGCCTGCCCGTCGCGCGCCGGCTGTCCGCGCTGGTCGCTTCGGGTGCTGATGTGAGCGGCGCGCTGCGCGACACGGCCCGGCTGATCGCGTCCTTCCACACCCGCTGCGAGCAGTCACCGCAGATCGACGAGCTCGGCGGCGGCGCTGCACTGCGCGCCCTGTGGGAGGCGGGCCTGGCCGGCGTGCAGCCGTATCTCGGCGGTCCGCTCTCGGCACAGATGGTGACCGAGATCGGCCGCCTCGCTGGGCGGTACGTCGACGGGCGAGGCGTGCTGCTGGCCCAGCGCCAGCGGGCCGGCCTGGTCCGGGACGGCCACGGCGACCTGCTCGCCGACGACATCTTCTGCCTGGACGACGGCCCGCGGATACTCGACTGCCTGGAGTTCGACCAGCGGCTTCGGGCCGGCGACGTCCTGGCCGACGTCGCGTTCCTCGCGATGGACCTGGAACGCCTCAACCGCCCCGACCTGGCCGCCCGTTTCATGTCCGCCTACCGCGAGTTCTCCGGCGAGAACCATCCCCGGTCGCTGGAGGACTTCTACGTCGCCTACCGGGCGTTCGTCCGCGCCAAGGTGGCCTGCATCCGATCGACCCAGGGCGACCCCGACGCCGCCGGGCAGGCACAGGCACTGGCCTCACTCGTCCTGTCCCGGCTACGCCACGGCCGGGTCCGCCTCGTCCTCGTCGGCGGCCTGCCGGCATCAGGAAAATCGACACTGGCCGCCGGACTCGGCACCACCGAAGGATGGACGGTGCTGCGCTCCGACGTCATCCGCAAGGAACTCGCCGGAGTATCAGCCACCACCCCCGCGGTCTCCGACCCCGGCAAGGGCATCTACCAGCCGCGGATGACCGACGCCGTCTACGACGAGCTGATCCGCCGGGCCGGCATCGCCCTCGAACACGGCGAATCAGTAATCCTCGACGCCTCCTGGACTGATCGCAGACACCGCCGCCAGGCCACACGGCACGCCCTGGAAGCCGCAGCCGAGATCATCGAGCTGCGCTGTGCCGTGGCACCGGAGATCGCCCACTCCCGCATCGCTGCCCGCATGCAGGCACGAGCGGCCGCCAACGGCCCCGGGATGGAGGTGCCTGACCAGCCGCGCGGAGCCGACGAACTCGGTGTGGTTGCTGTCGGCGCGGGCGCCCACAGCGTGGCCGACAGTCTGTCCGCCGACGGTGTGTCCGCCGACGGTGTGTCCGCCGACGGTGTGTCCGCCGACGGTGGGGTGTCCGATGCCACCGACGCGGTGCTGACCGAGCTGACGAGCCGGGCGGACCCATGGCCCGAAGCCATCACCGTGTTCACGACCGCCCCGGTGGCGCAGACCCTGCGCTCCGCCCGCAGACTCGTCGCCTGACTCCTGCACGCAGCGCGACAACGGCTGCGCATCGTCACATCCCGGAACGCCGAGGCCGGGAGCGAACCGACGATCGATCCGTCTGGGTAGGCCAAACGGCCTGCACCGGAGGTGCCCTTGCCATTCGAGTCCCCCGCCAGCCACGCTGAAGAATGAGCTGTGCCGGACTTCACTGCAACGAAATCTTGAACCACGGGAGGCCCCAGATATGTGCACTGAGAGAAAACAGCACATTCTTGTCGGTATCGACGGCTCCACCGGATCTGAAGCCGCCCTGCGCTGGGCGTACACAACAGCCCAGCTCGAGCACCAGCCCGTCACCGCACTGCTGGGCTGGACGGCCGACGGCCTGCCCAGGCCGGTTTATCAGGCAGCGGTCAACGCCGACCACCTGGGACTGACCAAGGCCGCCGAACAGACCCTGCACGGCACGATCGCCCGGGTGCCCGTACCCGACCCACCCGTCGAACTGCACCAGGTGGTTGTTGAGCGCGACCCGGTGGAGGCCTTGATCCACGAAGCCAGGAACGCCACCATGACCGTGATCGGTACCAGCGGATCAGGCTTCGCCCACCGCGTCCTGGCCGGATCGGTCGCCCAACAGCTGCTGCACCAGCACACCGGGCCGGTCGTCGTCGTCCGTGGCGACGACGAGCCGGTGAATCCGGACCAACGGCCGATCGTGGTCGGCGTGGACGGCTCGGACCCTTCCTGCGCCGCCGTCCGCTGGGCCGCCGACCAGGCCGCCGCACGCGACGTCCCGCTGTACCTGATCAACGCCTACCGCGTGCACATCGCACCGTTCGCTCCACCCATGGAGTACTTTGCTTCCCTGCATCAGGGCGCCGAACAGCTGCTCACCGACACCGTCACCGCGAACATCGACGACGACTCCGACCTGGAAATCCACCGGATCGCCGCCGACGACTCCCCCAGCCGTGCCCTGCTGCACGCCGCCCAGGACGCCCAACTCCTCGTGGTCGGCACCCGAGGCCGCGGTGGTTTCGCCGAGCTCGTCCTCGGCTCCACCGCCCACCAGTGCGTCCTGCACGCCCCCTGCCCCGTCGCCGTCGTCCACGCCTAGGTCATGGATCGTGTCCCGGTCCCACTTGGCTGTCGCCTTCGCGTAGGAGCGGCTTCGCGCTGTCCGGCGGTATGGTCCCGCCGCCCTCACGGACCTGCGGATCCTCATGATCGACCTGGATACCGCAAAGGATGCGGCACGCAACTCGTGCGCCGCGGGCAGGAGCGGCAGAAGACCTAGAATCGGTTGAAACTGAGGACCAGGAGCACCCGATCCACATACATCGCCGCCACTGCCGGCTCGTTCCGTCGGAATATTCCTGGCGGCAGATGGGTGGGGATACCGCCGGTGGACTGGCCGTCGCCGCGTACATGATTCCGCAAGTGATGGCCTACGCGTCGCTCGCCGGTGTGCAGCCCGTGGCGGGCCTGTGGGCAGCCGCACCCGCCATGGCGATCTATGCAGTCCTCGGAACATCGAGGTTGCTCTCGGTCGGCCCCGAATCGACCACCGCTCTGATGACCGCCGCCGCCATCGCCCCGCTGGCCGGGGGTGACCCCACCCGGTACGCCCAGCTCACGGCGGCCCTGGCCATCGTGGCCGGGACCTTCGCGATCCTCGCCGGGCTGGCTCGGCTCGGCGTCATCGCCGACCTGTTGTCCCAGCCGATTTTGGTCGGCTATCTCGCCGGCGTGGCCATCATTATGATCGTCGGCCAGTTGGGCAAGGTCACCGGAGTGCCGGTGGACGGCGACAACCTCTACGAGGAGATGCGCTCGTTCGCCCGCGGTCTCCCCCACGCGCACGGCCCCACGGTTGCACTCGCCACCGCTTCCCTCGCCCTGCTCTTTCTGCTGGCATGGCGAGTTCCCCACCTTCCGGGACCGCTGCTCGTGGTTGCGCTGGCCACGGGCGCGGTCGCGGCGGCCAACCTCGACGCACACGGACTTCGTGTCGTCGGGACCATCCAGGCCGCGTTGCCGGACTGGCGCCCGCCCGCCGCAACCGATCTGGTGCGGGTCGCGCCCCCGGCGCTGAGTGTGCTGTTCGTCGGCTTCACCGACACCATGCTCACCGCCCGCGCCTTCGCCGCCCGCCACGGCCACACGGTGCACCCCAACCGCGAGTTGCTGGCGCTGGGCGCGGCGAACATCGGCGCCGGAGCTGCCCGGGGATTCCCCGTCTCCAGCAGCGGAAGCCGCACCGCGCTCGCCGTCGCCGGCGGCGCCAGCACGCAGGTCTACTCCCTCGTCGCGGTCAGCGCGGTCATCGGCACTCTGGCGTTCCTGCGGCCGGCCCTGGCGATGTTCCCCCTGGCGACCCTGGGCGCGCTCGTCATTTTCGCCGCGATCCGCCTCATCGACCTCAGGGGGTTTCGCCGGCTCGCCTCGTTCCGCCGCAGCGAGCTTCACCTCGCGCTGCTCGCCGCCGCCGGTGTGCTCATCTTCGATATCATCTACGGGATTCTCATCGCCATCGGCGTGTCACTGCTCGATCTGCTCGCCCGGGTCGCCCGACCTCACGACGCCGTTCTTGGCCAGGTGCCCGGCCTCGATGGCATGCACGACGTCGACGACTACCCGAACGCACGTACCGTTCCCGGGCTGTTCGCCTACCGGTACGACTCACCGCTGTTCTTCGCCAACGCGCACAACTTCCGCCACCGCGCCCTCGCCTCGCTGCAAAGATCCACCGGGCCGGTCGAGTGGTTCATCCTCAACATGGAGGCGATCGTCGAGGTCGACATCACCGCCTTGGACGCACTCGAAGACCTGCGCGCCGAGATCACCCGACGCGGCATCGCCTTCGGCATCGCACACGCCAAACTGGACCTCCTCGGCGACCTCGACGCCTACGGGCTCACCGCCTCCATCGGCCCAGAAATGATCTTCCCCACCATGCGGGCCGCCGTCACCGCTCACGAGACCCGACACGCCGATCCACCACAACCACCACGTACGGATCCGGGAACGAGCCGATCAAGATCGGCGTGACAGCCAGCGGTACCGGCGACAGCCATGCGCTGCTCTGGCCTGCGAGCTCCCGCTGGCCATGAGGCGCTTGCGCCAGGCGCGACCGAGGCGGTTATCTCCGCGTAAACCCGTATCTCCGCGGAGCCCCGTATCCGCGTGGTTCTTCTCACCCTCCGCGCTGTCACGCGAAGGGTGAGTGTGCTGTGCGAGATGGACACCAGACCCGCCGCAATGCCGCCGACGCGATCTCACCGGCCTGCCAGCACAGGACCTATGAGGTGCCTCCCGGGGCAACCCGGCCGGAGGTCCACACCCCCGCCCGCCATCTGACCGCGACTCGGTGACTATAAAGGGTAACAGTGTCGGCGAGATGCGTCCGAGAGTGGGTGCGGGTCGCGCGGGTGGTCCTGTCATTCGCGACGATGGCCACATGAGGATTGTCAGTACGTCTCTGCTTGGCAGGATGGTTGGGGCTCATCTTGCCGGCCGCGGCGATGGCGGCCACGGCGATGTTCCGAGTGGCCGTCGACCGGTGATCGTGGCGTCGGGAAACTTCGCCAGCCCGGACGTCGTGTTGCGCGTCGTTGACGAGACCGTCGCGGTCTATCAGCTGTTCGTGCTGAACCCTCAGGCGGGCCTGCCGGTGCGGGCGGGGGTGTCACATGTGACGCCGTTCGTCGGCCCGGGCGCGCGGGAACTGGCCACGCTGGAGTACGTTCCCTGCCGGCTGAGTCTGGTGCCCGGGCTGTTCGCCGGGCCGTACCGCCCCGATGTGGTTGTGGTGCACACGAGCCCGCCATCGCGCGGTCGGGTCTCGCTCGGCACGGAAGTCAATATTCTGCCGGCGGCCATCGAGGCAGCCCGCAGCGGCGGCGGGCTGGTCGTCGCCCAGATCAATCCGGACATGCCTTACACCTTCGGCGACGGAGAGGTGTCCGTCGAAGACGTGGATCTGGCCGTCGAGACGCAGCAACCCCTGGTGCATCCGGCGCCCAGGGCGAGCGACGCGGTGACGCGGGCGATTGGCGCGCGGGTCGCGGCCCTGGTGAAGGACGGTTCGACCCTGCAGCTGGGGATCGGGGGCGTGCCGAACGCGGTGCTCGCCGCGCTGTCCGGCCGACGTGGTCTGCGGATATGGACGGAGACTTTCTCCGACGGTGTACTGGCCCTCGAGGGTGCCGGTGCGCTCGACACCGGTGCGGACCTGGTGACGAGTTTCCTGTTCGGTTCGGCGGAGTTGTATCGCTGGGTGAATCGCAATCCGCGGGTGCGGCTGCTACGCACCGAGACCGTCAACGATCCGGGCCGGATCGCCCGCCAGCCGGCGATGACGTCCATCAACACCGCGCTGCAGGTCGACCTGCATGCCCAGGCGAACGCCTCCTACGTGCGGGGACGGATCTGGTCCGGTTTCGGCGGCCAGCCTGATTTTGTCGCCGGTGCCCTGCACGCCCCCGGCGGCCGCGCGGTGATCGCGCTGCCGAGCTGGCACGCCAGATCGGACACATCGACGATCGTGGCGTCCCTGCGCGAGCCGACAACCAGCTTCCAGCACAGCCACGTCGTCAGCGAGCACGGAACCGCGGCGCTGTGGGGACAGAGCCTGGAAGGGCAGGCGCGGGGCATCATTTCCCAGGTGGCCGATCCCCGGGCCCGCGGGGAACTCACCGACGAGGTCGTGCGCTGGGCCACTGCGCCCGCTGGCCCGTCGAAGCAGTCCGCGCGCAGGCCCAACTGCTGAGGACCGAACAGCCCCGGCGAAGCGCGGCGGCCACGCCACAGCGGGAATAACGGACACGGTCCCGGATCGCGCCCCCGTCGTTGAGCGTGTGACTCGAATTCCTCCCGCTAATGGCGCTGTGCGGGCAGGTGGACTGCGATGACGCCGGGGATCGCGCGGACAAGGGCGAGCAGCAGATCGGGCAGGGCGGCCGCCGGGCCGGTGAGAGTTACTTCGCCATCGGTCACCGAGATGGCCGGGGGGAGCTCCGTGTACCAGTCGGTGAGCACCTGCCGCACGTCGTCGGCGATGTCGCAGTCGGCGCGGACGAGCAGACGCACCAGGTCACGGCGGCTGACCAGGCCCACGAGACGGTTGTGGTCGTCGAGGATCGGCAGCCGGGTCAGATGCGCGGACAGCATGATCCGAGCCAGGTCGGCCAGGTCTGCGTCGGCTCGCGCGGCGACCACAGGCGTCGACATGATCTCACCGACGGTCGTCGGATCTCTGGATATGCCCGAGGCTGCGGCGTGCGGCAGGAACGTGGTCGCCGCGACCAGATCGCGGCGGGCGTGGCGGCGCGGATCCGGTGCGCAGCTGACGGCTAGCAGGTCTGCTTCAGTGACCATTCCGGCCAGGGTGCCGTCCGCGTTCACCACGGGAAGTCCACGGATATGCCTGCGGAGCAGGAGCTCGGCGGCCTCCTTCACCGACACCTCCGGTCCCACGAAGCACACATCGGTCGTCATGACGTCGTCGGCGCGCATGCTGCTTCCTTCTGGGCGTCGTGATCGGCATTCCCACGCGGACGGACGGCCACGAAGATCTTTTCAGGGGCGGTGACGGGCAGGCCGCGCTCGTCGTAGATCGGTGCGCCCAGCTGCCGCAAGCGGGCCGCGCTGGCGCGCAGGTGGTGGGCGCAGAGGAAGATCTCCTGGGCGTCCCGGTCGCCGGACGGCGGTAGGACGACCCGGGCGGCGGGTTGGCTGGGGCAGCAGCATGCACGGGTGGCCGCACCAATCGGCATTACAGGGCCGACGAGGAGGCCACCCGCCGGCTGGGATTCGGCGGTTCCGTCTCCGGTGGCCGGAGCTGCCGGATGAGCACGTCGCGTGCCAAGAAAGCTCATGAGACCAACACTGATCCTCCCGGCTGCGCGGAACGACTGCCGGAGGTCCCGCCCGGCGTGGACCAACGGCACGCCGGGCTGCGACCCATGACCGCTCTGCTGACGCAGGCCCTCCAGGTGACGAGACGAGCTATCGCGCGGGTGCGGCGACGGACGGTGTCCCATCGCCGACGACATCTTCTGCCCTACCCACCGCGCGTATACCTACTGTCTGACTCCTCGCGCAACGACATGGCCGCTGCCGGATTCTCTGTAACAAATTCGCCGTCAGCGGATGTCCGCACCACTACGCCCGTCCTGTCTGAGGCACGTTGCGTATCTTTCCGCGGCGCGCAGCCCTATCATCATCCCTGATCCGCAGTCCTCCTGCGACATGCGCTTGGGGTGCCGGTGGGTGACCGCAGTACCGATTCCGTCCGCGCTGGTGGCGTGTCCGCGCCTGCTCCGGACGGCGGGCCCACAGTCAGATCCCTCAGCGGCGCTGTTCCCGCGGCTGGTCTGGCATTTCCCTCCGTCGCCCGGCTCGAGCTGGACGAGCTGCTGACCCAGCTGGTCGACCGGGCCCAGGACGTGATCGCCACCCAGGGGCGGCTGCGAGGCCTGCTCCGCGCCACCCAGATGATCACTACTGACCTGCGGCTGCCGGTCCTGCTCCGGCTGATCGTGGAGGCGGCCTGCGAACTGTTGAACGCCCGCTACGGCGCTGTCGGGGTGCTCACCCCGGACCGGCGTCGGCTGGAGGAGTTCATCCACGTCGGCATGGAGCCGGACGCGGCCGAACGGATCGGGCACCTGCCCACCGGCCACGGCCTGCTCGGCGCTCTGATCGACGACCCGCGCCCCCGCCGGGTCGAGGACATCGCCCGCGACCCGCACGCGATCGGGTTCCCGTCCGGGCATCCGGTCATGCGCACCTTCCTCGGCGTACCGATCATGGTGCGGGGTGAGGTCTTCGGCAACCTCTACCTGACCGACCGCCGCGACGGTCTCCCGTTCACCGGCGAGGACGAGGAACTGGTCCGGGCGCTGGCCGCCCAGGCAGGGGTCGCGATCGCGAACGCCCGGCTGTTCCAGGAGTCGCAGGCACGTCACCAGTGGATGAGTGCCGCCGCCGAGCTCACCCAGACGCTGGTGAGCGGCACGGACTCCCCCCTGAACCTGGTCGCCGACCGCGTGCGAGAGGTCGCCGAGGCCCAGTTCTGCGCGGTCGTGACCGCGTCGTCGGAAACCACGACCGGGTCCCAGACGCACGACGGCCCTTTCCGCCAGGCGCACCTGGCGGTGTCGCTCGGCGCCGGCGATCCGCATCCGGCCGGTGCCACGTTCAGCGAGAACGGGACGCTGGTCGGCCAGGTTCTCGCCGAACGGCGTCCGATCCTGGTGGACGACCCCCAGCTCGACGCCTCGGACCTGGAGCGGGGCAAGGACACGGCGTCGCTGATGGTCCTGCCCCTGCCCGGCCCGCGGCATGACCAGGCGATGGTCCTGCTGGTCGGCCGCGACCGGGGCAGGCCGGCGTTCACCGCGTTCGACCTCGGCCTCGCGGCCACCTGCACCGGTCACATCGCGGTCGCCCTGGAGCTTGCCCGCGCCCGGGCCGAACGGGAGCGGCTGCTCGTCGCTGACGACCGCGGGCGGATCGCCCGGGACCTGCACGACCAGGTCATTCAACGCATCTTCGCGATCGCGCTCGGCCTGCAGGACCTCGCCCAGTACGAAAGCCCCGCGAACGCCGGCCGGCTGGACGGCTACGTCGAGGACATCGACGCGACCATCAAGGACATCCGCCGAACGATCTTCGAATTGCGGCCCGGCCCGTCCGGGGCCGTCGTCGGGGGCGGCGGCGTGCGCGGCACCCTTGACAAGATCGTGGCGGATGCCCGGCCCGGTCTGGGCTTCGCCCCGACCGTCCGCTACGCCGGGCCGGTCAACCTGGTCGTCGACGCGAGGCTCGCGGACCACGTCTACGCGGTGGTGCGGGAGTCACTGTCCAATGTGGCCCGCCATGCCCATGCGGGCGCGGTCGACCTCGCTGTGCGCGTCGCCGACGGCCAGCTGATCGTCGAGGTGACCGATGACGGTGTCGGCCTGCCGCAAGCGTCCCGGCGCAGCGGACTGGACAACCTGCGCACCCGGGCCGAGACGCTCGGCGGCACGTTCACCGCCACGGCCCAGGCCGCCGGCGGAACCCGGGTGCACTGGAGCGTGCCGCTGTGACACCCAGAATCTGTGACACCCAGAATCCACACACCGACAATCACTGACGGCCAGAATCACTGACGGCCAGAATCACTGACGGCCGGAATCGCGGTGGCGTCGCCGTCCGCGCCGGCTATCGCGACGCATCGCCCCCGAGGTGTTTGGAGGCGATGACCGCCGCCTGGGTGCGACTCGTCAGGCCGAGCTTGTCCAGAATGCCGGACACGTAGTTCTTCACCGTCTTCTCGGACAGGTTGATCCGCCCGGCGATCTGCCGGTTGGTCAGCCCCTCGGCGATCAGGCCCAGGATCTCGCGCTCCCGCGGGTTCAGCGGCGCGAGCACCGGATCCTCCCGCGGGCCTTCCCGCAGCCGGCTCAGCACCCGCCGGGTGACCGATGGAGACAGCAACGACTGGCCGCCCGCCACCGTCCGCACCGCACCGACGAGATCGTTACCCCGGATCTCCTTCAGCACATAACCGGCCGCCCCAGCCATGATCGCGGAGAACAGCGCCTCGTCGTCGTCGTAGGACGTGAGGATGAGACAGGCGATCTCCGGAAAATCTGATCGGATCTCCCGGCACACGTCAATGCCGCTGCCGTCGGGAAGCCGGCCATCCAGAATCGCCACCGTCGGCCGCAGCGCGGGAATTCGGCGCAGTGCCTCCGCCACCGACCCCGCCTCACCGACGACTTTGATGTCCTCATGCCGCTCCAGCGTCTGCCGCAGCCCGTTACGGACGATCTCGTGGTCATCGAGTAGGAACACGCTGATCGCGGCCATGCGACAGACACTACGCGAGACTCCGGACCAGGTAAATCGTCCAGCTGATCTACCGACGCGGCGCGGGCGTCCAGGGCGAGGAACTCACTCGCGCAACGCCCGTCCCCCCGCCTGGCGGGCGGAAACGGGGCCGCACGGAAACCGGAGTCGTCGCCCTGGTGGAAGAACAGGTGGCCGGTCAGCGCGTCGTCGTCGCCCCCCGTGATCATCGGCATCCCGACCCTCCTCCCACCGTCGCCGGCCCGCCCCTGGCGACCGGTCCACCGTCACGGAGCCGTCGTCGGGTCACCAGAGTTCGGCGTAGCGGGCCGCACCCTTCGGATGGGTGGTCGGATTGATCAGCGACGAATGGACGTTGTCGGGGAGGTCGTCATTGAAATAGGCCTCGTAGGCGAGGATATCCGCATTGTCATGCATGGTCTGGTACATCATTTCGATGTAGAACGGATTGTCTCCGCCGGCCTGGCCGATCTTGCCCGCACCCGTGTCGGTCGTCCCCACCAGACCCCATTCGGGGACGGAGAACTTCTTGCCGTGCTGCCGGGCGAACGCGATGCCCGAGCACAGCCCGGTCGCCTGGCGGCACTGCGCGTTGAAGTCGGCCTCGGTCTTGCTTGCCGGCCACTGGTCATAGGTGTCCACCCCGACGATGTCGACGTACTTGTCACCCGGGTAGTACTCGAAGGCGTCCGTGTTGTGGGCGTTGAACGTCCAGTCGATCAGTGCCTGCGGGGCGGTGGCGCGAATCGAGGTGACGACCTGCCGGAAGCACGACACCCAGCTCCAGCGATCCTTCGACACCGACCACGGGAACCAGGCGCCGTTGAACTCCCAGGCGGGGCGGACGATGCTCGAGCCGCGCCCCTGGCTCACCAGCCAGTTGCCGAACTCCCGCCAGTGGGAGTTGTAGAACCCCGCCGCGCACAGCCCGATGGTTCCGCCGTTGGTGGGAAAGAACGGCTGCGAGATCACCCAGGTGCCGGCGAAGCCCTCGAACTTCTCGGGGCCCGCACCCATCCACGGGTGGGTGATGGTGTCCCAGCTCGAGCGGTCGGTGAAGCCGACGACGACGTCGACCGGCGAGCCGCGGAATGCCTCCCACTCGCGCACTTCGGTCAGTGATCCCGCCGAGATGCCGCTCAGGCCACCGGGCGGCTGGCCGCTGCGGGAATCGCCGCCAACGGCGGCGGTTGGTCCGGCGGTGGCGGTTGGTCCGGCGGTGGCGGTTGGTCCGGCGGTAACGGGCGAACCGGTGGCAGGCTGCGGGTCCGGCGACGCGGGCCGCGGTATGTTCTGGCCTGTCCCCGGCGTCGACGCGCCGGTGCCGGGCCCGGTCGGGGGGTTGTTCCCCGGATCCGTGGCCGTTTCGCCGTTCGCTCCGGCAGCCGGCGGGGGCTGCGGTGCCGGCGAGCTCGGACCGTCGCTGGCGGCGCCGGCTCCGACCGCCACCGTTGCGCCGCTGCGTTGGTCGGACTCCAGCGGCTGCGACCCGCATCCCGCGATCACGACCATCAAGGCCAGCACACCCACGCCCACGCTCGCGAGCCTGGCCCGCCGGCGGGTCGTGGCCGACGTGCGGCGTCCGCCACCGCTACCGGTCGCGGATGCCTCGGGGGCGGACGGTCCCGGCGCGCCGATGCCCTCGAAGCCGCTTGACGAAGTCGGACGTAATCGCGCTGGACGAACTCCCACCGTGGACCCCTCAAAGACGTGCTTCCGCGTCGCGTCCGGCTGCGCCCCGCTGGAATCAGTGCGGTCGCCCGGTAGCACAGTCGCGGACCCGTCGAACTCGCCCCGGGTGCGCATCCCAATCGGAAAATCCGGGACATCTTTGCCAATTTCGCCGGACGCTACCGGGGGCGGACCGCGCTCGCCAGCGAAGGCGATGCGGCGGCATCGCTGCGACCCGGCTCACGTTGTGAGGAGTTCGCGCTCCGTATCCGCGCGCCCTTGACGCGGCCGAAGAGCGGCAGCCGGGGTGGGCACACCGCGCTACCCACCTCGTCGTGAACGCGTCACCTCGCGCGACGCGGGAAGATCGAGAAGTATCGGCAGGCGAGCGACGTGGACTTCCGCTCATCACGGACGGTCCCGCTGGGCGTCGCCGCAGACGTGCGCCCAAGGCTTCATCCGACCACGTTGTCGGTGCACGGAGGAACCGACCGCCCGCCCGGCGGGCGAAAATCGATCAAATGGAATCAGCCAGCGGGCAACGGCTGCCCAATTTTGCCCGGTCGCGATCATTGGTTCACTTCTACCCAAAGGTGGGGATGCGGCCCGATGCCGCCGCTTGCGCGGACATCGTGTCCGATCGCCGGATCCGACATCGTGAGCACGGCCAGCGGCATCATCGTCAGCCAGACGGCCAGGGCGCCGTTTCCCGAGATGCTGTCCGTCCCCGCAGGCCGTCCGTCCTACCGAAGGAGGTCGCTCGTGCCCGACGATCGCCACCCGGTCACCGTCGTCACCGGCGCCAGTTCCGGCCTCGGCCGCGGCTTCGCGATCCGGTACGCCGAACGCGGCCACGACCTCGTGCTCGTGGCTCGGCGGGCCGCACGGTTGGAAGCGCTCGCCGACGACCTGCGAGCACGCACCTCGGTCACGGTCACCGTCCTGCCGGTCGACCTCACCGGCCCGCAGGCTCCCGAAGCCGTCGCGGACGCCCTCGCGGACAGGCGGCTGCGCGCCGAGGTACTGGTGCAAGCAGGTCGGCGTTGATGGTGTCTCGGCCTGGGTGGTGGGGATGCCGAGGTGGGCGGTCAGCGCGGCCAGGTCGTCGACGAGCTGGTTCGGCGACATGCGGCATTCGCCGCCCTGGCACCCGTCGTACTAGCGCCAGCCGTAGCGCTGACGCAGCCGGTCCGTGACCCGCTCGAACGGTTCGCGCGCAAGGGCCGCCGACTCTCGGCGCATCCCACCCTCATGCAACCGGATCACCCGGTCCAGATTGACCCAGGACGGTCGGTGCTCGCCGTCCCATCCACCCGCGCCGACGGACACGAAGTCACCCTCGCCGTCGTGGTCCTTGCTGGTCAGCTGCACGGCCAGGTAGGTACCCGCCGATTCGACGGCGACCACGAGCACCGGCCGGTCCTTGCCCCGTCCGTCGTTCTCCTCGAACGGCACCCATGTCCAGACGATCTCACCGGGATCCGGGGCCCCGTCCGACTGCGGAGAGTAACTCATCCGCACCGGCCCGATGCGATCCGGATCGACCTCCACGGTGGCGTCCGGCCCGAACTCGCCCGGCGAGCCTTCCCGTCCTGCCTCCCGCGAGGGCGCCTCACCCCGGCGACCACCGCTCGTCGCCAGGTCGGACACGATCTTGACTAGATCCCCCAGAAATCCCATGCCGCCACCATAAGTGGATCGCGCTGTCGCATTCGGAGGGTTCGTTCGACGCAGCCAGGAGTAGCTGACCGTCTGCGACCGCGACGCAGGATCACAGCACTGCCGGGCACCTGGAGACGGCCAGCACGATCCGTCCCGCGCCGAACGCCGACGATCGAATGAACCCGGCGGAGATATTCCCGATCGACCGAAAGGTACCATTCAGAGTCGATTCTGAACTTTCGAGAGGAGATTTTTGAGATGCCATGGAGTGCTCCAGAAGCAGCCCCGAAAATCTCCGAGGAAGACGGCGAGTTCCCGCTCCGAAGGAGGGCAAAACGCGAGCCTGGATGCTACCTTCTTCCCCATGACTCAAAGCAAAGTGCAACCGCGCCACGGTCTGGTCTCGGAACCGGCATCTCGAGCCAGCATATATCTTGCGGGATGGCAGTCCGCCGGCCTCGAGTCAGGGAAGTTCTTCCCGGCAACGCAGGGCGGGCAGGCAGATCCCTTCGCTCCTGACGACGTCCGCAACGACGCGCCGCCCCCCGACGGCAAGATTGCGAGCGCCGGCCTGGACTATGCCGTCGAGCTGGACCTGCCGAGATCGGACTGGCAGAAGCACACCGTCGCTGCCGGCCAGCCGCTTCCCATCACCTGGAGCTTCCACGCGCCGCACAAGACGCGGCGATGGAATTACTTCATCACCCGAGAGGACTGGAACCCGAACATCCCGCTGAGCCGAGCCCAGTTCGAGCCACAGCCGTTCCATCAGGTCCAGAACAGCGCGCAGCCCTACTGGGCATCCGACGACCTCGTGCCGGAGAACCCGACCCGGCACGAGGTCGTCCTGCCGCAGCGGCAGGGATATCACGTTCTGCTCAGCGTGTGGGAGGTCGCGGACACCGCCAAGGGCTTCTACCAGGTCATCGATCTCGAATTCACTGGGTGACACCGACGCTTCGTCCGCCGGCCGGGGCTCCGGCCCGCCGGCGGACGAGGCGCGCCCGCACGACACCGGGAACCTCAGGCGACAACCACCGGCCAGCGGTGGACCGCCGCACAGAGATGACCAGACAGAGAAGAGATAGGTGGTAAACGTGTACGAACTCCGCCGAGGACGGCTGTCATGACCACACGAAATGCGGCGGACGCGCTGCGCGAGGCGATGATCGGCCAGGGCGGCCCGGAGGCGACGGGCTGGACGGGTTCGTTCGAACTGCCCCCGGCTCCCCGCGCGGGCGCCACCGTCGCCGTTCTCGGCGCCGGGGTCGGCGGGCTCACCGCTGCCTACGAACTCGGCCGGCTGGGCTACCGCTGCACCGTGCTGGAGGCGTCGGACCGCGCGGGTGGCCGCAATCGCACGGCCCGAAACGGCGATGTGCTGCACGAGCTCGGCCCGACCGGGCAGCCGGTCGCCACCCATCGATGTTCCTTCGACGACGGGCTCTACCTGAATCTGGGCCCCGGCCGCATTCCCCACCACCATCGCCGAATGCTCGACTACTGCCGGGATTTCGGCGTCGAGCTCGAGCCGTACATCATGGAGACGACGGCGAACGTCATACACCTGGCGGACGGCCGGGTCGTCCGGTGGCGCAACCGGCAGGTCGCCAACGACACCCGCGGGCACCTCGCGTCCATGCTCGCCGGGAACCTCGTACAACGGGACGCCGCGACCGGGCGGCTGCTGGACCTGCTGCGGGTGTTCGGTTCGCTGGCCGACGACGGCAGCTACGACGGCTCCACCCGCTCGGGATACGCCGAGGATCCAAACGTGCACGACTTTCCCCGCCCGGCGCCGCCGATTCCGCTGGCGGACCTGGTGGAGTCGGGCTTCTGGCGGCACTCGTTCTACCAACCGGTGGACTACCTGTGGCAGGCCACGATGTTCCAGCCGGTCGGCGGCATGGACCGTATCGTGACCGCCTTCGAACGGGAGATCCGGAAACGGTTCGGCGACATCGTCGAACTGGGCGCCGAGGTCACCGCGATTCGACTGCTCGACGAAGGCGGCGTCGCCGTCGAATACCAGCGCGACGGAGGTCCGCGGACGCTGACCGCCGACTACTGCGTCAGCAGCATCCCGTTGCCGGTACTGCGGCGGATCCCGACGAATTTCTCCGCCGAGTTCGACGCGGCGATCAACGCGGTCGCGTTCGCGGACACCTGCAAGGTCGGCTGGCAGGCGGACGAACGTTTCTGGGAGGGCGACACCGACCAGATCTACGGCGGGATCAGCTGGACGAACCATCCGATCACCCAGATCTGGTATCCGAGCAACGACTTCCTCTCGTCGATGGGCACCGTCACCGGCGCCTACAACTTCGGCGACGTGGCCGTGAAGTTCGGCGACCTGGCACCGCCTGAACGGCTGGCACAGGCGAGGGCCGGGGCGGCAGAGTTGCACTCACAGTTCAACGACGAGGGCATCGTCCCCACCGCGAAGGGCATCACGATCGCCTGGCAGAAGGTGCCGCACCAGCTCGGTGGCTGGGCTGCCTGGGACCCCGCGAATCCCGACCACATGCGGGCCTACAAGCAGCTCCTCCAGCCCGAGGGTGACGGACGCTTCTACGTCCTCGGCGACCAGAGCTCCCCGCTACCCGGCTGGCAGGAAGGCGCCATGATGTCGGCCCACTACGTGATCGGTCAGATCCAGGGCGTCGTCCCACTCACCGTGCCTGAACCCGTCCGCGTGCCCGACGCGGTCGCCCTCACCCAGGGCTCCCGCTGACCTCTCGGGCGCCCCATCCAGCGATGGATGCGTACAGGACGACAAATCCCTGCGGCAGAAGGTGTCTACGACGGCAGGCTGGCCGATGGACGGCCGCGTCCGGCCATCGGCCAGCCTGACCGGTCAGGGCTGGGGCCGGCGGCCGGGGAAGGGCGGCGCGGAGGTGGGGCGGTTACGGCCGCTGATCATCGCGTCGATGCCGCGGCGAAAGGCGTCGCGGGCGTCGGCGTCATCCAGCCCGGCGAGGTCGATATAGGAGATCCCGTGCAGCACACCCTCCGGCCGACAGCTGGAAATCCGCACGGGTACGAGCCGTCGTTCCATTCCCATGGGATCCTTTTTCCAGGCCGCCGTCCACTGCGCCTGGACCTTCGGCTCCCGCAGGTAGTTCTCCGAGAGCACCAGGAGCGTTTTCTTGGCGTGGCGGATCGCCTGGTCCAACTGGACGACCGAATTCTGTCCGGCCACGACATCCCATTCCTGCAGATGCACCTGGAAATCGCGGGCTTCGAGCTCCCAGGCGATCCACGCTCCCCACGCGGCGTCCGCGTCGGCAACGGAAATGAGGTAGTCCCATTGGTTGCGTCCGGCGCTGGAGGCACCACCCGGACCGTCCGGCGCATCGTCGTGCGGCGCATCGTCATGCGGCGCCAGGCCGTGCACCGCCGGGTCCTCGGCCCCGGGGCGTGGGCCCGGGGCCGTCAGCCAGGCGGAGCGGATTCCCGGCGGGATGTCGACATCGATCTCGCGGAATTCCGTCGGGTCGAGACCATGGAGCCGGCGGCGGACCGTCGCGTCAAACAGGGTGCAGGAGAGGATTTCGACGAGGTCGGCTGTCGGTTCACTGCGCATGAGCCAGTTCAGCCCTGGCGCGTCCATCAGCCGATGGGTCGTCACCACCGCGGTCTGGTCAAGCGACCCGTCGGCATCGGCGAGCAGGGCCAGGCGTAGTCGCACCCGTTCCTCTCCCGCCCGCCTACTGTTGTAGGCGCGCAGGGTGCCGGCGAGTTCGGCGGCGAAATCACCGACGATAACCGGCGCGGCCGCACTGTCCAGGACCGTGCCGAACAGGCGACTGCCCCGCTGCCGGTGGCTGATGGCTCCGGCCGGTAGCCCGCACCGGCGGGCGGCAACCTCGACAACGTCGGCGAGATTCACCTGCCACCGCACGGGCACCAGCGTGCCGTCGGAGTCGTGTAGGACCGGATCGACCGCCAGTAGAGTGGTTCCCGGAACCGGCGCGCGGCCTTCCTTTCCGTCATGTGCGTCGGCCTCGTGTCCATACGCATCGCCGCGGCCACCCTGACCGGCAGCTTCAGTGGTGCTGCCGCCGCCATCACGGCTGTTCTCCTCGTGGCGATCTCGCTCGCCGTCGCCGATGTGGCTCTGGTGCGCCGGCCCGCCACTGGCTGCGGCCCTCGCCCGCGTGATCTCCTTGAGCCCCGCGCTGAAGACCGGGTTGGCTCGGAAGTCCTGGCTCGCCATGGCGAGGATCCGGCGACGCCCGTCGGGCAGAAGGCCGAAGGCAAGCTGCCTGTTGATTTCCCGCCAGTACGACAACGAGGACTGCCCGGACCAGGACGGATGCTCCAGGCGCTCCAACCCGGCCCGCTCGAGCAGGGACGTCACCTCACTCGGACGATGGAACGCGCGCGCGAGTTCGAGCACCTCCCGGTCGGACAACTGCTCAGACACCATTCCCCCGACTTCACTCGCACCGCCGACGCTGCCCGTGCTGCCCGTGCTGCCCGGGCGGAAGTCGGCACCATCAGCCGTCCCGCCTGGAACGATCCCAGAAGATCGTACGCGGCGGACGCGCGAGAAAACGGACAGTGCTCCCAGCCAGACAATCGGCAAGGCGACAGGCGCCAAAGCTGACCGTCGCCGTCCACGCTCTCACCGATACCCGCGGCGCACCCGCTTCGCCACTCCCACCTGCACATTGGGGCGGTCCAAAACCGTCGGAAGGCCGGCATGGAGGTAACGGTCTTTCCGCACCAGCCGAGCCCGGATAATCCCGGCCCGAATCCTTGGACAATGCGCCTCCGACATCAGCCCGGAGCAGGTAGCTGCTGTCGCCGCTGGTGCTGTTGTTGTCGCTGGTGCCGCTGTCGCCGGCAGACGAGACACCGTACGGCCGGTCCGGACCCCTCACCGGCCCACGTCGATCACTCACTCAGGGCATCGGACACACTACGATCGCCTCGGCGTGGTCCGGTCGGCGGAGTCGGCTCCGCCGTGCTGTAAGCTGGCGTCGCCGGCCACTGCGGTGGCGGGCACGCGCTCGTAGCTCAACGGACAGAGCATCTGACTACGGATCAGAAGGTTGGGGGTTCGATTCCCTCCGAGCGCACGCACGGTTGAGACAGGCCAGAGCCCCGCACCCCCATCCAAGGTGCGGGGCTCTGCCGCTTCCAGACCGCGAGTACTGCCATTGGCGGACGGTCCTGCAAGAGGCTTCAGGCGGTACCCTCTCCTGTCTCACTCGCCGTAGTGGTCACCTGGTAGCCGGTCGACGTGGGCACGCGGATCGCCAGGCCGGTGCGCCCCTCGCTGGCTTCCACCGACGCTGCGACATGAACGTCAGCCGGGCGCGTCCGCACAGCCACCAGACCACCGGCCAGAACGACCGGCCATGCAGCCGCCACCACACGACGGCGAACACCGCCAGGCCGCCAAGCAGGATGCCCAGGGCGGGCAAGCCGAAGTGATGGACGAACAGCAGCGTCCCGAGCGTCGAGCCGACCGCGACCCGGTGCCGCCAGGGCGGACCACCGGGGATCTCATAATCCGCTGGCGCCTACTTTGCTTCGGCGTGACCCTAGAAAAACCCGTAACCTTGGCACACAAGCCGAAAAGAGATTGTGTTATTCGGCTGGGGGCAGCGCTCGCGGACTTGATCCGTCGACGCTGCGCGAGAGATGTCGGATGCAGCCTTCCACTATAGATCGACTGGTCCAAATCTCCCTTACTGCATCCGAGCTCAAGATGACGCCTGACTCGACTCTCTGCATGCTCATCTCGAGTCGATGCCAGGCCGCAACGAGTTCACTTATTATTTTCGGCGTGATGTGGAGACTAAGCCTCACATCCCCTTCCGGAATGTCATGAATCATCGCAACCAGCTTTTCGGGCTCGACCAGGTTTTGATTCAAAATGCGCCGCTGATCTCTCACGATGTTCAAGATTTCTTCAATTAGTTCTTTCTGACCCCTCGAGCGATGCGCCGTTATTTGAATGGCTGGTGCCTGTAGAAGCTCCGCCACATCAGCCTCTAGCCGAGGCCACCACATACGAAATCCCTCGCCAAGGCGCTCTTCGGAAAGGGCTCGTTCCCCACAGGCTTCATTGATGCTCTGAAGTAGCAAATAGACGTCATTCTTATCGCATACAGTCGCTTGAAACTGGGTCAAAGGGCCACTTAGGTCTGATTTTCGAACGTTCAGGAGAATCGGGGATACTCGACTAGTCTCGAAGGCGACTGAAAGTGCGCCGGCCTCAAAATTGAGCCACTTTGCATCGACATTATCAGCAGTCACACACAGT
Organism: Frankia sp. AiPa1; assembly: GCF_023243075.1. Lineage (GTDB taxonomy): Bacteria > Actinomycetota > Actinomycetes > Frankiales > Frankiaceae > Frankia. Next base: position 398 of record NZ_JALKFZ020000173.1, on the reverse strand, counting down.
AGGCCATATGAGGATTCTTTCAGTTCGCGCGCCAATTCAGCGCTCCAGCGCGCCCCCTTCTGAATGTCATCCGAAGAAACAAATGGAGATACCACTTGCAGAACCGATGGGAGCCAGCGTCGTAGTATGTCCGCAAACCTCTGGCTTGTTTCTCCGGACCAGCTTATGAACACGCGCATTTACAGGGTCCCCCACCCAATATCTGCACTTTCAACAAATGGATCTGGATGGATTCAGTCATACATCGATCTTGCATGTAACTTAGCGCGACGGTCTTCCTACGAGAAGATATTAGCCCAAACGGCTGATCCTGGCGAGGGTCTAGTAGACTGTCGCTGTTTAGTCCTGGTGTGTTTCGTGTCTGGGTGGGAGTGTTGGGTCTGGCAGATCTTGTCGTC
>NZ_JALKFZ020000172.1 GCF_023243075.1 Frankia sp. AiPa1 | reverse complement strand
AGGCCCTGGCCGCGATCGAGGAAGCCATCACGATCCGCCGCCGGCTGGCCGCCGACCGGCCCGACACCTACCTCCCCGACCTCGCCACGTCGCTGAACAACCAGTCGAACCGGTTGGGGGCTTTGGGGCGTCCGGAGCAGGCCCTGGCCGCGATCGAGGAAGCCGCCACGCTCTACCGCCGGCTGGCCGCCGACCGGCCCGACACCTACCTCCCCAACCTCGCCACGTCGCTGAACAACCAGTCGATCCGGTTGAGGGATGTGGGGCGTCCGGAGCAGGCCCTGGCCGCGATCGAGGAAGCCATCACGATCCGCCGCCGGCTGGCCGCCGACCGGCCCGACACCTACCTCCCCAACCTCGCCATGTCGCTGAACAACCAGTCGAACCAGTTGGGGGCTTTGGGACGTCCGGAGCAGGCCCTGGCCGCGATCGAGGAAGCCATCACGATCCGCCGCCGGCTGGCCGCCGACCGGCCCGCCGTCCATCTCACCGGCCTCACCCAGTCGCTGAACAACCAGTCGGATCTACTCCGCGCCATGGGCAGGCACGCCCAGGCACAGACGATCGACGACGAACGAGACCGCATCACCCACCCCGATCAATGATCAGAGGAGCGTTCGCGGAACACAGCGGCCAGCCACCAGACATGGACAGACCAGGCCAACTGGCTCTGCCAGCAAAGATCAACGCATTGCCCGGAACAGGCCGGGGCCATCCGGCGGGGACGAACGCCCAGCTCAGCGCGTGGTGTATGAGACATGGATGGGAGACGCTGGCGGGAAGGTGGAACCAGGCCAGCGGAGGCACCGACGCCGCGGCGGCCGATGCCCGCTCACACCGCCGCGATGACGGTGGCAGCGCTGCGGCCGAACGTCGGCAGCGGCGGCCACCCGTGACGGGTTCCGCACGAACCGCCACCGGAGGAGGAGCCGGCGCAGGTCTTCGTGGGCGCGGGCACTCTACTCGCCGTTGGCCTGACCGTCGACATGACCGGCTGGAGCGTCGCCCGGCCGGTCGGCTTCGTCGTCGGTTTGGTCGTCGGCTTGCCGGTTGGTTTGCTGGTCGGTTTGGTCGTGGGGGGCGCCGACGACGGCGACGGCGGATCGGGATCGGGTGAGCGGGTCTCACCAGGCGGCGTACGCGTCGGTTCGGGCGGCGCGGACGTCACGGACGGATGTGGTGCGTCTGCCGAGGGCGTCAGGCCAGGAGCCGGTTTCTGGCTGCCCGGCCCAGCGGGACCGGCCGAGCGTCCGGTGCCGCCGGGAACAGTGCGGCCGTCAGTCGAGGTGCCCAGTCCCCTGGGTCCAGCGGGACCGCTCACGGCTCCCGGGCCGCCGGGGACGACCCCCGATCCCGATCCCGATCCCGGCGGCGCGGGGGTGACGTCCGGGCTGATCCCACGGACCTGCGAGGCCGGCTCGCGCGACGGCGAGGAATCCCCGCGGCTGCCGGCCACGACCGCGACGACAACGGCGATCACGATCGCCAGCACCAACCCGATCACCCCGGCCAACACCCGGCCACGGCCCTCGCCGTGACCGGCGGACGGTGCGCGGTGGCCACCGCCGCCGCTCCTCGCCCACGACCCACGCCCACCACCCCTGCTGGGAGCACCACCCCCACCCCGAGCAACACCTGCACCGGGAGCGCCACCCGCACCGACGGCGCTGACGGGCCCGCCTGTGCCCGCCGTGACCGGCTTGTCCCCGGCCGGGCCGTCAGCGCCAGCGTGCCGACCGGCAGCGGGGGCGTCCGCGGTGCGTGGACGAGACGGGGCGATGATCGTCTGCTCGGAACCGGGCCGCACCGTCGCCGCGGATCCGGGCTCGCTCCCGCGTTCAGCCCGGCCATGTGCCCGCCCGGCCGGCCGGTGCGCCCCCGACCCGGTGATCCGGCCAGCGGGCATGGGCACAGGCACGGGCACCAGCTCGGTGTGCTCGGTGGGCGCGGTGTCCTCTCCCGACACCGGGAGGATCGGCACCGACGTCGGCGTGGTGATCGGCTCCTCGGGGCTGGACCAGGATTCGTCCGTCGACGCTCCCCCGATTCCCGCCTCGGCGCGTGGCGCCGCGCCCGCGGATCCACCGGACGGAAGCACCGGCGCCCGGATGGCCACCGGTGTGGTCACCGGCTCCTCGAAGGCGTATCCCGCATTGCCGGCACCGCCCGCACCGCCGGCACCGCCCGCGCCGCCCGCGCCGGCCCGGGACGTCGGTGGCTGTCGCGCGCCTTCCCGCGGCGGGGCCGGACGGTCTGCGCCTTCTCCGCTGCCCGCGCCCGCCCGGTCGGCTGCGTCTGCTCCTTCGGCCCCGCCCGCCCGTTGCCTCGGGCCCGCTCCGTCGGCCGCGCCCGCTCTGTCAGCTCCGCCTGCCCTACCTCTCCCGGTCCCTTCGCCGCCTGGCGTCGGCGGCGGCGGCGTCAGCAGCGCGGCAGCGGCCTCGCCCGGGATCGGCCGTGCCAGCCGCCAGGAGCCGACGGCCGGACGGGCCCGCGTCGGCTCGATCTCCACGCGCGGACCGGGCGCAAGCCGGAACGACGATGCGGATGCCGGTGCGGATGCATATGCATACGCAGAAGCGGGGACGGGAACAGCGGCCGGGACGGGAACGGCGGCGGCGGACAGGGAGCGAAGGCGGCTCGACGCCGGTGGCTCGTCCAGCCCGGGGCCGGCAGCGATACCCGTGAGGCTCGGCAGCAGCGACCTCAGCCGGTCGATGTCGGGCCGCTCCCGCGGATCCTTGGCCAGCATGGCGGCAAGCACCGCCCACAGGTCATCCGGGATGCCTGGCGGTCGCCCGGGGGCAAGGTCAGCATGCGCCCGCAGGATCGACAGCATCTCGCGCCCGGCGAACGGGGCGACACCGCAGAGCATCTCGAAGAGCATCGTGCCGGCGGCATAGACGTCCGCGGCCGGACCGACGATGCCGCCGTCGACGCTTTCCGGCGCCATGTACAGGGGCGTGCCGAGCATGCCTCCGGGCACGGTCAGGCGGGTCGCCGAGGCGCACAGCCCGGCGATGCCGAAATCGGAGACCTTGGGCCGAGACGTGCCGCCCTGACGGTCCAGCAGGACGTTCTCGGGCTTGAGGTCCCGGTGGACGATGCCGAGTCGGTGGGCGGTCGCGAGCCCGGTGAGGATGTCGACGATCAGCCCGACCGCCTCGGCGGGTGGGAGCGTGCGGCGGCGATACAGTTCCTGACGCAGGTCCGAGCCCTCGACGTACTCCATCACGATGGCCAGCTCGCCGCGTTCGGCGACCAGGTCGTGAATGGCCACGACGAACGGCGACTGGACCCGGATCAGGATTGCGCGCTCCCGCATGAACCGGGCGACGACGCCGGGGTCGGCGGTGAAATGCGGCAGTAGCAGCTTGAAGGCGAGGATGTTGCCCGCCTCGTCGTGGCCGCGCCACACCTCGCCCATGCCGCCCCGGCCGATCGGCGACTGCAGGACGTAGGAACTTCCCAGCCTTCTCACCACTGGCGTGCCATCACCACCTCGCTGCGGGGTTCCCCTTCGCTGGGGATCGGGGTCGATCCGTTCGGATCCACCCGGCCGGTCCGGTCGGCCTCACGACCACGTCACGGCCACTTCACGGCCGCATCACGGCCAACTTCACGGCCGTGTCACGGCAGCGGCCCAGCGCGGGCCGCATCCGGTCTCCCGTGTTCCGCGCACGCTCGTCGCCTCCCGCGTCAGCGTCGGCGGACGTCCTCCCGGCGTCCGGCGGCCATGGGCACCGGCCATGGACACTGACGGGTGCCCCTCGGTCCCAGGTGCGGTTCCGAGGTCAGGATGCCGGACGCCGCCGGCCGCGCGGGCCGGCACGGATATGGGTTTCATCACCGGGGGTGAGCGGCATCCTCCGGGCCACGAGAGGATGACCCGGACGGCGGCCCGCCGACGAACGGCGCGGCCGGTGGCCGCGGTGTGCCCACCCGGTCCGGCCCTGTCTTCCAGCGGTTTGAGCCCCGGCTCACCCGGTCTCGACGACCGTGCCCCGCAGGCGGCCGGGAACGGCGGGAGCGTGGCCGTGGCCGCGAGGGTGCGGGTGCGAGTGCCCCCGCATGCCGCGGCAACCCGAACGGGCGACCCACGAACGGGCTGCCACGCTCGGATCGCCGCGGGGGTGAGGCGTCCCGGCGGGAGGCGGTCAGGCCATCGACGAGCGCAGGTCGGCGGCCAGCCGCAGGGTTCGGGCCTGTTCCCGCGGGTCGCCGACCGGGCTGACGAGCAGTTCGGTCGCGCCCGCGTCCCGGTAGCGACGCACGGCCCGCGCGACGGCCGCCTCGTCGCCGGCCACGATCGTCTCGTGCACGCCGGTGAGGCCCTCACGTTCGAGAATCGCCCGGTAGGCGGGCAGCGTCCCGGCGAAGCCGAGTCGCTCGGCCACCGCGGCACGTACCCGGTCCGGGTTCTCGGTCACGCACAGGCCGACCGCGCTGACCACCCGCGGCGCGGGCCGGCCCGCGGCGTTCGCCGCTTTGGTGACGGCGGGCACTATGTGGTCGGCCACGGTCGCCGCACCCGTCCACACCGTCACTGTTCCGTCGGCGAGCTCACCGGCGGCCTGGAGCATCGTCGGCCCGAGCGCCGAGAGCAGCAGCGACGGCTCGCGGGTGGGGGGCACGTCGAGCCGGCCGGCCGCGGTGAGCGTCTGCCCCCGGACCTCGGCCGCCTGTCCGCGCAGCAGCGGACGCAGCGCGGTGAGGTACTCGCGGATGTGCCGCACGGGCCGGTCGTAGCGGTATCCGAAGACCCCCTCGATCAGCACCCTGTGGCTGGGTCCCACTCCCAGGGTGAGCTGCCGCGAGGTCACGGCCTGGACGGTGAGGGCCTGCCCGGCGAGCACGACGGGATGCCGCGGGTAGGTCGGGACGACGGCGGTGCCAAGCGCCATGTCGGGCACCGCCGCCGCACCGAGCGCGAGCAGTGTCAGCGAGTCCCAGCCGGTCAGCTGGCTGAGGAAGACGCTGTCGAGGCGGGCGTCGGCCGCCGCCCGGACCCGCTCGACGATGGTGTCCGGACTGGGCGGGTTGCCCAGGTACAGCCCGATCTTCATGATTACTCCAGAGGGGTCAGTGGTGACGCATGGTGGCGCGCCGCAGCTCACCAGCCTCGGGCCTGCGCGATGAATCCACGCTCAGCCGGTCGTGGCCCCGTCATGGGCGCCGATCCGAGCGCCCCAGTGCTCCGCGTGCAGGACCTCGGCAAGCGGACGGCGGGCGGCCCAGCCATGCCGCTCCAGATCGGGGCGGTCCTCCAGGTGGGTCACCGGGCCGAGGCACAGCCAGGCGACCGGACGGACCCGCGCCGGGATGCCGAGCAGCTCACGGACGAACGGCTCACGGTAGAAGGACACCCAGCCGACGCCGAGTCCCTCCGCGGTCGCCGCCAGCCAGAGGTTCTCGACGGCCAGGCACACCGAGTACAGACCGGCGTCGGCGATCGCGTGCCGGCCGAGGACCGCCGGTCCCCCGCGCGCCGCGTCATAGGTCACGACAAGTGACACCGACGACGTCAGCACACCCTCGATCCGGATTCCGGCGAACCGCCGCGAGCGCGACGCGTCCAGCGTCGCATCGAACACCGCCCGTTCGTGCCGCACGTGCGCGGCGAACTCCTCGCGGGCCCGGCGCCCGGTGACGACCACGAAGTCCCACGGCTGGCTCAGCCCGACGCTGGGAGCGGCGTGGGCGGCGGCGAGCACCCGGTCCAGGACATCCGGCGCGATCGGCGCTCCGGTGAACTCGCCCCGCACGTCCCGGCGTCGCTGGACCAGGTCGTAGAGCACGCGCGCGCCGGGCGGAGCGCCCCCGCCGGCCGGATCGGCACCGCCGGCCGGATCGGCACCGCCGGCCGGATCCCTGGTGCCACCGCCGGGCACCTCGGGTGTGCTGAGAACATCGGGTGTGCTGAGAACATCGGGGTTGTTGGACACGTCAGGCTCCCGCTGCCGGGCCGCCGGTGAGGGCGGCGCTGTGGCGGGGCCGGTCTTCGGACTCCCGGATCAACGCCGTGCCGTCCGCCTTCCCAGGCCAGCAGGACCCAGTGGCTGCGTGAGGACGCGTGGACGGCTGCTCCCCGGTCACCGCGGCGGGCCCGTGCCGGACTCCCACCGGCTTCCCGATTCTCCCCGGTGGCCCGGGGCACCCCGCTTACGTTGCCAGGGCGGACGCTACCAAGCGCTCGGCCACGGGCAGGCTTCCCCTCACCCGACCGGGCCGGCACCGGTGCGGACCGGACGCGGACCGGCCGGATGCGGTCCGGCTGGAATTGCCGATTTCGCACAGGCAGGTCTATCCTGCGGTCACTTTTCGCTCCGGTATGGTTCCTTCGAGCAGCCGGACCCACGGAGCGCGACTGGTCGGATAACGTCGGACGGGAGCAGCGTGACGGGCAGCCCGGGATTCCCGGCAGGGGGGTGCCACGTGTCGGGGGACGCGCCGAGAAACACGGGCAACGATCGGCCGTGCGCAGCCAGCCACGACGGGAACGCGGCCGCGGGTCACGCCCGTCACCTGATCGCGCGCCGACGGCGGATGCGATGACGTACCCGCGCGACCTGCCCGGACGGCCGATTCGCGCCCAGGATCCGGATGAGATCGGCCCGTACCGGTTGCGGCGGATCCTCGGCGAGGGCGGGATGGGCACCGTCTACTTCGCCGTACGTGACAACGACCCGCCCGTGGCCGTCAAAGTCATCCGGGCCAAGTACGCCTCCGCGCCCGGATTCCGCGCACGTTTTCTCCGGGAAATCCACAACGCCCAGCAGGTCCAACCGTTCTGCACGGCGGCCGTGCTGGACTATGACGACGGTCCGACGCCCTACCTGGTGACGGAGTATGTCGACGGCCCGGACCTTTGCCGCCAGATCACCTCGGGCGAGCCTCTGTCGGGAAACGACGTCAAACGGTTCGCGATCGGCGTCGCCAACGCGCTGAGCGCCATCCACAACGCCGGTGTCGTACATCGCGATCTCAAACCGGCGAACGTTCTGCTGGCGAGGTTCGGCCCGCGGGTCATCGACTTCGGCGTGGCCGCCGCCCTGGCCGGCCCCGACAACGCCCGCGACACCGGCGACCCCGACGAGTGGCTGACCCCGGCGTTCATGGCACCCGAACAGGCCCAGCGAGCCCGCCACCACGGCCGGTTCGACATCGCCCAACCCGCCGACGTGTTCGCCTGGGGCGGTGTGGTTCTGTACGCGGCGACCGGCCGGGCACCGTTCGGCGAGGGCACCTTCGCGGAGCTGTTCGACAAGGTCGTCTACGAGGACCCCAACCTCACCGGCCTGCCCTCCGACCTCGAGGCCATCGTCCGCCGGGCACTGACCAAGAACCAGTACCGCCGCCCCGACGCCCGCCAGCTGATCGCCAGCCTCCTCGGCGACGGCTCCGACCCCTTCGAGGAGAACAGCCCCGACAAGGACCGTAGCTGGGAGACGACGATCATCGCCCCGCCCCACGAGCGTCCTCCCCCCGAGACCGGCCCGGAGGTGAAGAAGTCGATACCGGTCGAGCCCCGCCGCCGGCGGCGCACGGTCGTCGTCCTGACGGGGGCCGCCGTGGCGATCGTGGGCCTGCTGGCCGTGCTGCTGCCCTCGTCGCCCACCTCGCCATGGCATCCGTCGGCACGGCTCGGGGCGTGCCCGACGGTCACCGTCTACACCGGTCAGCACGACACTCCTTACGACGCCTACGGCAAGGCCCTGGCCGCCCGGATCGAGGACCGTTACCCCGGGACCACCGTGAACGTGCTGTCCACCAACGGCACCGGCGACAACCTGCTGCGCCTGCAGGACCCGGCCGGCGCGACCTGCGCGATGGCCGTCGCCCAGCTCAACACCACGGTGGACGCCCGCTTCGGCGTCAGCCAGTTCGACAATGCGCCGCTGTCCGGCCTGCGCACCGTGGGGCCGCTCTGGTTCGACCTGCTCCATGTCCTCGTGCAGGCCGACTCCCAGATCACGGACGCGGCCCAGCTGTGCACCAGGACGATCTCCGCCGGGCTGAACATCTCCGGCACCGCGCAGCTCGGCAAGGTGCTGTTCAACAACGTGCTCGGCTGCGCACCGGCACAGGTGCCCAACGACCTGACCCATGGCCTGGCGGACCTGCGGTCAGGTCGGATCGACGGCCTGGTGTGGGCCGGAGGCGCGCCGACACCGCAGATCGTGCAGGCCCTCGGAACAGGGCTGCGGGTACGGATCCTGCCGCTGACGAAGTATCTCCAGCCGATGCAGGCCAACTGGGATGCCTTCTACCGGCCCCGTCTCGGCGACAGGTTCGTGACCGGGCAGGTGTACGAGCCGGTGGCCGTCACCTCCCGCGACTACTCCGGCGTACCCGCGGTGGACACCATCGGTGTGCCCAACGGGCTGGTGGTCGACCGCAGCGCCGACCCCGACCTGGTCACCTTCACCGCCCGCGCCCTGGTCGACGACCGCGCCGCCTTCGAGACGGCCCTGTGGGGCGCCGACAGCGGGCGCGGGTTCCGCACCGCCCGCGAGGCCATCTCGACCAGCTCGCTGTACTGCCTGATTCCCCTCGCCCCGGCGGCGCAGAGGTACTACGCGGACATCGGCGTGCGACCCGCCTGCGCCAAGCCCTGACCCAACGCACCGTCACCCAGCGAACGCCCGGGTGGTTCCCCACCGCCTGCCACCGTTGTGTGCTGGTGGGTGCTGGATGGTCCCGTTCGCGGCGCGTCACCCTGGTGGGGTATGCGACACTTGTGCCGCGGCCTTGACCTTCTGCCCTGTTGGTGACGCTTCGGCCGCCGGTTTCCGGCCACCGAGCGGAAGCCGTCGGGGACGAACGGGAGCGTCATGGTTGACTCCGCCCCAGGGTTACGGCTCGCCGACGTACGTGGGCTGAGCCTCGACAGGCTCCGGGACAGCATGGACAGCGCTCTCCGCGCGGGTGTCGAACATGTGCTCAGCGACCTGGGCCCCTGCTGTGTCCGAGCGTCGCGGGACACGGGGGACGGCGGCGGCGGCAGGCGACGGCTGCACTGATGCCCGCCGCGCCGCCCGGCCGTACACCCGACGGCTCGGAGGTCGGCCTGCATCGGCTGTCCGTCCTCGACGTCGACTCCCTGGCCCTGGGCGGGCTCGACCCCGCCGTCGTGCGGCGGCTGATGGCCGCCGAGACCAGCTACCGGCGGATCGCGGTCCGCGCCGCACTCGAGCTCCTGCGGGAGCAGCCCGCGACGCCAGGACCGCTCGCACCGGTGGACGAGGCCTGGGAGATCCTCGTCGCCGCCGAGCGCCGCGACCCCGCGGCGGTACGCACCGTCCTCGACCGACCGTTCACCGGGGCCTGGGCCGCCCGGCTGCTGCGCCGGCTGCGCGACCCGACGCCGGCCGCCGCTCCACTGTGGGTGGAGGTCGGGTACCTGCACACGCTGGCCGTGGCCGCCACGGTGCGCGCCGGGTGTGTCAGCACGCTCGCCGTCCCCGCCCGGCGTGGCGTCGTCCACCTTCCCTCACTCGGCCACGCCCACCTGGCGGGCCTCGAACCCTGGGACACCGCCACGGTCGTGTCGACGCGGACGCGGGTGCGGATCGTCGGCCCCCACGGTGACGTGGCCGTCCCGGTCCCCGACCACCCGACCACCCCGGGCGTCCCAGGTTCACCCGGCGACGCGCGCGGCCCGGATCCTCGGCCCGAACCGGATGATTCACGTGACCCGGATGATGCGCTCGGCCCGGACCGTTCGGCCGGTGCCGGGCCCGACCCGCCGGGCGAGCCGGATCCGACGCGGGGATGGCAGCCGACCCGTACCGTCGCCCCCGGCGTCGTCGTCGAGGATGCCGACCCGTACCGCGTGGCGAGCGGCGCCGCCGGGCCGGTGCGGCTGCCCGCCGCGGCGGTCGCGCGCTGGCAAGGCCAGCTCAGCGCGGCCCGGCAGGTACTGCGCGCGGGCCACCCCCGGACCGCGGCGGCCGTCGAGACGGCGATCACCGCGATCGTGCCCTTCCCGGCCGCGGCACGTTTTCGCTCGTTCAGCGCCACCTCGGGCGATGCCATCGGCAGCATCGAGATGTCCGTGCCGCATGACGCCGTGGACGGCGCGGCGACCCTGGCCCACGAGCTGCGCCACACCCTGCTCGGTGCCCTGTCGCATCTCGGTGCCCTCGTCGACCCCGCGGCCCCGCCCGAGCTGCTGCGCGCCCCCTGGCGGGACGACCCGCGCCCCGCTCGCGGCGTGCTGGAGGGGCTGTACGCCTACTTCGGCGTCACCGACTTCTGGCGGACGCGACGCCGTCGGTCCAGCGCCGGCGAGGCGATGCTCGCGCACTTCGAGTTCGCCCTGTGGCGCCGCGCGGTGGGCGAGACCGCCGTCGAGTTGCTGCGAACCGGTCCGCTCACGGCCTTGGGCCGCCGGTTCGTGACCGGCATCGCCACCACGGTGCACGGCTGGCTCGCCGAGCCCGTGCCGGCGCACGCCCGCCACCTCGCGGACCTCGCGGCGGCGGACACCCACGCGCTGTGGAACTCGCACCATCTCGGCGTGCCGATCCCGGTCGCGCGTCGCCTCGCCGCCGCCTGGACCTCAGGGGGGCGGATCGGGCTGGAGCCGGCCGCGACGGCGAGCCGCCTCGCGCCCGATCCGGCCGCTCGCCGGCTTGACACTCGGGCGTGCCTGGCTCGGCTGTGGCTCTCCGACCGCGATGCCCTGCGCCGCGTCGAGCGGGACGATCCCGGCCGCGTCTACCGTGGCGCGAGTGCCGCGGACTGCGCGCTGGTGCGCGGCGACCATGCCAGTGCCCGGGAGCTGTACCTCGCGCACCTGCGCCGGCCTGGCGAGAACCGACGGGCACTGGTGGGGCTGGCCCTTGCCGGCACGGGAGATCCGGCCGCGCAGCGGGTACTGCGGATGCGGCCGGAGCTGGTTCTCGCGGTCGCTCGCGAGGTCACGCGCCAGGGCGGCCCGGTCAGTTTCCCCGAGCTCGCCGCATGGCTCGTCCCGCTCGTCCCGGCCCCCTCCCCGCCCACAGACGGCACGGGCACAGACGGCCGGACGGGCATGGGCGGGACGAGCATGGGCGGCGGGGCTGGCCCCGGCGACGGCCCGCGACGCGCCTCGCCGACCGCGCCGCACGTGCCGGCGCCCAGGTAGTCCGTCGCCCCGGCACGGACCAGCCCGAGCCGGTCGCCGGCCCACAGTGGCCGGCGGTCAGCGCCGGCCGGGCGGTTCAGATCGGCATCGGGTCGATGTCGCAGTCCAGCCGGATCCAGGCGACGACCTGGCGGGTGGCCGGATGGTCCCGGCCGAGCACCGCGTCGATGCGGCTCAGCGTGGTGGCCTGTCGCTCGAGTGCGTCGTCGGTGCGTTCCAGCGCACGCAGGTCCGTCGCCAGGTTCGCCGCGATCGCCAGGGCCGTGGGGTGGCGCTCTCCGAGCGCCTGGGTCGACATCTCGAGACCGCGTTCGTCCCGGTCGAACGCCGCCGGGAAACGCCCCAGCGCGTACAGGTCGCTGGCCAGGTTCGTCGCGGCCGCGAGCGTGCTGGGGTGAGCCTCGCCAAGCCGTTCGGTGTAGGCCGCCAGCGTCTGCTCGTCGCGGTCGAGCGCCTCGTCGGCGCGGCCGGCGAGGCGCTCGATGACGGCCAGGTTGACCGCCGCCGCGAGCGTGTGCGGATGGGTCTCACCGATCTTCGCCCCATAGCGGCGCAGCGTCCGCAGACAGACCTCGCGGGCCTCGTGCAGCAGACCGGCGTGACGCAGGTCGATCGACAGGCCGAGCGCCGCGGCCAGCGACGACGGGTGCCGGCCGCCGTAGCGGTTGAAGAAGCGCTGCTCGACATCCCGGGACAGGACCAGGGCGCGCGCGTGGTCGCCGGCCTTGCGATGGGCCACGGCGAGGTAGCGGCTCGCGTGCAGCCGGGCGGGATGGTCCGCCGAGACGTCGTACAGGCGGCGGAACCGGGCGTCGAGGTCCTCATGGGCGGCGCGGGCACCGAGATAGTCGCCGAGTTCGCGGCGATCGAGGGCGATCCCGGTCAGGCTGGTCAGGCTGCGCGCGTTGTCCTCCCCGTACAGCCGCACGGAACGCGTCCAGGTGTCCTCGCCGAGGGCCGCGGACTCGGTGTAGCGGCCGAGCAGCCGCAGGCAGACCGCCACGTTGTGGGCGGCTCTGAGGGTCTGCGGGTCGTCCGGGCCGAACGCCTTGCGGGCCCGGGCGTGGGCGTCCCGGGCGATGCCGAGGGCCGCGGCGAAGTCACCGCGCCAGCGCAGGTCGGCACCCACATTCCCCATGAGGATGTTCGTCAGCTCGGCGTCCGGGCCATGGACCCTGGTCGAGAGCTCGTAGGTCCGCTGGTTCACTTCGGCTGCCTCGGCGTAGCGGCCGACGACCACCAGACCCCACCCGAACCGCAACCCGATCTGCAGCGTGTAGGGATCCTCCTCGCCGAAGTCGGCCTGCCAGGCCTCGTACACCCGGCGGGCGAACGCGACGCTTTCCTCGTGGTCTCCCCACGACCAGAGGTAGTCGCAGAGGTTGAGCAGAAGCTGGCGGACCCGGGGGTCCTCGCACCGCTCGGTGTTGGAGGCGATCATGTGCGGGTAGAGGTCGGCGTAGGTGCGCCACAGGGCGGGGTTGAACGGGTCGTTCGGGTCGCTCGCCGCGAGCATCACGTGTGCGCCGTGGCGCATGGTGCCCCGCTCCTGGGGCGTCATCCGGGCGATGAGCACCGCCTGGACGAGGCGGTGCATACCGATGGAGTTGTCCCGATGGTCGATGCGGGCCAGGGCGAACCGGTGGACGTCCCGGATCGCCCGGCTGAGCTTCACCGGGTCGCGCAGGGCCTCGTCCAGCGCCGCGGAAATGGTCTCGTTGTGGGCACGGGACAGCAGCTGGCGGGAGATCGGCGTCGGTGCGAAGGACGCGCACACCTGGAGCAGTTCCAGGGCGGCCGGGTTGCTCTGGGCGAGCCGGTCCAGGGACACGTTCCAGGCGGCGGTGACCGGGCGCGGGTAGTCCGCCGTCGGGGTGCCAAGCAGATCGGTCAGCTTTTCCTCGAGCAGCCGCAGGTACTCGTCGGCGGACATCCCGGTCTCGGCGCGCCAGGTCGCGGCGGTCTCAACCGCCAGCGGCAGGTCACCGAGCGCGGCGGCCAGCCGGTCGGCGTCGGTGCCGTCCAGTGGTCCGCCCCGGCTGCGCAGCAGCTCGATGCTCTCCTCCCGCCGGAACACGGCGACCTCGAGGGGCCGGCTCACGTTCGCCCAGCCGGGATCGCGCGAGGTGACCAGGATCCGGCCGGTCGGGGAGGCCGGGAAGTACTCGCGGACCGACTGGGGGTCGTCGGCGTTGTCGAAGACGAGCAGCCAGCGCGCGTAGGGGTCCCCCAGGCGCAGGGTCTCGACGACCTGGCGGACGGCGACGTTGGCCTCGGCGCCGGCATCGAGGCCAAGCCGTTCCCCCAACTCGATGAGGGCGTTGCCGATCTGCACGCTCTGCTCGGCCGGAATCCACCAGATGACGTCGAAGTCGGCCAGGTGGCGGTAGACGTACTCGGTGGCGAGCTGGGTCTTGCCGACCCCGCCCATCCCGTGCAGCGCCTCGGGCAGGACGGCGGCGATCCCGCCGGTCAGGCGCGCGTCGAGGGCGTCGAGAAGGTCGCGCCGGCCAGTGAAGTGGGGGTTGCGGGGCGGCACGTTGCCCCAGACCCGCGGCAGTGTGCCCGCCAGTGCGGCGGAGCGGGGGAACGGCGCCGACGGTTCGCTGCCGGGTGACATCGGTGGACTCGCCGCCCGGCTGCCGTGCCGGCCGTCAGCCACGTCAGCCACGTCGGTCGCGCCGCCGATGGTCCCGGACATCAGTCGACCCACCCCAGCGATACTACTCATCGTCTCTGTCATATCACTTTCAGTGTTTGATTGGCGGAGGGGTGTCGGGGCGTCGCTCACAGGTCGGCCATCCCGTACCGGTGGCGCCGGAAACGGGGAGTCGGGTCCCGGGCCATGGCCGCGCTCTGGGCCGGGCTCTGGGCCTGGATCGCGACTTGGGCCTGCGCCTGGGACTGTGTCCGGGCTGTGGCCTGGACCTGGGCCTTGGACAGGACCTGCGTCTGGATCTGGGTCTGGGCCGACCGCGCGGCGGATCCGATCGATCTCGGAGCGGGTCAGCTGGGACCGCAGAGTCGTGCGCAGGTCCGGATCGGGCTCGAAGGTCGCCCTGGCGGCGCCGGGCGCGAGCAGGCCGAAGGCGAGCACCTCCGACAGGTCCCGCCGGTGGGCGCCGGCGATGGTCGCGACCGTGCGCAGACCGCGGCGCCCCAGCGCCGGGACGGCGGCCAGCAGGGCGGCGAGACGCTGCGCCCTGGGCGAGGCGTACGCGCAGAAGTCCGCGAGGCGGTCGGCTGCCGCCGGCGAGACGTCCGGCGCGGGGCGACGGGGACCGCGCGGCCCGTCGGGGCCCGCGAGGACCGCCGCCGTCTCGAACCAGGTCGGTTCCTCGGCCGCGACGAACCGGGCCCATGGCGCGATCCAGTCCGCGTCGATCTCCAGCACCGGAACGGGCAGCACGGCCGAGCCCGGCTCCCTGTCCTCGTCCAGCCCTGGCCCGGCGTCCCCGCCACCACCACCGGCACCGCCGAGACCCGGGCCGCCCGCCCTCATCCGGACCCGGGTGGCCCGCAGGTCGGTCCGCGGCCACAGGTGCGCCGCGAGCACGTCGAGGACGGCCACCGGGCCCCCCGCGGCCCAGCCCCCGAGCAGCCGAGCCATCGTTCCCGAGTACCAGGCCGGGCCCACCCCGTCGGTGAGCAGCCAGATCACCTGCCGCGCCCCGGGGTCGACCAGGGTGGCCGGGGAGCTCCCGGCGGCGTCGTCGGGCTCGCCGAGCAGCCGCAGCGAGTCGGTCCGCCCCTCCTCGGCGGCCAGGTAGACGACGTCGACCTCCCGGAACACCCGCTGTGCCCGCAGGGTCCGCGCCAGGGCCGGGACCGCGTCGGACCACACCGCGGAGAAGGTCGGGTTCGCGTCGACCACGAGCGCGAGGCCCCAGCGGCCCCCCGCCCTCTCAGGCGTCTCGGGGGTCGTTCGGGCGGAGCCGTCCGTGCCGTGCTCGCGGCGCGCCCCGTGACCGGGATGTTCGTGGCGGGGCGACGGGATACGCAGCAGCGGCCGCAGGGCGTGGGTCAGGGTCTCCGCGAACCCCCGTTCGTTCCAGGCCGCGGGCGGCAGGCCGCCGCGAGGCGGCTCCCGCAGGTAGCGCAGCCGACTCGGCTTGTCCGCCTGGTCCTCGATCGCCCCGCTCGCGGAGCCGTCGTCGCCCACCGCCCCGTCGTAGCCCGCGGCACCGTCGTAGCCCGCGGCACCGTCGTTCGCGACGCCGTGGATGTTCGCGAAACGGTGGATCTTCACAAAACTGTGGCCGGGCGCGGCATCATGCCCGTGCGCG
The DNA here is from genome assembly GCF_023243075.1 of Frankia sp. AiPa1. GTDB lineage: Bacteria > Actinomycetota > Actinomycetes > Frankiales > Frankiaceae > Frankia. Next base: position 32,170 of record NZ_JALKFZ020000172.1, on the reverse strand, counting down.
GCATCGTCGTGGCTCGCGGCGTCGTCGTGGCTCGCGGCATCGTCGTCCGGGGTCATGCGAACTCCCAGGAGCCGGGCTCGACCGGTGGCGCGGGGGCGGGGGCGGTGACGGCCGGCGCGGGGGCCCGCACCGAGGGGGCCGCCGTGGCCGAACCGGCCGGCTGCTCCCGCATCGGCACGGATGCCCGTCCCGCGATCCGGTGCGGGTCATCCCACAGCAGGGTGGCCGCCCGCCGGGACGCCGTGTCGCGGGCCCGGGCGGGATCATCGAGCACACCAAGATCGCCGAGCGGCTCCAGACGGGCCAGGTTCTCGGACCGGAAACGCTGCGGCAGGCCCAGGGGGTCGCCGTCGGTGAGCAACTCCAGCAGAGGTACGTCGCTGTCCGGCCGGTCGGGGTCGGGATGCTGCCACGCGGCAACCCCGAGCCCCGCCTGCAGCGCTCCGGCGAGCTGGCGGTGGGCAACCGTGTCCGGCGCGGGCGGCCCGCTGAGCGTGACCGCGGCGATCCGCTGGTCCACATCGAGCCCATAGGCGCCGATCTGGGCGACGTCCACCGCCCACACCGCGCCCCGTTCGGCGTCGGCGAGCGCGCTCCAGCGCTGCGACCAGCGAAACCGGGTCGCCTCGGGCCAGTGGGCACGGTCGTAGCTGCGCACGACCAGCGCGTGGTCCCGCAACAGGAGCCGACGGGCACCGCCGACCGGGCGGCTCCAGCCGGTCACGGGCAGGGCGAGGTGTTCGGTCGGCAGGACGAGCTCCACGGTCAGGTCGACGAGCTGCCCGGGCGGAACCTCGTCGGCGAGGATCTCCTCGGCCTTGTCGACGACCGACGCGGTGATGTCCTCGAAGTCCGCCAGCCTCGCCGGACGCTGGGGCCCGCGATGTGGCGCCAGCTCACCCGACCAGTGCAGCCACCAGGCCACCCAGTACAGGTCGGACCGCCCCAGGGGCTCGAACTGCAGGCAGAGCGCGCAGGCACGCCGCCCGCCGCCCACCGCGGGCGCACCGGCGGCGAGGCGGGCGCGGTTGAGCTGCGGGGTGAGGCGATCGCGATGGGCCCGCGCTCCCAGCCACGTCTCGACCCGGACCCGCGTCGGGGGCGTCAGCAGCTCGGCGCAACGCAGCAGGAACACGGCGTGCGGGGCGAGGGTGCTGCCCTGAGGCACCCGGCCGGCCGCCCACAGGAACAGCGCCCAGGCGTCCGGGCAGTGCTCCGGCGGCTGGGCCGGGTAGCAGGCATGCCGGAAGGCGCGTGCCGCCGCCCGCGCGGGCACCTCGCGCAGCTCGGCGCGCAGCGCCTCCCACAGGTCACCGGCCTGCTCGGCGACCTCCACCGCCTCCCACTCGTCCAGCAGGCACCGCAGGCGGCGCACCAGGACGGAACGCGGGCGCAGGTCCTCGACCGCGTCGACCAGGATGTGGGCGCCGCCGTCGAGATCGTCGATGCAGCCGGCCACGAACCGGAAGCACCAGTCCCGGGGAACGTCGAACTGCGGCACGTAGAGCCGGACGCCGGCACGCCGCTCGAACTGGTCGATGAGCAGGGTGCGCTGCGCCGGATCCAGCAGGCCCGAAATCCCGCTCGCGCCGCCATCGTTGCCCGCGCCGCCGTCGAGGATGTCAACGAAGCCGCGCAGCAGATCAGCGCGCAGCACGCCGCGCCGCGACGACGACGAACCGCGCAGGGCCACGACTCCCCCGAATGATCGCACCACGCCCACCGGCGGACGGCGCCAGTCGCGCATACCGCCGAATCTGGTGCACAGCGTAACGCCGCGGCCGGACCGTGCGGTTACCCCCGATGGCGGACAACCACCCGTCGCCGAATAAATCGCTCGCCTGACGGATACGGCGGGCACGATGATCTCGTCAGGACCCGTGAACGGCGAACACGGGACGGCCTGGGACGGGTGCGTCCGCGGCGTCGAGGGCCCGGGGACGCCCGTGCGCGACCGGCCCACGGCCAGGCAGGAACCCGGCCGCGGCGCAGGGGCAGGGGTCGCGGGAACCATCCGCCCCGCCGCGCGGCCGCGTCCGCACCTCGCCCCCCCGCCCAGAGCATCTGGAGCCGTTGCCCCGACGCCCTCGCCCTGACCCACGCCGTCGACCGACGACCGTCCCTCCACGTTCACCCGACACCACAGATAATGCAATACGCAGTCGGTCTGATACCCCCCGGGTCAGCGCCCGCATGGTCCATGCGGGCTGATCCATGCGGGCCCGGTCCATGCCGGGCCGGTCCATGCCGGGCCGTCGACGCGGACTCGTCGACGCGGGCGTCAGCGCCGGTCGCACCGGCCGTCGGGGTGAGCATCGCCGTGCGCCCCGCCGCGCGCGGGCAGGCGGGCGCAGGGCGGGCCGGCCGAGATCAGTTGTGCTGGTAGACGCGCAGCCAGTCGATGTCCAGGCTCGACGGGAACGGGGTGCTCGCATCCACACCCTTGCCCAGCGGCGCCCAGTCCCCGCCGACGCTGAGGTTGGCGAGCAGATAGAACGGCGCGTTCTTCACCGCGCCCGCGTCGTTGACCGTGCGGCCCACCTTCGCTCCGTCGAGATACCAGGTCAGGCCGTCTGGCTCCCAGTCCAACCCGAACACGTGCCAGTTCGCGGATGCGTCGGGGATGGTCGTCTGCTGCGGCGAGCAGGGGTGGCCGCAGACCCCGATGCCACCCCAGTGCGCCGTGAAGTGGTATTCGGTGGGCGTGTTGCCCGGTATCTCGAAGACGTCCATCTCCCCGGTGTCAGGCCAGCCCTTGCCGCCGCCGGCCGAAGACACCGGCAGCTCCCACACCGACGGCCAGAAACCGTTGCCACGGGGAATGCGCACTCGACTCTCGTAGTAGCCGTAGGTGTAGGAGAACGGCTTGTAGCCGGCCGGGGCGGGACCGAAGCTGGCCGGCCACGGCCCGGAGCTCACCATGCCGGACCGGATCTGCCCGTCGGCGTCGCGGGTGGCGGTCAGGTGCAGGGCCCCGTTCGCGACGCTGACGTTGGCGTTACCCGTCGCCGCGGTGTTGAAGATCTCCTTCTCGTTGTTGTAGGGCTTGCACAGCGTGCTGAAGCTCGGGTTGCACAGCGACCACTTGGTCTGGTCCAGCGTGGGGCCGTCGAAGTCGTCACCGAAGCTGAGCTTCCAGCCGGCCGGGCTCGTCGGCCCGGTCGGCTGGGTCGCTCCGCCCGAGGTAGCGGCCTTCGCCGACGAGGCGGACGAGGCCGGGGTCAGGGCGGGCGAGGCCGAGGGCGACGCGGCCGGGGCGGACGGCGACGGGGCGGACGACACAGACGGCGACGGCGTCGGGGTCGAGCCCGCGGCGGACGGCGTCGCGCCGACGCCCGGGGCCCACGCCGCCGAGGACGCGGTGGCGTGCGGGGCATCCGCCGCGACGGTCACGGCGAGGCTGCCCGTCGCGGTCGTCGTGCCCGCGGTGGCGGTGACGCTGACCGTGCCGTTGTAGCCGGCCGGGACGAGGAACCCCACGATCAGGCGCCCGTCCGCGTCGGCCTTGGTCGTTGTCGTCCCCTGCAGGTCGCCGGTCGTCGCGGACAGTGACACCGACGCGCCCGCCGGGAAGCCGTGCGCCCCGACCAGCACGATGTCCTGCTCGAACACCGCCAGCACGAGCCGGGCCGCCGACCCGGTCGCCGCCGCAGAGACCCCGGCGACAACTCCGGCCGACGTCTGCGTCACGGACGGCTGGGCCGCCGGTGTCGGCGGTGTCGGCGGCTGGGTCACCGACGGCTGGCTCGGCGTCGGGGAAGGGGACGACCCGCCGTCCGGCGCGGCGACGGCGGCCGGGGCCAACCCGAAGGCCAGCGTGAGCCCGGCAACCACCGTGAGGAGCATCGGACGACCAACCCGTCTTGCCATGCACACATAGTAGAGGAAAGTGCACCCTGCGCACATTCCCCTACCCGCGGGCGGATCCCTCATTGTGGGGCCGTTGTCGGATATCCGAGGAAGCGCGGGGAACTATGCGACGATTTATCCGTTTCGCCGTCGGGCCGTCGTCCTGATCCAGGTCAGTCGGGGGGGTCTCCGACGCCTACCCACTCGAGCACGAGCGGGAGCACGGCCCGCGGAACGGTGAAGCCGGTCGCGAGGCCCACCGTCTCGTCGTCGTAGCTCGTCTCCAGCAGATCGTCGATCCCGACGGGAATGAGGCCGCGGTCCTGGAAGGCGGCCACGATTCGCCGCACCGGCCTGGTGAAGCCACGCAGGCTGCGCCGCTGGTCATAGCCGCCAATCTGGTAAACCTCATCCCGGCTTATGAAGCCCCCCAGTTCGGCTGCCCGCCGCACAACCGCGGCCTGAACAGGCGCCTCCTCGAGGAGCCGGTCCAGGACCGCAGCGACCGCCTCCGCCGCCCATTCGCCGCTGACCTGCTGGGTGCGCTGGACATTTTCGACGTTTTCCAGGGATGCGGCAGAGATAGTGACGCCAAGCAGGCCGCGCGCTCGTTCGAGCAGGCCATCGGGTTGCACCATGAACAGGAAACGCCCAGTGGCCAGCGCCATCTCCCGGACAAGCTCGGGCCGGGGGCCGTGCGGCGCCTCCCTGACCCTGCGCCACCAGTCCTCTTTGACGTCGCCGGTGACGAAGAGCGCGTCGCAGTCGCGCCTCCCGGCCTCGTCCAGGATTTCACACCAGATGAGGTAGTCCCCGACCGGCGCATCCCCGGGTTTTCCCTTGTCGCGGTACCCGGGTGGAATATCCTCCCTGATCCGCTCGTGCCCCCGCGCGACGCGCTTGGCGAGCACGTCCTGCGCTGGTGGTGCGCCGACCCTGCCCGCGAGGACACCGGCGAGGCCCCGCACGACCGGATCGTTTGAGGAGTCCTCCAGGTACTGGGCTCCGTCAGCGTCATCGAACGCCGCGACCCGTTCGGCAACGGCGTCGAAACCGGCGTCCATGTCCGCCCGGAGCTCCGCTGCGTCGTGGACCGAGATGGATCGCCCCCGGGCCCATTCCTGGAGAAGCTGCGCGGCGCGTACCCGCAGCTTGTCCAGATCCGCGGTGAGGGCCAGAGTACCGCGCGGATCCCGCAGCACACCGTCCCTCGCCGCCCAGAACTCGGCCTTCACCTGGTGCGGCACCCACAACCGGTCACCGAGATTCGCCAATACCGCAAGCAGACTGTCACGACCTTCGGAACTGTACCGGTAAAGATTGAGCAGGACATTGGTGTCCGGCACCACGAGACCATCGGTGAACAGCGCGCGAAAATCGTCATGGGACGGTGTTCGATAGGCCTCGAAACCGTCGAAGAGACCGCATCCCGTGGCGGTCTGCGTCCCAGTAGGCGCAGTTCGCTCCGCCGCGGGAATCATCTCGTGCCGCCGTCCCGCATGGCCTGCGACGTCAGCCGCGCGCCGAGAGTGGCATCGACGATGCTACGGGCGATGTCGTCCTTCCGTGCTTTCGCCGGGATGCGGACACCGAGACCGGCGGCAAGTGCCCGCAACTCGGGCACGGTCCCGAGTCCCGCGGCGTATCCGGCCGCGTCCTCCCGGCTCGGCCGCGCCAGCAGAGCGGCTCTGACCTGGCCTGGGTCCAGCCGATCGCCGCTCGCAGAGCCGGTCGCAGGGCCAGTCGCAGAGCCGGTCGCCGAGCCCGTCACAGGGCCGGTCGCAGAGCCGGTCGCAGGGGTCTGAGGCCGTTTGCCGGCGGCTGGTGCCGGCAGGACGTTCGTCGCCAACGCCTCGACGACAGTCAGGCGGGCACGGCCGGCCGTCAGGTCGCGTACCTGCGTGGGCGTCAGCTCCGCCACCAGGCGGGCGACATGGTGCAGGACCAACGCCGCGAGGTCGGCGGCGGACTCAGGCATGGTCGACTTCTCCGATCCGATGGACGAACTGGGTCACGAGGGTGCGCATCTCGGCGACGTTCTTGTCCGGAGCCTGTTCGGACAGCACCATAGGAATGTTCTGCCCTGCGGCGTCCGCATAAAGGCTGTGACTCTCCCGGACCACGGTTTCGAACACGGGAATGCCGGCCCGCGGCAGGTTGATGAAGTTCTGCTCGACCAGGATCGGCACACTTCCATGAAAACGGACCATCGTGAAGACGATCCCGAGGATACGCGCGGAGACCCGGTCCTCGGGATCGAGCGAACCGATTTTCGACGCGGCATCGTCATAGGCGATCCGGAATCTATGGAAACGATCCATGAAGTGTTCGATCGCCACCGTGGAGAGCTCATCCGGCCGGGCCGGTATCAGCACGAAGTCACTGGCCACCAGCGCCGATCGCGTGAGCATGCCGAAGCTTGGCGGACAGTCGATGAGCACCAGCTCATAGGCATCCGGTGGCAGCCCCCGGAAAGCATCCCGCAGGCGCCCGAAAACACGCAGGTGGTCATGCCGCTCACGGGCGGCACCGTGGCGGGCGGCCGCGACCACGAGATCCTCTTCCACATCACTGAGGGTGAGATCGGAGGCGATGACATCCAGCTGGCCACGACCACCGACATAGAACTTGGCTTTGGCCGGGGTGTCCACCAGCTCGCGCGGATCCCGCGCGTGCCCCTCGGGACTCCATCCTTCAAACCAGTGCTTGATCGTACGGTAGGGCTGGAGGTACTCGCGCCACTGCTCCGGGTGGTAGAACGACAGGGTCAGGCTTGCCTGCGGGTCGAGATCGACCAGCAGAACGCGGTTACCGCGCCGTGCCATCTCCGCGCCGATGTTGGCGGTAAGGGTGGTCTTCCCAACACCACCCTTGTAGTTGACCACCGAAACGATCTTGATTGTGCCCCCCTTTCCACGATGCGTCGCCACCCTTCTCGAGCGTCCACGCGCGCAGCCAGCACGCGGACGCAGGCGGGCGCGCGGCGATCACGAAATTCCACCGCTAACGTTTATCACGAGCCGTGGGACCGACGGATGGGGGACAGTACTGACAGCCGCGTTCGCATGGCCACATCTGTTCATCCGAACGGCTTGTGCCACGGTGACCCAGGCAAGGGGCGTTGCCAGGATCCTTCTCGTGGATCTCCGGCTCGCGGCCGGGTTCACCCGGCGAATCTCACTGTCCGTGATGGTTTTCGGGAGCGGTGGCGCTGCTGGTGCGCGGGGATGTCGCTTCTACCGGGCCATGCGTCCGATTTGCCCCTTCGTAACCCTGTAGAAGCGACACGGAGGTTTTCCAGGGCCGATCCGTCGCCACGCACGGCAGCGAGGGGGACTGGGCGAGAATCGGACGAAAACCGGCCGGTCTGCTGTGATGGACCATCATGATCCGCGAGAGAAACCCTAACCACCCGCGCGAGCTGGACGATCAGCGCGATCCGGGCGAGCAGCGCTGGCCAGGCGCCAGCCCGCGGCTCGGTCGCGGTCACGCCAGAACGCGGCGTAGTGGCCGTCGCGGGCGAGCAGCTCGGCGTGCGACCCGCGTTCGACGACCCGCCCGTCGGCCAGCACGGCGATCTGATCGGCGCGCACGACGGTGTTCAGGCGGTGCGCGATGACGAGGACCGTGCGTGCCGTGGCGAGTTCCGCCAGCGCCGCGTGCACGGCCGCCTCGTTCTCCGGGTCGAGCGAGGCGGTGGCCTCGTCGAGCAGCACGATCGGCGCGTCGCGGCACAGGGCGCGGGCGATGGCGACGCGCTGGCGTTCACCGCCGGACAGCAGCCGGCCGCCTTCCCCGACCCGGCTGGCCCAGCCATCCGGCAGCCGGGCGACGACGGCATCGACCCGGGCGCGCCGGGCAGCCTCGCGGACCTGCTCATCGGTGGCATCCGGATTGCCGAACCGGATGTTGTCCTCGACGGTTCCGTCGAACAGGTAGACGTCCTGGAAGACGAACGCGAGGTGGCGCAGCAGCTCGCCGCTCGCGAGGTCCCGGACGTCGACCCCGCCGACGCGCACCGTGCCCGCGCCGACGTCGTGGAAGCGGGCGATCAGCCTGGTGACGGTGGTCTTGCCGCTGCCGGAGGCACCGACCAGTGCGGTGGTACGCCCGGCCGGGATCGACAGGCTCAGCCCGCGCAGAATCTCCGGGCCGTCCGGATAGGCGAAGCGGACGTCCTCGAGCTCGACGCCGATGCCAGCGGCTTCCCTGCCGACATCACCGAGCCCAGCGCCGACATCAGCGAGCCCAGACCCGACATCACCGAGCCCAAGCCCAGTGCCGACGCCGGCGAGGCGGCCGTCGGCCAGTCCGGTGCCGCCCGGGTGCGGGGAGGGTTCGGGCAGCGGGGCGACCGTGAGCAGCCCTTCGATGCGGGCGGCCGACGACTGGATACCGCGCAGGGCCGCGCCGAGTCCGACGAGGGCGTCCAGGGGGCGCAGCATACTGATGCCGAGGACGACGAGGGCGATCATCCGGGCCGGGCCGAGCTGGTCGTGGGTGGCCAGGGCGACGCCGGTGAACAGCAGCGCGGTGAAGGCGAGCTGCAGGCCGAGCTCCCCCAGGTACTCACCGGGCAGCGAGGCGATGACCTGGCGACGTGCCGTGCGGTGCTGGGTGGCCAGGGCCCGGTCAAGCTCCGCCCGCCCGGCCGCGCTCTGCCCGGCGGCGCGCAGCGTCGGCTGGGCGCCGGCGAACTCGACCAGCCGGGCACCGGCCTCGGTCGTCGCCGCGTGCTCGGCGGCCTCGGCCCGAGCGGACAGGCGTCGCCCGAGCGTGAGCGCGAGCAGCACCACCGGGATCGCCGCGAGCGACGCGAGGCCGATCCGCCAGTCGCAGGCGAACAGGAACACCGCGACGGTGGCCGGGGTCAGGATCGCCCCGAGCAGCGCCTGGGCGAGGAAGACGGTGCTGGCCACCCGGGCCACGTCGGCGGTGACCAGCTGCGGGACCGCGCGGGCGCCGGGTGCGTCGTACCAGCCCAGTGGCAGGGTGAGCAGCGTGTCGCCGATGCGGGTGTACAGGTCGCGTCGCCAGGCGGTCGACAGCCGCAGCGACCGCGAGCCCAGGTAGTAATGGGCCCACCAGCCGACGACCGCAGCCGCGGCCAGCGGGATCACCCAGCGGGCGGCGGTGGCGGTGTGCCCGCGCAGCAGCGCCGTCAGTAGTGGCGCCAACACCCCGAACGCCACGCCCTCACTGACCGCGTAGCCGCTGATCGCCGTCAGATAACGGACGAGCGGCGCGCGCTGCGTGGTCGGTACGAGTCCGTGCAGCGGCCCCCTCATCGCCGACCCCCCACACCATCGACGTCGGTGACAGCGGTGACAGCGGTGACAGCGGCATCGGCGGCCTCAGCGGTGACGGCCGGGTCGGTGCGCGTGGTCGCCGGGTCGCCGTCCTGCTGGGCGGCCCAGAGCGCGGCATACCGCCCGCCGGCGGCGAGCAGGTCCAGGTGGCGTCCCCGCTCGACGAGCCGGCCCTCGTCGAGGACGAGGATCTGGTCGGCATCGGTGATCGTGTAGAGCCGGTGGGCGATGACGAGCAGGGTACGGCCGACGGCGAGCTCGGCCAGCGCGTCCTGGATCGCGGCCTCGGAGTCGGGATCGGCGAACGCGGTGGCCTCGTCGAGCAGGATGACGGGGGTGTCGGCGAGCAGCGTGCGGGCGATCGCGACCCGCTGCGCCTCCCCACCGGACAGGTGCGCGTCCTCGCCGACGACCGAGTCGTAGCCACGAGGCAGCGCGCGGATGCGCTCGTCGATCGCGGCGGCGCGGGCGGCGGCGTGCACCGCCTCGTCGCTCGCCGCCGGCACGGCGAGCGCGATGTTGTCCCGGATCGAGCGGGCGAGCAGGACGGAGTCCTGCAGCAGGAATCCGACGTGCCGGTAGAGCTCGTCGCGGTCGATCTCGCGCAGGTCGACCGCACCGAGGCGGATGGCGCCCCCGGTGACGTCGGCAAACCGCGCCACCAGCATCGCCAGCGTCGACTTGCCGGCACCCGACGGCCCGACCAGCGCCGTCACCGTCCCGGGCGCCAGCGTCGCGCTCACCCCGGCGAGGACCGGATGGCCGTCCGTGTAGCTGAACCGGACATCGTCGAGTTCGACGGTCAGCGGCGTGCCGGGCCGGCGGGCCAGGCCCGGTTCGACGGCGCTCTGCGGCGGTTCACCCAACAGCTTCACGATCCGACCGGCCGCATCCCGGGCGGAGTCGCGCAGGTCCTGGGCCAGGTAGATCGGGGTGAGCTGCTCGAACAGGCCCACCCCGAGCAGCGCGAAGGCGACCAGGTCGACCGGGTCGGACCAGCCGGCGCCGACGAGCGCGACCCCGAGCGCGGTGGTCACGAAGACCACGGTGGCCGGGGAGACGGTGGCGCGGGCGACGCCGCGGGGCCGCAGGAAGATCCGCTGTGCCTGCTCGTCGGCGTCGACGTACTCGGCGGCGGCGGCGGTGAACCGCGGCGCCCGCCCGTGCCGGGCGAAGGCCTTCAGCTCGGCGATGCCCCGCACCGTCTCCAGCACCGCCGCGGTGAGCTCGGTACTCGCCGCGGCCATCCGCTGGGTCTGGTCGGCCGCCCGGACCGTCAGGCGCATCCGGATGCTCTGGGCGAGCGCGACCAGCGCGATCGTGACCAGGGCCAGCGGCCAGTCGACCCAGAGCAGGTAGCCGACGACCACCGCGGGCCCGGCCACCGCCGCGGCGAGGTCGGCGCGGGCGTGGGCGATCGCGTGGTGCAACGTCGCGACGTCGTCCTGCACCACCGAGCGCACCTGGCCCGAGACCCCGCCCGCGAACCAGCTCAGCGGCAGCCCGCCCAGCTGCCCGGTCAGCCGGCGGCGCAGCAGGTAGGCGAGGTCGGCGTCCGCCAGATGACTGAGCAGGCTGGCCGCCGCGTACAGCACGAAGCGGGCGAACAACAGGCCGACGGCGAGCCAGGCGAGCCCCCACACCGAACGCACCGAGCCGTCGAGCAGCCGCCGGCCGATCTCCACGAGCACGACCGCCGGCGTCACCGCCAGGACCGCGGCCAGCGCCTGCAGGCCGGCGGCGACGGTGATCCGCGTACGCACCGGCCGCCGCAGCGCGGCGAGATCCTCCACCATCATCGCCACCCGCGAGCCGGGCGCCGGCCCGGACCGACCCATGACTGCACTCGATCACCCCTCACCGAGCCACCGGCCTCCCGGCCCGCCGGAAACCGTACAAGTGAGGTATACCTAAGCATATGGCGAGGTCGGCCGGGTGCGCGAAGTCCGCATCCGCGGCCCGGCGGGCTACTGGCCGAACGTGTAGCGCAGCCGGGCGTTGATGAGCTCGTTGATCCGCCTGCGCCGCGGGGCGACCTCCTCCGCATCCCGCTCCACCGGTGACAGCAGAGCCCAGGCGAGGGTGGTCTCCTGGCCCGTCGGGGTGAGGTCGAAACGAATCCGGTCGTCCGGATGCGCCGGCCACAGCGTCGACCAGACCACCAGGACGGGTCTCGTGGCCGTAAGCACCCGGGGCGCGGTCTCGTCCGCACGCAACTGGAGCCACGGGCGCCGGGGATCCCGGTTCGGCGCCACCAACGCCTCCCAGACCACCCACGGCGGAGGCGGCTGATTGCGACGCCGACCCGCCAGCGTGTACATGCCGCGGACGCTATCCAACCCTCCCCGCCGCAGCACCCCATTTTTCCGCCACGTCCCGCCGTCCGATGTGGACCGGTACCGGTACCGGTACCGGGGACGGCTGGCGGCGGGCCGTTCCTGGACGGCGGCGCTGGATGGGCAGTTCCAGCAGGTAGTAGGAGGCCGTCGCCAGTGCCACGGAGATCAGGGCGACGACCACGATCGCCAGCCATCGGCCGAGCGCGCCGGAAAGATCAGTGCCCCAGTAGGCGACGACCGGGAAGTGCCACAGGTACAGCCCGTAGGAGATCCGGCCGAGCCAGGCCAGCGGGGCGACGGCCAAGCCCCGGAACAACCAGCTGGAGGTGGCGCCGAGTTCGAGGGCGAGCACGAGGAGCCCGGCGACGAGCGCGACGGCGGTGTAGCCGCCGTGCGACAGCCAGCTCGGATTCGGCCCCCAGTCGGCCGGCACCGTCAGTGCCCCCACCGTCAGCAGGGCGAGCGCCAGCGGGCCGAGAACCGGCAGCGCGGACCTGACCCGGTCAAGCCGACGCCGCCAGGCAAGACTCCCGGCGTCCTCACCGGCCGCGCCGGTCCGCGCCACCCGCAGCCAGGCGGCCAGCGCACAGCCGACCAGCAGGGCATCCGCGCGGGTGTCGAGGGCGAAGTACATCCGCCGGCCCGACGCGCCATGCGCGATCAGCAGGTCACGCCAGAGCAGCACGGCGACCGCTCCGGCGAGCAGGACCGCCGGCAGCCGCCGGGCAAGGCGCCCCCACCGGCACAGCACGACCAGCAGCAGCGGCCAGAGCAGGTAGAACTGTTCCTCCAGGGACAGCGACCAGGTGTGCCCGAGCCAGCCGGCACCCGTGCTCTGGTGGGTCACCTGAAGGTAGTTGTTCACGTACAGCATCGACGCCGCGAGGCTGCGCAGGAACTCGGAGCGCGCGCCGTCCGCGCCTCCCGCGCCGTCCGCGCCGAGGCCCAGCAGGACGACCGACGTGGCGCCGACGAGGACCAGCAGCAGGAACGCGGGCAGCAGCCGGTAGACGCGCCGCAGGTAGAACCGGGCGAACGACACCCGCCCGCTGCGGTCCCACTCGGCGAGCAGCTGCCCGGTGATCAGGAATCCACTGAGCACGAAGAACACGTCGACCCCGAGATGTCCGCCGCGCAGCGAGTCCATGTGGAACACCAGCACGGCCAGCACCGCGAGCCCCCGGACGCCGTCCAACGCCGGGTTGCGCCCCCCGCGCCGCGCGTCCGGGCCCGCAACGTCGCCCCGCGCGGACCGGCCCCGCCCGGCACCGGCGCGCCCGGCACCGGCGCCCATGGCTCGGCCACCGCGCGGGAACCGGCCCCGTGGGGAGAGTCCCCGCGGATAGGGGATCCGCCTGACCATGCCGCGCCTGGCCTGGCGCAGCCCAGCGGGCGACCACGCCGGGGAGGTGCCGCCGCGGTCCCTCCGCGACACCCACGGCAGGCGGGACGGCCACCGCCCTCGGGACGCCTGCGGCCGTTCGGATGCCCATCGCCGCCGGGACGCCTCAGCAGGACGCACGGCCCGCGGCGGGCGAGAGGCCCGGTCCGGAGGTGAGTCGCCGGGAGTCGGACGCTCCCCGGTCTGGCGTGACACGTCCCGCGTGGCCACCAGGGTGCCGACCGCTCCCCCGTCGACCGCACCGCGCGGGGCCTCGGCCGGCACCGGTCCCTGCGGCCCGGACCTGCCCTGCTCCGCGCCGCGTGGCCCGCCGAGCCGGTCGTTCCCCTGCCGCGTCATCCACGCTCCCCTCGCCGACTGCCTGATCCGCCTGCCCTTCGTCCTGCGCTCCTGCCTATCCCGCCAACCTTTTAGTTCCCTGTCAGTCCTGACCGGCCTGGACACGCCCATCTCCGCGAGGGACCCGACTGGGCACACCCCCGCCAGCACATCCGCACGACCCGAACTCTCTGGAACACACAGGAGCCGCCTCCCGCGCCTACCCGCGTGGCCGACCCCGGTTCACCGTCACGCGCCCGGTCCACCCGGGTCGGGGGAGCGCACCGGCGACGCCGACGCCGACGCCGACGCCGGCACGACGGCCACCTGTGCCCGGTGGAAGGTCGGGTTCTCGGCCTGGTCCGCGACGGCCCGGGCGAACTGGTCATGGCCGAGCGCGCCGGTGGCCTGGTCCCGCCCGACCGGCGGCCGCGCGAGAACGGGACCCCGCCCGTCCGCGGCCGCCTCAGGCCCCAGGCCCGCGGGCGGCGTGACGATCAGCCAGTCAAGCGCCCCGCCGTGGCGGCGCAGCGCGGGCAGCACCCGGTCGTGCGCGCGGGCGAAGGGCAGCAGCGGCGGCGGGAACAGGTCGGCGTCGTCCATCACCCGGGCACCGGCGGTGAGCGGCAGGGTGGCGAACAGCCCGATCGTGAGCAGCCGGACCGGCGGCTCGGGCCGCGTGGCTCCCGCCACGGCCCGTACGACGTGTTCGTAGTACGCCTCGTCGAACCCGTCGAACGTGGGCGGCGGCGCGGTGAACGGCGTGACGGCGAGGACGACGACGTCGGCGGTCCCCAGGACACCGACCAGGTCGGCGCCACGGGTGACGTCGGCCTCGGCGAGATCGAGACCGAGCTCACGCAGCCCGGCGTGCCGCCGCTCGTCCCGCACGACGCCGAGCACCGCATGGCCACGGGCGACGAACTCCCGGCTGACGGCCCGCCCCACCCGGCCCCCGGCGCCGAGCACCGCGACCCTCAGGGGAGCGCTGACCGTACGTTCCGTATCGATGTTCTCCATGGCGCGACAAGGTAGGCGACCCCACGCCGGTTACCGCAACGTGACCGGCGCTGGCCGCGCCGGCGGCGCTGGCCGCGGAGACGGCGGCGACTGGCGGCGACTGGCGGAAAGGGTCGGTTACCGTGGCGTGGTGGATCATGTTGCTGACAGCCCGACGTTCGACCCGGCCTGTCCGATGAGCGCCTTCCCGCTGCGGATCGGCGAGAAATGGACCGCGATGATCGTCCTGAGCCTCGAGACCCGCCCGCGGCGGTTCACCGAGCTCAGGCAGATCCTCACGCCGGTGAGCGCGAAGGTCCTCACCGACACGCTGCGCGCGATGGAACGCGACGGCATGGTGACCCGCCACCTGTTCGACGAGAACCCGCCGCGGGTCGAGTACCGCCTGACCGGTCTTGGCCGTTCCCTGCTGCAACTGATCGATGCCGCCCGTGCCTGGGCCAGCGACAACCTGGATGACCTGCTCACCGCCCGCGGCCGGAACGGCACCGCGCTGCCCGTCGACCGCGAACTCGCTCCCCGTTGACCTCACCGGACCGACGCGGAAACACCGTGACGACACATCGGCGGCGGCAGTAGCACCGGTCAGGTTGGCACCGGCGGGAACCGGCACCATCGGCGACGGCCGTCAGGCGGAAAGCCCGACCAGCGCCGCGGGCGTGTCCAGATCGGCGAAGGCGGCGGCATAGCGTTCGGTGAGGGCCAGGGAGATCTCGTGCCGCTGCCAGCCGTCGGTGCCCAGCGTCGACAGCCAGATCGCGAGGCCGTAGGCGGCCGACGCCCGGTAGCGCAGCCAGGCCAGGTCGATCGACGGCCGGGCCTGTTCGGGAAGGTCGAGCGCGTCCCGGTACTCGGCGATCAGGGCACGCTCATGCTGACGCCGGTCCTCGACGGTGAGCGCGCCGACGAGGAAGTAGCCGACGTCCTGGCACCAGCCTCCCCGGTGCGCGACCTGCCAGTCCAGGAAGCCGACCTGGTCGCCCGGCAGCACATAGGTGTTGCCGATGTGGGCGTCGCCGTGCAGCAGCGTCACCGGGTCACGGCCAAGCGTGCCGACGTACCGCGCCCACAGGTCGACGACCTCGTCACCGCTGTGGGCGGCCACCCGCGCGGGCAGCACGTTCACGCCACGTTCGAGGCCGCGGGGGACGAACGTCCGCAGGCCGGAGGAGAAACCGTCGGTCGGCTCCCAGGTCTGCATCCAGGCGAGTTCCGGATGCGTGGTCGCGGAGAATCCCCAGTACCGGCTGTGCAGCCGGGCCAGGCCGCGCAGCCCGTGCGCGACCTGGTCGGCGGTCATCGGACGGGTGGAATCCCGCGGGTCGGCGCCGCGACGGGTCACGTCCTCCATGACCAGGGTGAAATCCAGTGCCGGCCGGTCAATGACCACCCTGTACATGAGCGGATGGTCGACGGGGAGCGGCACCCGCGAGGCGAACAGGTCCGGTTCGATGAACAGCGTGCCGTTGCGCAGATTGACCGCGGCATGGGCACGCTCGGCGCGTTTGAGGAAAACGGTGCCCGGTCCGGAGCCGGCCGCGTAGGTGAGGTCGAACCGGGCCCGCCGATTCGTGCCGTCGTCTCGCATGGCGAGGTCGACCCGGCTTATCTCCGCGTCGGGATGGTGCTCGGCCAGCGCCTCGGTCATCCACCGCGCCGTGATGTCCGCCCAGCCCGTGGCGGCCGCTAAGGCACCCGGGCGGGAATCCGCCGTCCTGTCCGCCATCGGATCTCCTTCGCCCCGGCGCCACGCGGCTTCTCACGCGCTGTCCACTGAAGACGCAGGCACGCCCGGACCGGACAGCGGCCGATCCGGCCAAACGGAGCGTAGCGCAGCGGTCCTCGGCATGCTCCCGCTGATGTATGGATGGCCGACACAGAGGTCTGCGGCACTGGTGTCAGGGTCGTCGCGTGCCGTCAGTCCGCGCGATAAAGGTCCGCGGCGTGCCGAAGCCTCTCGTACGGAGCCTGACAGCGGGTCACCCGCTGCTCCCAGCCGGCTGGCGGCCGGATCAGGGGGGCGGCCCTAGACTGATCAGGGTGGCCGTCCGTCTCACTCTGCTGGACGGGGTGAGCTGGGAGGGCACCCCAGTGGTCGGTGATCGGCCGAGGGCCCTGCTCGCGGCACTCGCGGCGGAGCCTGGGCGGCCGGTGCGGGCCGAGCGGCTGGTCGAACTGATCTGGCGGGGCACCCCACCGGCCAACGCCGCCAAGGGCCTGCAGGTGGTCGTCTCCCGCACCAGGACGGCCTGCGGGGCCGATGCGGTCCTGCACGACAGTGAGGGCTACCGGCTCAACCTCGCGCCCGACCAGGTCGACAGTGCGCTGCTCGCCACCCTGGTCGCCGAGTCCGGCCGGCTCCTGCTGGCCGATCCTTCCACCGCCGCCAGGCGGACCCGCGAGGCGCTGGCGCTCGCCGACTCACTGCCGCCGGCACCGCCATCGCCGGACGGCAGGGTTGCGCGTGACGGCCGGCTTCCGGCCGATGAGCGGGGGCCGCTGGCCGACCGGCGCCGGGCGGCTGGGCACGACCTCGCGACCGCGCGGCTGCTGCTCGCCCGGGCGCTCAGCCGCACCGGCCAGCATGCCGAGGCCTTCCCGATGCTGAGCGCGGCCCACGCCGAGCATCCCGAGGACGCGGATCTGCTCGCCGACCTGCTGCGCAGCGAGGCGGCGGCGCGCGGGCCCGCCGCGGCCCTGGAGCGCTTCGAGCACTACCGTCGCGACCTGCGCGAACGCCTGGGGACCAGCCCCGGACCGGCGCTCACCAGGGTGCAGCGTGATCTGCTCGCTCTCGACCGGCCCGAGCGCGCCGGGATCCGCCATGACGCCACTCCCCTGCTCGGCCGTCAGCACGACATCGACCAGCTCAAGGCGCTGTTGGTCCGCTCACGGGTCGTGTCGATCGTCGGGCCGGGGGGACTGGGCAAGACCAGGCTGGCGAACCTGCTCGCCCGCGACAGCGAGCTGCCCATAGTGCACGTGGTCGGCCTGGTCGGCATCAACGCGCCCGAGGACCTGCTGGGCGAGATCGGCTCCGCGCTCGGGGTACGCGACTCGATCGGTGAACGCCGGGTGCTCACCCCCGCGCAGCGCGCCGACCTGCGCACACGGATCGCGGCGCGGCTCTCGCGGGGCCCGACCCTGCTCCTGCTGGACAACTGCGAGCATCTGCTCGCCGCGGTCGCCGAGCTCGTCGCCTTCCTCGTCGCGACCGTCGCCGACCTGCGGGTCCTCACCACCAGCCGGGCCCCGCTGGCCATCGGCGCCGAGCGGGTCTACCTGCTCGCGGAGCTGGCCCGCGGCGACGCGATCGAGCTGTTCGGCCAGCGCGCCGCGGCGGCCCGGCCCAGCGTCCGGCTCGACCGCGAGGTCGTCGGCCGCATCGTCGACCGGCTCGACGGGCTGCCGCTCGCGATCGAGCTCGCGGCCGCCCGGGTGCGGGCGATGTCGGTGCAGGACATCGACCGGCGACTCGCCGACCGGTTCACGTTGCTGCGCGGCGGTGACCGTTCCGCCCCGGACCGCCACCGCACCCTGCTCGCGGTGATCGACTGGTCCTGGAACCTGCTCGGCGAACCCGAACGTCGTGCGCTGCGCCGGCTCGCGCTGTTCTCCGACGGCTTCACCCTCGACGCGGCCGAGGAGGTCCTGGGTAGCGCGGAGGGTCTGGGCGGCACCGAGGTCCGAGGAGAGGCCACCGGCACGGTCGACGCGGTGAGCCCGGTCGACACGGTGCAGGACCTGGTCGACCAGTCGCTGCTGAGTGTGCGCGAAACGGCCGGCGGGATCCGCTACCGGATGCTGGAGACCGTCCGCGAGTTCGGCCGACTGCGCCTCGCCGAGGCCGGCGAGCAGCCGCGGGCCCGGCAGGCACTGCGGGCCTGGGCGATCGGCCACGCCAGCCGCCACGGCCCGGACCTCGTCACCGAACGGCAGTTCACGGCGATCGACGCGGTCGCGGCCGAGGAGACGAACCTCGCCGACGAGCTGCGGGTCGCCCTCGTCGAAGGAGACGGCGAGACGGTCGTCTGGCTGATCGCGGTTCTTGGCACGTTCTGGGAGATCCGCGGCGAGCACCTGCGGATGATGGCGCTGCTCGACGCGGTCACCGCGCTGCTGACGAGCTGGACGCCACCGCCGCGGCTGGTCTCGCCGGCGCTGTCGGCCGTGGTCGTGGTGGCGCGCACCGCCCTGTTCATCGGGGATGGCAGGTTCCCGGCCGCGGCGCGCGCCCTGCTGGCGCGGCTGGGTCGCGAGGCTGACGCCGATCCGGCGTTGGCGGGCTCGGCGCTGCCGGGTTCGGCACGGGTTCTGCTCGCGCTCGACCCGGCGCGGTCCGCGGACGCCGAGGCGGAGCTCGCACGGCTGGCCCGGGACGCCGATCGGCCTACCCGGCTGACCTGCCTGGTCTGGATCGCGCACCGGCGGGAGAACTCCGGCGCCCCGCGGGCGGCGGCCGCGGCGGCCACGGCGGCCCTGGCCCTCGCCACCGCGCAGGACGGCCCCTGGGTGTCGGCGCTGTTGCGCACCCGGCTCGCCGAGTTGTCGATGCAGCTCGGCGATCTGGCCGCCGGCCGTTCGCACGCCCAGGCCGCCCTGCCCGTCCTGGAGCGCCTCGGTGCCCGCGACGATGTGGCGCAGATGTACGTCCTGCTCGCGATCGACGCCATCAACGACGGCCGGCTCGACGCGGCCGACGGCTACCTAGCCCGGGTCGGTCTGCCCGACGACTCGCCGAACGGCGGCGCGATCATGGCGGAGATCGGCCGGGCGGAGCTCGCGATCGCCCGTGGGGAGGTCGCCGACGGCCTGCGCCAGCATCTGGGAGCGGCGCGGCGGATGCGACGGATGCGGCTGCCCGGCGTCGAACCGACCGGTGCCGAACCCTGGGCGGTGGTCGCCGATGCGGTGAGCCTGTCCGCGTTCACCTGGCATGCCGACGGCGCCGAGGATCTCGCGATGGGCCGTGGCCTGTTCCGTCGTGCGCTGGCCCGCGGCGTCACCGCCCTGCGCCTCGGCTCGGACACGGCCGACTATCCGGTCTATGGCGGGCTGCTGTACGCGCTCGGCGCCTGGGGCCTGCGCCGCGGCGACGGCCGGCCTCCCGCGCCGACGCCGCGGGAGGCCGTGGAGCTCGTCGCCCTGGCCAGCCGGTTCTCGTACGGGACGATGATCCCGTCGATGTCGTGGTCACGGGTGGAGGCCCTCGCCGAACGGCTGCTGCCCGGCGCGCTGGGCGTGGCCCAGGCCGATGGGGCGCGGCCGTTCGAGACGGCCCGTGTCCTCGTCGAACGGCTGGCCGCCAGGCAACCCGAGGGCGCCGCCGACCTTCCATCGGACGATCATGACCTAGAGGCTGCGACGGTAGGTGAGGACCGACAGCGGCAGGAAGATGACGATCACGACGAGGCCGGTGAGCAGCGTCCAGCCGACCTGCGCGGTGAGCACGCCGTTGTTGGCCAGATCCCGGGTGGCGGAGACCAGATGTGACACCGGGTTGACCTTGGTGAAGGTCTCCAGCCAGCCCGGCAGCGTCTTCGCCGGGACGAACGCGTTGGACAGGAACGTCAGCGGGAACAGGATCATCATCGAGATCCCCTGGACGCTGCGGGCGCTGCGGGCGATCGTGCCGATCCAGGTGAACGCCCAGGCGATCGACCAGCCGGTGATGACCGCGAGCACGATCGCGCCGAGCACGCCGAGCACCCCGCCGCCGGGCCGGTAGCCGAGGATCAGGCCCATCGCGTAGGTCAGGGTCGCCGCGATCAGATAGCGGACGAGGTCGGCGACCATCGGACCGGCCAGCGGCGCGACCCGGGACATCGGCAGCGAGCGGAACCGGTCGAAGACCCCCTTGTCCATGTCCTCGCGCAGCTGCGTGCCGGTGGCCATGCAGGTGGTGAGCACCGTCTGGGCGACGATGCCGGGGATCAGCAGCGGCAGGTAGCTGTGCACGTCGCCGGAGATCGCGCCGCCGAAGACGTAGGCGAACATGGCCGTGAACAGCAGCGGCTGGAACGCCACGTCGAAGAACTGCTCCGGGTTGCGGCGCATCTTCTTCAGCGCCCGCCAGGCCATCGCGAGGGTCTGGGTGACGGTCTCACGCAACCCTACGCGGGACTTGGCGCGGGCCACGGCGGCGGCCGGGTCGACCGGCGGGGCCGGCTTCGGGCGGACGAGGGACGGTTCGGCGAGGACGGTGCTCATCGGGCCACCTCCGTGGCAGAGTCGTCGAAGCTGGCAGAGCCGTCGAAGCTGGCAGAGCCGTCGAGGCCGCTGGTGCCGTCGAGGCTGCTGGTGGACTGGCCGGGGACGGTCGCGGCCGGTCCGTCGGCGGTGCCGTGGCCGGTGAGGGCGAAGAAGACCTCGTCCAGGGTGGGCTTGGCGACGCTGACCGAGACGATGCTGACGGCGGCCTCGCGCAGCGCGATGAGCACGTCGGCGGCCCGGTCGGCGACGGCGAGCGCAACGTTGAGCCGTCCCGACTCAGGCGTGGCGACCGGCTCCTCGCCGAGGACCCGCACGATCACCGCGCGGGCGAGCGCCTGGTCCGCGCCGGGGGCGAGTTCGAGCTGCAGGGTCGAGTCGCCCACCTGGGACTTCAGCGCGTCCGGCGTGCCCTCGGCGACCTTGCGGCCCTGGTCGATGACGCAGACCCGGTCGGCGAGCTGGTCGGCCTCGTCCAGGTACTGCGTGGTGAGCAGGACGGTGCAGCCATCGTCGACCAGTTCCCGGATGGTGTTCCACATCTGGCCGCGGGTACGCGGGTCCAGGCCGGTCGTCGGCTCGTCCAGGAAGATCAGTGGTGGGCGGTTGATGAGGGAGGCGGCGAGGTCGAGGCGGCGGCGCATTCCGCCGGAGAACTCGGAGATCCGCCGCTCGGCGGCCTCGGTGAGGCCGAACTGCTCCAGCAGCCGGCTGGCGGTGGCGCGGGCGGCCTTGGAGCTCAGTCCCTGGATCCGGCCGAACAGCCAGAGGTTCTCGGCGCCGGTGAGATCCTCGTCCACCGAGGCGTACTGGCCGGTCACGCCGATGAGCTGGCGGACCCGGTGGGGCTCGGCGGCCACGTCGACGCCGAAGATCTCGGCCCGTCCGCTGTCGATCGACAGCAGCGTGGCCAACATCTTGAGCGTCGTCGTCTTGCCGGCGCCGTTGGGGCCGAGCACGCCGAAGACCTCACCGGTGCGTACCTCGAGGTCGATCTGGTCGACGGCGCGCAGCTCGCCGAACTTCTTGACCAGGCCGCTGGCCTGGACCGCGGGCATGGTGGTCAAACTGTTCCTTCCATGGATACGGACGGGGATGCCGGCCGGTCGATCATCATGACCGCCGGGCCGAACAGGACGAAACGTTAGGGATCGCTGGTATCACCAGCCCTACACGCCGGTTTCACCCTCCTGCGGCCCGGTAACGCGCAGCCGCCAGCCGCGCCTGACCTGAGATCCGGCGGGCGGTGGCGACGGATCTCAGGTCAGGCCTGGGTGAGGCCGTCGAGGAGATGTTCGAGGGCGGCCGTCATCTCGGTGCGGGCGGTGTCAGGGTCCTCGGCGCGGGCGATGTAAAGGGCGGCCTCGTCGCTGGCGCCCATGAGCAGGTGGGCGAGTGGGCCGACCGGCTGCGTCCGGATGCGCCCGGTGTCCATCCCCCAGGTCAGCACGTCGCGGACCATGCCGAAGACGTGGCGCTGGCACAGCTCGCGCCACTCGGCCCAGCCCAGCACGGACGGCCCGTCCAGCAGAACCACGCGGTGCACCTCCGGCTCGACGCAGATCCGCAGCCAGATCCGGGCGGCCTGGCGCAGCGCCACGACCGGATCGGTGGAGCCTGCGGCGGCCACCTCGGCGGCGATGCGGGCCGCCACATCCGCCTCGACCGCCTCCACGACCGCGGCGAACAGCGCGGTCTTGTCGACGAACTGGTGGTAAAGCGCCCCGCGGCTCACCCCGGCCGACGCCACGAGCGCCTCGGTGGCGACCGCGGCGAAGCCCTGCTCGGCGAACAGCCGCCGCCCCGCCGCGACCAGCGCCGTCCGCGTGGCCGCGGACCGGTCCGCCTGCCGCCGCCGCGGTGGCTTCGGCTCCGGATCCTGCGCCCGGTCCGAGGCTGACGCCCGGTCCTCGGACAATGTCCGGTCCGTAGCCAATGTCCGGTCCGAGGCCGATGTCTGATCGACGCCCGAGGACTGGTCGGGGTTGGGCGATGCGGGCACGCCCCGATTCTGCTCCGTCCGGACACCGATTGCTTTACATACAGTCTGTCCGTATGTTTTTTGCATGGCTATCTCGACGCCCTCCCCGCCCGTCGATGTCCTCGACCTGCCGCATGGTCCGATCTCCTACCGAGTGGCCGGGCCGCGCGACTCCGGCCGGCCGCCGGTGGTGTTCCTGCACGGGCTGCTCGTCGACGGCCAACTGTGGTCCGCCGTGGCTGCCCTGCTCGCCGAGCAGGGCCTGCGCAGCTACGCGCCGACCCTGCCGCTCGGCTCCCACCCCACGCCGATGCGGCCCGACGCCGACCTCACCCCGCGCGGAGTCGCCCGGCTGGTACTCGATTTCCTCGCGGCGCTTGACCTGCGGGACGTCACGCTGGTCGGCAACGACACCGGCGGCGCGATCATCCAGTTCGTCCTTGACCTCGACGACCCCGACGACCCCGAAGGCGCGGGCCCGTCCCGCGTCGGCCGGGTGGTGTTGACCAACTGCGACGGGTTCGACACGTTCCCGCCGTTCCCGTTCACCCTGCTCGTCCGCGCGTTCCGCCACCCGGCGCTGGTCGCCGCGCTCGTACCCGGGCTGCGTTCGACGCGGCTGCGGCACAGCCCGCTCGGCTTCGGCCCGCTGGCCAGCGGCCCCTTCGACCCCGAACTGACCCGCGCGTGGGTCACGCCGCTGGCACAGGCGGACATCCGCCGCGACGCGGCGAAACTCGCTCGCGGCATCGACCCAGCCGGGTTGCTCGACGTCTCGACCCGCCTCCCGAAGACCGAGAAGCCGATCCACATCCTGTGGGGCGACGCGGACCGCTTCTTCCGCGTCGACCTCGGCCGCCGGCTGGCCGCGGCCTTCACCGACGCGACCTTCGACACCGTCGCGGGCGGCCGCACGTTCCTCCCCCTCGACCACCCCGACCGCGTCGCCGCCGCCATCCTCAACGCGGCCTGAGCTCATCCGCCACTCGCGGCAACCCGGCGCCCCGACCGAGAACTCCGCCGGCCGGTTCCCCCCGACCCCACGCAGCCTCCCCTCCCCACCGTCGCGCCACCCACCCCTGCCCCTTGCGCCAGCAGCCCCCTCCCCCACCACAGTCACCCCTCGTGACGGCAATACCAGGGTCAAGATCCAAGCAGGTCGTAACGGGGGTGTTCGTGTCCGATTTGCCCCCCACAACGACCTGTGTAGGCGGATCTTGCCCGGCGATCCGCGGCCAGCGTAGCGATCATGGACTGCGGGGGGCGGGGGGCGGGGACCCGCGGACCACGACGAACACACCCGCCGCAGCCCGATCGCGCGCGAACCCCAACCCGCGGTCGGAGCTCCGCAGGTCGCGGATCGGAGGTCCGTAGAGTGGCGATCAGCCGTGCGCTCCCGGGGAGGTGGTGGCCGATGACCCGCTCCTTCAACACGACCGGACCCTGCGACGTGATCAGCCACTACATGGTCCCCGCGTCCGGCCGGCTTCCCGAGGTACCTGGCCTGGTCCAGGACGGGAAGTACTTCGTGCTGCACGCTCCTCGCCAGACCGGCAAGACGACGACGATCCAGGCCCTTGCCGCCGAGCTGACCGCAGGCGGCCGCCATGCGGCGGTCGTGCTGTCGATGGAGGCCGGCCGGCCCTGGCCGGAGGACGTCGGCGCGGCCACCCGGGCGATCCTCACCCGCGCGCGCCGTACCGCGCGCACCGCCCTTCCGCCCGACCTGCGCCCGCCGCCCTGGCCCGACGCCTGGGACGAGGGGCTCCTTTCCGAGGCGTTCGCGGTCTGGGCCGAGGCCTGCCCAAGGCCCCTCGTGCTGTTCCTGGACGAAATCGACGCGCTCGCCGGGCGGACCCTACTGAGCGTTCTCGGCCAGCTGCGCGACGGCTACCGAGACCGTCCGCACGGTTTCCCCTCGTCCATCGCACTGTGTGGGCTGCGGGACGTACGCGAATACCGCATCGCCTCGGACAGCAATCCGGCCAGACTGACGTCGCCGAGCCCGTTCAATATCAAGGTCACGTCGCTGCGGCTGAACGACTTCACTCTCGACGAAGTGCGGAGCCTCTACGGTCAGCACACTGCCGATACCGGCCAGCACTTCACTCCCCAATCCGTCGAGTACGCGTTCGCCTCGACAATGGGCCAGCCATGGCTCGTCAATGCCCTCGCCCACGAAATCGTTGACCGGATGAAGGTCGCGCCGCCCACAACGATCACTGTCGATCATGTCGACGAGGCCACGGAACGCATTGTCGTCGCGCGGGAGACGCACATCGATTCGCTGGTCGACCGGCTGCGAGACGCTCGGGTCCGACGGGTCATCGAGCCCGTGCTCGCCGGTACACAGGTCAGGTTCGACCCGTTTTCCGACGACCTGGCATACACCGCCGACCTCGGGCTGGTCCGCCGCACCACGTCCACCGTGGAGATCGCCAACCCGATCTACCGCAACGTCATCACCCGGGTCCTCGCCGACGGCCTGTTCGAGGGCGTCAACGGCGCGCCGCAACCACGTTCGTTCGTCCTGCCGGACGGGCGGCTCGATCTGGTGGGACTGCTTTCCCGCTTCACGGAGTTCTGGCACCGAACCGAGGACCTCCTGACCGCCGACCAGCCCTACCGTGAGGTCACCCCGCACATCACACTGTTGGGCTACCTCGACCGCGCGGTGAACGGCAGCGGTTTCGTGGACCGCGAGTACGGCGTCGGCCGGGGCGCCCTCGACCTGCTGATCCGCTGGAACCACACCGGACCGGACGGCGGACCGGCCGTGCAGCGCGAGGCGCTGGAGGTGAAGACCCACCGCCCCGGCGACGCCGACCCGGCGCCCGCCGGTCTCGCCCAGCTCGACGGCTACCTGCTGCGTCTCGGGCTCCCCACCGGATATCTGGTGATCTTCGACCAGCGCCCTGCCGAACACAAACGGGTGGGCACGGACCTGGGCTTTACGAGCGCCACCAGCCCCAGCGGCCGACCCGTCACCGTGCTGCGGATCTGAGCGGCCCTCACCCGACCGGGAAAGCGACCCTCATCCAACCGGGAATCAGACCTTTCTCCGGGTCACTCTGGTGTTTCTGAGCAGCGGGAGAAGCTGGGTGCCCTGGCGCTCGACCTCCCGAAGGTAGGGAGTGTCGGACAGGACGAAGTGGGTGATGCCGAGGTCCGCGTACCGGCGCAGGGAGTTCGCGACGTCCGCGGGCGAGCCGACCAGCCAGGTGGTGCCGGCGCCCTCGCCGCCAACCCGGCCCGGCGCGGTGTAGAGGTTGTCGTCCAGAACCTCGCCGCGGTGGGCGAGGTCGACCAGCCGCTGCTGGCCCACCGCGTGGGCGGGATCGTGGCGTCCGGGGTGCCCCGCGTGGTCACCCTGACGCGCGGCCAGGTCGGCGACCTTGGCCTCGGCGTCGGCCCAGGCCTGTGCGGTGGTGTCCCGCACCAGCGTGGTGATCCGCAGCCCGAACTCCAGCGGCGGGTGTTCCCGGCCCAGTTCGGCGCTCAGCGTTCGCAGCCGCGCGATGCGTTCGGCGATACCGGCGAGCGGCTCACCCCAGAACAGCTGGACGTCCGCCTGCGTGGCCGCCACCCGCTGGGCGGCCTCCGACGCTCCGCCGAAGTAGAGCGTCGGATGGGGACGGCCCGCGCGGGCCTGGACCCGGGAGGCGACGGTCGAGCCGGTCACCTGGAAGTACTCGCCGCTGAGAGTGACCGACTCGTCGGTCCACAACCGGCGGACCAGCCGCATGAACTCGGCGGTGCGGGCATAGCGCTGGGCCTGGCCCGCCTCGTGGTCGCCGTAGGCCGCGAGGTCGTCCTGACCCGAGACGATGTTCACCCGGACCCGACCACCGGTGAGCTGGTCGAGGGTGGCCGCGGCGGCGGCGAAGTGCGCCGGGCGCCAGTAACCGGGACGGATGGCGATCAGCGGCTCGAAGCTGGTCGTGCGCATCGCCAGAGCGGTGGCCACGGTGAAGGTGTCCGGCCGGCCCCAGCCGGCGCCGAGCAGCGCACCGCGCCAGCCATGCCGCTCGACCGCGACGGCCTGCCGGGTCAGCGCCTCCAGGCTGTTGTGGCCGGCCACCTCGTCGTCGCCACGGTGCCCGGCCTGGACCTCGTTCGGGATGTACCAGAGGTACTGCGCCGCAGTCATCCGGCGTCGGCGGGACGGACGTCGGCGGAATGGACGTCGGCGAGACGAGCGCCGGCGAGACGAGCGTCGGCGGGCAGGGTCGGTGGGGCGGGCAGGGGCCGGCTCGGGATCTCCCGGCGCAGCACGGGCGCGATCGCGCTCTGGAAGAGCTCCATCGTCTCGCGATGCTCGGCGGCGGTGAGACCGTCCGCGTCGGCGTGCAGGTGCATCACCTCGTGGCCGAGGCGCTCGTGGTACCAGTGCACCTTCTCGATGATCTGCTGGGGGCTGCCGACCAGGATCGAGCTGCGCTCGAGCGCGTCCTCGAGGGTCGGGAAGACCGGTTCCTGCCCCATCCGGCGCAAGGCCGCCAGCCGCGCCTCGAAGATCGGCCGGTAGCGGGCGACCGCGTCCTGGGAGCGGGGCGCGCCGTAGTACCCGGCGCTTCCCGCGCCGACGAGGATGTCCGCCGGGTCGTGCCCGTAGGCCACCCAGCGCTCCCGGTAGTACCGCACCAGCGCCGCGTACGGCTCGACCGGGTTGGTCACGTTCGCCGAGAACAACGGGTCGCCGTAGCGGGCCGCGAGATCCACCGACGCCTCGCTGGTCGCGCTGCCATGCCAGATCCGGATCTCCGGCTGCAGCGGCCGCGGCCAGGCCTCCGCCTCCTCGAGCGGCGGCCGGAACCGGCCGGACCAGGTGACCTTCTCCTCCCGCCACAGCCGGCGGAACAGCTCGTAGGACTCGCGGTTGCGGTCCCACTGATCCGCCGCCGTCACGTGGAACAGCTGTGCCTGCGCCGCGCCGTTGCCCTTGCCGACGATCAGCTCCAACCGGCCGCCGGAGAGCTGGTCGAGGGTGGCGTAGTCCTCGAAGGCCCGCACCGGATCCAGCAGGCTGAGCGTCGTGACCGCCGTGAACAACCGGATCCTCGACGTAAGGGCGGCGATGTGACTGAGCACCACCGGCGGGGACGAGGAGATGAACGGCCGCTCGTGCCGCTCCCCCACTCCGAAGCCGTCGAATCCCAGCTCCTCGGCCAGCACCGCGCCCGCCACCACCTCCTGGAACCGGGCCGTCGTCGACGGGAGCACGCCCGTGCGCGGATCAGGCGCATGCACGATCAGGGTGATGGCCAGGAACTTCATGCCCTGCTCCCCACCCGGTCAGCGGCTCTGGGTGTGCACGAGCGAGCCGGCGATGGTCTGCGGCCTGGTGAACAGCGCGAGCAGCGGGCATTCCTCCTCGACGACGCGGAACAGGGTCTCGATCTCCTCGCCTGTCGCCGGGGACGTCACGCTGGCCTGGTAGGTGATGTCGTGCGGCTCGCGGGGGGTGTTCTCGAAACCCGGCCGGCCGGCCCGGGGCTCCATCTGGCCCTCGACGTCCACCCTGATCTCGTCGAGGGGAATCGCCAGGCGGGCGGCGACGATCTCGAAGACGTGGGTCAGGCAGCTGGCGAACACACCGAGGACCAGCTCGGGTGAGCTGGGCCCGAGGTCGTCACCGGCGAAGTCCGGCGGCGAGTCGCTGAGGATCTGGTGGTCCCGGATCCGGATCCGCCGGACCCCGCTGCGCCCGCCCGCGACCCCGCCCGCGACGGAGTGCGCCCGCAGCACCGCCGGGCCCGGCAGGGTGCCCGCGGCGATCGCCTCCTCGCGGGCCAGCACGGCGGCGCGCTTGTGGACGAGGAACTCCCGCAGGCCAGGGCTCGCACCGGCCGGGGCGGACCCGACCGGTCCGCCGCCGTGGCCGTTGTCGACCTCGCTGGTGGATGTCCCGGTGATCGACGTACCGGTCGTCGGCATGACGATTTCCTCCAGACGCGGTGGACCAGGCAGGTGTCCCTGCGATGTTCCCTGATGCCACACCACGCCGACGGGCTGACGCAACAGCCGGCAGCACTGCCGTAACATGGCGACAACAAATCGTGGGGATTCTCCGCCGCCGATCCGGGCGACCGCCCCTGCGGCCTGACCCGCCGCTACCCTCGGGGCCAGTGGCGACAGGTGGCTACGCAGACCTAGCATGCGGCGATAAATTCAGGCATTTTGATCGGAAAGCGGCAAAATTTCGGGTCGGCTCGGTCGCCGACGCAGGTCCGGGCCCGCAGGACATGGGAAGGACTCGGCATGACACGCCACTCCGCGGAGGCAGCCTTACCTGGTCCGCGGACCAGGCCGCTGACCATCGGAGACCGAGCCTTCCTGCACTTCAGCCGGCTCCATCCCGGCGAGTTCCTGGAGACCGGGTTGGTCCTGTGCATCGACGACCCGACGCTGACCGTCACCGACGTGCGCGCGCACGTGGCCGAACGGCTGCGCGAGGCACCGGCGCTCACCGAGCGTCTGTCCCGGCCGAGCTCGGCCGAGAGCGACCAGGAGACCGTCTGGCGTCGCGCCGACGACCTGGATCTCGACTACCACGTCGTCGAGGAACGGCTGCCCACCGGCAGTGGGGACGAGGGTCTGCGGGCGGCGCTGGGCCGAATCGCCCGGCGACCCCTGGACGAGCACCGCCCACTGTGGCGCGTCTGGCTGCTGTGGGGGCACACCCCCGGCGGGGTCGCCGTCGTCTACTGGCTAAGCCACACCCACCAGGACGGCAGCGCCGTGCGTCAGGCCCTGCACCTGCTGTTCGGGCCCGACCGCGAGCCGTCGCTGCGCACCCTGCCGACCTTCCGCGCGCCGCACGCACGGGACTACGCCCGGATGGCCGCCGGGGCGCTGCGTGGGATTCCCCGCACGCGCCAGCTGGCCTCCTGGGGCGGCCCGCCACGCGGCGAGGCCCGCCACACCTGGGCGGTCACCGAACTCGAGACTCTGCGTGGCATCGCCCGCCGGCACGGGGTCACCGTCAACGACGTCTTCCTCGCCGCGCTCGCCGGCGCGCTGCGGGCATGGTCGCTGCCGGAGTGGACGAACGGCGGGCGGCCCATCCACGTCTCGATGCCGATCGCGCTGCGCGAGCAGGGCGAGGGCGAGCTGATGTCCAACTTCACCTTCGGGGTTCGGGTCCCGTTGCCGTGCGCGGAGCCCAACCCGCTGCGGCGGGTCGCCCAGACGGCGGCGTACACCCGCCGGGCCAAGGCGGGCGGCAGCGTCGCGGTGGTCGGGCGGCGCCTGCTGGACAGGCCGCCACCGGGCACCACGTCACCCCGGTTCCTGGCCCAGGCCGCCGCCGCCAGCACGCGCGTGAAGGAGGTCGCGCTGACGGCGAGCAACGCCGGGACGGCCCGCGGCCCCTACACGGTCGCGGGCCGGCAGGTCAGCCTGGTGATCTGCCTGGCGCCCCTGTTCGCCGGCCGGCAGCATCTCTCCGTCGCGCTGTTCGGCCTCGGCGCACAGGTCTGCGCGGGGTTCACGGCGAGCGCCAGTGTGCCGCGCCACGGTGAGCTCGCCGACCTCTGGCTCGCCGAACTCACCACCCTCGGCGGCCCCGTCCCCCGCCGCGCACCCGCCGCCGTCTGACCCCACGGCCGTCTGACCCCGTTGGCGACCAGCTCGGCCGTCACCGTGAGGCCGGGCCACATCCCCGCCTCACGGGGCATGGGTCCGGCACCCGCGATCGACGCACCGGCATCCCACGACGGGGAGCAGGGAGCGGGGAGCGGGCGGCCAAGTGAGATCCAGACGTCCTGGTTGGACACAGGCTCTGCACCTGGCCAGAGCAGCCAGCGACGTCTGATACCGACATCGGCCAGCGTGCCTATGTTTCCTTCTGCCCACTTCCGGCGGCGAGGGTGAGCAGCAGCGCGAACAGCGTCGTCAGCGGCCCGAGGATCGGCGGCTGGTGAGCGTGCCCCGACGCCGTCGGGACGGTGGGGCCAAGGCCGGAGAACCATTCCAGCGCGAGGATCAGAATACCGACCGCGAGAAGAGGCAGGGCCGCCAGAAACAGCTTGTAACGCACCGTCGACCGGCCGGCGAGCGCCCGGCGCGTGACGAGCACCTCAGCGAGGCCGACGATGGGCCCGCCGCGCGTGCCAGCCTCCGGCTTCGGCCGGGCCGCCGGGCCGCCGGGCCGGGGCGCCCGGCGTCCGAGGTGGCGGCCGGCGGGCCGGCGGGCACCAGGAACGTCGGCGATCTGGATCGAGGTGTCGAAAGTAACATATCAGCCACCTGGCGCATCTTCGGTAAAACCCGGCGGTTCGCCGCGTGCGTCTCCGCCGAGGAGCGGTATCAGCGCGCGGCCACCACCGAGCGGCCGCCTCGACCGTGCCTGAACCTATGCTGGACGCCCGGCGGATCCATCACGATCATGACGGCAGATGACTCACGATCATGACGGCAGATCCGTCATACGATCAAGGATGAGTATATTCTGAGCTGCCCAAACTTCAGCTCATCGATCGTTTGAAAAGCAACGCTAGCGGCACGGCCGGAGGTGTTCGTGGAACTTCGCCAGCTCAGCCTGGATCTCTTCCCCCGACATGCCGCCAGGCTGGTGTCCACCGCGCTGACGGACACCCGCGTCGTCGTGCTCAACGGCGCGCGCCAGGTCGGGAAGAGCACCCTCGCCCAACTCGCGGTGGAGCGAGCCGACGGCGCGCGCTCCTACTATCTCGACGAGGAACCGACAAGGGCCGCCGCCACCGCGGACCCGATCGGATTCCTCCATCACGACGGCCTGTTAATGATCGACGAGGTCCAGCGGGTGCCGGAGTTGCTCCTTGCGATCAAGCGTGAGGTCGACCGCAGTCAGCGGCCAGGCCAGTTTCTCCTGACCGGCTCCGCCCGGCTGTGGGGACTACGCGGAATTCCCGACACGCTCCCCGGCCGCTCCGAGACGATCGAACTCTGGCCGCTCGCCCAGGGAGAGATCGGCAGCGGACCGGACGGATTCGTCGATGCGGTTTTCTCCGCCTCCGACATCTCCGTGGATGCGGGAGGCCTGAGACGCCAGGACTACATCGAGCGGGCGCTGCGAGGCGGCTTTCCGGAGGCTGTCCGGCGCACTGACCCGAGGCGCCGTGGGCGATTCTTCGAATCCTATATCTCGGACCTGATCGCCCGCGACGTCCGCCAGATCGCCGACATCCAACGGACGGCCGAGATGCGCCGGCTCGTCCAGGCGCTGGCCGCCAACAGCAGCGGGCTCGTCGTGCCGGCTCGCCTGAGCAACGACCTGAACGTCTCCGCGTCCACGGTGGCCCGGTACATCGAGGCGTTGGAACTGGTCTATGTGATCCGCCGGATACCCGCCTGGTCCAGCAACCTCACGACCCGCGCGGTCGCGACACCCAAACTGATTTTCGTCGATTCGGGTGTCGCCGGACACCTGACCGGTATGACCTCGCGACGCGCGTCGCATCCGACCTCGCCGGTCGGTCCGCTGCTGGAGAACTTCGTCCTCGGTGAAATCGCCCGCCAGCTCACCTGGGCCGAGGAACCGATCTCGATGTTCCACTATCGCGACCGCGACCACAACGAGGTCGACGCCGTGCTCGAACGCGCGTCGGGCGAGGTCGTGGGCATCGAGTTGACATCCTCCCCGGCCTGAAGGCCGGGGATTCCCTTCCTCACGGTCGGGTTTTCCTGTTTCACTGACAGATGCCTCCCCGCTCTAGGAGCGGGGCGGTCTCACTCCGTCTCCGCAGGCGATCACGGCGAG